>JAGBKK010000043.1 GCA_017934045.1 Neisseriaceae bacterium | reverse complement strand
CGTTTGATTATACGGCGTAGGGTCAATGCCGACATTTCTCAACACCTTATCATCATTGGCTTTTGGTGGTAATTTGTCCAAATCAACAATACGAACACTCACTTCCTTGCCATTGACAAGATAAGCATATTCATCTCTTGCCCCTGTTGGCGTGGGATAACCGCCACCTTGCTCGCCGTCATAACCGTCTGCGGGGTGAATTTCGTAGCCAGTAACGCTTAAATCAGTCAGTGTTGCACCACCACCATTAACGATTTTGCCGTTTTTGCTATGAAATTCTTGTTTTGCCGTATTTGCAAAAGGTGAATGCACTTGCCAGCCGTGATTGTGAAACTCTTGGGTATAACTTACGCCACCTTTGTAAGTTGTTGTTTCTATTGATAAATTACCAACTTTTTGCGAAAGTCCGCCACCTACACGGATATAATTGTTTATATTATCAATCGAGCCACGACCGCTACCAAATAAGCGATATGGACCACCTGGTAAATAGTTGCTTGTGTCGGCAATGCTATCAGCAAATGCAAGATTTACCGATAAACTTAATGCAAAAAATAATGCGATTGATTTTTTCATTTTACTTACTCCTTATCTTCTACGATTTTTAATGATTTCATTGGACGGAATTTCGCCTGTTTTGTTTTCTTCATTTTGAAAATCATTATTCAGGCTGCCTGAAATGCTTGAATTGTTAGTAATATCCGAAAAATCCACCATTAAGGGATCGGCACTTTTCACCGTTTTAACGGTTTTAAACGGTCCTGTCCAAAGAATGTACTTTTCTAAATACTGGCTTTCAAAGGAAGAAACCGTTGGTTTAACAATCACTTGGCGAGAATTTTTATCAATCGCAAAATATTCGATTTTGGTTTGTGATTTCAAACTTTCGGCGTTATACAGATGATATTCGGTGCGACTTCTGATTGTGCCAAAAACATCGACATTGACAAATAAATCGACATCGGCATATTCGCTGGGGACAATTTGAATGCCTTTTAAGAATAGAACGGTTTGTATCAGCCGAGAAAAAAACGCACCGTCTTGTGGATTTTGGATTAGCGTTTCGTTTTTATAATCGCCCAAACCATTGGCGTTAATGCCAAAACCCGCACGCGTGTTTTGTCCCTCATTGCGATTGATTGAATAAGACGGTGCATTCAAAACGCTGGTCGATTGTGTGGTGCCTGTTAAACCGTCTGTATCGGTTTTGGCGGTGGTGTCATACGAAGGATAAATATTGTGGGTAATCGATTTTGGCAAGTTTTGATATTCGCCACGAATGAGTGCGTCAATCGAGTATCGTCCGCCAGTCATCACGCCTGAACCCTGATCGCCAATCATCGACACAAAAACGGCAACCTTTTTGCCGTGCAGGGCGGATAAATCAATATTTTTTACTGCCGCACGACTTGACGCAGAAATTAACTCCTGCTCCACCGCAAAGCGTTTGCCGCCACCGTGTGCAGGAATACCCGTCATCGTGCCACAGGCGGTGAGTGTTAAAAGTGAAAGGGATAAAGTTAAAGGAAGAAGACGGCGAGAAATGCCGTTTTTGAATAACGATAAATCGTTAAAAGTTAAGCAGTTATGCTTGTTTGCTGTTTGCTGTTTGCTGTTTTCTGTTTGCTGTTTGCTGTTTGCTGTTTGCGAAATATTATACCACATTTTACACCTTTTTGCAAGTTTAACTATTTGAAAAAATTAAAAAAATTTGTCTTTTATGCTGCATTGTTTATAAGCCAAAAACCCAAGTTTCAGGCAACCTGAAATGCTTTTTGTCGTTATGGTGGGCAAGAATGCCCACCCTACAACTGCTGAAAGAATTAAATCCGTTCTTCGTCGTTGGAAGATTGCCACGATTTGAACTTCGTTCAAATTTCGCAATGACAGTAACTTTTTCAGGCAGCCTGAAACTGTCGATGAGTGTAGCAAATCATTCAAACAAAAATCAAGAAAATAGCCCTAATTTTTGCTTAATTGTTGTTAATGTTGTCGTTCAGGCAGCCTAAAACTTATTCTTCACTGCCTGCCAAAATTTCCACTGCCATTTTCTTTGCTCCTTTGAAATCCGCTTTGCCACTACCTAATACAGGCAGATTTTCCACAGGCAAAATGTGGGTGGGCATCATTAAAGGGATTAGGTCGGACTGTTTGAGTGCGTCCGAAATTTCGGCTGGGGTTTTGTCAGTTTTGATGAGTAGGGCAATGGCTTCGCCTTTTTTGTCGTCAGGCACATTCACCGCACAGAATGGGGCTTCATCGCCCAAAACGCGGGTGATATTTTCTTCCACACTGCCTAAACTAATCATTTCGCCGCCGATTTTGGCAAAGCGTGAGTAGCGGTCGGTGATAAACACAAAACCTTGTTCGTCAATATGCCCTTTGTCGCCTGTTTTGTAATAGCGAATGCCGTCAATCTCGCAGATGACTTCGGCAGTTTTGTCAGGGTCATTCAGGTAGCCTTTCATCACTTGCGAGCCGCCGATGACGATTAAGCCGTCTTCGCCTGTTGCCATTTCTTGCATGGTTTCAGGGTCGATGATTTTAATTACCGTGCCAGGGAGCGGTAAGCCGACACTGCCCAAACGGTTGAATGTGAGTTCTCGTAAGGTTTCAGGGTCAAGTATGTTGGGCGTATTTACCGCTGCCACGGGGGCGGTTTCGGTCGCACCGTAGCCCTCGTAAATTTCGTGTCCGAATTTGAGTTTGAATGCTTCTTTGACTTCGGGTTTTAATTTTTCTGCCCCTGCCACAATCAGCCGCACGCTTTGGAACATTAAGGGGTGCAGTTTTTTATTGCGTGCGTATAGGCGGAAGAAAGTTGAAGTGCCAAAAATCACCGTGGCATGGTGCTGGGCTGCCATTTTGCCGATGGCTGCTCCGTCCGTGGGGTCAGGAACGCTAATCATTTTCAAGCCCTCGCACAAGGGCATTAGCGTGGTTACGGTTAAACCAAACGAGTGGAACACAGGCAGGGAGTTCAAAATGGCATCGCTTTTTTTGAAATTGATTAAGTCGCTGATTTGTTTAATGTTTGCCAAAATATTTTTGTGGCTTAATTCAATGCCTTTGGGTTCGCCCTCGCTGCCTGAACTGAATAAAATGGTTGCCGTGTCGTCCAAAGTTGTGGGTGTAAAATAAAGCAATTTCAATAAGTTAGTTGGCAATAGCAATACGGCTAACAGGGTTTTGATTTTTTCGCCTTTGCTGATAATGCTGCCCACTTGTTCGGCATAAATGGTTTTGCCGTCCAATAATTCTTTGAACGAAAAACCGCGTCCTTCGAGTTTGGTTAAGAATTTTTCTGATGTGATGATTTTGTTAATGCTTGCTTTTTTCAACGCCGCTTCCATTGATTGCGGATTCAGCGTGTAGTTCAAATTTACAGGCACTTTGCCCATAATAAACAACGCCATATTCACGATTGCCGCAGCGGTTGAACCTGGCAAAAGTACGCCCACGGTTTCTTCTTTTTCGAGCAACTGTTTGAAAACTTTAACAAAAGAGAAAACGCCTGTGGCAAATTTTAAATTATTCAAATTCATACCTGTGCTATCGACTGCGGCGGTTTTGAATAAATCGTTTTTCACATTTGCCAACCAATTATTCATAAAGGGTTGTTGGCGAGATAAAAAATGCTCCCACGATGAAAAAGACAATTCCACCACTTTTTGTTTCATTTCAATATGATCCGCAAAGCGGTTAATCGGTTTGCCAAAGGCAACAATAATATCTCGTTTATTATGTTTTTTGGTCAGCGTTTTATAATAACTTTCCGCACGACTAAACGAAGAACCCCATAAACCACGCAAATAAAACGGCACAATACAAATATTTTCCATATCTTGTATGGCTAATTCATAACCTTTTTGAAATTCATTGATTTGCCCATTATAACTAATGTGTCCTTCGGGAAATAAAGCCACCACTTCGCCATTTTCCAATCGTGTGCGAATTTCTGTAAAACTGTCTTTACTTGCCCCTTTGCCAATCGGAATAACATTAAAAAACTTAAACAACCAAGTTAAGTATTTTTTATTATAAATGCCGCGATACATAACAAATTTAATCGCACGCGGGGACGCTGCCTGTAAAACCAACCAATCAATCCAACTGATGTGATTACCTAATAAAAGTACACCGCCTCTTTGTGGTAAATTTTGCAAACCCTCGACATGAAAACGATAATTTGTTTTTAAAATCGGCAGTAATAAAATTCGTGTAAATAAATGTGGCACTTGTAAAATAGGATACACGCCGCTAATTAAACAAATAAGGGCTACGGTAAGAAATAAACCAGTGGTTGCATTTTTTGTTGTTTGATTAACTTCATTTGAACTATTTGCTACTGCATTTGCCCCTTCTGTTAATAGATTTTGTTCTATTATATTTGTAATAACAACTAAAATAATGCTGGCTGCCAAAAAGAGAATCATAAAAATATTTTGAATAAAATTATTGCCCGCAATAATCTTACCCATTTGTTTTTCAGGAGCAAGGTATTGAATAGTAGCATTTAATGGCACCAATAAAAAACCGCCCGAAATACCAAATAAGAAAGAGCAAACTCCCATAATCAGTGCATTTGCATGCGTGGCAAAAATAAACAAAGAAATACAAATCCCCAAAGCACCCACAGGAATAATGCCGTGTTCAATATGGTGTTTTGAAAGGCTGCCTGCAATCCACGAACCGACAATCATGCCCAAGCCCGATAAAGCCAAAATACCTTGTACAATCACTGTGTTATCATCACCAAACGCGGCTTTATAATGGGCAGGAAAAGCTGCCACTACCACTTGCGACACGCCCCAAAATAAACTTAAACCAATAATCGATAACCAAATATTGCGATCAAAACGCACGGTTTTAATATTGTCGAATAAATAATTGAGTGTTATGTATTTTTTAAAATCAAACGAAGTTTTGGACGCTTCTTCATCAACACCATATTCAGGCAGGTGCCACGCAAAAAAACATTCGCCTGCACTAAACAAAACCAAGAATAAACCAATCATCCAAATATTAGCTACAATTTCTTGTGGGCTACCAGCACCACCATATAATTTTTCAAACGCAAAAGAGAAAATAAACGAGCCTGAAAGAATAGCCACTACGGTGAGAGCTTGCACAATACCGTTGGCTTGCCCTAATTTTTCCACACCGACAATCGATTTAATTAAACCATATTTTGCAGGCGAATAAATCGCACTTTGTGCGGCTAATATTAAAGTTAAAATAAATGCCACCCAAAATAAACCAGCCATATAAGACGCTAATACCGCAACCGATATACCTACTGAAAATAAAGCGGCAATACGAATAACACGCGTTTTATCAAATTTATCACTAATAAAACCCGCAGGAGAAAATAATAAAACAAACGGAATTAAAATCATTGAATTAACAATCGCTGTTAATATAATTAACTCATTGCCATCATAACTTTTCATTAAAGTATTTTGAATGGTTATTTTATGTGCCAAATCCACACAGGCATTTAAAAACGCCACCACTAAATAAGGCATAAAGCCACGAATTTTGAATATTCCGTTTTGAGACATTTTTTAATTCCTTACCATAATTTCAGGCAGCCTGAAAAAAAGAAAAATCATAACAAGAGAATAGGTTTTGTGCAACTTGTTCTATTTTCAGGCTGCCTGAAAATAAATTGGGTAGGTTTTTTTAACCTACCCAATGTTTTACAATCCACCGTAAGAATGCAAGCCTGTTAAAAACATATTCACGCCGACAAAAGCAAAGGTGGTGATGAGTAAGCCCAAGATTGCCCACCATGCCAACACTTTGCCACGCCAGCCTGCGACCAAGCGTAGGTGTAGCCACACGGCGTAGTTGAGCCACACGATTAACGCCCAAGTTTCTTTGGGGTCCCAACTCCAATAACTGCCCCATGCTTCGGCTGCCCACAATGCCCCTAAAATGGTGGCAATGGTGAAGAATAAAAAGCCTACGGCAATCGCTTTGTACATTATGTCTTCAATGGTACTTGATGATGGCAAAAAGCCACCTGTTTTGCCTTTTTTCTCGTTGGATAGGGCTTTTAGTTCGGCAACGGCTAACATCGCCGCCAAGCAGAAACCGCCGTAGCCCACAAAGTTGGCAGGTACATGAATTTTCATCCACCACGATTGTAGGGCAGGGATTAAGGGTTGAATGTCGCCGACATTGGCACGGCTGTTGATATACCACAGAAAAAACGCCACCAAGGCTGCCTGAAAGGCATACACAAACACGCCCAAACGGTGTAAGCGGGTTTTGTTCGCATAATATAAAAACATTAGGGCAGTTACTGCCATAAACAGCACCAGCACTTCGTATAGGTTGGACACAGGAATGTGTCCTGCTTCCACACTAATTAAGTAACTTTCGTGCCAACGCACCAATAAGCCCACAAAGCCTGCCAAAGCCCCTGCCCACGCAATGCCTGAACCTATGGTAATTAAGGTGTTTTGGTCTTGTTTTTGTTTGGCAGCCACAATGCTGCCTAATAAATACACAAAAAACGCCAAAACAATCAGCACGCACTGCCACATAATCGCCGATTGCGATGAGAGCATATATTTCAGCCAAAATCTTTGGCTGTTATCGATATTGCCGCCGTAAGACAACACTGCAAGATAAGCGAGTAGGGCGGTTACAGGGACAAACCAACGCAAGGATTTGAAAAACCAGCCTAAAAATATGGCTGACAATGCGGTTACGCCGAAAATAATTTCTTCGTAAATATTGGGCGTACTATGCACTAATTTCAGGCGAGCAAACACCGTGATAACGATGATGATGAACGCAAAAATCCAATCGCCAAGCGTTAGGTTTTGGAAAAATCCCTTTTTTTGTAACAATTCGTGTTGTAAGTTATTGTTTTTCATTTGAAAAATCCTTAATCAGTTGTTGGATATTTTCCAAGTGTTGTGGAAATTCGCTATCCAAATCTTTTTTGTGTCGAGAAGCACTCATCGCAAAACGCAAGTTGTTGTTATTTAACAGTATCCACGCTCGCCGTTGTTTGACATAAAACATTAAAATCGAACCCAAAGTGAGCAAAAGCGAGCCTAAATACACCCATTTTTTACCTGGCGAACGCGTCATTTGTAAGCCTGACGCATTGATTTCTTCATACGATTTTAATTGTAATAACAATGGGTTAGGATATTTTGTTAAGCCTGTGTAAGCCTGCATACTGTCCATCACAAAGCGTTGGCGTGTGGTTTGGTCAGTCCATTCAGGTTGCCCTGATTGTTGCAACACACGGTCTAACAGTTGATTGGTGGCATACGCCGCCGTTTGATACATGGTGCGTGCCATCACTTCTTGTTCTTCTTGGGCAATTTGTTGTCGCACAAAATCGTCAATCGTGGCGTAACCGCCTGCGGCAAATAAATGCAAAATGCCTTGGGTGAATTTCAGCGTTTTTTCGCGTTGTTCTTGTGGTGCAGAAGACGCAATGTGTTCAGCCAACTGATTGAGCATGGTTTCGTCTCGCCAAGCCTGACGCATAAACATAAAGGTATTCAGGCTGCCTGAATTATCCGCAGGCAAGGCGACCCACCGAAATGCAGGGTCAAGTGGCTGACGCACGCCGTAAAAATAATACGCATAACCTTCACGCATTTGCGGCAACATATAATTGGTGAAAACCCAGTTCTGTCCTGCGTTGTCGGCAATGGTGTAAGTAACCGTTGCCCCCACATTTTTGGCTGGTAGATTGGGATTTTCTTCATCGGCTTGCACATTGGTGCTTTTGAAATCGCTGAATACCAAGCGATACGAAGTATCGCCCAAAGGAATTTCTGCCTCGCCGTGCGAACGCACTTTCAGCGATACAGGTTTGGGATTAGGGTCAGGCAATGCCCACATATCAAATTCCAAGGGCGAACCGCCATCGCCAAAGCCTGCCTGATAAATGGTTACGCCGTGCGTGCTGACAGGGTGATTCACACGCACGACTGCATTTTTCGTTTCGCCTGTTTTTTTATCGGTAATGGTAATTTCGCTGGCATAATCTTTGGGCATACCGTTGCTGTAATGTTGCAAGGTAAATTTGTTGAGTTTCAAGGTGAAAGGCAATTCCTGCACCACAAAACCATTGTTATTCACATTCAGAAAAATAGCGTCTGTGGTTTGATTTTCAGGCAGGTTAATATCGCCACGAAACGACAGCGAATTGGCTGACAAGCGACTATTTGCCGCAAAATCAGACGCATAAGCATGTTCCTTATCAGGCACAAGTCGCCCTGACCACACAGCCATTTTTAACAGCAAATGACTGTCCAACAAACCGCCCAAACAAATCACAATCAAGGCAATATGGGCAAAAATATAACCGAATTTAGCAAACGAACCTTTTTTTGCCGCAATTAAAACGCCGTCTTCTCGTTCAACTTTTTGCGTTTGAAAACCCTGTGCGGTTAAGTATTGTTCGGCAATTTCAGGTTTCAGGCTGCCTGAAAGCGTTTGCGACTTCGACAAACCGTCTAATTTGGCATGCACACGAAACGAACGCATTTCCGCAATAAAAGGCGGCACATTTCGCCACAAACAAAGGGCGGTAGATAACACCAAAAAAATCAGAATAACAATAAACCAAGGCGATGAATAAACATCATACAGCCCTAAAAAATCAAAAACTTGCGACCAGAATGTGCCGAACGACACCACATAATCTTGAATGGGACGATTTTGCGGAATCACCGTGCCGATAATCGATGCCACAGCCAAGACAGTCAAAAGAGCCACAGCAAACCGCATAGAACTCAACAGTTCCAACAAGGGATTGCGTAAGAAATTATTTTTGCGTTTGCTACCGTTCATCACACTCATCAAATGATTTCAAAATGGGTGAATTTTACGATATATCGCCACAAATAGAAAATGACAAAACGCAGAGTATTTGATTTTAACTATCGAAACAGGTTTTCAGGCAGCCTGAAAGAGAACCCTGCAAAACTGGTAGATATGGATACACATCAAGGCGTAGTAGCACAGAAAAACGAAGACATAACAAATAGTTAGGATATATTTTCGAGCGTAAGCCCAACGCTTCAAATGTACCATATATGCCAGTTTTGCAGGGGTCTCTGAAATGGTTTTGTTCTATCAAACATTGCCCTAACAGCATGCCTTTGATCCTGCTTGAACAAAATTTTTTATCAATTTAATCATATCTTCATCTTATTAAAAAATAATGTAAAATCTGCAAATTTCAAAAAATCTCTTATTTCAAAATGAATATCAAACAACATACCAAAAAAATCATTGTTGCGGCTATTGTGGCGGCGGTGGTTGTGGGGTTTATTGCCTATAAAGGTAAGGGCAATAAAGTGGAATACATTACGCAAAAAGTGGAATACGGCAATATTTCGGAGACGGTGCAAGCGTCAGGCAAACTGCATGCTTTCAAAGAAGTGGAAGTGGGTGCGCAAGTGTCAGGCGAAATCAGTGAGTTGAAAGTGGATATTGGCGATGTGGTGAAAAAAGGCGATTTAATCGCTCAAATCGACCCACGATTAGCACGCAATCAACTGAAAACGGCACAAGCGTCTTTGGATAACAGCAAAGCTCAGTTGATTTCTCGTCAAGCGTCTTTAACGCAAGCCAAGCAACAATTTCAACGCCAAAAGGCAATGTTTGCCGAAGGGGCAACTTCCAAAGAAGCTTTTGAGACGGCAGAAGCCAATTACAAAACCGCATTAGCAGCGGTGGAACAGGCGAAAACACAAATCAAACAGGCGGAAGTGTCGATTGAAACCGCAGAATTGAATATGGGTTATACCAAGTTGGTCGCTCCGATGGACGGCACGGTGATTGCCGTTCCTGCCGAAGAAGGACAAACGCTGAATGCAGGTATGAATACGCCCACGGTGATTAAACTTGCCCAGTTGGATACGATGAAAATTAAGGCAGAAATTGCCGAAGCCGATGTTTCTCGTGTTCGTCCTGATATGAAAGCTTATTTTACGCTGTTAGGTGCTGATGACGGCAAACGCTATGAAACCACGCTTAAATCAATCGATCCTGCACCGCGTGAAATTTCTAATAATGGCAATGTGTCGGACACGACAGCAATTTATTACTATGGTCAGTTGGAAGTGCCGAACGAAAACGGCGAATTGCGTACGCATATGACGGCAAATGTGCATTTTGTGGTGAATGAAAAAGAACGCGTTTTGAAAGTGCCGTCATCAGCCGTGCGTGGTCGTGGCGGCAAAAAAACGGTGGAAGTGTTGGTGAATGGCAAACCTGAACGCCGTGAAGTCGAAACAGGCATTAAAGATGATGTGAGCATTGAAATTGTCTCTGGTTTGAAAGAGGGCGAAGAAATTGTCATCGGCAGAACAGGTATGACAGCACAAATGAGCGGTATGCCAAATATGGGTATGCAACAAGGACCAAGACGCAGATGACAGGCACACCTTTATTGCAGTTGTCAGATATTCGGCGTTCGTTCGATTCTGGCGGCGAGCCATTGGAAGTTTTAAAAGGCATTGACTTAACCATTCACGCAGGCGAAATGATTGCCATTGTGGGGGCTTCTGGTTCAGGTAAATCAACGCTGATGAATATCATCGGCTGTTTGGATAAACCGTCCAAAGGGCAGTATTTAGTGGGCGGTAAAGATGTCGCCACGATGTCGCCTGATGAACTGGCACATTTACGCCGTGAATATTTTGGCTTTATTTTTCAACGCTATCATTTGTTGGGCGATTTAACGGCGGCGGAAAATGTCGCCATTCCTGCGATTTACGCTGGCGTGCCACACGATAAACGCATCACACGAGCCAAAGAACTACTCACACGAATTGGTTTGGGCGAACGCGTGGATTATCGCCCGAATCAATTATCAGGCGGACAACAGCAAAGGGTGTCAATTTCGCGTGCCTTGATGAACGGCGGCGAAGTGATTTTAGCCGATGAACCAACGGGTGCGTTAGACAGCGTCAGCGGCAAGGAAGTGATGAAAATCTTGCGAGAACTCAATGATGACGGACACACCATTATCATTGTTACGCACGATATGAATGTAGCAAATAACGCCAAACGTATTATCGAAATCAAAGACGGCAATATTATTGCCGACCGCAAAACCGAACGAGCAAGCGAAGAACAAGACAGGCTGCCTGAAAGAAAACGAGAACGAGCCAACCCCATTGACCGCTTGCGTGAATCATTCAAAATGGCAACGCGTGCGATTGTTGGACACAAAATGCGGTCATTCTTAACCATGTTGGGGATTATCATCGGCATTGCGTCTGTGGTTTTGGTTGTGGCATTAGGCAACGGTATGCAAAAAAGCGTCTTGGCAGAAATCAGTGCTATGGGTACGAATGTATTAGACATATACCCAGGAGCACCTGGACAACGCAATCCGTGGCGTGTGCGAACGCTGAAAGTGGCAGATGCCAATGTGATTGCCCAGCAAAGTTTTGTTAAAGGCGTAACGCCAGGCGTGCAACGGGGCGGCGTTACCGTGAAATACGGTAATTTAAGTGCCGAAGGCAGTGTGCGTGGCGTGGGCGAAGAATATTTCGATGTGGTGGGCTTAAAATTAAGTTCAGGCAGCCTGTTTGGCAAAAAAGAAGTGGATACCTACGCCACAGGAGCGATTGTCGATCAGAACACCCTGAAAAACTTGTTTCCCAACGACACCGCACGCAGCGTGTTAGGGCGGACAATTATCATCAACAATATGCCTGCCACCATTATTGGCGTTGCCGAAGACAACAACACCGCTTTTAACAACGCCAACAATGTAACCGTGTGGTTGCCTTACACTACGGTGATGAACCGCCTGTTGGGGCAAACGCACATTTCCTATATCACCGTGCGACTTGATGACAGTATCCCCAGCACGGCGGCAGAAAATATTGTCAGCAATATTTTGGAACAACGCCACGGCACGATTGACTTTACCATTATGAACAGCGACAGTATTCGCCAAACGATGGAAAATGTAACCAACAGTATGAAATACCTGATTTCCGCCATTGCCGTCATTTCGCTGATTGTGGGTGGTATCGGTGTGATGAATATTATGTTGGTATCGGTTACTGAACGCACACAAGAAATCGGCGTACGCATGGCCATCGGTGCCAGAAGCAGCGATATTTTGCAACAATTCTTAATCGAAGCCGCATTGATATGCCTAATCGGCGGCGTGATTGGCGTGCTGTTGGCATTAGGCGTAGGCATGCTGCTGCCCAAAATTTCCGACAAAATTGTCTTATCATTCTCGCTATTTTCGATGATAGGTGCGTTTATCACCGCAACCGCAATCGGCATTATCTTCGGCTATATGCCCGCCAAAAACGCCGCCAAATTAGACCCAGTGGCAGCGTTAAGTAGAGAGTAGGGCGGTGATTTTTACTTTTTGAAACCCCTGCAAAACTCGTCATTCTGAGTTTTTCGCAGGAAAATGAAGAATCTCAACTTGTTGTTTTATAATGAGATTCTTCGCCACGATCAGAATGACGAATGATGAAAAAGTAGTTTTGTAGGGGTCTCCAAAATTATGTAGCGAAGGTGTCGCCTTGCCGTATTATTTATACTGTCGCAGGCAAAACCGCCTTGCCTACTTTTGGTCTGAATTGACTATAATTTCAGGCAGCCTGAAAAAAACATTGCAGAAAGGAAACAAATTAAATGAGCGAAAAATCTTTACTTTTGCCCGCATTGGTTTTAGCCGTGGGCATTGCCGCAGGGGCTGGCGTATTGGGTTCGCAACTAAAAAACTTACGCCAACCCGGCGAAATCACCGTCAAAGGCTTGGCAGAAGAAAATTATCAAGCCGATTCTGCGGAATGGAAATTGAGTATGGCACTGCATTATCCTGATTATGCCACTTCAGTGGCAGGGCTAAAACGCTATACACCTGTTTTAATTAACTTTTTGAAATCACAAGGATTTTCTGATAATGAAATGCGTTTGGAAAATCCGCAAATTACCGTTCATCGCAAAGAAATTTATGAAAACGACCGTTATCGCTATGTTGATGACGGCTACAACGCCACACAAAGCGTTTTGGTGAATACCAAAGATTTGTCGAAACTCAAACAAGCGTATGATAATGCGTTGAATTTTCGGGCAGAACAAATTGGTTTTCGTTTTGACGAACCGCAATATTTATTGGGCAATTTGGAAGAAATCAAACATTCGCTGATTGCCAAAGCCACGCAAGACGCAAAACGCCGAGCCGAAGAATTTGCCAAAACAGGCAACGGCAAAGTGGGGGCAATGAAATCCGCATCACAAGGTTCATTCAACATTTATTCCGACAGCATTGCCGACAACGATGACGGCGACTACGGCGGCACATACAGCAAATCCACAGTCGGCAAACGCGTGCGTTTGGTGGTTACGGTGAAATACGGCATTGATTAAATGAATAAGCAAAACGCTTGATTTTTCAAGCGTTTTTTTATGGTTATGTATAGTCGTTAAACTTCAAAACAATAACAGGCGGCACGCCGCAGACAGTATAAATAATACGGCAAGGCGTGCCAACGCATTAGTGTTTTGAAGTTTAACGACTATATTTTTTCAGGCAGCCTGAAACTACTTTTCCTGCTCATATTTTTGGCTTAATCGTAAGCCTGTGAAGCCCCACAGCAAGGCGATGATGCCGCCTGTGGCTAATGCGATATTGGTGCTGATGGCGGATAACATACCTTCTAATTGTGATGACAGTGCGTCTCCTGCTCGATAGACTACGGTGTCGGTGAAATTTTTCACTTTGTATTTACTTTCTGCGTCTAATGGCACAAACAGCATTTCGCGGGCAGGTTTGACTAATGCGTATTCGCCCACTCGGCGTAATGAAAACACCAAAATTATTGCCCATAATGCGTGTCCTGATAGAATTAAAACCACAAAGCCAATACACAAAACAAAGCCTAAAACCGATAATAAATATTTTGAACCGCAATATTTGGCAATTTTAGCGGTTAAGAATATTTGCACCATAAAACTTAATGTTTGTACGATGAAGTCGATTTTGGCAAATAATGCGGTGCGTAATTCGCGTGAATTGGCTATGGTTTTGGGGAAATATTCTTGCACAATTCGGGCTTGTTCCATATATAAAAATGTGGAAACCGAAGTAAGTAATATAATAAATAAGGCTAATAACATTAAATAGTTAGATTGAAAAACAATTTTTATGCCCTCAAATGGGTTTTTGCTTGGCAGGGGAATGTTAAATTTAGATAAAAAGGCTTGTTTTTCATTTTCTTCGTTAATTAAGAAACTGCTTTCTTTAATGATTAGATTTTTTAAGATTAGGGCAATGATTAAAAATAAACCTGCAATAAAAATAAAATTTTGTGTGGCAATTTTATGCCCTAAAAATGCTACGGTTGAAGAACCGATAATTTGTCCAAAACTTGCTCCTGCGGAAATAATGCCAAATAATCGCATACTTCTTTCTTTGGTATATGAATCGGCTAATATACTCCATGCGGTTGAAATAACAAACATATTAAAAATGCTAATCCATACATAAAATATACGGCATAGGTTGGGATAAAAAGAATGCCCTTTGGGAATAAATAACATTGCCACATAAAAAATAATTAAATTCACCGCAAAAAAGATAAAAATGCCGTCCGCATATAATTTGCGTTTAATTCTGCCACTTAAATTCATTGCCAATAATGAACAAATTAGTGTAAAAATAAAGGTGGCAAAAAATAACCATTTTAATTCGGAGGTTGAATTTTCAATGCCTAATGATTCGCGAATGGGACGCAAAAAAGCATAAGCGGCAAATAATAAAAATATCATCAGCACGCTATAAAATAATAATTTTATTTCGTTTTTTTCTAATGAAAAAATGGATAATATTTTATTCATATTATTTATTCCGTATTCAGGCTGCCTGAAAGAAGTTTGTTCGTTCAGCGTAAGCAAAAATGCCCCCCCCGACAATGTATTTACGCCGTTAATTTTAAGCCGATAATGCCGATAAAAATGGCAAAAATGCTTAAAATTCGCCATAAATTGGTGGATTCTTGCCACAGCAAAATGCCGCAAATGCTGCTGCCGACAATGCCAATGCCCACCCACACCGCATACGCCGTGCCTAATGGTAGTTTTTTCAGCGATAAGGACAGCAAAAACATACTGGCAATCATTGCAATTATGGTGATTAGGCTCACCACAGGGCGGCTAAACCCCTGCGAATATTTCAAACCCACTGCCCACGCAATTTCCAATAAACCTGCGGTAATTAAAATCAACCAAGCGTTCATTGTTGCACCTTACTTGGGTCGTCCCAAAATCATTGTAAAACCCGCAGGTCGTCCTGCGTGAGTGGTTGGTTCGTGTAAGTTGGGCAACTTGCTGCCCACACAGTTCTCCGTAAGATTTTCAGGCTGCCTGAAATATTGTGTTATCTATTGTGGTGGGCAGGAATGCCCACAAACTCATTACATATTACTTCAAATATCTTCTCGCCCCCAACTGCCACCCCAAATGCGTTGATTTTTTTCGAGTTTGGCAATTTGTGCCAAATCATCGTTATTCAACGCAAAATCGAAAATGCTGATATTTTCAATCATTCGTTCTTTGCGTGTGGTTTTGGGAATCACAATCACATTGCGTTGCACCAACCACCGTAAAATCACCTGTGCGGCGGTTTTGCCGTATTTTTCACCGATTTTTTTCAATACAGGCTCGTTCAAAACGCCATTCACACCATTGCCAAACTGCGACCACGCCTGCATCGCAATGCCATAGCCTTTAAGCGTCTCTTGCACTTTGAAATGTTGCAAATACGGGTGCGTTTCGATTTGATTGAGTGCAGGCACGACTTCGCCCAATTCTTTGGTGGCAATCTGTCGCAGAATATTGCCGTAAAAATTACTCACCCCAATCGACCGCACTCTGCCGTCTCGATACAGTTTGCACAAGGCTTTCCACGCCCCTTTGGCATCGCCCATCGGCGTGTGCAGCAAAAATAAATCCACATAATCCAACTTAAAGCGTTTCATCGACTCTTCAAAACTGCGCAAAACGCCTTTTTCGCTAATGTGGTTGGGGCTGATTTTGCTTTCGATAAACACTTCACTGCGTTTTAAGCCACTGGCGTGAAACGCTGCCCCCACCGCCGCTTCATTGCCGTAAGCTTGTGCCGTGTCAATCAGGCGATAGCCCACAGAAAATGCGTCTTCCACGCATTGTTGGCATTGTTTAAGATCAGTAATTTTCCACACGCCTAAGCCGATAATCGGCATTTTTACGCCATTATTCAGCGTAATTTGTGGCACGGTTTTTGGGCTATTTTCTGCCCATAATGATGAAGAATGAAACATTGCAGTCGCTCCTAATACCGCAGAAGTTTGCATAAATTGACGGCGATTCATCATAAGAACTCCTTGAAACAATAAGCGATGAACTTTTTCAGGCAGCCTGAATAACGAGATTATAAAAAATAAATCTTATGCAAAATAGACCATTATTTGCATAAGATTTATCGGTTGATGATATAAAATAGGCTGAAAATGATTGCAGTTATTGCGAGAGTTCCTAAAAAAATTTACCAGTGCAACACGAAACTTTCTTTAATTGGCACTGCTTGAAAACAGATTTACTGCTTACTTTTCGCAATAAGATATTCCAACAACAACGGCACAGGTCTGCCTGTGGCTCCTTTGGCTTTGCCGCCGCTTTTCCATGCCGTGCCTGCAATGTCCAAATGCACCCACGGATATTTTTCGGCGAAATACGACAAAAATACACCTGCGGTAATGGTGCCTGCGGGTCTGCCGCCGATATTGGCAAGATCGGCAAAATTGCTTTCTAATTGTTCTTTGTATTCGTCCCACAAGGGCAGTTGCCACATTTTATCGCCTGATGATTGGGCGGCTTGCAAAATTTCGTCAATCAAGTCTTGATTGTTGCCCATGACACCTCCTGCAATGTGTCCCAAGGCGATAATGCACGCACCTGTTAAAGTGGCTGTGTCAATCACTGCTTGCGGTTTGAAGCGTTCGGCATACGCTAACGCATCGCACAAAATAAGCCGTCCTTCTGCGTCTGTATTCAAAATTTCAACCGTCAAACCGTTTAAGGTTTTGACTATATCACCAGGTTTATTGGCGTGTCCTGACGGCATATTTTCGCAAGTTGGCACGAGTGCGATTAAGTTTAACGGTAATTTCAGTTCAGCCGCCGCACAGAATGTGGCAATTACGCTGGCTGCACCGCACATATCGTATTTCATCTCGTCCATGCTCGCACCAGGTTTTAACGATATGCCGCCTGAATCAAATGATATGCCTTTGCCAATAAGTACAATCGGTGCGTCCGATTTTTTACCGCCGTTGTAGGATAATTCAATAAAACGCGCTTCGGTGTCGCTGCCTTTGGCAACCGATAAAAACGAGTGCATACCCAATTTTTCGATTTGAGCAGGCAGATAAATTTTCACCGTTGCCCCTGCTTTTTTGGCTCGATTGGCGGCTTCTTCGGCTAAAAATTCAGGCGTACAAATATTGGCAGGTGCGTTGGCTAAATCTTTGGCAAATTTCATCGCGTCCGCCAGTGTTGCGGCTTGTGTGAAGGCTGCCTGAAAACTGCTGTCGTTGGCAAATTCTGTAATAAAAACAAGTTCTTGCGTGTTTTCTTTGTTGTCGCGGGTTTTTTGAGCGGTGTAAGCATAAACTGCGTCAGCAACCGCACGAATGGCGTGCGGAATCAACGCCAAAGCGTCTTTTTTTGCCAAACCGTCTAAATACACCACAATTTCGTCTTCATCGCCCGCTTTCACCCATTCGGCAAAAGGTTTGCAGACTTTGGGTAAATCATCGCCTACGGCTTTGAAAGCGGCAATGCGGTGCAAAGTATCTATCGCAGGGGCAGATTGGAACGATGGTTTATCGTTGTCCGTTGCCAAAGTTGCCAAAGCGGCAATTAAGTCATTGTTTTTTTTGCCTAATAGAGCAAGCGTTTTGCTTTTCAGGCTGCCTGAACTGATACACAACACTTCAGCTTGTGCTTTTGTTTGCTGATTTTTTTTGGTGGATATGCTAAATTTCATCGTTTAAAATTCCTATAAAAATAATGCGTGCATTTTAATACAGAATAGGAAGTTCTAAAAATAAGAAAATAGGCATTTGGGCATTGATAAAAACGATTATTCAGGCTGCCTGAAAAGATATAAAACAGATACAACTGATTAAAAATAAAAAGATTTTTAAATATGATTTATCGCCGTCATTTAATGAAAGAACTCACGCTCACCGCTGTGGGGGTGTTTTTTATTCTTTTGATTATTCTCATTTCCACGCAAGTCATCAACCTATTGGGACGCGTGGCAGGCGGACGCGTGGCGTTTGACGCTATCGGCACCATGTTGGCGGTGTGGGTGTTGGGCTTAACGCCGTTATTGCTGATTTTAACCGTGTTTGTCAGCGTTTTAACCGTGTTTGCTCGCTACTGGCGAGACAGCGAAATGGTGGTGTGGTTAGCCACAGGACTGTCGCTTAAACGCTGGTTATTGCCTGTTGGCGTGTTTATTACGCCGTTTGTGCTTTTAACTGCCGTTATTTCCTTATCGATTGCACCGTGGGCAGAGGCTCGTGGCAAATCGTTTGCAGGCTTTTTGAAACAAAAGCAGGACTTATCGCTGTTGGAAGAGGGCGTATTCAAAACGCGTTCGGACGGTTCGGTGTATTTTGTCGGTCATTTCGATTTAGACAAAGGTGTGGCAGAACAAGTGTTTGTTCGCACGGTGGATAAAAAAACAGGTCGCACGGTGGTGGTGCTGGCTCAATCAGGCGTATTGGCTGATGAAGATGATAAACGCATTTTGCGTTTGCAAGACGGCAATCGCTATTCAGGACTGGCAGGACAAGGCGATTTTGACCAAGTGGGCTTTCAGGCAGCCGATTTAACCATTGCGGTTAATCCCAAAATCGAAGGACGCGATGCCGACCGCCACACTGCCACCAACGCCCAACTGTGGGCAAGCGACAATCCCAACTGGCACGCCGAGTTAATGTGGCGTTGGTCTATGCCCTTGACCATTCCTGTTTTGGCATTGTTGGCATTGTCGTTATCGTATTCCAATCCACGCCACGGCAAGTCGTATAGCATTATTTTTGCCGCCGTATTTTTCTTTATTTATCAAAGTCTTTTAACCTTTGCACGCACCAAAATTGGCACAGGACAAATCAATTTTTGGGTTGGACTTTTGCCTGCACACCTGATTATGTTCATCGCAGGCATTGTCTTATTAAGATACCGAGATAATCCATTGATTTTCCATAAAAAGGAAACACAATGAAAATCATCGACCGCTATATTTTAAAACGCTTATTCATTATGCTGTTGTCAGTTTTATTGGCATTTGTATCGCTGTATGCGGTGTTTGATATGCTGGCGGAAAGCGGCAATGTCGGCAAAGGACAATACACCGTTGGTACGCTGTTTCACTATATGCTGTGGCGTTTTCCTGTGTATATTTACGAAATTTTCCCTGTTGCCGTTTTAACGGCTTCGTTAATTACGCTCACACGCTTATCCGCCGCTAGCGAATATGTGGTGATGCGAGCTTGCGGTATGTCGATGAAACGCATTGTGGGCGTACTCACCGCTTTTGCGGTGATTTGTGCTGTGGGCAACTTGTGGGTGGGCGAGCAACTGTTGCCTGCCGCTTACAAACATTCTGAACAAATTACTTATAACGCATTGAACAATCAAAACGCCGTATTTCACAAAGACGGCGGCGTATGGCTCAAATCAGGCAACGATATGGCACAAGTAGGCAGTATGTTGCCCAACGGTGAACTCAAAGACATAAGCATTTACCACATTAGCGATGATTTTCGCTTATCAGGCTTAACACACGCCCAAACTGCACACTATCAAGACAACGGACAATGGCAATTAAACGGCATTAACGAAAGCACCTTAACAGCCGAACAAGTACTGTTCAGGCAGCCTGAAAGCCTGATTTGGCAAAGCAATATTACGCCTGAATTATTGGGCGTATTGGTTGCCAAGCCGCAGCAAATGTCATCAATCGCATTAAGTAAATATATCAATCACTTAAAAGAAAACGGACAACGCACCGTATCGTATGAAGTGGCAAAATGGCGAAAAATTTTCTACCCTTGGGGAGCATTAGCCATGGTGCTGATTGCCTTGGCATTCACCCCTGTGATTGCTCGCCACAGCAATATGGGCTTACGCATTTTTTTGGGTATGTGTTTGGGCGTGGGCTTTCACTTTTTGGGCAGATTTTTCAGTTTCTACGCCGAACTGTTCCATATCCCCCCATTCATCGCAGGAGCTATGCCTGTGGTGTTGTTTTTAGCACTCGCCGCGGTTGCCACTTTTCATATACAACAACAAAAATAATTTTAACTTCGCCTAACGGCTCGTTTTGGGTTTGATGACTTTGTTGATAGATTTCACTTTGTGAAATAAAACTTATTTCAACGGCACTCTTACCCAACCACGCATTAAAACGCGTGCAGAGCGGCTCATGGTAACGCTTTGTGCAAGCCACTGTCCGTTTTCCGTTGCCACGCTTGCCCCAACGGTAAGCGTGCCTGATGGGTGCCCGAAGCAAACGCTTTCAATTGCAGAACCTGCGGCGTTACTCACCAAAGTATCAGTCACGGCGGCGGCGGCGGCAATTGCTACGGCGGCAGTACCCATCATCGCATGGTGCATTTTGCCCATCGACATTGCACGCACTAATAAATTGATTTCATTCGATAAAACCTGTTTTCCTGATGACGCAAGATAATCAGCAGGTGGGGCAAGCCACGCAATTTTGGGCGTATGTTGGCGTGTGGCAATTTCGCTCAAATCTTGGATTAAGCCCATTTTCAACGCCCCTGCGGCACGGATATTTTCTAATAATTTCAATATATTAGCATTGTTATTTATATCGGATTGCAATTCTTTCCCTGTCAAACCAATATCGGCGGCATTCACAAACACGGTGGGAATGCCTGCACTGATGAGCGTGCATTTCAGGCTGCCTATTTCAGGTACAACAATCTCGTCAATCGTATTGCCTGTGGGAAACAGCACGCCGTCAGACGGTTGTAAAAACGATAACTTCACTTCTGCCGCTGGAAAGGTTACGCCGTCTAACATAAAATCGCCCACTTCTTTGACTTTGCCGTTTTCAATCGGCACTTGGGCGACAATGGTTTTGCCAATATTCGCTTGCCAAATTTTCACTTCACGAACGCCGTTTGCAACGCCAGCGTCAATCAAACCGCTTTCAATCGCAAAACTGCCCACGGCGGCTGATAGATTTCCACAATTACCACTCCAATCAACAAAGGGTTTATCAATCGATACTTGCCCAAACAGATAATCCACATCGTGATTAGGCTGGGTACTTTTGCTAATAATCACCGCCTTGCTGGTGGAAGACGAACCGCCACCCATACCGTCAATGTGCTTGCCATAAGGGTCTGGACTGCCAATCAGACGCAACAACAAACGGTCGCGTGCTTCGCCTGCTTGCTGGGCTTCTTGCGGTAAATCATCAAGACGAAAAAACACCCCATTAGAAGTGCCACCACGCATAAAATAAGCTGGAATTTCAATATATTGTTGATTAACATTCATTTTAGGTTGCCTGAAAACATCAATAAATAAACCTTATTATAAGCGTGATTTGCGTTATACTTAACCATTTTTCAACTCATTCAATCCGCATAATGAAAACCGCATTTTTCTTTCCTGGACAAGGGTCGCAAAGTTTGCAGATGATGGCAGGCTTTGACGGTGAAACGATTGTGAAACAAACCTTTGACGAAGCGTCTGACGCTTTGAATCAAGATTTATGGGCGATGATCACAGGCGACAACGCCGAAATCATCAACCAAACCGAAAATACCCAGCCGATTATGCTTGCCGCAGGCGTTGCCGTGTGGCGTGTGTATCAGGCTCGTGGCGGCAAAACGCCGTCTGTATTGGCTGGACACAGTTTAGGCGAATACACGGCACTCACGGTTTCAGGCTGCCTGAATTTTGCGGACGCGGTTCGTTTGGTTCGACAACGAGCCAATTTAATGCAAACCGCCGTACCACAAGGCAAAGGTGCAATGGCGGCGATATTAGGCTTGGACGACAGTGAAGTTGTGGCTCTCTGTCAAGACGCGGCACAGGGCGAAGTGGTGGAAGCGGTGAATTTTAATTCAGTCGGACAAGTGGTGATTGCGGGCGAAACCGCCGCCGTTAATCGTGCAATGGAAATCGCCAAAGCCAAAGGTGCAAAACGAGCGTTGCTGTTGCCTGTGTCCGTGCCGTCTCATTGTGCCTTGATGAAACCTGCGGCAGAAAAACTTGTGGAAGCCTTTGCCCAAACGCCTTTCAGGCTGCCTGAAATATCTGTGATTCACAACGCCGATGTTTGTTCGTATGACAATATCGACAAAATCAAAGACGCTTTGGCTCGCCAGTTATATTCGCCCGTGCGTTGGACGGAAACCGTCCGCAAAGTAGTGGCAGACGGTATCACGCAATCCGCAGAATGCGGTCCTGGCAAAGTTCTGGCTGGTTTAGTCAAACGCACCGAAAAAAATCTACCGTGTGCGGCACTCACTGATATTACAGCGGTGGAAGAATTGATTGCTAATCAAAATTAATTTTCAGGCAGCCTGAACATTTATTGATAGAACAAAACAGGAAACAACCTTGAACACACTCATTATTACCCCCACCTGTCGTTTGCCCACCGAATACGGTGAATTTCAAATGACAGGTTTTGTCGATAAAGACGGCAAAGAACACGCCGCTTTAACCGTTGGCGAACTTGCCACAGGCGACCCCATTTTAACGCGTATTCATTCCGAATGCTTAACAGGAGACGCTTTTCACTCTTTGCGTTGCGATTGTGGTTCGCAATTAGTTGCCGCGATGCAAGCCGTACAACTTGCACAGCAAGGCATTATTATTTATCTGCGTCAAGAAGGGCGTGGCATTGGTTTAGCCAACAAAATTCGTGCGTACCAACAACAAGATAACGGCTTGGATACGGTGGAAGCCAATTTATCTTTGGGCTTACCTGCGGACAATCGTCATTATGCGGTTGCCGCTGAAATTTTGCGTTATTTTCATATTAGCAAAATTCGTTTAATGACTAATAATCCCAATAAAATTCAAGAACTTAAATCAAATAATATTGAAATCATTGAACGACTACCTTTACACACAGGCGAATGCGACAGCAATCGTCAATATTTAATGACTAAATTTGCAAAAATGGGGCATTGGCAAGATTAACTTTTTAGTTTCAGGCAGCCTGAAAAATGACAAACGAAATTTCCTTTTCCTTAAACGGCAACGACCACATTGCCTTATGCGATTTATTAAAATTAACAGCATTAACCAACAGCGGCGGACAAGCCAAAGCAGTGATTGCAGACGGTTTAGTCAAACGCAATGGCGAAGTCGAAACACGCAAAACCGCCAAAATTCGTGCTGGCGAAAAAATTGAATTTAATCAATACATTATATTAGTTGAATAAATATTTTACAGACGAAAAAATCTGACAATTTTTTACTGGATTGCCACGATTTAACTGCGTCAAATCTCGCAATGACACACAGGGTTGATTTTTTGTTTTCAGGCTGCCTGAAAAGTTTTTTGAAAAGGATTTTATTATGGAAACTTTTGTTTATTTTGTTTTATTCTTATTAGGTATATTTTTTATATACAATGGATTAAATTCTTTGAAAAAATTAGAAGAAAACAATCAAAAATGGGAAAGATTATTAACTCGAAAATCTGAATTTTATTTAGCAAATTTTTTAGAAGCACAAGAATTGATTAAAAAATTAAAAAGATATATTTCATTTTTAGCACGATTTGAATTATTAAATGGTACATTAGTTATTTTATTGACACTTTTGGCTATATCAGGAAATATTACAAGTAGTGATTTGTCAAGCGTGGGAACTTTTGCTCTTGTATTGTTAGGAATTGCATTATTTGTAGAAATAGTTTCTTGGTCTGGTGGTGATAGTCTTCCAGCAATATGGGGGGAAATATTTGGAACTGGTGAAGCAGTTGATATTCCTTTAACTACAAGATACCAGTTACTTGTTGATTTTTTAGATAAAGAATGTAGAGATAACTTTTGTGAAATATCCGATTGTTTTGATGATTATTTAAGAAATAAAAAATTTCCACATATGGGAACTGACGATATCGATTACAGAAATAATACTCGATTTCGTTATATTATTTTAACTTGTGGCTATTCAGGTTTTTTATTATTTATTATTGCATTTTATTTTGATTTTTCATTTCGGCAAATGGTTGTTGATTTTGTATCAAAACCGTTTATTTGATTAACCCTTTGAATAAGATGAATATCGATTTACATTGTCATTCCAATATTTCAGACGGCAAATTACCGCCTGATCAACTTGTTCAGGCTGCCTTAAATAATGGAGCAGAACTGTTGGCACTGACCGATCACGACCACCTTGGCGGTTTATCGTTAGCCCAAAAAACCGCACACCGACTTGGTTTATCTTTTATCAATGGCGTAGAAATTTCCGTGTCGTGGCGAGGACGCAGCATTCATATTGTGGGCTTAAATTTCACACCAACCGATGAATTAGAAAAAACCTTACACATCAATCGACAAGGACGATTTTCACGCTTGGAAAAAATCGCCGAACGCTTGGAAAAAAAATTGTCCGTCAAAAATATTGTTCAGGGAGCTTTATCTTTTGCCAATTCACCTGACAGCGTTTCAAGAACGCATATTGCACAATATTTAGTGCAACAATGCGTTGTCGAAAATGCACAACAAGCGTTCAAAAAATATTTAGGCGATGGCAAAATTGGCGATATAAAACATCAATGGATTTCATTAGAACAAGCGGTTTTAGCAATCATCAACGCGAGCGGCGTTGCCGTCATTGCTCACCCTGCACGCTACAAAATCAGTGCCACAGCAATGCGAAATCTAATCGAAGAATTCAAAACCTATGGCGGACAAGCGATTGAAATTGCCACACCTGTGCATTCCTTAAACGAACGCTTAAATTTGACCTTATTAGCCAACCGCTACGATTTGTATGCGTCCGCTGGCAGCGACTTTCACGGCAACGGTGAATTTGGCAGAATCATCGGTCAAACACCTGATTTACCCGTAACCTGCCGTCCTGTGTGGGACTTATTTGAATAGCAGTAAAGAATAATGTTGAAATAAAACAACGCTATTTTCAGGCAGCCTGAAACATTGTATTGTGTTATCATATCAGGTTTCATTTATCTTATATTTTAAGAACGCAGGAGCAACAATCAAGTGGGCAATTCGTTTAAAACCTTGTTAATTTGGTTAGGGTTAGGCTTAATCCTGATTATGTCGTTTAACGCTTTGGAAGAGAAAAAAGACGCTAATCGCACGGAAATTAAGTATTCGCAATTTATCAACGATGCCAAAGCGGGTAAGATTGACGCTGTTTCCTTGGAAAGCGAAACGGTGATGCAAGGTTATGTGATTAAAGGCACATTCAAAGACGCAGACAAAGGGGCGTTTATGACCAACGCACCTGTCGATTCTAAAATGGTGGAAACGCTGATTGACAGTAAAGTTGTGGTTGATGTGAAACCCGAAAAACGCCCCAATATTTTGGTGAGCCTGTTATACAGCGTTCTGCCGATTTTGTTGCTGATTGCGGTGTGGGTGTATTTTATGCGTCAGCAAATGGGCGGCGGTCGTGGCGGTGCGTTTTCGTTTGGTAAAAGCCGTGCAAGATTGTTAGACAAAGACGCAAATATCATCACTTTTGCCGATGTCGCAGGTTGCGATGAAGCCAAAGAAGAAGTGCAAGAAATTGTTGATTATTTAAAATCGCCGTCTCGCTATCAAAGTTTGGGCGGACGCGTGCCGCGTGGCGTTTTGTTGTTTGGCTCACCTGGTACAGGGAAAACCTTGTTGGCAAAAGCGATTGCAGGCGAAGCCAAAGTGCCGTTTTTCAGCATTTCAGGTTCGGACTTTGTGGAAATGTTTGTCGGCGTGGGGGCAAGCCGTGTGCGTGATATGTTCGAACAAGCCAAGAAAAACGCTCCCTGCATTATTTTTATTGATGAAATTGACGCAGTCGGTCGTCAGCGTGGTGCAGGCTTGGGCGGCGGCAATGACGAACGCGAACAAACGCTCAATCAACTGTTGGTGGAAATGGACGGTTTTGAAAGCGATACCACAGTGATTGTGATTGCGGCAACCAACCGCCCTGATGTGTTAGACCCAGCCTTGCAACGACCAGGTCGCTTTGACCGTCAAGTGGTTGTGCCGCTGCCTGATATTCGTGGCAGAGAGCAAATTTTGGGCGTGCATATGAAAAAAATTCAAGCCGATGAATCGGTTGATGTGCCGTCTTTGGCTCGCGGCACTCCTGGTTTTTCAGGTGCGGATTTAGCGAATTTGGTGAATGAAGCCGCTCTTTTGGCAGGTCGCCGCAATAAAATCAAGGTTGATCAAAGCGATTTTGAAGAAGCCAAAGACAAGATTTATATGGGTCCAGAACGCCGTTCTATGGTAATGCACGAAGACGAGAAAAAAGCCACTGCTTACCACGAATCAGGACACGCTGTGGTTGCGGCAACCTTGCCGAATACCGACCCTGTGCATAAGGTTACCATTGTGCCGCGTGGGCGTGCATTGGGCTTGACTTGGCAGTTGCCTGAACGCGACCGCATTAGTATGTATCAAGATCAAATCTTAAATCAAATTGCCATTTTATTTGGCGGTCGCATTGCCGAAGAATTATTTGTCAAACGCATATCCACAGGGGCGTCCAACGACTTTGAACGCGCAACCCAGTTGGCACGCGATATGGTGATTAAATACGGTATGTCAGAAAAAATGGGGCCGATGGTGTATGGCGAAAATGAGGGCGAAGTGTTTTTAGGGCGTTCGGTTACACGCACACAAAATATGTCGGAAAAAACCATGCAAGATATTGACGCAGAAATCCGCCGCATTTTGGACGAACAATATGCTTTGGCAAAACAAATCTTAACCGACAATGCCGCCAAAGTAGAAACGATGACACAAGCCTTGGTGAATTGGGAAACCATTGACGCGGATCAGGTGAAAGAAATTATGGCAGGTAAAGAGCCGTCTCCGCCCAAAGATTACAGCCACAACATTCGCAAAGAAGAACCTGCGACTGAAAATGGTGAAAACGCTGCGGCAGAAAACAAGAATGACAACATAGAAACCGCTCCACCGCCACCGCCTGCGAATAATGGTGCAACACAGTTGCCTGATTAAGCGTAGATAAAAACGGAAGTTCGCAACAAACTTCCGTTTTATTTTCAGGCTGCCTGAAAAAACACAGATAAAAGCAACAAAATAGCGTAAAATGGCAACACCTTTCTCTTATCTCATAAGGATAAGACAATGTCCCAAACAAAAATGCAACAGACAGGCAGTCAGAATATGGAAAAATACGACAATTTAATGGTCTTTACAGGCAATGCCAATCCCGCATTAGCCGCCAAAGTAGTGAAACATCTCAACATTTCCACAGGCGATATTAGCGTCAGTCGTTTTTCAGACGGCGAAGTAGCGGTGGAACTTTTAGAAAATGTGCGTGGGCGTGATGTGTTCATTTTGCAGCCCACTTGTGCCCCCACCAACGACAACCTAATGGAAGTCTTGACTATGGCAGACGCTTTTCGCCGAGCGTCCGCAGGTCGCATTACCGCCGCCATTCCCTATTTCGGCTATGCACGGCAAGACCGCCGTCCGCGTTCAGCACGCGTGCCGATTACCGCCAAATTAGTCGCTAATATGTTGCGTTCCGCAGGTATTGACCGCATTCTCACGGTTGATTTGCACGCTGACCAAATTCAAGGCTTTTTTGATATTCCTGTGGATAATATTTACTCCACGCCCATTCTCACCCACGACATTGTGCAACAAAAAATCGACAACTTAACCGTGGTTAGCCCTGATATGGGCGGCGTGGTGCGTGCAAGAGCCGTTGCCAAAGTATTGGGTTCGGATTTAGCAATTATCGACAAACGCCGTCCCAAAGCCAATGTGGCAGAAGTGATGAACATTATCGGCGATATTGAAAACCGCACTTGCTTGATTATTGACGATATGATTGACACCGCCAACACCTTATGCAAAGCTGCTGCCGCACTCAAAGAACGCGGAGCTGCCAAAGTATTAGCCTATGCCACACACCCTGTATTTTCAGGCGGAGCAGTCGGACGCATTGCCGAATCCAACTTGGATCAAGTGGTGATTACCGACACCATTCCTTTGAGTGAAGAAGCCTTAAAATGCCCTAAAATCCGTCAAGTGAGCATTTCAGGCTTACTCGCCGAAACCCTACGCCGCATTAGCAACGAAGAGTCCGTCTCCTGTCTATTTAACGAAGATGTCTCCGCTGCCACCGTGGCACGCTTTTTGGATTAACCCAAATAAACAAGGTGGGCATTTTCGCCCACCTTACTTTTCAGGCTGCCTGAATGGAGATACAAACCTTTTTAAAAAGTAGCAACTTGATGATAAATCTGTTAAAATGTTCGGTTTTATTGTTTGCTTGAACGATAAAAATCCACCCACCCTGATAAGTTGGTCGCAGCGTAAAGGGTTGATTTTATTAACTTATTTTGGAGACAGATATGTCTGAAAAATTAATCGCCATGCGTCGTGATACACAAGGTACTGGTGCGAGCCGCCGCCTGCGTCGTGATGGCAACATTCCTGCCGTGATTTACGGCGACAACCAAGACCCCATCAGCATTACCGTGGAACACAAAGCAATGTTCTACGCTTTGCAAAAAGAACGCTTCCACACCGCCGTTCATCAACTCACATTGGACGGCAAAGAATACAATGTGTTGGTGCGTGATTTCCAAATGCACGCTTACAAACCACAAGTAATGCACATTGATTTCCAAGTGGTTGATTTGGCGAAACCTGTTCGCGTTAAAGTGCCTTTGCATTTAATTAACGGCGACATTTCGCCTGCGGTAAAACTGCACAGCAACCGCATTTCGCAATTAGCCACCACGGTTGAATTGCTGATTAAACCTACCGACATTCCAGAATACTTGGAATTAGACTTAAAAGATTTGGTGGGCGGTCAAATTTTGCATGTATCCGATGTTCCGTTACCTGCGGGTGCTGTTAGCACTGCTTTGCATCGCGGTGCAAACCCAGCCGTTGCCGCCGCAGGCAAAAAACGCTAATTTGCGTTTTTGTATGCAAAAAAGCCCCAAACAAGGGGCTTTTTCGTTGAAAATTTTTTTCAGGCTGCCTGAAAAATATTACTATTTCAACAACGCATATTTTACAATGTCTCCTTTATGCGTTTTCAAAAGGGATTTGGCAATGAGCAGAAAATATTTCGGCACGGACGGTGTGCGTGGATATGTGGGCAATTCGGTGATTCAGCCTGATTTTGTGATGAAATTGGGCTTTGCCGCTGGTCGTATTTTAATTCGGCAAGAAACAGGTCATCGTCCTGCGGTGATTATTGGCAAAGATACGCGTGTTTCTGGCTATATGTTGGAAGCCGCACTCACGGCAGGTTTTACGGCAGCAGGTGTTGATGTCTATTTAACTGGACCAATTACAACGCCTGCAATCGCTTATTTAACGCGTGCTTTGCGTTTGGACGCTGGCGTGATGATTTCTGCGTCTCACAATCCTTTTCACGATAATGGCATTAAATTCTTTGCCGAAGGCGGCGTGAAATTATCGGACGACATCGAATTAGCCATCGAACAACGCATTGATGAGCCGTTCAAAACCGTAGCCGCCACAGAATACGGCAGAGCTAAACGCATTGACGGTGCGGCAGACCGTTATATCGAATTTTGCAAAAGCACTTTCCCGACTGAAATGTCGCTTTTTGGCTTAAAAATCGTGGTAGATTGTGCCAACGGTGCGGCATACAACACCGCACCCAAAGTGTTTCACGAATTGGGTGCGAAAGTGATTGAAATTGGCAATCAGCCCAACGGTTTTAATATTAACGATAAATGCGGTGCAACTTACACACGCACTTTGCAAGCCGCCGTACTGCAAAATGATGCCGATTACGGCATTGCGTTAGACGGCGATGGCGATCGCTTAATGATGGTGGATAAACAAGGCAGATTGTATGACGGCGACAGTTTGATTTATGTGATTGCCAAAGCACGCCATTTTTCAGGCAGCCTGAAAGGCGGCGTGGTTGGTACAGTGATGACCAATATGGCAATGGAAAATTGTTTGAAAGAACAAGGCATTGCCTTTGATAGAGCCAAAGTTGGCGACCGTTATGTTTTAGAAAAACTGCACGATAAAAACTGGCAAGTGGGCGGCGAAGCGTCTGGTCATATTTTGTGTTTGGATAAACACAACACAGGGGACGGCATTATTTCGGCATTGCAAGTTTTAGCGTGTTTAAATATATTAAACAAAGACTTATCTACGGTAATGAACGACTGGCAGCCCTATCCGCAAAAGATGATCAATGTTCGCATAGAACAAGGACAAGAGTGGCAAACGGCATCGGCGGAAGCATTAAAAGAAGCCGAAGACGCTTTATCAGGCGGCAAAGGACGCGTGGTGCTGCGTGCGTCAGGCACCGAACCTGTGGTGCGTGTGATGGTGGAAGCCCAACAAATGGCATGGGCAGAAAAATACGCCCAACACATTGCACAGGCAATACAGGGGTAAAATGTTTCAGGCAGCCTGAAAATTTGAACAAGAATAGAAATATTGATTTTGGATATATCTTATGTATATCAAAATTCAGACCAAAAACAGGCAAGACAAACCAAGGTTGCCTGGTTTTGCTCTGAATCAACTATAATATTTCTTTCAAAACTTTGTATTAGGAAAATGAATATGAATAAATCATTGTTAGCCATTGGTACGGCATTTTTTTTGCTTTTAACAGCGTGCGGTGAAAAAGAAGTTGCCAAACCTGTTGAAGAACAATCAATTCAGGTTGCTAATGAACCTGTGGTTGAAAAAAATACAAACAATGCAGAAGATTTATTTGAGCAAGCGGTTAAGGCTGTTGATGACAATAATTATGCAAAAGCCACTGAATTACTTGAACAATCTTGTCATCAAGGTTATGCGAAAGCATGTGGTGCTCGTGGGCAATTATATGACAGACACTGGGGCGGTATCGAACATGATTTACAAAAAGCCATGCAGTGGTATGAAAAAGCCTGCGATGGCGGTTTTGCAGAAGCCTGTATTGAAATTGGCGAATTATATGAAAAAGGTCGAGAAATGCCTGAAAACTACCCCCAAGCGTTCAAGTATTATGAAAAAGGCTGTCTTGCCGATCATGCAAAAAGTTGTTTTAAAGTTGCCGAAATATATAGCCACCCATACAAAGCCGAACAAAGTGGCGTGCCATACGATAAAGATTATACTCAAACAACGCCATTATATGAAAAGGCTTGTGGTGCTGATATTGCAGAAGCGTGTCGTAATCTTGGCGTTATTTACGGAGACGGTCGTGGTGTAAATCAACAAGATAAAGAAAAAGCCAAATTCTTTTATCAAAAATCTTGCGATTTAGGCGATAAACTCGCTTGTGGGTGGTATCATAAAGTTAAATAAAAACGAACAATATCGCTTTCAGGCAGCCTGAAACCCTTTGTCGTCATTGCAAAAGCCAGTAGTGGTTGTTAGCCATTTATGGCTTACAACCACACTTGTTGCGAGACTGAACAAAGTTCAGTCGTGGCAACCCCAAGCAAGGCGTGGCAATCTCCTAAAAATTGTCGTGAGACAATTTTTAGGGTAGCCTATCAAAATAACGACAATGCAAAATATTATTCAGGCAGCCTGAATAGATAGATTTTAAATGTCACACGGATTGGAAATTGCTAACGCAATTTCTTTATTAAAAAACAAAATGTAAAGAAACGGCGTTAGCCGTTTCCAATCCGTGTGATAATAAAAAACAAAATGATTACAGTAAATTAAATATTTTTAACTTCGCTTTCGCTCGTTGAACTTTGTTTCAGGCAGCCTGAAAACAAAATATATAGTTTTGATATAAATGGATATTTTCGCACTATTAGAGGTTTTTTTTGGCAAATACGGTTATATTGCCGTGTTTGTCGTACTGTTGCTGTGCGGTTTAGGCGTGCCGATTCCAGAAGACATAACCTTAATTACAGGCGGCGTAATGGTGGGCTTGGGCAACGCCGATTTAGGCTTAATGATTGCCGTATCTTTGGCAGGCGTGCTAATGGGAGACGGCATAATGTTTGTCGCAGGACGCATTTGGGGACCACGCATACTTAAATTACGCACCGTAGCACGCGTGATGACCCCACGCCGTTACGCACGCGTACAAGAAAAATTCGACAAATACGGCAACTGGGTGCTGTTTGTGGCGCGCTTTCTGCCCGGTTTGCGTATGCCGATTTACATTTCCGCTGGCATTAGCCACAAAGTCTCCTACTGGCGATTTTTCGCCATGGACGGCTTGGCGGCTTGTCTATCCGTGCCTGTGTGGGTGTATTTAGGCTATTATGGTGCAGAAAATATCAACTGGCTATTAGAAAAAGTTCATCAATTTCAACATATTATGATTGTACTTACGGTTATTGCTGCGGTTATTTTGGCATACTATTTTTACCGTCATCACCGCCGCACGCAATTTTTCCGCGAAAGCCGCCCCAAAATTTTAGAAAGACGCAAACATTTAGAAAATATCATTGAATTGGTTAGAAAAGAAAAAAAACGCCGTAATCACAGAAAATATAGTCGTTAAACTTCAAAACAATAACAGGCGGCACGCCGCAGATAGTATAGATAATACAGCAAGGCGTGCCAACGAATTAGTGTTTTGAAGTTTAGCGACTATATACGCAAATCCATTCAAATAACCATAGATAAAAAAACCTTTCAGGCTGCCTGAAAGGTTTTTTTATTTATGCAAAAATAGCCCCCTGCAAAACCTACTTTTTCATCATTCATCATTTTGAGCGTGGCGAAGAATCTTATTGTAAAACAATAAGTTGAGATTCTTCGTTTTTCTACGGAAAATTCAGAATGACGAGTTTTGCAGGGGCTTCTTTGGGTATGAACTGACTATATGTTGTCCGTTCAGCGTGGGCAATAAGTTGCCCACACAACACCTTATTTAATGATGATGCCCTGCCGAATGGGCGTGTCCGTGGGAGAGTTCTTCGTTTGTTGCAGGACGCACAGCCAGCACTTCGGCGGTAAAACGGATTTTCATTCCTGCAAACGGATGATTGCCGTCCAACACCGCTTTGCCGTCTGCAATATCGGTTACGCAGTATAAGCCGACTTCGCCGTCTGCGTCTTCGCCTTCAAAAAACATACCCACTTTGGGCGGTTCAGGCAGATTGTTAATGTCTTCCATACGGATTAAATCAGGGTCGATTTCGCCGAATGCGTCTTCCACCGATAAGTGTATATCGATTGTGTCGCCGATATTCTTGCCGTGCAAGGCTTCTTCAACCACAGGAAAAATGCCGTCATAACCGCCGTGTAAATACACCATTGGCTCATCAACGGTTTGGTCGATTAAATTGTTTTTTTCGTCATACATTTTGTAAGACAATGAAACCACAGTGTTTTTTTCGATTGCCATTAACTTGCTCCTTGAATAAATTTTAATCCATATTGTACCGCAACCAACGGAATAATACACAACACGGCTGCCACATAATCGTCTAACATTGTGCCTAAACCGCCTTGCACATTTTTATCAAAATAACTGACTGGATAAGGCTTGACGGCATCAAAAAAGCGGAACAGGGCAAAAGCAGCCAGCCAGTAAAAAAGATTAAACGGCACAAAGCCCAAAATCAACAGTATAGCTCCGATTTCGTCAAACACTACGCCGCCGTAATCGTGTCGCCGCAAGCGTTTTTCGCACTCGTTACACACCCACACGCCCACAGGAAACAGCAACACGCCAAACACAATCAAACACCATTCGGGAAAATGGAAAATCCACATAAGCAAAGCAGCTAAAAGCACAGCCACCGCCGTGCCAGCCGTACCAGGGGCTTTGGGCGATAAGCCCGAGCCAAAACCAAAGCCCACAAAGCAAATTGGGTTTTCAGCAAGCCATTCAAAATTGGGATTAACAGGGGTGAAGTCTTCGTCATCTGCGAACATAGCAACTCCTAATCATCGGTAAAATGGTCAAAACCTGAATTTTTAATTTGAATTTCTCGACCATTTTCGCATTCAAAAACACGATATAAAACGCTTTCGTCCTGTTGAATAATTGTACCGATTTTATGTACAGGAATACAGCATTCATAAGCAATTTCTTCAATTTGTGCCGATTTTGTGGTATCTGCGGTAAAAAGTAATTCATAATCATCACCGCCAGATAAAATCCATTGCGGATAATCAGCACAAGATTTTAATTCCGATAAAGACGGAATTTGATCAAAATAAATAACCGCACTTTTTTGTGATTGTTGCAAAATATGTCCTAAATCCTGCAATAAGCCATCAGAAATATCAATCGCTGAATGAGCCATTGTTAATAATTCTTTGCCCAATTCAATGCGTGGCGTGGGGCGTAAAAATTGTTTGATACATTGTTGTTTGATTTTTTCAGGCAGCCTGAAAGAATTATTTTGATTGTGTTTTTGTTTTTCTAATGCCAAACCCGCTGCCGCTAAACCCAATTTACCTGACACCCAAATATCATCACCCTCGTTTGCTCCATTGCGTTTTAAGCCTAAACCTTTTGGGGTTTCACCAATAATGGTAATATTAAAAACAAAATCGCCTTTAACGGTATCACCACCAATCAATTTGATGTGATATTCTTTTAATACTTTTTGTAAAGACGCAAAAAATAAATCCAACCATTTTTTATCTAATTTTGGCAATCCTGCCGATAATAAAATATATTTAGGCGTTGCCCCCATTGCTGCCATATCGGATATATTCACTGCCAAAATACGATAGGCTAAATCATCAGGGGCAATATCGCGAAAAAAATGCCGCCCTGCAATTAACATATCGGTAGAAATATGATAATCAAAATCAGGGGAAAATCGCACAACCGCCGCGTCATCACCAATGCCGTGTAATAATTCATCATCAGTATTGTTTGATGATAAATAGTGGCGAATAAAGTCAAATTCGTTCATGATTTGCAAGTATTAAATGCTTTGTGTGACTGTTGATTTTACGATAAAAAAACATTATCTATCAACAAAATATGATATAAACAATTATTTTATGGAATCCAAAATGATGCGAACTGTTATTATCTCTTTAACTTGTGTTGTTATGTTTGTTTGTGCTGCTTGCTCACCTGAAAAAACTGTGCCATTTCAAGCATATAACAGCAATGAAGCTTTGCCTCACCCAGAAATCAATATTGTGAATTTATGGGCGACTTGGTGCGAACCGTGTCGGCAAGAAATGCCCGTTTTGTCTGATTTTCATCAAACGCATCCTGAAATTGGTGTCATCGGTATTGCCTTGGATCCACCTGAAAATATTGAAAAATTTTTACAAACTACGCCCATTCATTATCCCATTCGTTACCATTCAGACGATACCGAAAGCATTATGCAACGCTTTGGTAATGCAACAGGTGGCATACCTTATACCGTGATTGACGCTCCTAAATGTGGTTTCAGGCAGCCTTTTTTTGGTGTGGTTAGCACTGAGCAATTAGCACAAGGTATTGAAAATGCAAAGAAAAAATGCAAAAATCAATAAGCATTTATTTTTGAAAATTTACCGTCAAAATTTTCGTTAAAATAACGCTTTTATTCAGGCAGCCTGAAATTAGTTTTATGAAGTCCATTACGCGTTTTTTTGCCATTTTGCACACTGTTTATGCCTACGGTTTGGCGGATTTAATTCGTTTGCCGTTAAAGTCAAAATTTTTGCGTTTTTTCACGCATTTTGTGCCTGTGCCACGCAAAATGCGAGCTATTCCCCTGCCTGAACGCGTACGAATGGCGTTGGAGCATTTGGGACCAATTTTTGTCAAATTTGGGCAAGTGTTATCCACGCGTCCTGATGTTTTGTCGCCTGCTTATGCCAAAGAGTTGGCTCAATTACAAGACAATGTGCCGCCGTTTGACGGTGCGATTGCCATTCAGACGATTGAAAACGAGTTTGGCAAAGCCATTGGCGAAATTTATGCCGAATTTGATGAAACGCCTGTTGCCAGTGCGTCCATCGCCCAAGTGCATAAAGCCTATCTATTTGATAATAACGGACAAAAAGGTAAAAAAGTTGCGGTTAAAGTTTTGCGTCCGAATATTCGTAAGGTGATTGAAAAAGATTTAGCCTTGATGAAAATGGGGGCAAATTTTGTGCAGAAATTGCTGCCTGACGGTAAACGCTTAAAACCCAGAGAAGTGGTCGCCGAGTTCGATAAATACTTGCATGACGAAATCGATTTAATGAACGAAGCCGCCAACGCCGCACAAATTGGGCGACAATTCAAAGACAGCAAATTAGTCATCGTACCTGATGTTTATTTCGACAAAACTTCACGCGAAGTGCTAACGCTTGAATGGATGGACGGCACGCCCATTTCGGATATAGAAACCTTAAAAAACAAAGGGATAGACTTAAAAAAATTGTCCAAAGCAGGTGTGGAGATTTTCTTTACCCAAGTATTTCAAAACGGTTTTTTCCACGCCGATATGCACCCTGGCAATATTTTTGTCGCCGATGACGGCCGCTACATTGCTTTGGATTTCGGCATTGTCGGCAGTTTGACCGACTACGACAAACGCTATTTGGCGATTAACTTTTTGGCGTTTTTCAATCGCGATTACAAACGCGTCGCCACTGCCCACATTGAATCAGGCTGGGTGCCAGAAGATACCAGAGCGGAAGAGTTGGAAGCCGCCGTTCGCACGGTATGCGAGCCGATTTTCAATAAACCACTGTCGCAAATTTCGTTTGGTATGGTGTTAATGCGTTTGTTTGAAACCAGCCGCCGCTTTAATGTGGAAATTCAACCACAGTTGGTTCTGTTACAAAAAACCATGTTAAATATCGAAGGTTTGGGCAGACAATTAGACCCTGATTTAGACTTATGGGCAACCGCCAAGCCGTTTTTGACGCAGTGGATGAAAGAACAAGTGGGTCTCAAAGCCCTGTGGCAAAACATTAAAAAAGAAGCCCCCGACTGGGCAAGAATACTCCCCGCCTTGCCACGCCGTCTGAATAACGCGTTGGACGATGACCGAGCTTTATTCAAAAAAGAACTCGCCCAACTCGTCCAAACCCAAAAACGGCAAACACAACTGATTGGTTTAACACTGATTTGTTGGCTGATTTTGTTGGGGTTGTTAATTTGGGTGAGTGTATAGTCCAAAAATCTTTCCATTTAATAATGCGTTGTTTTTTTTGCATATTATTAGTTGTTACACTTCAAAACACTAATGTGTCTGCCGAGCCTTGCCGTATTATTCATACTGTCGCAGGCAAAGTTGCCTGTTATTCTTTTGAAGTTTATCAACTATATTTTCACTAATGTCTGTGGCTCATCGCCTTGTCTGTTTTTGCTCTAAATTTACGCTATCGCAAAGAAAAGGCTGCCTGAAAGCCTTTTTCTGTGTCGATTTTTGATAAAAAATTTTCATTTTTAAGTTTGCATTCATATTAAACTTTAAAAAAACTAATGATTCTATGGTTAAAATCACCACTTAATCTATGCTATATAATTAAGCATTATTTATTGCAACTTATTGATATATAT
>JAGBKK010000042.1 GCA_017934045.1 Neisseriaceae bacterium | reverse complement strand
CCTAATGCACCAGAGTGTACATGACCTACGGTCCAGTCGGTGTAGTGGGATAAAGCATTCACAGATTTAATCGACATCATCGGACCTTCAAAGGTACTCATACCGTAGAAAGACAAAGATACGATTAAGAATTTCAAAATTGGATCGGTACGCAATTTGTGCCATGCACCTGACAAGGTCATAATACCGTTAATCATACCGCCCCAAGATGGTGCCAACAGAATCAATGAGAAAATCATACCTAAAGATTGTGTCCAGTCAGGCAATGCGGTGTAGTGTAAGTGGTGAGGACCTGCCCACATATAAGTGAAAATCAAAGCCCAGAAGTGAACCACAGATAAACGGTAAGAATAAACAGGACGACCTGCTTGTTTAGGCACATAGTAATACATCATACCCAAGAAGGCTGCGGTTAAGAAGAAACCTACCGCATTATGACCATACCACCATTGCACCATGGCATCGATTGCACCTGCATAAATCGGATAAGAAGTGCTAAAATCAGAGGGAATTGCTGCATTATTTACCAAGTATAACAAGGCAATAGCAATGATATAGGAAGAATAGAACCAGTTAGCGACATAAATGTGTTTAACTTTGCGTGTTGCCAAAGTGCCAAAGAAAACAATGGCATAAGCCACCCACACAACAACCACTAACCAGTCTGCCCACCAAGGTAACTCAGCATATTCTTTGCCTTGTGTCCAGCCCATTGGGTAGGAAATTGCGGCAGAAAGAATAACTAATTGCCAGCCCCAAAATGTGAATGCAGCCAAAGGTCCTGCAAAGAGGCGTGTGTTACAAGTGCGTTGCACCACATAGTAAGAGGTTGCAAAAAGACCGCAACCGCCAAATGCGAAAATGACGGCATTTGTGTGCAATGGGCGTAGTCGTCCGAAATGAAACCACGGACCCAAGTCCGTTAAGTTTAATGCAGGAAATGCCAGTTGAGCTGCGATTAACACCCCAACCAACATACCGACAATACCCCACACTACGGTCATCACGGCAAATTGCCGTACCACCTTGTAGTTGTAAGTTTGCGTTTCCATAAAAAAAGTTCTCCAAAAAGGGTTGAAATTTGGCACTCCACCTGCAATATACACAGGATAATGCCCACACTACTTGGTTATTCAAAACACCTTGCAAAAGCCGTTGCCAACTTTTGCGGCGGCGTATTGTATAACAAAATGGTGCAACAAACCAAACAATAGACGCATTTTTGATGAATACACTACGGATTAGTTTGCACTATGAAAGATATAGAAAATATCTTTCGTTGATTTTGATAAAAGTCAAATAATGGCAGAATAATATCGACAAAATTCCTTAACTAAATGGCTTGTACAATGATTTCTTACCACATTACCCCCTTGGACGCTCGCCGTCATTTATTACAAGTTCGTGTTTGTTTTAATAATCAAAACAATCAGATAAACGAAATCTACTTACCCAACTGGACACCTGGCAGTTATATGATTCGCGATTTTTGTCGGCATATTGTTGCGATACAGGCATTTTGCGGTGGAAAGTTGCATTTGTTGCAACAAACCCACAAAAATCGTTGGCAACTGCCCCCCATTCAGGGGGCTTGGACGATTGAATATACGGTTTATGCGTTTGATTTGTCGGTGCGTGGGGCGTTTTTTGACGATGAACGCTTGTTTTTTGACGGTGCGGCAGTGCTGATGACGGTGGCAGGGCGTGAAAACGAGCCGTGCGAACTATCTTTCAGGCTGCCTGAAACCGCACAAGGCTTTATGGCATTGCCTACGAATGAAAACGGCGTTTTTCAGGCAGCCAACTACCCTGCCCTATTGGACGCACCGTTTGTGGCAAACCTTTCAGGCAGCCTGAAACGCTTATCTTTCACGGCGTGCAACATTCCGCACCAGATTATCTTAACAGGTGAATTTGACTATTTAGACGAAAACCGTTTAACCCAAGATATTGCCAAAATTTGTACGCAACATATTGAAATGTTTGGCAAAGTACCGTTTTCTGAATACACCTTTATTCTGCACATTACCGAGAATGAATACGGCGGTTTAGAGCATAAAAATTCATCGTCTTTAATTGCGTCTCGCCGTTGTTTGCCATTAACGCGTACGCAAGATAATCGTGATGATTATATTGTGCTGTTAGGTTTATTCAGTCATGAATATTTCCACGCTTGGAATATTAAATCGATTAAGCCAAAAGTTTTTGAAGTGTATGATTTACAACAAGAAGTTTATACACAACAATTATGGGCGTATGAGGGAATTACTTCATATTATGACGACTTGGCATTAGTTAAAAGTGGTGTGATTTCTTATTCAGAATATTTATATTTATTACTCAAAAATATTGATAAGGTATATCACCAAGCAGGTCGAAAAATACAATCGGTTGCCCAATCATCGTTTGAAGCGTGGAGTAAATATTATAAACAAAACGAAAACAGCCCGAATGCTATTTCCAGTTATTATCAAAAAGGGGCATTAGTGGCGTTATGTTTGGACTTAACCATTCGCCAAAAAAGCAATCATCAACAATCATTAGACAGTGTTATGCGTCTGTTATTTAACAACTTTTTACAAGGAAATGGATTAACACAAGATAACGACTGGCAAACGGCTTGCGAAAAAGTTTCAGGCAGCCTTTTTAATGATTTTTTCCAAAAATATATTTATGGCGTTGATGAATTGCCATTAAATGAATTATTTAATAGTGTCGGTTTGGATTTGCGTTTTCAGGCTGCCTGTAAAATAATGATTGATACTGAATTTCCGCAAGAAATCAATCATTTAACATTAGGAGCTACCATTAGCGATAATCTCAATGGCAAAACCATTCGTCATATTGCCCACAACAGTTTGGCAGAAGAAGCAGGTTTATCCGTGGGCGACACCATTATCGCCATCAACCACTGCCACTTTTCCGAATGGGATAAGGTGTGGCAAACATTACAAGCAGGCGACACTTTAACCATTCACTACTTCCGCCAAAATCGCCTAAAAACCACACAAATCACCACCACAGAGCAACACATCGAACAACACGCCGTGCTGAAAGTCGTTGATAAAAATCAGGTGAAAAAATGGTTGGCATAAATGTTCAGGCTGCCTGAATGGGTAAAAATTCACATTTTTTATTCAATATGATTGATTTTGACCAAAATTATTATAAACATTTGATTATCGTCAAATAAAATCTATTTGTATTTTTATTAAATTTTAATACACTACACTTGTATTCATTTTTTATTGCAGTGCATAAAAAACGCTTGAATACGCATTTTTAAGTTTGATGATTTTTGAGTTGTACCCTTGCGTGAGTGAGTATTATCAACGCATAACTCGCTCGTTTTGATAACTTTGTCGAAAAACATTCGACTTTTCAAAGAAAGGCTCAATAAAATGAACCACTTAAAATACTGGTTAGACCAACAACTCGCAGGAAACCGCATTCCACTGAATTTGCCACAAGATCAACAAGATTTGCATGGCTTGACATTAGGCACTGCCATTGCTGCTCACGCCGCTTGGGTGGATAAATTGGAACTAACGCTTAAAGGGCAAAACAAGGAAGAATATGACCCAGAGGTTGTGGGGGCGAACCACTTGTGTGCTTTGGGCAAATGGTTAGAGGGCGAAGGTAAGGCTTTGCAAAGTTTCAAAGAGTTTGAAACGCTGAAAACCGAACACGCCGCATTCCACGAATGTGCGGGCGGTATCTTGAAAAAACATCAGCAAAAACATTTTGCCGATGCAATGTTCGACTTGCGTCATAAATTGGTTGAATTGTCCAATAATGTGCAAGTTGCCTTGGTGGCACTCTTGATTGTGTATCAAGAAAACAAATAATCAGCGACAAAAAACACCCCTAATTCGGACAATGTGTTGTATCATTGTCCGATTTTTATATTTTCAGGCTGCCTGAAAGATTCAACATAAGGAATAAATCATATGAAACGCACTGCACTATTACTTGCATTTAGTTTAAGCATTTCTGCCCCTGTTTTTGCCGATACGCTCGTGAAAATGGAAACTTCAATGGGCGATATTGAACTTGTTTTAGACGAAAAAGCCGCGCCCAAAAGTGTTGCCAATTTTGTTAAATACGCCAACAAAGGGCATTACAACGGCACTATTTTTCACCGTGTGATTCCTAATTTTATGATTCAAGGTGGCAGTTTCACCCCTGATATGACGCAAAAAGCCACAGACGCTCCCATACCAAACGAAGCGGCAAATGGCTTGAAAAATCAAGTGGGTACAATCGCTATGGCACGCACTTCTGACCCCAATTCGGCGACTTCGCAATTTTTTATCAATGTTGCCGATAATGAGTTTCTCAATTTCAAAGCCCCCACGCCGCAATATTACGGTTATGCCGTATTCGGACGCGTGAGTAAAGGTATGGAAGTGGTGAATAAAATTGTTGCCGTGCCAACTGGTAATCACGGTATGCACCAAAATGTACCGCAAAAACCTGTGGTGATTAAAAGCGTGAAAGTTATTTCACAGGCAGAGAAAAAATAAACTTGTAACGGCAGAACCCTTTTCAGGCTGCCTGAAAACCATTAACCATAAGGAGTTATCCAATGATTCGTTTAACCACCAACTTTGGCAATATCGATATTGAACTCAATTTCGACAAAGCCCCTAAAACCGCCGCTAACTTTGAACAATATGTCAAAGACGGCTTTTACAACGGCACGATTTTTCACCGTGTGATTGACAATTTTATGATTCAAGGCGGCGGTATGACGGCAAATATGCAAGAAAAACCCACGCGTGAGCCGATTGAAAACGAAGCCGCCAACGGCTTGAAAAACGACTGCTACACCATTGCGATGGCTCGCACCATGCAACCGCATTCTGCGTCATCACAATTTTTCATCAATGTCAAAGACAACGACTTTTTGAACCACACTGCCCCCACACCACAAGGGTGGGGCTATTGCGTGTTCGGTAAAGTAGTGGCTGGGACTGATGTGGTCGATAAAATCAAAACCGTTAAAACAGGCAGACACGGCTATCACGATGATGTACCGTTAGAAACCGTGCTGATTGAAAAAGCAGAAGTGATTTAATGTTCAAAACATTCAGGCAGCCTGAAACTGTTTAGGCAGCCTGAAAACGCCCCAATGACTTTAAACGATTTTATTTACGCACCGTCTTTAACCGCCGTGTTAAAACAAAATAGAGCGGCGTTTTCGGTGTGTCCGACTTTTTCAGGCAGCACGCATATTCTTGCCGAAGAAATACAATATTTTCCCAATATATCAACTATTTATGCACGAGAAGTGTTGTTGTGTTTGGATAACACGCCTGTGGTTGCTGCCCGTAGCATTTGCTTGCCCAATGACGCTTATTGGCGTGAGATTTTGAATTGTGGCACGCAATCGTTGGGTTCTCGTTTATTTGACGGCAAAACCGCTTGGAGGCGTTCGGATTTTACGGTGGTTTATCAACATTCTTTGTTAAAACAACGCTTTAAGAGCCTGCCTGAAAACATTGTTGCCCTGCGAACTTCATTATTTGAACACAACAGCCAAAAATTATTATTAGCCGAATGTTTTTTGCCCACACTCACACCCTTTGGTTTTCAGGCAGCCTGAAAATCAATAATCTAAAACGGAGTATTCAAAAATGAAAAAAACTGCTTTATTTCTTGCTATTGCTATTTTATTTAGCACAACCGCTTGTGATCAATCACAAGGCAATACAAACGCAAATACTTTGCAACCGCAAAGTAAAACGCTGCCTGAAAATACTGTATATACAATGAAAAACTATGATCATGTTAATTCGTTTAATGCTGAACTTTCTCGTAATAAAAAAGATAACGAAGGTTTGGCAAATGTTACAAAAAATGACAAACACGGTTTAATTGATAAAACAGGCAAAGAAGTTGTCCCTGTTCAATATGATAACTATATTTATTTTAGCGAAGAATTAGCAGAAGTGAGACAAGGTGATAAATGGGGATATATTGATAAAACAGGGAAAGTTGTGATTGACTTTCAATATAATTCCGCTAAACATTTTAATGGTGGATTTGCCCAAGTTGTTAAAGACGGCAAAATAACTTATATTGATAAAACAGGCAAAGAATCGTATGATTTTGTTCAATATTTTAATGAAGGATTAGCGGTTGCCCAAAAAGATAATAAATGGTTTGTGCTTGATGATACAGGCAAAGAACTTACCCAGTTACCCTATAATTACAAAAAAATAGGAGTATTTAATGACGGTTTAGCCCTTGTTCAAAAAGAAAACAAGTTTGGATTTATCGATAAAACTGGTAAAGAAGTCATTGCTGTGCAATATGATTATGCAGGAAATTTTAAGGAAGGATTAGCATTGGTTAAAAAATGTGCTAAACAGTATTTTATCGATAAAACAGATAAAGAAGTTTTTCTCTTACCCTATGATTTTTCTTGGTATTTTACCGAAGGATTAGCCATTGTCGTTAAAAACGATCAATACGGTTTAATTGATAAAACAGGCAAAGAAATTACGCCTTTGAAATACGACATCATTCATAAATTTGAAGATGGAATGGCAAAAGTGAGAAAAAATAATAAATGGGGAGCGATTGATAAAACAGGTAAAGAAATTGTGCCTTTGCAATATGATGATATTCATCGATTTACAGAAGGATTTGCCCGAGTTAAAAAAGGCGATAAATATGGCTTTGTCAATAAAATAGGTAAAGAAGTAGTGCCTTTGCAATATGACGATACTCACCTTGTTTTTAGCGAAGGATTAGCCGCTGTTAAAAAAGACGGAAAATGGGGCTTTGTCGATAAAAATGGCAAGGAAGTTATTCCGTTGCAATATGATATGGTTTGGAATTTTAGTGAAGGATTAGCACCTGTCATCAACTTTACAGATTTCAAATGGCAATTTATTGATAAAACAGGAAAAGTTGTTATCAAAACAGAATAACAAATTGATTTTTCAGGCAGCCTGAACGAGAATAAATATGAATATTTCAAAAAAATTAGGCATTTATTTGCGTCTTATTCGTTTTGATAAACCGATTGGCACGCTTTTGTTATTGTGGCCAGCGTGGTGGTCTTTGTGGATTGCGGCAAACGGCAAACCTGATTGGCTGTTGGTGGTGTTATTTGGTTTGGGCTGTTTTTTAATGCGTTCGGCAGGTTGTGCGATGAACGACTTTGCCGACCGTGATTTTGACGGTTTGGTTGAACGCACCAACAATCGCCCCTTTGCCAAAGGCGAAATCACAGGCAAAGAAGCGATGATTGTGTGTGCGGTGCTGTGTTTTTTAGCGGCATTGTGCTTAATTCCGATGAATAAACTCACTTGGGCATTAAGCCTGCCAGCGGTGTTTTTGGCGTTATCTTATCCTTTTACCAAACGCTTTTTTGCCGTGCCGCAGTTTTATTTAGGCTTGGCGTATTCGTTTTCCATTCCGATGGCGTTTGCCGCACAAACAGGCAGCGTGCCTAAAATGGCGTGGTTATTGTATGTCGCCAACACTTGCTGGACTTTGGCGTATGACACCATTTACGCCATTGCCGACAAACCAGACGACTTAAAATTAGGCAATATCAAAACTTCCGCCATTACCTTTGGGCGTTTTGATGTGGCGTGGAGTATGTTTTTTCATTTTGCCTTTGACGCTTTAATGGCGGTAGTGGGGATTAAAATTCAGGCAACTATTTGGTTTTGGGCATTTTTGGGCGTGGTGATCGGTTTGCAAATTCATCAATATACGCAAATTAAGGATAGAGATAGACAAAAATGTTTCAAAATGTTTTTATCAAACAACAGAGTAGGATTAGCCATGTTTTTGGGCGTTTTTTGCCATTATCTATTTCAGGCAGCCTGAAAATTGAATAAAACTAAAAAGGAATAAAACAATGAAAGAAACATTAACCCTAAATTGCACAAGAACTTTTTTTGGTTCTCCTTACGATGCTTTAAGAATATTACCTATATGTTTTATTATAATTGTTTTTTGGAAAAAAATTTTTCCTAATATTAGTTTAGATGACAGTATGGGGTTATTTATTTTTGTAATTTTATGTATTATTTTAATGTTATTTATAAATAAAATTGTATTCTTTTTATATAAAAAAACAATTATAGAAACAATAAATATTTCATCAACAGGAATTGAATTTATACAGCCAAAAATAAATCAACAATCATTATTTTTATGGAGTAATATTCAATCAATTAAATATATATATCATTATTCTGGTCATGGCGTATATTATCATGAAAAAATATCTATTAAAACAAAAGATAATCAGTCAAAAACTTTTTTTTTTGAATTAGATAAAGAAAATAAAAAACGACAAGAATATGATAGACTACACGAAAAGATATATCAAATATTAAAACAATATACGGTAAAACATCAAATTTGTTATAAACACAATCATACCGATGATTCGAAGTTTGCAAATTCTCCATTAGGAGAAAATACTTTATTGATTGCAGAAGTTATTACTTTATTGCTTTTAACAATACTTGTAGCAACAATAATCATTCTAATAATGATTTCAGAAATAGATTTTTCAAAAATAAAGTTTGATATATTATTAGCCATAATACCTATATTTATACTATGGTTTGTCAATATATTTTTAGTAGTAAAAGGCATAAAAAGATTATTAAAGTAATTATCTTTCAGGCTGCCTGAAAATAAGGAAATACAACGATGAAAAACTTTCACGCCATTATTTTTGACTGGGACGGCACTTTGGCAGACTCCACCGCACACATTGTGCGTTCTGTGCAATATGCTTTTGAAAACAACGGCTTACCTATTCCCAATGATGAAGACGCACGCAGTATTATTGGATTAAGTTTAGAGCAAGCCTTACAACGCTTTCATTTATCAGGCGAAGTATCGTTGCAACGCTTAATCGATGATTATCGTGCCTACTATTTTCGTCAAGACAATCCGATTGTGTTGTTTGATGACGCTTTGCCCTTATTACAACGCCTGCAATCGCATTACATTTTAGGCATAGCCACAGGCAAAAGTCGGCGTGGCTTGGAGCGAGCCTTGGACGACACAGGCGTGCGAAACTATTTTTCTGCCACACGCACCGCAGACGAATGTGCGTCCAAACCGCACCCTGAAATGATTTTGTCCTTGTGCGAAGAATGGGGCATTGCCCCACAACAAACGCTGATGATTGGCGACACCACACACGACCTACTCACCGCCCACAACGCCCATGCCACGGCAATTGGCATTTGTCGTGGTGCAATGAACCGTAATGAACTTGCCACCGCTCCGAATGACGGTATTTTTGATAATCTCTCGGAAGTATTGGCGTACTTAAATTTTCAGGCTGCCTGAAAGCAATTGCACCTATTGCAAAAAAATATTATAATGCCAAGTTCAATTTACAAACCATCTTGCAACGGAGAGGTGGATGAGTGGTTGAAGTCGCACGCCTGGAAAGCGTGTATAGGTGAATAGCCTATCGAGGGTTCGAATCCCTTCCTCTCCGCCATAGTTTTTCATATTTAATTATGTTAAACATTCAAAATATTTCCCTGCAACGCGGCAATAAACTTTTGCTGAATAATGCTTCGTTTCAACTTTATCCCAAAATGAAAGTCGGTTTAATTGGCAAAAACGGCTGTGGTAAATCGTCTTTATTGGCACTCATTCGTGGTGAAATTTTGCCTGATCAAGGGGAAATTTTTTATCCCAAACATTGGAAAATTGCGTCTGTGAAACAAGAAACGCCGTCTTCCCCTTTATCGGCATTGGATTATGTGTTATCTGCCGATAATGAATTAAAAAACATTCAGGCAGCCTTAAAAATGGCAGAAGAAAAAAATGACGGTATTCAAATCGCTCATTTACACACGCAATTAGAAGAAATTGGTGCATACGACATTAACGCACGAGCCAGTAAATTACTCTCTGGATTAGGTTTTTCTGATGAGGAACAAAAACTTGCGGTAAAGTCATTTAGCGGTGGTTGGCGTATGCGACTTAATTTAGCACAAGCCTTAATTCAGCGAAGTGATTTATTATTATTGGACGAACCGACTAATCATTTGGATTTAGAAACGGTGTTGTGGTTAGAACAATATCTTAATTCTTTGGATTGTGCTTTGTTATTGATTTCGCACGACCGTGATTTTTTAAATGCCACCACACAGCAAACGGTTGAATTAGCACAACAAACGCTCACCCTGTATGGCGGTAATTACGATTTTTATTGCCAAGAAAAAGCTGTGCGTTTGGCACATCAAGCCGCTCAATACGCCAAACAGCAAGCCCACATTCAGCATTTACAAGCGTTTATTGAACGCTTTCGTTATAAAGCGAGCAAAGCCAAGCAGGTACAAAGTCGCATTAAGGCTTTGGAAAAATTAGAAAAAATCACGCTTGGCTTTTTGGATAGCGAAGTGTCGTTCGATTTTCTGCCACCTGAAAATCAGCCTGATATGCTGATTGCTATGGATAATGCAAGCGTGGGGTATATTGCAGATAAGCCTTTGATAAATAATATTAAATTAAGAATAGAACGCGGCGGACGCTACGGTTTGTTGGGTGTGAATGGTTCTGGCAAAACCACGCTGATTAAAACGCTCACAGGCGACTTGCCCACGCTTTCAGGCAGCCTGAATAAAGCGGAAAAATTGAAAATCGGTTATTTTGCCCAGCATTCATTAGACGCACTGCGTTCTGATTTTAGCCCTGTGCGGCATATTCAGGAGATTTCGCCTGACGCGAAAGAACAAGATATTCGCAATTTTTTGGGCGGTTTTGCGTTTTATGGCGATATGGCATTAACGCCGATTGTTGATTTTTCAGGCGGCGAAAAAGCTCGTTTGGCGTTGGCTTTATTGGTGTGGCAAAAGCCGAATTTATTGCTGTTGGACGAACCCACCAATCATTTGGATTTGACTATGCGGCAAGCCTTAACCATTGCCCTGCAAGGTTTTCAGGGAGCCTTGTTGGTGGTGTCGCACGACAGAAGTTTGTTAGACGCTGTGTGCGATTCGTTTTTCTTGATTGAAGCAGGCAACCTGAAAGCGTTTGACGGTTCAATTGACGATTACCAAAATTATCGACTGTCGCAAAATTCGCAACAAAATAACAAGCCAATGAGTTCTGACCGTAAAAAAGAAAAACAACAACAAGCCAAAGAACGACAAGAAATAGCAAATAAAATCAAACCATTAAAAAAAATCATCAGCGAATGCGAGCAAAAATTGGAACAATTACTGCAAGAAAAACAACAAGCGGAGGTTTTTATTGCGTCCGAAGAAGCGTATAATGATGAAAATAAAACGAATTTATTAACCACCACACAACGCTTGGGGCTACTGAATCAAGAAATCGAAGCCACCGAAAATCGCTGGCTTGCCACCCAAGAAGAAATGGAAAACATTTTAAGCAACAAAGGATAAACACAATGAAATACACAACATTATTCAGCATTTTACTGTTGTCTGTTGCAACGGCAACTGCCGCTCCATTGTATGTATGCAAACGCGGTGGGGTAACGGAATACACTGCCGAAGCCAAACCTGGTTGCAAACCTATGGAAGAAAAAAAAGTCGCAGGCTATGCACCGTCTTATTCTGGCGGTTCATCGTCTTATTCTTACTCCGAAAGCAATTCATTTGAAACACAAAACAACCAACAAGATAACAATCGTGCCGCCGCTGAACAACGCTTACGCGATGCCGAAAAAGCATTGGAAGAAGGCAGAAACACTCGTTTAGGCAACGAAAGAAATTACGCCAAATACGAAGAACGCATTAAAGGCTTGGAAGAAGAAGTCCGCCGTGCGCGTGAAGCCTTGGGACGATAAATCGCAACACCATTCAAAGGAATAAACACAATGAAAAAACTGATGACACTTTGTTTATTAGCAGGTTTCACGCTCACCGCCAACGCCGCCATTTACGAATGTTTCCGCGGTGGCGAAACCGTTTATACCAATAAAAAAGGCAATAATTGTCGTTCAGTGGAAGTGGGCAAACTCGGTTCATACTCACCGATGAAATCATATTCTTCGGACTACACCCCATCTTACACCGCATCATCAAGCAGTAAAAGTTCCAGTGGTGGTGGCATTGTTCGCACATCTCGTTCAGGCACATCAAGCGAGCGTATTCGTCCCGAAGTACAATCACAACGCGACAGTAGCCGTGCAGGTATTCTTAAACAAGAACTCGCCAACGAACAACAAGCATTAAGTTTGGCACAAAAAAACTTGGCAGACGGCAAAGCCGCCAACAAAGACGCAGCCACCATTGCCGCTTTGGAAGGTGCTATTCGCGATCGTCAAGAAAACATCACCGCCTTACAAAAAGAAATTTCGCGTATGTAAATAACACAAAGATTGTTTCAGGCAGCCTGAAACAATCTTTTTTACCATGAATTTGCAACAATGTTTCTCACGCACCTACGCCCTGCTCGTCTTGAAGACTGTGCCGACATACATTCAGCACACGAATTTTCCGTGCGTTATGCGTGCGAACATTACTATGACGACAACATTTTGCAAGCGTGGCTTTCTCATTTATCAATCAACAGTTACATTGAAGCCATCAAAACACGCACCGTGTGGGTGATTGAATACAAAAACCACATTCAAGGCTTTTTTCAACTCAATCTGTCCAAATCCGAATTAGATGCCTTATATGTTCATCCTTTCGTTCATCGTCAAGGATTAGGCACAGCAATGTTACAAAAAGCCGAACAAATTGCCTTCAATTCAGGATTAGGTTTTCTCAAACTTTACGCTTCACTCAATTCGGTGCGTTTTTACGAAATCAACGGTTATCAAAAAATCAGCGATTACGACATTCATTTAAGTCCCCAAGTAAGCGTACAAGTGGCTTTAATGCGAAAATATTTGCACGAAGACGAAATCATTTATTAACGCCTGAAACGCTATTTTTTTGCTATAATCTTTCGATTTATCAACTTTTCAGGCTGCCTGAATAATGAACAGCACGCAGAATAACCATTTACTACTCTCTCGCCGCCAACTTATTGGGGTTTCTCTTGGCACGACTGCCGCCATGCTGTCGCCACAACTTTTTGCAGGAGCTCAAAAAGAAGAAACCTTGGCAGACAATGTCGCCACCGCAATGAGCCATTCAATTGATAATCCGAATAAGCCTTATTTGGTGTTTTCTAAAAAAGAATATGGCGAGCAGTGGTTAGCAGAAATGTTGGAAAGGTCTAAAAAATTCAAACACTTATCCGAACATGACGCTAAACGCATTCTGATTAACATTCAATACGAAACCGTGCGTGCAGGTTTAGATACACAGTTGGTATTGGGTTTAATTCAAGTAGAAAGCGGTTTTCGCCGTTATGCGATTTCGTCCGCTGGGGCAATTGGCTTAATGCAAGTTATGCCGTTTTGGGTGAAATACATTGGCAAACCAGGGCAGGACAAGCATATTTTGTTTGATATTCGCACCAATTTGCGTTATGGTTGCACCATTTTGCGACATTATATCAATATGGAAAACGGCGATTTATACCGTGCCTTGGGGCGTTACAACGGCAGTACGGGGCAACCGCAATATCCAAACGCCGTATTTGCCGCTTATAAAAGCCGTTGGGTTTATAACGGACCTATGTAACATAAGTGATTGAAACCGTTATGAAAAACATTCGCACCCATTACGATAACTTACAACTGCCCACAACAGCGAGCGAAAAAGAAATTCGCACGGCGTATCGGCGTTTATCGAAAAAATATCACCCTGATTACAACAGCGACCCTGACGCTATTCGCATTATGCAGTTAGTCAATCGTGCGTATGAAGTGCTGTCCGACCCTGAACAAAAACGCCAGCACGATTTATGGATTGCCGCACAAAAAAATTCGTCTGATATGCAAGCCATTCCTGTGGCAGCAGACGCTATTCCGATGGGGCAAGCCATTCCTACCGCAGGTATGCGTGAAAAAAAATTCTCACAAAACAAAGCATTATTGGCAATTTTGGGGTCATTTTTCTTAATTGCGATTGTCAGCGGCGTATCGATTGGCTTGATTTTTTCTAAATTATCATCGTTGGACAGCACAGACAACACACTCTACACCGTTTCTGCCACCGCCCCCAACGGCAATGCTTGGCCCCTAACCGCCGACAATATTCAAGGCTATCCGCAATTACGCATGGACGGCACGCTAAATTTATCCATCAGCAATCCGCACCCCAAATCCGCTGTTTTAGCCCAACTTTTCGACCGTCAAGACACAGGATTAGGGGCATTACGCACCTTTTTTCTGCCTGCAAATGGCGGAAAATTTAGCATAAACCAACTGCCACAAGGCAATTATTTTGTGCGATATATGCGATTAGAAACTGGCTTATGGTTGCAAAGCGAAGCCACTTATATCCAACAAAATCAAGATATTATCTTGCGTGGCGATGATTTTATCCCTGATGAATTTAAAGACGATACGGACGAGAAAAAATATAGTCGTTAAACTTCAAAACACTAATGCGTTAGTTCGCCTTGCCGTATTATTTATACTGTCGCAGGCAAAGCCGCCTTTTATTGTTTTGAAGTTTAACGACTATAATATTATAGCGTGCGTATTTTTGCCCACCATAACAACAGAAAATCTTTCAGGCTGCCTGAAAAGCAACAGAAACGCCGTAGGGTGGGCATTCTTGCCTACCAACACACCTAAACCCCATTTTTCAGGCAGCCTGAAAAAAACGGACAAGCCTTTATCAAGCTTATCCGTTTTATCAATCAAGCAAACGCATTAGAACAACTTAAAGCCCACGCCGACTGCTCCGCCGAAGTGGTTGCGTGAGTTGCCTGAACCTGTGGCACGAATGACCCAGCGACCGTTTTCCGACAGTTGGCTATAACCGATTGCGTAGCCTTGTTCGCCACGATACACGCCGCCCGAAATGGCTAACATACCTTCGCCAGGTTGCGAAGCGGTGGGCATATTGGCAGCGGCCAATGATTGTGCTGTGCCTGCGTTGGCGTGTTTTTCTACGCTCTCAATGCGTGCGTATGCACCGCCCACAGCGTTATGCAACTGTGCCACATTCACCGCGTCTGTGGGGCGAACACCTGCGGCGACACCGCTAATCACCTGTCCGCCGTTATTTAAGCCGTTTTGGGTGATTGCCACGCCATTATTGCCCACTTTTACGCTATCAACTTCAATATCTTTTGCCAAAGATATTTTCACTTCGCCGCCGCTTGCGTCTGTGGTAATGTTTTTACCGTCCCCCACAAACTTGGCAGTTTCTGTGTTTTTCACTTGAAAATCGCCTGTTTCGCCTGCTACGGTGATATGCGAATACGCACCGCTGGTTAGCGTTAAAGTGCTTAATTCACTTTTCAGGTTGCCTATATCGCTTTGAGCCGTGCCTAAATCGGTTTTCAGCTTGCCTATATCGCTTTTTGCGGCAGTCATATCCGACTGTTTGGCATAATCACCCAACTTACTATCGGTATAAGCATTGGCGTTTGTTTCTGCCGTATTAGCCGCAGTGTCAGCATATGCGTTAGCGTCTGCGGTTTTGGCGTATTCACTTAAATCCACACCGCCCAATGCCGCTTCGCTAATTTTGGTGGTAACCCAAGATTTATCCGCTTTATCGCCCAACTTGCTATCGGTATAAGCATTTGCGTCCGTAACGGCTTCGGTTTTGGCAGTATTGATTGCCGTATTCATTTCCGCCGTTTTGCTGTATTCGCTCAAATCCACGCTACCGCCTGATGACACTTTGGCAAGTTCTGTGGTAACCCACGATTTATCCGCTTTATCGCTTTTCAGCTTGCTTATATCGCTTTTTGCGGCAGTCATATCCGACTGTTTAGCATAATTTGCTAAATCTGCCGTTTTCGCATACGGAGTTAAATCTGTGGTTTTGGCGTATGCACTCAAATCCGCCGTTTTCGCAAAGCCTTGTGTATTCACCCAAGTTTGAGCCGCCGTGCCTGCGTTGGTTATTGCCGTATTTAACTGTCCCACATTCACCGCGTCTGTATTTGCCGTACCGTTGGCAACCCCAGTGATTTTTTTACCGCCATTATTTAAGCCATTTGCAGATAATTTCACCCCACCTGTGCTAACCGAAGTTAAGGTTAAATCATTATTCAAAGCAAATGTAACCGTATCACCACTGGCGGTTGTGGTGATATTGGCATTACTGCCCACCATTTTCAGGTTGCCTGCACTGCCCACCGTAAAACTGCCTGAACCGCCGTCTGACACCGTAAATGGGCTAAACGAACCGCCACTTGCCAACGCTGCCACTTCTTTTAACTGTGCCACATTCACTGCGTCTGTGTCTTCACTGCCAGCCGCCACGCCTGTAATTTGACGAGTAATGGGTGTGGTTATCTCAACATATGAGTCTGTATTTGGGTCGTAATATTCCAAATTTGTATTATCAGGATTACCCACAGCCAAAGCGGCAGAAGTGGCTTGCCAAGCGGCTTTGCCTTTGGCATCTAAACTATCCAAGTTAGCAGGGGCATATACGCCTTTTGTGCCTTGATCACGATTAGCCAGCGAGCCAAACCCCACCGCCGTACCAAAATCCACTTCGGCAGTGTTATATGCACCCAAGGCGGAAGAATAAAAACCTTTTGCGGTGTTTTCAGTACCCACCGCAGAAGAAGCCACACCGCTTGCGGTGTTTCCAAAACCCACCGCAGAAGACCTTTGACCGCTTGCGGTGTTGATATAACCCATAGCAGAAGAAACATAACCGCTTGCGGTGTTCCAAAAACCCACCGCAGCAGAAGCCGAACCGCTTGCGGTGTTGCTATAACCCACCGTAGCAGAATATTTACCGCTTGCGGTGTTTTTACTACCCATCGCAGAAGAATAATCACCGCTTGCGGTGTTGTAATAACCCATAGCAGAAGAATATTGACCGCTTGCGGTGTTGGCACTACCCACCGCAGAAGAATAATCACCGCTGGCACTATTCCTCACCCCCACAGCGGTAGATTCTTCCCCCACCGTAACCGCACCAGTTTGTTTATAGTTATTTCGATAACCCACAGCCACCGCACCTGTGCCCATAGTAACACTACTTATGCCACTGCCTGAATAGTTATTCTGACCACCAAAGGCTTGGGAATCAGCACTTAATGCGTAGTTTGAATAACCCACTGCCGAAGAAGAATTACCGCTTGCGGTGTTGCCACGACCCACCGCAGAAGAATCTTCACCGCTTGCGGTGTTGTAATAACCCACCGCAGAAGAATAATTACCGCTTGCGATGTTTTCAGAACCTACCGCAGAAGAATCTTCACCGCTTGCGGTGTTCAATCTACCCAACGCAGAAGAATATAAACCGCTGGCACTATTCCTCACCCCCACAGCGGTAGATTCTTCCCCCACCGTAACCGCACCAGTTGATTTATAGTTATTTCGATAACCCACAGCCACCGCACCATCACCCATCGTTACCGAACTTGCACCATCGACTGAATAGTTATTGTAACCACCAAAAGCGTGCGAATGGTTACTTAATGCTTGGCTTGAAGAACCAAATGCAGAAGAATATCGACCGCTTGCGGTGTTCAATCTACCCAACGCAGAAGAATATGAACCGCTTGCGGTGTTGTCATAACCCACCGCAGAAGAACGATAACCGCTTGCGGTGTTGGGAATGCCGCATCTAATCGAATATGTTGCATTATCATATTTACACGGTATATCCACTTCTGCCGCAAAAACCGTAGGCACACAAAAAACGCCCATTAAAGCCAAACACAACGGTGCAAACGCTTTTTTCAGGCAGCCTGAAACCGTGCAATTATTATTATTGTGTGTGTGTTTTTTACCATTCACACGAGCCAGTTCAGAAACCGCAACCCATTGCCCAGTGGTGTGATTAAAAATCACGCGAAATGTTTTATTCATCGTCTTGTTTCCTTCTATAAGGTTGAAAAAAATTTGCTACAACGCCAATGGCGTTGTTATGCTGTGTAGGGTGGGCATTCTTGCCCATCATTCAACGCCGTAGGGTGGATAAGCACCCCACCAAAGCACCACAGGTGCTTATAGGGTGAGAATTTCTGCCCACCAACAATGTCGTAGGGTGGGTAAGCACCCCACCAACAACGCCAATAGGCGTTGCTATTTGCCTTTCAGGTAGCCTGAATTGCTTTCTATCGTTATGGTGGGTTGGAAACCCACCCTACAACTACTGTCGTTGTGGTGGG
>JAGBKK010000041.1 GCA_017934045.1 Neisseriaceae bacterium | reverse complement strand
GCTCCTGCTTTGGGGTGTCCGATTTTTTGCACCAGCATTTCTGCCATTAAATCAGGCATTGCCCACATACCTTTACCGATTTGGGCTTTGGAGACCAAACCGCATTTCAAGCCGTTTTGCACATTGTTGATTTCGTAAGCGGCAAGCCATTTACTGTTTTTCATCTCGCCTTTGCGAACCATGGCACCTGCTTTCATCGAAGTGTGAATTTCATCGCCTGTGCGGTCTAAAAAGCCTGTGTTGATGAAGATTAAGCGTTCAGAGGCGGCTTTGATACACGCTTTTAAGTTCAATGTCGTGCGGCGTTCTTCGTCCATTACGCCCATTTTGAGCGTGTTTTTGGCTAATTTGGTCAAATTTTCCACAGCGGCGAATAAGTCGTTTGCAAACGCTACTTCTTCTGCCCCTTGCATTTTGGGTTTGACGATATACACGCTGCCTGAACGGCTGTTTTTGTTTTCCGTGCGAGACAAATCGAACGGAGCGATTAAGCCTGTCATCACACAATCCAAAATGCCTTCGGGAATTTCGTTGCCGTCTTTATCCAACACCGCAGGCGTGGTCATTAAGTGTCCGACATTGCGGATTAACATCAGCGAACGACCGCCCAATTTGAATGTGCCAGAATTGTCAGGTTTGGTGTATTCACGGTCTGGGTTTAATTTACGAATGAAAGTTTTGCCGTTTTTGGTAACTTCTTCCGTCAGTGTGCCAGTCATTAAGCCCAACCAGTTGCGATACACCAGCGTTTTGTCTTCGCCATCGACTGCGGCAACGGAGTCTTCGCAGTCCATAATGGAAGTGAGTGCCGCTTCCATAATAATATCTTTAATGCCCGCAGGGTCTTGACTGCCAATCGGCGTGGTTTTGTCGATGATAATATCGAAATGCAAACCGTTGTGTAAGAACAACAACGAAGACGGAGCGTCCGCCGTGCCGTTATAGCCCACAAACAAAGACGGCGTTTGAAGTTCTGTTTCTGCTCCTGCCACAACCACTTTCAGGCTGCCTGAAACCACTTTATACGCCGTTGCATCTTTATGGCTGCCTGAAACCAGCGGAATGGCGTTATCCAAAAAGTCGCGTGCAAAGGCAATCACTTTCGCACCGCGTTTGGGGTTGTATTCACGACCCACTGCCAATTCGCCTGATTGTTCAATCGCATTCGTGCCATACAAAGCGTCATACAATGAACCCCAACGCGCATTCGCCGCATTCAAAGCGTAGCGAGCGTTCATAATCGGCACAACCAACTGCGGACCTGCTTGGTGCGAAAATTCAAAATCCACATTTTCAGTGGTGATTTGAAAATCCGCTGGTTCGTCTTGCAAATAACCGATTTCTTTCAAGAATGCTTTATAAGCGGCAGGGTCAGTGATTTTGCCTGGATTTTTTTCGTGCCAAGCGTCAATTTTGCTTTGCAATTCATCGCGTTTTGCAAGCAAGGCTTTATTGCGTGGTGCAAATTCAGCCACAATCTTGGCAAAACCGTCCCAAAATTCCGCGGACGACAAATTACCGCGTTTTGGCAAAATTTCTTCAATAAAATCATAAAGTTGTTTATCAGGTTGCAGTCCTGATACAGAAATGCGATCAGTCATAGTTTTTCCTTTACATTAAAAAAGGGGGGATTAAAAGACACGGATTATAACATTGAAAAATATTTTCAGGCTGCCTGAAAATGTTTATACCAACTGTTGTAAAACTTTTTGTAATGCTTTTGGCAATTCTGCCTGTAAAATCAATTCCTTATTTGTTTCAGGGTGCTTAATCACCAACTGCCTTGCGTGTAGGAACATTCGTTTTAAACCGTATTGTTTTGCCCATTGGCGGTTTTTGTCAAAATTGCCGTAGCGTTCATCGCCCAAAATAGGGCAGTTTTGGGCTTGTAGATGAACACGGATTTGGTGGGTTCTGCCTGTTTTGAGTTCGGCTTCAAGCAAACTGGCTGCCTGAAAGCGTTGTTGCACACGGAAAATGGTGTGGGCGTATTGTCCGTTTTTATCAACGCGTACCATTTTTTCGCCGTTTTGTCCTGTGTATTTAATCAAGGGCAGTTTGACCGATAAGGTGTCTTGTGGCAAGGCAGGCGAACACAATGCCCAGTAAATTTTTTGGGGGTGATTGTTGCGGATTTGTTCGTGCAAATGCACCACCGCACGGCGTTTTTTGGCAATCATCAATAAACCTGATGTGTCTTTATCCAAGCGGTGAATTAACTCTAAATAGCGGGCTTGGGGGCGTGCTTTGCGGATTTGTTCAATCACGCCAAACGATACGCCACTGCCGCCGTGGCAGGCAATGCCTGACGGTTTGTCGATGACCAATAAAAAATCGTCTTCATACACAATGGGAAATTCGCTGGTGGGAATGTTTTTCAGGCTGCCTGAAACTTGTTTTTCGGCAATGCGAATGGGCGGAATGCGGATTGTTTGCCCTGTGTGTATGCGTTCGTCAAAGACTGCTCGGCGTTTGTCTATGCGGATTTCGCCGTTGCGGATAATGCGGTGAATGTGGCTTTTGGGTACGCCTTTTAAGTAACGCAATAAAAAATTGTCCAAGCGTTGGTTTTCTTCGCTATCGGTAACGGTGTAAAAAGAGACGAAATTTTTGCTAATTGAAGTCATTTATTTTATAATCCAGCCTTTAAATTGCGTTGCTAAAAAACCTTATTTTACAGCGTGATTGAAAAAAAATCGTCAATTTAATGGTTAATAAACATTAAGACGATACAGAACACAGGCATTTTGCCTAATTTTTTTAACAAAAACAAGGTTTTGCAAACGATTATCGCCGTTGTGTGTTTATTGCAATAGTCGCTAAACTTCAAAACAATATAGTCGATAAACTTCAAAAGTAGAAAAGGCGTTTCGCCGCAGACAGTATAAATAATACGGCAAGGCGAAAGAACGCATTATAATTTTGAAGTTTATCGACTATAACAGGCGGCACGCCGCAGGCAGTATCAATAATACGGCAAGGTGTGCCAACGCATTAGTGTTTTGAAGTTTAGCGACTATAAAACGGTTAAGCGTTCGGGATTATAATAACTTGATTTTGCATATTATTTTTAAGTAGTAGCGTAAGACTTAATTTTTTAAGCCGTCATTTAATATGCAAAAAGGAAAACTTCTCAAATTAAATGGAATGAAACTGTTGTATGAAGTTTTCCGCAATATAAAACGGATTTTAAGTAAGTGTTTCTAATTTAATAACATTTACTGCATTATTTGCCATAGCGTTATATCAATATTGATTTTCAGGCTGCCTGAAAAAACCAAAAATTAAGGTTTCAGGCAGCCTGAAAAGCGGTACGGTTTTATGGTATCTTATTGATTATTAACGATTATCTTATTTTCAGGCAGCCTTGTTTGAAAATGTCCGTTTATTTCAAGTTTTTCTTATCCAGTGCAAAATCCCAAACTCGTGGGAGTTTTTTTATAATGAAAAGAATGTTGTTTAATGCCACACAAGCCGAAGAATTGCGTGTGGCGATTGTCGATGGACAAAAATTGTTGGACTTGGATATTGAAACTTTGGGCAGAGAACAACGCAAAGGCAATATCTACAAAGGCACAATTACCCGCATTGAACCTGCTCTGGAAGCGTGTTTTGTCGATTACGGCACCGACCGCCACGGCTTTTTGCCGTTCAAAGAAGTGGCAAGAAGTTATTTTCAAAATTATTCAGGCGGCAAAGTGCATATTCAAGATGTTTTAGAAGAAGGTATGACGGTACTCGTTCAAGTGGAAAAAGATGAACGAGGCAATAAGGGTGCGGCTCTGACCACCTTCATCAGTCTTGCAGGGCGTTTTTTGGTGTTGATGCCGAATAATCCCAGAGCAGGCGGCGTTTCGCGGCGTATTGTCGGCGAAGAACGCCAAGAACTCAAAGAATTGGTATCGCAATTAGAAGTGCCACAAGGTATGAGCGTGATTGCACGCACCGCAGGCATTGGTCGCACGGTGGAGGATTTGCAATGGGATTTGAATTATCTTCTGCAACTGTGGCAAGCGGTGTATGAAGCCTTTGAGCAAGAAGATGTGCAACCCTTAATCTTGCAAGAAAGTGCTTTGGTGATTCGTGCCATTCGTGATTATTTCCAACCTGATATTGGCGAAATTTTGATTGATGATGAAACGGTTTATCAACGCGTCAAACAGTTTATGTCGTTTGTGATGCCGAATAATATCAACCGTGTGAAACGCTATAACGAACACACGCCCTTGTTTTCACGATTTCAAATTGAACACCAAATTGAAAGTGCTTTTGCACGAGAAGTGTCCTTGCCGTCAGGCGGTGCGATTGTGATTGATCACACCGAAGCCTTGGTGGCGGTTGATGTCAATTCTGCGCGTTCCATTAAAGGCGGCGATGTCGAAGAGACGGCACTCAAAACCAACTTGGAAGCCGCCGAAGAAATTGCACGCCAACTGCGTTTGCGAGACTTGGGTGGACTTGTGGTGATTGATTTTATCGATATGGAAAACCGTAAAAATCAAGCCCAAGTGGAACAAACCTTGCGAGAAGCCTTAAAACAAGACCGTGCCAGAGTGCAAATGAGCAAACTGTCGCGTTTTGGCTTAATGGAATTGTCTCGCCAACGCCTGCAAATGTCGTTAGGCGAAAGCACGCATATTCTCTGCCCTCGTTGTCAAGGTAAGGGTTCAATTCGTGGCGTTCAATCGTCAGGCTTACATATTTTGCGGATTATTCAAGAAGAAGCTATGAAAGACAACACAGGCGAAATTCACGCCCAAGTGCCTGTTGATACTGCTACATTCTTGCTTAACGAAAAACGCGCTGATTTAATCAACTTGGAAGAACGCTTGGGCGTGCCGATTTTGTTAATCCCCAACATTCACTTGGAAACGCCTGATTACCGTGTGGAACGCATTCGCTTGGACGATGTGGAAGACAACCCCTTGCCGTCTTACCGTCAAGTCGAACAACCTGATGAAGACGAAGAAAACAGCAAAGAAAAAGTGCGTTCGGTCAAAGCCACAGACGCTGCCGTGCAAGGCATTACGCACGAACCACGCCCTGAACCTGCACAGGTTGAACCCACCATTTCATCGGTGTTTGAACGCGTGGGCAAATGGCTGAAAGGTTTATTTGCCGAAGAAATAGACGCAAAAAAGTCCGAAAACAAGGCAGAAGACGAATCTAAAAAACCGACACGAAAAGCGGTTAAACCTAAAAAAGCGGCGGCAGAAGAAGTTTCAGGCAGCCTGAAAGAAAAAGAAACGCCCAAACGCAAAGAAGAAAACGCCGATAGCGTGAAAAAACCTGTGCGTCAGGCAAAAATCACAAACGAAGAAAAACCCCAAAAAGCAGAACGCAAACCACGCCGACAACGGAATGATATGCAGCCTGAAACCACAGCAGAAACGCCTGTTCAAGACAACACGCAACAACCTTTGGTGGTGAATATCGGCGGTGGCAAGGGCAAGGATAAAGCTAAAAAAGTGGGCAAATCGACAGAAAAACCTGCCAAAAAAGCCCCTGTCATGCGTATTCGCAGTTCGCAAAATATTGTCGAGAACATCAAATACGGAGCGATTGTGCGTAATGTGCAGTACACCACACGCCGCTTGTTCCCTGAAATGTTCCCACAAAGCGAACAACCCAAAGAGCCGATTGAAATCAGGTTGCCTGAAATGGCGGTTGAAAGTCCTGTGGTTGAAAATGTGGTTGTTGAAAATGTAGCCGTTGAAACGCCCAATGAACAACGCATTGACGAACTCAAACAAAAAGCCAAAGCTGCCATTATGCGTAAAAAGCAAGAAAAAATAACGGAAAGCGAACCTGCGGCAGAAGTGATTGAACCTGTGGCAGAAGTCGTTAAAAAAACACCTGCACCGCTTGATTTGGGCGATTTGCAACTGATTGAAACGGCACACGAATTAAAATCAGCAGTGGTGGAAGAAAAAGTCGAACCCAAAGGCAAACGCCGCTCGCAAGTCAAACCAACGCAAGAAGAAAGCACAGCCGAAGTGGTGCTACAACAAGTCGAAACCACAAGCAGTGAGTAGCTTAAGGTGGGTCTTCGACCCACCAAACGCACGACACTAAACAAACGAATACCTTTCAGGCAGCCTGAAAAGACAAAAACAATCAGAAAAAGCCTTGACAAGGTTAAAACAAGTTTATATAATGCACAACTCTTTTCCCCGATAGCTCAGTCGGTAGAGCGACGGACTGTTAATCCGCAGGTCCCTGGTTCGAGCCCAGGTCGGGGAGCCAAAACACATACGGCACAAGTTTCGACTTGTGCCGTTTTTATTGTACAAAAATGTTCAGGCTGCCTGAAAAGTCATTATAGTCGTTAAACTTCAAAACAATAACAGGCGGCACGCCGCAGACAGTATAAATAATACGGCAAGGCGTGCCAACGCATTAGTGTTTTGAAGTTTAACGACTATATTCAGGCTGCCTGAAAAGTTTTCAACCGCAAAAATTAACCATACACAGGCAATTTGTCGCACAGTGCTTTGACTTTGGCAGCCACTTCGGCGATTACGCTTTCGTTTTCAGGATTATCCAACACATCGGCGATTAAATTGCCTAATTCACGCGTTTCTTCTTCTTTGAAACCGCGTGTGGTCATTGCTGCCGTGCCTAAACGAATGCCTGATGTTACAAACGGTTTTTCAGGGTCGTTGGGAATGGCGTTTTTATTCACGGTAATATGTGCCAAGCCTAACGCCGCTTCTGCCGCTTTGCCTGTTAAGTTTTTCGGGCGTAAATCAACCAAGAATACATGGCTTTCGGTTCTGCCTGAAACAATACGCAAACCGCGTTCAATCAAGGTTTGAGCCAAAACCTGTGCGTTGGCTTTCACTTGTTTGCCATACGCTTTAAATTCAGGTTGCAAGGCTTCTTTGAATGCCACCGCTTTGGCAGCAATCACATGCATTAACGGTCCACCTTGTAACGATGGGAAAATGGCGGAGTTCAAGGCTTTGGCGTGTTCTTCACTGCGACACATAATCACGCCGCCACGCGGACCACGCAAGGTTTTGTGCGTGGTTGTGGTTACAAAATCGGCAAACGGCACAGGGTTGGGATATTCGCCTGCGGCAACCAAACCTGCGTAATGTGCCATATCCACAAATAAATATGCACCGACTTTATCGGCAATTTCACGGAATTTCGCCCAGTCAATTTCCAAAGCATAGGCAGAAGCCCCTGCGACAATCATTTTCGGCTTGTGTTCCAACGCCAAGCGTTCCACTTCGGCGTAGTTTAACACTTCGTTTTCGTCCAAACCGTAAGCAATGGCGTTATATAACTTGCCTGAAATATTCACAGACGCACCGTGCGTTAAGTGTCCGCCGTGTGCTAAACTCATACCCAAAATGGTGTCGCCAGGTTTTAACACAGACGCATACACCGCCTGATTAGCCTGCGAGCCCGAATGTGGCTGCACATTGGCATACGCCGCACCGAAAAGTTGTTTTAAGCGGTCAATCGCTAATTGTTCAACAATATCAACATGTTCGCAACCGCCGTAATAGCGTTTGGCAGGATAGCCTTCGGCATATTTATTCGTCAGTTGCGAACCCTGTGCTTGCATCACTGCACAACTGACATAGTTTTCAGACGCAATCAACTCCACATGGTCTTGCTGACGCGTCTCTTCGGCGTGAATGGCAGCCGCTAATTCGGGGTCAAAATTTTCAATGGTGATTTGTTTAGAAAACATTTTATTATTCCTTAAATTGAAGAATGCAAAAGGTGAAATTATACCGATTGTTTATCCTGTCTAATTGAAAATTGTTCAGGCAGCCTGAAAAATTTTTCAACACGCAATAAACAAAACAGTATCAATGTTTGACGCAATGCAACAAAAGGGCTATGATAACGATTGCGAAAGATAATTTTCACCATTTATCTTTCTTATTTTCATTAACCCATTGATTGGAGAACAAAATGATGCGTTTGCAAAATAAAGTTTCTGTAATTACAGGTGCCGCTGGTGGTATTGGTTTGGCAACCGTGCAAAAATTCGCCCAAGAAGGGGCAATCGTTGCAGTATGCGACTTAAATAAAGAAGCCGTAGATAAAATCGCACAAGACATCAACACATTAGGTGGTAAAGCCAAAGGCTATGTAGTGAATGTGGTTGATAAAGATTCCATTCAAGCGATGTATGATGATGTACTCAAAAGTTTCGGACGCGTTGATGTGCTATGTAATATCGCAGGTATTACCCAAGACGCACAAATGATTAAAATGACCGAAGAACAATTTGACAGCGTCATCAATATCAACTTAAAAGGCACTTACAATATGACGCGTGCGATTGTGAATCAAATGGTATCACAAGGTTACGGCGTGATTTTGAACACTTCTTCGGTGGTGGGTGTGTATGGTAATTTTGGTCAAACCAACTATGCCGCTTCTAAATTTGGTGTAATTGGCTTTGCCAAAGTTTGGGCAAGAGAGTTGGGCAAAAAAGGCATTCGTGCCAATGCCATTTGTCCAGGCTTTGTAGCAACCCCAATGGTACAAAAAATGCCTGAAAATATTCGCGATTCAATGGCAGCTCGCATTCCGATGAAACGCATGGCTGAACCACGCGAAATTGCTGATTTGTTCGCATTTTTGGCATCAGATGAAGCGTCTTATATCAACGGAGCAGCCATCGAAATTACAGGCGGTTTAACGCTGTAATTTATTGTTTTATTTGCAATAAAACCCTTTCAGGCAGCCTGAAAGGGTTTTTTTATCTGTTCTCCTTTTATGTCGAATCAACTATAATAGCCCACTCAATTTAATCAAGGATAAAAAATGACTGATTTTAATAAAGCGTTTGACGCAGGTGATGTCGATTCTGGCGTTATCAATATTGTGGTGGAAATTCCTGCGGGTTCTAACCATAAAATCGAATGGGACAGAAAAAATGCGGTGATGAAACTCGACCGTGTTGAACCTGAAATTTTTGCCAAACCCACCAATTACGGCTTTATTCCGCAAACTCTGGACGAAGACGGCGATGAGTTAGACGCACTCATTATTACCGAACGCCCCCTGCCCACAGGCATTGTGTTGGAGGGCAAAATTTTAGGCGTGATGAAATTTGTTGATGACAATGAGGTTGATGACAAAATCATCGTTGTGCCAGCGGACGACCGCAATAACGGCAATGCTTACCAAACATTAGATGATTTGCCCAAACAGTTAATCAAACAAATTGAATTTCATTTTAATCACTACAAAGACCTGAAAAAAGCAGGTACAACAAAGGTAGTGGCGTTTGAAGGCGTGGATAGTGCCAAAGCGGTGATTAAATCTTCACAACAACGCTGGAAAAATCAATAATTAAATCTTTTCAGGCAGCCTGAAAGCAATACAAGCAAAAAAAACGCACATTGAAAAATGTGCGTTAAATCATTTAGGGAAACTCTGTGTTGCCGTTAAGAGAAACTCATTTGTTCGGAGAACACGGCAACAGCAACAGACAGTGCGTATTATGTAAGCGTTTTATTAACGGATACTTAACGGAGATTTTTTGCAAAATTTCATACCCAAAGCAGGCTGGTGAAGCCATAAGCAGTTTAGATTGATGATAACAGGATATTCGTTCTCAATATTTTCAGGCAGCCTGACATCTTGTCGAAAATCCGTTTTTCAAACACGAAACGCCGTAGGGTAGATTTTTAACCCACCAATCGCTCAACAGAGTGGAGTAAAAATAATTAAAATTCAATTAGTTATAAAATTATACTTATTGGTGTGCCTGCGACCAAGCTTATGAAAAGTTTAATTTTTTATTTCAGGTAGCGTCTTGTAAAGGTTTTCGCTTTAAAAAAACAGCACGCTTATTTTGCGTGCTGTTTGTTCTCTCACAAGCGATTAGAAAGTAAATTTCAATTCGGCGTTTGCGCCTGCACCTTTTTCTTTGCCGACATAGCCAGTTGCACCAATGGAGAACTGCATATTGCCTG
>JAGBKK010000010.1 GCA_017934045.1 Neisseriaceae bacterium | reverse complement strand
GAAGTGCTGCGAATCGACCGCATTAAAGAAATCCACCAACGCCTGCCGAATACGCATTTGGTAATGCACGGTTCCAGTTCCGTGCCGCAAGAATGGCTGAAAGTGATTAACGAATACGGCGGCAACATTGGCGAAACCTACGGCGTGCCTGTGGAAGAAATTGTCGAGGGCATTAAAAACGGCGTGCGTAAGGTGAATATCGACACCGACCTGCGTCTGGCAAGCACAGGAGCAATTCGCCGCTTTATGGCAGAAAACCCAGCCGAATTCGATCCACGCAAATACTTAACGCAAACCATTAAAGCAATGAAACAAATCTGTTTAGACCGCTACTTGGCATTCGGTTGCGAGGGTAGAGCGGATAAAATCAAACCAATTTCGTTAGAAAAAATGGCAAACCGTTATGCGTCAGGCGAATTGGCACAGAAGATTGTTTAATCTTTGAAAACAATCTGTTAAAGGCAGCCTGAAAGATTTTTAGGTTGCCTTTTTTGTTGTTCAGGCAGCCTGAAAAAGGCTTACATTACCCCTTTCCACCTTAATAGCGTAATCCAAATGGGGGCGGTAATCATGGAAAACAGCGTAGTCATACCGATAATATTGGCGGTGGCTTTGCTGTTGCCACCCATTGCTTGCACCATGACGAATGCGGCGGCGGCAATGGGGGTGGCACTCATTAAAAACAGTACGCCAAAGGTGATTTTGTCCAAGCCAAATACCAAGCCTACGACAATTGCCAACGCAGGTGAGATGGTTACTCTTGCAATGCTTGCCCACAGCGAAAAATCTTTGATTTTGAACAGCGATTTAAAATCAAAAGATGCACCCACGCAAATTAACGCCAAGGGTAGGGCGGTGGCAGAAAGATAATGTCCGCTTTGCGACAGGGTTTCAGGCAGCCTGAAATTGAGCATACGGCAAAATAAGGCGAATACAATGCCGATAATCAGTGGATTTTTAATGATATTTTTGACAACAGAAAATACGGAAGTGTTTGATTTTTCTAATGATCGGCTTAATGTGATGACTGCCAACACATTGTATAACAAAGTCATGGTGCCTGTGAAAACCGCTCCCACGGCAATGCCGTCTGCACCGTAAGCGTTGGCACAAAACGCCAAGCCGATAATGGCGGTGTTGCCACGATAAATGCCCTGCACAAACACGCCACGGTCGCGTTTTTCAATCAGAAAATACGCCACGATTTCGGCAGCGGTGAATAAAATCAGGGCAACAATCGCCCCTGCGGCTAATAATTGGATTTGTCCGCCGAATGAAACTTGGCTTTCGACAATCGCAAAAAACAGCAAGGCAGGCAATGCCCAGTGAAACATTAGTTTGGAGGCGGCTTGCGAAAACGCTCCGTCAATTTGCTGTGTGCGTTGCAAAAATAAGCCAAACAACAGCAAAAACACCGTGGGCAAGGTTACGCCAATGGAAAATTGAAATGCAGAAAGAAAGTTATTCAACATTTTAACTTCACTTCATTTGTTGAACTTCGTTTCAGGCAGCCTGAAAAAAAGAGATTTATTGTTTTATCCACAAGTTATCTTTATAAATGCCTAATACTTCAATAGTATCAGGTGTAATGCGAAAAGGGATTATATAACCTTTATAAATTAAGTCTCTGATATTTGTATTATTTGTTGTTTGATTTTGACGAAAACGATAAGGCATAAAAGGGATATTTTCTATTTTTTCGTAGATTTCAGAATAAAACTTTTCTGCTCTGTGATAGCCATCGTTTTGTGCAATAAATTCAACGATAAAAATGAGTTCTTTTTCAAAGCGTTCTTTGTAGATGATTTTACGCATATTTTTCCTTTAATTTTTGCAAACGCTCATCTGTTCTTTTTTTCATTTCTTCCGCACTTACAAACTTTAATTCGCCTTTTTCCAACAAACGCAAGGTTTCTTGAAAATTGTCTTCATCTTCTTTATTCATATGATGAATTTGTCGATGGGTATTTTTTTCAATATAAAATTCCAAATCAGATTGTGTTTTTAAAAACGCTTTGAGTGCGTTAAAGATATTTTGATTACCGTTTTGAATGTGCAGTGTAATTTGCATTTTTATTCCCTTTCTTCACGAAACTTGCCCATTCATTATAGCAAATAAAAAACGGACACTTTTATCAGTATCCGTTTTTTGTTCAAAATGCAATCACACTTTTTGAATATTAGACGCTTGTTTTCCTTTTGCACCGGTGATAACTTCAAAAGAGACGCGTTGTCCTTCTTTTAAAGTTTTGAAACCTTCCATATTGATGGCGGAAAAGTGGGCGAATAAGTCGCTATCGCCGTCATCGGGGGTGATGAAGCCAAAGCCTTTGGCGTCATTGAACCATTTAACAATACCTGTTGCCATTGAGTTTTCCTACTATATTTGTTACGAAAAAAAAGAGCGTGTTTGATGCTGCTTATTCACAAAAATAAAACGCAGTGATGAATAACGCAAATCACACAATTTGAATTCTCGTATATCTTGTTTGATTTTGTCAATAATCATTTGTAGAATACAGCGTTTTTTGTTGTTTATTTCAACCTAAATCACACAAAAATGACACAATTTGCCACCGATATTGAAGAACAATCCGTATCCGAGATTGTCGAACCGCCCAAACAATATGCCGTTATTTTGCTGAATGACGATTTTACGCCAATGGATTTTGTGGTGCATATTCTGCAAAATATTTTCTATATGCCTGAAAGCCTTGCCGAAAGCGTGATGCTAAAAATTCACCACGAGGGGCGTGGCGTATGCGGCGTGTTTTCTTGGGACATTGCCCAAAGCAAAAAAGACCAAGTCGATGAAGAAACAAAACAGGCAGGCTATCCTTTGCGGTGTGTTGTGGAAGAAAGCGAATGAATATTTATTTAACCATTGCTAATGAATTGAATGTTGCCGAACGCCAAGTTCAGGCAACCGTTGATTTACTTGATGACGGTGCGACTGTGCCGTTTATTGCTCGTTACCGCAAAGAAGCCACAGGTGGGCTTGACGATACGCAACTGCGTTTGCTTGATGAACGCTTACACTATTTGCGTGAGTTAGAAAGTCGCAAAGAAACGGTCATCAAAAGTATTGAAGAGCAAGGCAAATTAACGCCTGAATTGCTTGAAAAAATTACCGTTTGCGATAATAAAACCGCTTTGGAAGATTTGTATTTGCCGTATAAACCCAAACGCCGCACCAAAGCCCAAATCGCACGCGAACAAGGTTTGCAGGCGTTGGCGGATTTATTGTTGCAAGAACCAACAAGGCAGCCTGAAAAAGAAGCAGAAATGTATATCAATGCAGAAAAAAATCTGTCGGATATTAAAGCGGTTTTGGACGGTGCAAGGGCGATTTTAATGGAAACCTTTGCCGAAGATGCGGATTTAATTGCGGCGTTGCGTGAAAAATTTTGGCACACTGCTCACTTGCGTTCGCAAGTTGTGGCAGGCAAAGAAGAAGTGGGCGAAAAATTTAAGGACTACTTTGATTTTTCAGAACAAATTGCCACCATTCCCAGCCACAGGGCTTTGGCGGTGTTGCGTGGCAGAAATGAAGAAGTGTTAAAAATTTCCTTGCAATATCAATCAGATGATATTCCTTTAACGGAAAAATCAGAATTTGAAAAAATGATAATCCGTCATTTCAGGCTGCCTGAAAATGCGGATAAATGGCTGTTTGACACCGTGCGTTTGGCGTGGCGTGCGAAGATTTTTCTGTCTTTGGAATTGGAAGCCTTGTCAAAATTAAAAGAAATGGCAGACGGTAGTGCGATTGAAGTTTTTTCTAAAAATCTCAAAGACTTACTTCTTGCTGCTCCGTTGGGACGAATCCCCACTTTGGGACTTGATCCAGGTTACAAAAACGGCATTAAAACCGCCGCCGTTGATGATACAGGCAAAATGACGGCAAGCAAAATTGTTTATCTGCACCGTGAAGAAGAAGCCTTGTTTGAATTAGAAAAAATTATTAAAAACAATAATATACAGTTTATTGCGATTGGCAACGGCACAGCCAGCCGTGAAACCGATAAATTGGCAGGTACATTATTAAATCGGCTCGCTGAAAAAAATATTCGCAAAATCACCGTCTCCGAAGCGGGTGCGTCTGTGTATTCTGCGTCCGAAATTGCTGCCGAAGAGTTTCCCGACCTTGATGTGTCCTTGCGTGGTGCGGTGTCGATTGCTCGCCGCCTGCAAGACCCTTTGGCAGAGTTGGTGAAAATCGACCCCAAATCAATTGGCGTGGGGCAGTATCAGCACGATGTCGATCAAATTCGTTTGGCAAAAAGTTTGGACGCGGTGGTGGAAGATTGCGTGAATGCGGTGGGCGTGGATTTGAATACTGCGTCCGCACCACTTCTGTCAAGGGTTTCAGGCTTAAACAAAACCATTGCCAAAAATATTGTTGAATATCGCAATCAAAACGGTGCGTTCAAAAAACGCCAAGAACTGTTGAAAGTGCCACGATTGGGGGCAAAAGCGTTTGAACAAGCTGCTGGTTTTTTACGCATTACGGACGGCGATGAACCTTTGGACGCGTCTGCGGTACACCCCGAAAGTTACGGCGTGGTGAAAAAAATGTTAGCCAACTTGGGTGTAACGGCAAAAGATTTAATTGGTAATAACGAATTATTACGAAAAATCAAAGCAGTAGATTATACTGATGAACAATTTGGTTTGCCGACTGTTATGGATATTTTAAGCGAATTGGATAAACCAGGACGCGACCCACGGGGCGAATTTCAAACCGCCGAATTTAACGAAAATGTAAATGAAATCAAAGATTTAATTGTGGGAATGACACTGCAAGGCACGGTTACCAATGTGGCAGATTTTGGTGCGTTTGTGGATATTGGCGTTCATCAAGACGGCTTGGTGCATATTTCGCAACTTGCCGACCGCTATGTCGCCGACCCAAGAGAAGTGGTGAAAACAGGCGATATTGTGAGCGTGCGTGTGTTGGAAGTCGATGAAAAACGAAAACGCATTTCGCTGTCGATGAGAAAAAACGAAGTTTCAGGCAGCCTGAAAAGGGAAAATGTGGCAAAACCACCCAAACCCACCCATCAGCCCCAAACCGCTATGGCAGCGGCGTTTGCGAAGTTGAAGAGATAAATTTCAGGCAGCCTGAAAACTTATCTTTCTTTACTTGTCATGACGACCCTAACAAAGTTAGGCGTAGTAATCGCCCAACTTTTTCATATAAAAAAACGGTATTTTGCGTACCGTTTTTATTTTTCAGGCAACCTGAAACTTGTTTTATTTATTGATCTACAAAAGCGCGTTCAATCACAAAATCGCCACGCACGCCTGTTTTGGGGGAGATTTTTAAGCCAAATTCGTTGGTGAGCATATCCACACAACTTTTCAGCATCGCAGGGCCGCCGCAAATCATCGCGCGGTCGTGTTCAGGCGAAATGCGTGGTAAGCCCAATTCTTCAAACACTTGTCCGTTAATCAGCAAATCTGTAATGTGTCCGTGATGAACATAATCTTCACGCGACACCACAGGATAGTAAATCAGTTGATTTTTCACCATATCGCCCAAGTATTCGTGTTCAGGCAACTCTTTTAAGAAACGGTCGTAATATGCCAAGTCGGCTTTATGACGCACGCCGTGTAACAAAATAATTTTTTCAAATTGTTCATAGGCTTCTGGGTCTTTGGTTACACTTAAAAACGGAGCAATGCCTGTGCCTGTGGAAAGTAAATACAAGTTTTTACCAGGGTTTAAATCGTCCAAGATTAAGGTACCTGTGGGTTTGGCACTGATTAACACATCATCGCCCACTTTCAAATGTTGCAAACGGCTGGTGAGCGGGCCGTCAGGTACTTTAATGCTGAAAAATTCTAACTCTTCTTCCCAGTTGGCACTGGAAATACTGTATGCACGCATTAAGGGCTTGCCATCAACCATTAAGCCCACCATGACAAACTGCCCATTTTTAAAACGCAACGATTCACTGCGTGTGCATTTGAAAGTGAAATAAGCAGGTGTCCAGTGATAGACATAGGTTACTTTTTCGGTGGTAAATGCTGCCATTTGAATAAGACCTTTCTTAAATAAAAGTGGCTATTATAAAACATTTGTATGTTTTGAATGTGGATTTGTATTTTGTGTTGCAATAAAGCAATCACGGCGTGGTGTTTTGTTTTCAGGCAGCCTGAAAAATGCTACATTAGCAATTTCTAAATGTTGTTTTTTTGATACTTGCTATATATGTGTATATTTATATATATCAATAAGTTATCATATACTTTCCAATTCAATATCGCAAATTATTTTGACATTTTCTTGCTTGATTATATGGGTAATTTTAAAATAGAGAAATTATTTTGAAATCAAATGTTCAAGGGGTTCAATCAAATGAATAAGCAATATCGTGTTATTTTCAATCATCAACGCGGCGAATTTATGGTGGTGTCCGAAGATACGCACGCACAGGGTAAATCATCTTGTCGTTCTCAAGTTGCCAATAATAAAGGCGAAGTAGCTCTGACGGCAGTTATAGCTGCCACGGCGATTGGTGCAGGTTTAATGGCAACGCCTGCTGTGGCTGATACTTGGAATGTAACTGCAAATAACGGTTACACCAACACCACCAGTGGCACAACTGGCACTTACGATAATAAATTTTTCAAACCTGGTACTGCTCCAAAATATAAAGGTTCAGCAGGTTTTTTTGATGCACAAGGGGCGACAACTGCGGTTGATATTGTTACTGGTAAATCAGGTGTAGATTCAACCAAATACAAAGAAGCTAAAGTTGATTTAGGTGCAGAAAACGATACAACCAATTTGCAAAACATGAAAACTTCGTTAGATATTGTTCGTCGCACCAATGAGTTACGAGCAGGTGAAGGGCGTTCTGCTTTGAAAATTAGCCATGAATTAATGGCTCTTTCGCAAGTATCTACTGATTGGGCTCGTTATAAAGTCGAACATAGTGGCATTGCAGGTTGGGAAAATTTAGCATGGGATTTTTCAGCAAAAGATGCTGTTGATAGTTGGTATGCCGAAAAGGAATTATGTCCTAATGGTGCAGATAATTGTCAATGGAATACCAGTAATGGGCATTATCTTAATATGATGAGTGCAGCAACTGTTACAGGTGCAGCTTACGGTGCTACCTATACTGGTTATGGTAATGGTACACAAGGAGCAGCATATGGTTACGGCTCTGACGGTATTGATGTAAATGAATACGCTAAACTATTAGACGATTACATTGCCACAGGCGGTTGGACTTATCTCAATGAAAATCAAACCGTAAATGTGGCTGAAAATTTAGGGAACGATCATCAAGTTGCCGCAGGTTATGCGGTTGTAGGCAAAGATGCCACCAATAACACACTGAATATCCAAAACGGTGCGGTAGTCGGCGAAGTGTATGGGGGGTATTCAGAAGGGAATAAACGCATTGATCTTCCAGGTGCAACTGCCGAACTTGTTGGCGGCTTGGCAAGCAAAAATACCGTCAATATTTCAGGCGGAACAGTCAATAAAGCATACGGTGGTTATTCAAAAAATGAGGCAAAAGAAAACACCGTTAAAATCACAGGCGGTAAGGTGAATGAAGTCTATGGTGGTTATGCCACTGATGCTTCCAGCAATACCATAGAAATTAACGGTGGAGAAGTGGGTTTAGTGCGTGGTAGTTTGGCTACTGGTGGCAATTTTTCTGCGTCAAGTAATACCATCAATATTAAAGCAGGCACAATAACAAGAGATGTTGTTGGTGGTGAAGTTCAATATGACAATAATGGCAAAGGAAGAGCCAATTACAATAAAATCAATATTGATGGCGGTACAATAAAAGGTAGCGTTGTTGGTGGTATAGGTACAGCATCAGCTAATGGTAACACCATCACCATTTCAGGAGGTGATATTCGTGAAGTGATGGCTGCACAAACTTGGAATGGTAGTAGTGAAACCAGTTATATTCAAAATAATACGGTCAATTTTTTGGGCGGTAAAATTGGTGAGTTACGAGCACATCCAAATTACTATTACACCATAGCTAATGATAATAGATTACATATTGGTGGCTACAACAGTCAAGTCATTGCTAAACCCAACACCTTAAAAGTGGGCTTTGTTGGTGGGTTTGATCAGTACACTTTCTATGTTCCCCAAGATGTACAACACGGTGATACGATATTGGAAGCAACAGATCAAAGTCGTGCTGCTAATTTAAATATCACGAAACGGAAAGATTCAGTTGATAAGGTTGAAAAACCTGCTCGTATTGAGGTTTATTTACCTGGCAATATTACGAGCGATCAAACCATTCATTTAGTGAGAGCAAGCCATGATAGTGGTTTTGTTGAATGGAATGGTACCGAACAAAATGTCGGTTTCTTGGGGGTTACGGCACAAATCACAGGTGCTGTGCAATTGGACACCAACACATTAAGCCAATGTTCCGATGACGATAAAGCTCAACAGCGTGCTTGTCGTGCCAAAAGTTTAGATTTAGTGTTAGGTGATGGTTCAAATACACCACCTACACCACCTATTGATCCAACGGTGTGGAATATCTTAACCAACACCACTTACACCACAGACGCACAGTCTGATCCTGCTCAAACATTTAGCGGTGCGTTTAATGCGGCGAAAAATACGCAAAACGCAACCGTTAATGTGAAACCCAATGCGGACTATCAAGGGTTAAGCGTTAATGGTTCGGATAAAGACGGTTTGACTATGAACATTGACCAAGCCAAAAACTTGGGCAATGTGAATACAGGTTCAGGCAGCCTGAAAAAATTAACCGTTAAACAATCCACTGCCAAAGCAGTGAATATGAGTGCGTCTGACAAGGCAGAAGTGAGTATTAGCAACAGTGAAATCACATCGTTTGGTTTAAATAGTGGTGCTGGCACGGAAAAAATCACGCTCAACAAAAACACAGTTAGTGGTGTGGTCAATGCCATTAACGCCGACACACTCAACTTAACCAATACCAATGCACAGTCGGTTAATGCCAACCAAACTAAAAATGTGCAAATTGATGGTGGCAAAATTGACGGCAGTGTTACCGCACAAGGTGGTACTGGCGGTAAAAAGGTTACCATTCAAGCCGCCGCAAGCGTTGGTAATGTTTCGGTAGATACCTTTGAAAATAGTCAAGTTACGATTAGAAACGCGTCTATCAATAATTTTGGCTCTAATCAATCTGCCGAAAGTTCAAGCGTTGAATTAGCAAATGCCAAAGTTGCCCAAAATGTCAATGCAGGCAAAAATCAACTCACCATTCAAAGCGGTAGCCAAGTTTCAGGCAGCGTAACCGCAACAGGTGGTGCCGTTGCTATTAAAGACGGATCAAGCGTTACAGGCAATGTAACTTATTCAGGCGATAAAACGCTGAATATCAATGCTGCCAAAGTGGGTGGCAATGTTCAATCAACCAATGTCAATAGCACGGTTACGCTCAATCACACTACCGTTTCAGGCAACCTGAATACAGAAGGTAAAGCGTTGGTGATTGAAAACAAAGCTACCATTGGTGGCAATGTCAATACTGGTGCTGATAACAATCGAGGTTCGGTTACTATTGATAACAGCACTGTGGTTGGCACAGTTGAAGTTGTTAAAGAAGACACGCTGAACATTAAAAACGCAACCACAGGCAATATTGCGGGTAGCAAAGATATAGAACGAGGTGTTTATACCCCGAATATCACGATTGAAAACTCAACCGTAGGTAGTCTTTGGAGTAAAAAATCTTCGCTTTCTAATGCACTTCCGAGTAATCAAAAAACGATTAAAATTGCGGACAGTACCGTCCAAAATATCGATATTGATACCGAAGATAACAGCACGGTGGAGATTATCAACAGTACCATAGATGGCTTTAAGTCATTCTATTCTGACGCTTCGTCCAAAGTGTCTTTCACAGGTGGGGAAGTGAAAGGTGATGTTGATGTTAATAACAATACCTTAAACATTGACGGCACAAACATTGGCGGCAATGTGTTGGTGAATAGCCAAGCCACAATCAATAAAGCCAATATCACAGGTGATGTAACGGCAAATGGCAAAACTACCATAACAAACAGCGAATTAAACAATGTCAATGGCAAAGTGTTGAATATTAAAAACAGCAATGCCAAAGGTGTGGTTAAAGCGTCTCAATTAGATATGGCGTTGAATAATAACACCATCAATGGTGTAGATATTCAACGAAGTAATGCCAATAACACCATTTCAGGCACAGGCACGATTGGTTCTGTTCAATTCAATTCAATCAGTACACAGTCATCTAACGCCACAGGCACGCTGAATGTTAATGGTAATATCACTGTTTCAGGCAGCATGAATGCTAATGACCGATCCACACTCAACATTAACGCGAAAAACGGCAGCCTGAAAGCAAGCGAAGTTACAGGTTGGCAAACCATTAACTTTGCCAATTTGTCTGACAAACACGCCGCTTTGCAATTAACAGGCAATAATGCCGCTGATTTTGGCAATAAAATCAAACTTTCAGGCAGCCTGAACAATTATGATGACGGCAAAAAATATGTGCTGATTAACTCTGCCAATGGCGTGAATGTCAATCAGCAACTGTTTGCCGAAAACAAACGCACAGGCAATGAGTTTGATATTCTGTCGGACGCTCAATATCAAGTGGAAGAATTTGGTTTCCACCAAGATGACGCGAAAAAATCGTTGTATATCAATACAGAAAAAACCAAGTTTGATATTGCCAACCAGCAATTCAATGCCGCTGAACAAGTGGAAAATGCCACAATCAATATTAACCAAGCGGTGGATTACCAAGGCTTGAATGTTCAAGGTGGCGGTAACGGTTCGGTGATTAACTGGTCGTGGGGTCGCAATTTAGGCGAAATTAACGGCAATGGCGGCGTGCTGAACATTGGCACGGTAAATAAAGCCACACAAATGAACCAACGCACAGCAAGCAATATCAGCAATGTAAGTGCCGTAAATTTCTACTTGCCTGATAGCATTAAAAATGGCGATTGGGCAGTTGCTTTATACTCACGCGACAGAACTGATTTAAGCAATGCCAAAATTACGGCTTATTTGTCTGGTGATAGCCAAATAAATGATGGTGATAAAGTACATTTAATCACCAAAAGCGACAGAATGGGTGAAATTTTAATCGGCAATAACAATACCGATATTAAACAAGGTATTACTGCAACCACAACAGGGCAAAAAATTGAATTGTCTGATGATAAATTAGATTTGAATTTGGTGTTTACCAAAGAAACACAAGGTGGCAATCCAGGTACTGGCGGCGGTAGCACAGGTGGTGGCACTGGTACAGGCGGCGGCACTGGAACTGGCAGTGGCACTGGCACAGGTGGCGGTACTGGAACTGGTGGCGGTACTGGAACTGGTGGTGGTACTGGTACGGGTGGCGACCCAGGTACAGGCGGCAGCACTGGCACAGGTGGCGGCACAGGCACAGGTGGCGGCACAGG
>JAGBKK010000040.1 GCA_017934045.1 Neisseriaceae bacterium | reverse complement strand
GCTGTTTGCTGTTTGCTGTTTGCTGTTTGCTGTTTGCTGTTTGCTGTTTGCTGTTTGCTGTTCATTATAACACCTTTTTTGCATTTTGTCAATCCTAATGTGTTGAAAAATATTCAAAAATTGACTTTTTAATCATAAAAAAATTGCATTATTAAAAAGCCAAAAACCAAGTTTCAGGTAGCCTGAAACTGTTGATTAGTGTAGCAGATAGTTAGAGAAAAAATCAAGAAAATTATCTTAACTTTTGCTTAATTGTTGTCAATTTTGTCTTATTCTTTGATAACCGTTCAGGCTGCCTGAAAATTGTTGATATATTTCAAAAATGCTAACATAACGCCTTGAATACTTTTTAGCCTGCCTAAAACAACCAAGGTTTTCAATATGACAAACACCCCATTCTCCCCCCTGCCCTTGTCTTCCCTGTTACAACAAGGCTTTGCCCATATCGTTGCCGATTCGCGTCAAGTGCAAAGCGGCGATATTTTTATTGCCTATCAAGGCGAATATGCGGACGGCCGCAATTACATTCAACAAGCGATTGATAACGGTGCAAAAGCCGTTGTTTATCAAGCAGATAACGCTTTCAGGCTGCCTAAAAACATTAGCGTACCGTGTATTGGCATTGACAATGGACGGCAATTTGCGGGCAATATTGCGTCTTTTCTGTTGGGCGAGCCATCGCAAAAGTTAGATATGGTGGGCGTTACAGGCACTAATGGCAAAACTTCAATCACCCAATGGTTAGCCCAAGCATTTGATTTATTAGGAAAAAAATGTGCACTTATCGGCACGGCGGGCAATGGTTTTTCAGGCAGCCTGAAAGAAACCACGCACACCACGCCTGACGCGGTTACTGTGCATAATTTGTTGGCAGATTTTCTAAAAAATCAAGCACAAGCCGTGGCAATGGAAGTGTCCAGCCACGGATTAGACCAGTATCGAGTGGGCGGCGTGGCGTTTGACACCGCCATTTTCACCAATTTAACACGCGACCATTTGGACTATCACGGCGATATGGCAAGTTATGGCAACACCAAAAAACGCTTGTTTTATTTTGAAAATTTGAAAAACGCCGTGATTAACACGGATGACCCATTCGGCTTGTCGTTATACCAAGAATTGAGAATGCAACGCCCTGATTTAACGGTGATTTCTTACGGCTTTAATGAAAATGCCGATATGCACATTCAACACTTTCAGGCAGCTTTAAATGGCAATGTGGTTGAATTTACCAGCCCCTGGGGCGATTTTGCGGTAAAAACACAACTGACAGGACGCTTTAACGCCCAAAACTTGGCAGCAACCGCAGCGACATTGCTATTGCGAGATTACGCTCCTGCCAAAGTTGCCCATATTTTGGCAAATATCCGCCCTGCACGCGGCAGAATGGAACGCATTAAAAAAGACGGTAAGCCTTTGATTATTATCGACTATGCTCACACACCAGACGCATTAGAAAAGGCTTTGACGGCTTTAATGGAACTTAAAACGCCTGATAGCCGCCTTTGGTGCGTATTCGGTTGTGGCGGCGATAGAGACACAGGAAAACGCCCGCAAATGGGCAAAATTACGGTGGATAACGCCGATTGCGTAGTGATTACTTCAGATAACCCCAGAAGCGAAAATCCTGAACACATTATCCAAGATATTGTGAATGGAATTTCAAATAAAAATCAAATACATATCGAACCCAATCGAGAACAAGCGATTTTTTACGCCATTAGGCAGGCAAGCGAAAAAGATATTATTCTCATTGCAGGCAAAGGACACGAAACTTACCAAGAAATTCAAGGCATTAAACACCATTTTGACGATTTTGAAGTGGCAGAACAAGCGTTGGCAAAATAATGTTCAGGCAGCAGACAATGTGTTTTTTGTTTTAAAATAGCCCCTTTCAGGCTGCCTGAAAACACATTCAAAGAAGGAAAAACCAATGTCTTTAATTCAACCCTTACCTGATGATTGTCCGTTGGATATTGTCGGCGATATTCACGGCGAGATTGACGCTCTGTCCAGCCTGTTGCGGCATTTGGGCTATGACGAAAATGGTAGGCACCCTGAACGCCGCCGTTTGGTGTTTGTGGGCGATTTTGTCGATCGTGGCGTGGATAGTGTGGCTGTGGTGAAAAAAATTCAGCAATTAACCGATAACGGACATTGGGTGATTTTAGGTAATCACGAATTGAATTTACTTCACGGCGACCAAAAAGATGGGGCGGGGTGGTTTTTTGAACGACAACGAGAACGAGAAAAACACCGTTATGTGCAATATAAAATTGCAAATGAACAAGAAAAAGAAGAAATATTAAATTATATCAATACACTACCGATTGCATTAGAAAATAAAAATCTACGCATTATTCATGCAGCATGGCTGCCTGAAAAAATAGAATTGATTAGAAAATTAGGCGATATGGACGCAAAAACGGCTTTTGCCCAATTTCGTCAAAAAGCCAAAGCAGAAGAAAAAAATCAGCCGTGGTATGTGGATTATCAAGCCGAACACGCATTTTATCATCAGCACAATCGTGATGAGCATTATGATATGCCCTACTTGCCAGCAGTAGGGGCGTATGATTTGTATCACGGTGAAGCCAATCCGATGCGTGCGGTGGCGTGTGGCACGGAAAAAATGGCAGATAAGCCGTTTTACGCCGCAGGGCGGTGGCGTTTTGTAACGCGTTACCGTTGGTGGGACGATTATGATGATGATATTCCTGTGGTGATTGGGCATTATTGGCGAGAATGGTACAATACGCCGACAGAAGAACCTGTCGATAAGTGGTTGAAAAGTCGAAACGAATTATTTAGCGAACCACCAAATCAATGGTTGGGCAAAAAGAAAAATGTGTTTTGTATTGATTTTTCGATTGGGGCATTGTGGAAAACGCGTTTGCCACAATCGCCGTTTGTGAAAGAACAATTCCGTTTGTGTGCGTTCAGGCTGCCTGAAAAAGTATTGATTTTTCATAACGGAGATATTGTGAATACTATTTGATTTTTAAGGAATTTTTATGAAACAAAACATCAGTGAATTAGCCGAAACCATTTATCGACTAAAACAACAATCTGATACAATTATCAATATGCATTTTGCACGCGTATTTAAAAAAGCGATATTAAACGAGCAGAAATTTTATGTGCCTATTCATCGTGAAAGCATTAAAAAAATCAATCCACTCATCAGGCAAATAGATGATAAAAAATATTTAATCGTTTTTAGCGATTTTGCTTTTGTGCGTATTTTTGAAAATTCTGACGCAATCACAATGAAAATGCCACAAATTTTGCAAATATTAGAACACGATGAAGATATTTATGGCATTAGTTTAAATACCTTTCATAAAGAATATAGTGTGGAAATTAATCGTAGAAATTTTAGTAATATTTGGAAATTTCAAGTATAGTCAAAATATAGTCATTTCATAGCAAAATCATGCTTCGTTACTTCGCCTTGCCGTATTATTTTATACTGTCTTCGGCTCGTTGCCTTGCATGCTTTTGTTCTGAAACGACTATACTTCAAAACGATAATTTGTTGGTATGTCTTGCCGTATGATTTTGATTATATAAGGTGTCATTGTGGCAATTAAAGACTGGTTGGAAAACGAACGCCCACGCGAAAAATTGCTGACCAAAGGTGCGGTGGCATTATCGGACGCGGAATTGTTGGCGATTTTACTGCGAACAGGCACAAAAGGCTTGGACGCAGTGGCTTTGGCTCGCCGTTTAATCCAAGATTTGGGTTCTTTGCGGGGCGTTTTTTCAGCAAGCCTATCTCAATTACAACAGCACAAAGGTTTGGGCGTGTCGGCTTACACGCAATTTGCTGCGGTGCGAGAAATCGGCAAACGCTTGCTGTGTGAAGAAATGCAACACTTACCGTCTGTGCAGGATTCTGCCGCTTTGGGTGAATATTTGCGTTTGGCGATTGGACAAGAACGCATTGAAATTATGTTGGCGTTGTTGTTGGATAATCAGCAACGCATTGTGTCGATTGAAGAATTATCGCGTGGCACCGTGGCAGAACACACGGTGTATATTCGCGAAGTCGCCAAATTAGCGATAGACAAACACGCCACCGCTTTGATTATCGCCCACAATCACCCCGCAGGCAGTTTGCAAGCGTCCGATGAAGACCACATTTTTACCGTGCGATTAAACGCCGCACTCAAATTGTTCGATATTCAATTATTAGACCATTTGATTGTAACCGCCACAAAAACGCTTTCGTTTGCGGAACAAGGGTGGTTGTAGGTTTTGGCTTACGCTGAACTTCGTTTCAGGCTGCCTGAAAAAAGAGATTGAAACTACGCCCCTCAAAACCGCTCCATAATCAAATTTTCCACTTCCACAATTCGGTCTTCTAAAATAATTGAGCGGTTTTGTTGTTCAGGCGGCAGGCTTGTGCATTCGTCTAAATCCAGACCTTTGAGTTTGGGTAAATTAAAAATACTGTCAGGTATTTTTTGCAAATTGCGGCAACGGTAAAAACTGATATATTGCAAGTTATGCAAATTGCCAATGCTATCAGTTAGTTGCCTTAAACTGTCAATACCAACTAACTCCAAAACAATCAGATTTTTTAACTTGCCAATATGATTAAACAGCGTATCTATTTCAAAATCTTGCCTTTCTTGAAAAGGGCTAAATTTCACGGTTAAAATTTGCAGATTGTGCAAATTGCCAATTTGTTCAGGAAAGCCCTTAAATTTTTCGCAATTTTTTATGGATAATTCGCGTAAGTTTTTTAACTCGCCAATGCTTTGCGGTAAAGTGGCAAATTCATCGCAAGAATCAATACTTAATCGTACTAATTGTTGTAAATCACCAATGCTTTGCGGCAAAGTAGCAAATTCATCGCAAGAATCAATATCTAATCGCACTAATTGTTGTAAATCACCAATCTTTTCAGGCAGCGTTGTTATTTGTTGATTAAATTGCAAAAACAAAGACTTAATGTTTTTTAACTGACACACACATTCAGGCAGTTGCTTAAATTGCATACCTTTCAACCATAATCTACCGCTTAAATTTTGTAATTTTTCTATGCCTGTTAATTCGGTTAAGCCGTAGCAAAAACCGATTTCTAATTGTTTTAAATTTTTTAATTGTGCTAAACCATTAGGCAAGGCGGTTAAATAGTCGCAATGTTCAATATCCAAAATGCACAAACTATCCATTTGCCCCATTTCATCAGGCAAGGCAGTTAAATTTTTGCACTCTTCAATATAAAGCGATTTAATTTGTTTTAACTGCCCAATACTTTTTGGCAGCGTAGTGATTTTTTGATTATTTTTAATTGTCAATGTCGGCTCTACGCTGTGCAAATAACGAATAATTTCATCATCATTTTTACCGCGTAATCGGCTTGGAATAACCTTTTTCCATTCGCTTGCCATTGTTTCTGGCTTGCCATCATTGTCGTTTTTCTTATTTTGCGTCTGTTTGGCTGGTTTGGGCGGAATAACCAATTTATTACAATGTATGGTTTCAAATTTTCTTAATTTTTTTAATTGCCAAATTTCAGCGGGAACACGCTCTAAATTTCTGCAAGCTGTTAAAAATAAATACTGCAAATTACGGCATTGTCCGATTGTTTCAGGCAGCGTGGTTAAATTATCGCAATGGCTTAAATCTAAATATTTTAATTTCGATAAATTGCCAATGCTATCAGGCAATGAACTAATGCTTGTTCTTTCTAAATTCAATGTTTCTAATTGACTTAAATTGCCAATGCTTTCAGGAATAGCCGTGATTTCTTGATGACCCTCTAAATCTAATTCTTTTAATTGCGTACATTGCATTATTTGTTGTAATTGTTTTTCTGAAATGTTATTTGCTATACCAATTATTTTTTCTAATTGCGTACTATTTTGAATAGCAGCAAAAAGAATATCGCTGTTTTCGCATAAATCAATCCATAATATTTTGAGTTTATTTAATTGAGCAAATTGTTCAGGCAGCCTAATTAAATTATCATCATTATATTGTTGGTTCAAATACAATTCTTCTAATTGATTTAATTGCCCAATCGTATCAGGAAAATGGGTAATCGCACACGCTCTTAACGCCAAAGTTTTCAGTTGTTTTAAATTACCAATTTCATCAGGCAAAGTGCCAATCGACGAGCCACCTAAATTTAATGTTTCTAATTGCGTTAATTGCCATAAACTGTCAGGCAGTTTATCAAGACGAACTTGTAAATTTTTTAATGATTTTAATTGTGCCATATTTTGTGGTAGTTCTTTGAGTTTATAGCAGGCATCAATTCTTAATTCGTGTAATTGTGGCAGTTGGCAAATGCTTTCAGGTAAGCAAGTGAGTTCATCACAAAACTGAAATTTTAATATTTCTAATTTGGATAACTGCCCAATATTTTCAGGCAGCGTTGTAAAATGAGTGAGAAATTCCAATTCCAAACATTGCAAATTTTCTAATTGCACTATTTTTTCAGACAAAGAAACCACTTTAACAAAATTTTCAATTTTTAAGCGTTTCAGTTGTGTCAGTTGCCACAAACTTTCAGGCAGCACCGTGCATTTGGGGCGTTTTGTTAAGGTTAATTCTTCCACATTAGACAAATACTCAACAATTTCATCATCGCTTTTATCGCCCAAAACCTTTGGTAAAGCATATTTCCATTGCAAAATGTCATCGGCTGAAAAATTCATTTGAACGCTCCTTGATTTTTGAAAATATGTTGAAATTTACCACATTTTCAGGCAGCCTGAAAGATACGACAATAATAATGGTGCATATTATCTACTTGTTGTATTAAATCATTCAGGCTGCCTGAATTTAGGATAATATCATCAGCAATCGCTTGGCGTTGTTCTCGTGTGGCTTGCAAACGCAAGGCGGCTTGTGCTTGTTCTGTTGTCCACTGATTGCGTTCGCTAATGCGTTCAATTTGTAAATTTTCTTCACAATCAACCAATAAAACGCGTTCGGATAAATTCATAAATTGCGGTTGCTCCACCAACAAAGGTATGGCAACAAAGGCGTAAGGGGCTTTTACTGTGGCTTGCTGTTGCTTGATTGCGGCAAAAATCATTGGGTGCAACAGTTGTTCTAATCGTGTTTTGGCTGTATGATCTTGTGTAATCAAATCTCGCATAACATGGCGGTTCAGGCTGCCTGAAAGGTCGATCAGATTGTCGCCAAACTCGTGGCGTATTAAGGAAATAGCTTCTCCATTTACGGTAGTTAATTGTCGTGCAATGATGTCGCTGTCAATCGTGGGAATGTGATGACGGTTAAAAAATAATTCGGCAACGGTGCTTTTACCGCTGCCGATACCGCCTGTGAGTGCAATCCAATGGGTCATCTTAACCGCCATTGATAATGTTGAAAAATAAATTCATCACAGGCTGATAAAACATTAACATTACCCACCCTGCAATCGCTAAACATGGACCAAACGGCATAGGCTGACCTTTGCCCACTTTCATAATAACGGCAAAAATCAAGCCAATCACCGATGCCATTAGGGCAATCGCAGGCAAGGAAATGGCTCCAAACCACGCACCCAAAGCGGCTAATAGTTTGAAATCACCAAAACCCATACCCTCTTTGCCTGTAAAAAGTTTGAACACTTGAAAAATAATCCATAAACTCATATAACCAATCACCGCCCCCCATACGGCAGCAGGCAGTGTTACAAAAGAGTTTTCAGGAATATTAAACAATAAACCTAACCATAAAAAAGGCAAGGTCAGTATGTCAGGCAAAAGTTGTGTTTTGGCATCGATGAAAATCATCGGCACAATAAATAATACAAATAAAACACCACCCAAAGCCTGTAATGACCAGCCAAATCGCCAATATACCGCGGCAAATAATAAACCTGTTAAAAGTTCAACCGCAGGATATTGCCAAGAGATCGGTGTGTGGCAACCTGCACACCGACCTTTTTGCAGTACAAAACTGATAATGGGAATGTTTGACCACGGCTTAATTTCAGCCTTACAAACAGGACAATGAGACGGCGGATACGCCAAAGTGAATGGTTGGGCATCTTCTTCGGACAAAGGCATTTCTAACTGTTGGCGTGCTTGAATTGTCCAAGCACGCTCCAACATTAAAGGTAGGCGGTAAATCACCACATTCAGAAAACTGCCAAACAACAAGCCGAATAAGAAGAAAAATCCAGCCAAAAATACCCAAGAGAACTCGTCCATTATGAGCCAATCGTTGATTAACCCACCACATTACCCAAGTTGAACAATGGTAAGTACAGAGCGACCAAAATCACCCCCACAATACCGCCCAACACCACCATAATAATCGGTTCCATCATCGCCGATAAGTTATCTACCGCGGTATCTACTTCTTCTTCATAATAAGCAGACGCTTTATTCAACATATCGTCCAAAGAACCCGATTCTTCACCAATGGATGCCATTTGCATAAACATATTGGGGAATAATTGCGTTCCCAACATAGATGCCGTCAAAGAAGTACCTTGTGCAATTTGACCACGAATTTTATGAGTGGCTTCTTCATAAATCACATTACCCGAAGCACCTGCTACTGAATCTAAAGCTTCCACCAAAGGTACACCAGCGGTAAATAAGGTCGCCGTGGTACGACCCCAACGAGCAATCGTAGCTTTACGAATAATAGCTTCACCAAAAATAGGAGCTTTTAATAATGCAGCATCGACTTTTTTGTGGAAAGACGGAGAGCGACGATTCCATTGAACAAAACCAAAAACCCCCAAACCGAGAATGAGAAGCAACCACACCACATTAGGTAAAAACAGTGGGCGAGCCACAAACCAGTCGGACACATCCATCAAACCTTGTGTTAAGCCAGGTAATTTAGCATCCATATCTTCGTATGTTTTCTTAAATACTGGCAACACAAATACCATCATAATCACAATCAAAGCAATGGCAACAATAATCACCATAGTCGGATAGGTTAAAGCACTTTTTACCTTGCGTTTAATCGATTCGGTTTTTTCCTTGTAAGTGGCTAATTTATCCAACAAATCTTCCAATACACCACCTTCTTCACCTGCTGCCACCAAGTTGCAGTACAGCTTATCAAATTGTTTAGGGTGTTTGGCAAAAGCTTTGGACATTGATGAACCTTGTTCAATATCATTACGAATATCCAACAACAGTTCAGTCATTGTGGGATTGGAGTGTCCTTTGGCAACAATGTCAAATGCTTGCAACAGGGGCAAACCTGCTTTCATCATCGTGGATAATTGACGCGTAAATACCGTTACATCACTTGATTTAATGGGTTTTTTGCGTGTTTTTTTCACTTTCACAATACTGATGACTTGAATACCCTTACGCATCAGTTTTTCGCGTGCTTCTTGTTCATTCTTTGCAATCACCTCACCTTTGGCAGGTTGATTACTACGATTATTCTTACCTTCAAATAAAAAGGTATGCCCACTTTCTTTTTTCTCTGGGCGGCGTGTTGCTGAACCTGTTGCTGTTGCCATGTTGATTTCCTTTTTTTAGTAAATTAAATGTTAATCATTGGTCTTGGCGACCACTTCTTCTAATGAAGTAATGCCAGACATTACTTTTAACAAACCTGCCCGCCGTAAATCGACCATGCCCTCTTTGTAGGCAATATCTGCCAAATCCACTGCGGTGCCATTTTCCATAATTTTGCGTTGAATAGCGTCCGATACAGGCATCAATTCATAAATGCCTGCACGCCCCTTATAACCTTTGCCACGGCAAACATCGCAACCTTCTAAATTAGGTCCGTACATTTGCCATTTGCCTGCCAAATCTTCTTCGGTAAAACCTGCTTCTAACAAGGCTTCATCAGGGGGGCGTTTAATCGGTTTTTTACATGATGGACACAAACGCCGCAACAGCCGTTGTGCCATAATTAAATTCACCGAACTGGCAATATTAAACGGAGCCACACCCATATTCAACAAACGAGACAAAGTGGCAGGAGCATTATTGGTGTGCAAGGTAGAAAACACCATATGTCCCGTTTGTGCGGCTTTAATGGCAATATCCGCCGTTTCCAAATCACGAATCTCACCCACCATAATAATATCAGGGTCTTGCCGTAAGAATGATTTTAATGCTGCCGCAAAAGTTAAACCCTGCTTATCATTCACATTCACCTGATTGATACCTGGTAAGTTAATTTCCGCAGGGTCTTCGGCGGTGGAGATATTGACATCAGGTTTATTCAATAAATTGAGTGAAGTATAAAGCGATACGGTTTTACCTGAACCCGTAGGTCCTGTCACCAACACCATACCATACGGACGGCTGATCGCTTCCAACAACATTTTCTTTTGATAATCTTCAAAGCCTAACTGATCGATATTCAGGTTGGCAGCTGATGAATCCAAAATACGCATTACTACTTTTTCGCCAAACAGCGTAGGCAAGGTACTCACCCGAAAGTCAATCGCTTTGGTTTTGGAAACATTCAATTTCATACGCCCGTCTTGGGGAATGCGTTTTTCAGAAATATCCAAACGACTCAACACCTTAATACGGGTTGCGATTTGGTCTTTCACATTGAGGGGCGGTTGCACCATTTCGCGTAATTGACCGTCAATACGGAAACGAATGCGGGCAAAAAATTCATAAAATTCAAAGTGAATATCGGAAGCCCCAATGTTAATGGCGTCAAGCAGTGTTTTATGTACAAAACGAGCCACAGGTCCGTCTGCGTCTTTATCGTCTTCGGAAATGGTTTCGACTTGTTCTGCACCGCCAAACAGTTCATCTTCTTCCAAGTCTTTGAACATTTCGCTTGATGATTTTGAACCCAAGCGATCCAAAACATTGCTCAACTGATCGTCTTGTACCACCACCAATTCAGGTGAAAAACCTGTTTTGAACAGTAATTTTTGATATTGTGGAAACTGCGTTGGGTCGGTAACCGCTAAAAATACTTTATTGCCGCGTTTTAACAAGGGCAGTATGCGGTTTTCTACGCACACAGACGCTTCCAACACATCGTCTGGCATGACTTCTTGATCATACAAAGATAAATCCATCAAAGGGTAGCCAAACAGTGTGGAAACAAATTCTGCCAAAGCATTAGGCGTAATGATTTTTTCTGCAAACAAAATTTCGGTGAATCTGCGTCCATCGCCATTTTGCAGTTTCTTTTGCAGGTCTTCGGCTTTGGCTGTATCTATTTTTCCGTTTTGTACCAAAGCACGCAATAATCCAACGCTCATTTGTTAATATTCCTAATTTAATCGTTTTTCTGTTCAAAAGGACAATATACCGTAATGTTAAAACATTATGGCATTCCTTACCAAAGAAATGCCGAGAAAATCGCTGTTTCGTTGTATTTTAGGCAAATAATCAGTCGGCAATGCGGTAAAACACTTCGTCTTTTTGAATTAAGTTAAAATCGCTCCGAGCCACTTCCATCAACGCTTCGCCGCCGTCTTTTAGGTTCTGCACTTCACCTGCCATAGCGATATTTTGTTGTTTTTGCTGTTCGTTGGTGATTTTTTGCTGTTCGATTTTGTGTTCCAATTCCCACACATCGTTCCAGCCACCTTTACCAAACCACAGTTGGTAGTTAAAGGTGGCAATCACCAAGATTAAGAAGTAGGCAATGTATCTCATTGTTTTAACCTAATTGATAAAACGCTTTTTTGCCAGGATAAACAGCATTCACACCCAATTCTTCTTCAATGCGAAGTAATTGATTGTATTTAGCAATGCGGTCTGAACGCGACAATGAGCCTGTTTTAATTTGCATACAGTTGGTGGCAACGGCTAAATCGGCGATGGTTGCGTCTTCGGTCTCGCCCGAACGATGACTCATCACGCAGGTGTAGCGATTGCGTTTAGCCAAATCCACTGCCTGTAAGGTTTCCGACAGTGTGCCGATTTGATTGACTTTCACCAACAGGGCGTTGGCAATGCCTTTTTCTATGCCTTCTGCCAAAATTTTGGGGTTGGTAACAAATGCGTCATCGCCCACTAATTGCACTTTTTTGCCCAAGCGGTCGGTTAAGATTTTCCAGCCGTCCCAGTCGTGTTCGCTCATTCCATCTTCAATGGAGATAATCGGATATTTATCAACCAAATTTGCCAAATAATCGGCAAATCCTTGACTGTCTAATGATAAATTTTCTGCCGATAAGTGATATTTGCCGTCTTTATAAAATTCGCTGGACGCACAGTCTAATGCCAACAATACATCTTCACCTGCAACATAACCTGCTTTTTCAACCGCTTCCAAGATGAGTTTGATGGCATCTTCGTGTGTTGCCAAATTCGGTGCAAAACCGCCCTCATCGCCCACTGTGGTTGAATAACCTTTGTCGTTGCAGATTTTTTTCAAGTTATGAAACACTTCCGCACCGCAACGCAGGGCTTCACGGAACGAAGACGCACCCACAGGCATAATCATAAATTCTTGAATATCCAAAGAATTGTTGGCGTGAGCCCCGCCGTTAATCACATTCATCATCGGCACAGGCAAACTCATCGGACCTGCACCGCCAATATAGCGATAAAGTGGCAAACCTGCGTCTTCGGCAGCCGCTTTGGCAACCGCCATAGACACCGCCAAAGTGGCATTAGCACCCAAAACGCTTTTATTTTCCGTGCCGTCTAATTCAAGCATTGCACGGTCAATTTCCGCTTGTTCGCTGGCTTCCAGTCCGATGACCACTTCGGCGATTTGGTTGTTAATGTTTTCAACCGCTTTCAAAACGCCTTTACCCAAATAGCGTTGTTTATCGCCATCTCGCAATTCCAAGGCTTCTTTTTCGCCAGTGGAAGCACCAGACGGCACGGCGGCACGCCCCATAACGCCACTTTCTAATAAAACATCGCATTCCACAGTGGGATTGCCACGAGAATCTAAAATTTCGCGTGCGAGTATGTCGATAATTGCACTCATTTGGGTTTTCCTTAATTTGGTTCAGGCTGCCTGAATATTTTATTTCAGGCTGCCTGAAAGGGTTTTTATACCATTTTATAAAGAGTTTGTATCCATTAACATATTTCAGGCAGCCTGAAATAGATTAAAAATCAATTTATTGCAAAATCTTTATAAAAAACATTTCATTTGCACCTTGCGGTGCTTTTAATAGGCAAAAATATCTGCCTATTTATTTTTCAGGCTGCCTGAATATATTTATTTCAGTCTGCCAGAAAAGGTTAATAATACGGTTTATTAGGCTGCCTGAAACATATTTTTACATTCAAAACAATCTTTCAGGCAGCCTGAAAGTTTTGCTGATAACTAAAATATAACATTATATTTCAATTATCTAAATTATCTATATTACTTTTTAAGTCTATTTCTTTCCATTTATCTGGATTATCTTTATGGATAAAATAATAGACATAAAAATAAATACTGTCTTCTTCGCCGTTTATTAAGCGTTTCATTACTCTGCGTCCAGGATAAACCACAGAACCATCAGCAAGTATTACCGCATAATTGATAGGACTATTAGGGTCTGGTATGGGATTGTCAGGAATATGGTCATCAACAATTCCCCATTCACCGCCGCCAGCAAGTTTTATCAGCGTTTGACCGATAAAACTGGACAAACCAAACAAAACATTGCCCATTTGTCCTTCTGTTGCCAAAACGCCTGTCTTTTCGTCATCGAAGAAACGGTCGATTTCCTTCATACTTTCGACATCGTAATCCACTCGATAACCTGTTTGATTGAGATTATTTTTCACCCATTCTGCGGCTTCAAGAATTTCTTCTTGCATGGATTTTTTCTTGAATTTATTCAAAAAACTACCTAATAATCCCATCGCTTATTTTCCTGTTCTAATCGTCTTAAAACAATATTCAACAGGCAACCTGAAAACCTTTCAGGCTGCCTGAAAAACGATTACGCTCTCTTGCGGAATTCGCCCGTACGCGTATCGATTTCGATTTTTTCACCGATTTCCACGAACGCGGGCACGGAGATTTCGCCGCCACCGACTAATCGTGCAGGTTTCATCACTTTGCCCGAAGTATCGCCTTTGACCGCAGGTTCGGTGTATTCCACTTCACGCACCACAATCGTGGGCAATTCCACCGAAATGGCACGACCGTTGTAGAAAGTAACTTCGCACACATCTTCCATACCATCAACGATATAAGGCAAGGCATCGCCCATATTTTCGGCTTCGATTTCGTATTGATTGTACTCTTCGTCCATAAACACATACATCGGGTCGGCGAAGTAAGAATAAGTGCATTGCTTGCGTTCCAAAACAACCACATCAAACTTTTCATCGGCTTTATACACCGCTTCGGTGGCGTTGCCTGTGAGCAAGTTTTTCAGTTTCATTTTCACCACAGCGGCGTTGCGACCTGATTTATTGTACTCGGCTTTCTGCACCACCATAGCGTCATTGCCTAACATAAACACATTACCTGCGCGTAATTCTTGTGCGGTTTTCATTGTGTGAATTTCCTTAACTCATAAATTGTTCGATTGTAATCAAAAAAACGGTCTTTTCGCAATGTGTTTTTGTGAAATTTTTGTGATTTTTTCAGGGAGACATATTATAGTCGTTAAACTTCAAAACAATAAAAGGCGGTAAGCCGCAGACAGTATAAATAATACGGCAAGGCGAACCAACGCATTAGTGTTTTGAAATTTAACGACTATATTGTCGTATTCATCTTATATGTTCGTTCTTCTTTTGAAATTGTTTGACTGCCCCTTATCTATCGTGCAATTTACTCTCTTCAAATAAAAAACGGCATTGTTAAACAACGCCGTTTTATTCATTCAAGATAACAATTTATTTCGCTGCATCTTCCACTACTTTTTGAGCGGATTGCACTAATTCTGCTGATAATTCAATACCTTGTGCCTTGGCGTTATTGGGACTCACATGCAAGTCCAATTTTTCCATCGTACGCGTTTTAATGTCGCCAGGTTTGGTGCCGTTCAAAATTTCGGCGGTTACCTTGCCTGTTTCACGACCCACATCGTAATAATTCACGCCCAAAGCAGCCACCGCACCGCGTGGCACAGAATCTGTATCAGACGCAACCAAAGGAATTTGTGCTTCTTTGGCGGCTTGATACATTGATTCATAAGCCGACACCACATTATTATCCAAAGAAGTGTAAATCAAATCGGCTTTGCCTTTCAAAGATTTTGTGGCTTGTGGAATATCGGTGGTGTGTTGTGCAGGCACGGCTTCCACTTTAATGTTTTGCGGTTTAAGTAATTCAGTCAGTTGCTCCAACACAATCGTAGAATTGACTTCGCCTGGGCTATACACATAACCGACTGATTTCAAATTGGGTACCACTTTTTTCATCAAATCAATTTGTGGTTCTAACGGCAATAAATCCGATACGCCTGTTACATTTGTGCCTGACGCTTCCCAAGACGGTACTAATTTTGCCGCCACAGGATCGGTTACGGCAGCAAATACCAAAGGAATGCTGTCGGTTGAAGCCGCAACTGCTTGGGCAGACGGTGTGGCAATGGCGATAATCACATCAGGATTACTGCCGACAAACTGTTTGGCAATTTGTGCCGCTGTGCCAGAATTACTTTGTGCCGATTGAAAATTGACCTTCAAATTTTCACCTTCTTTGAAACCTTGTTCAGCCAATTCTTCAATCACCCCTTTGCGTACCAAGTCCAAAGCGGGGTGTTCCACAAAAGAAGTAATCGCCACTTTTTTCACCACAGCAGCATTCATATCTGCGGCTGGTGCAGGCGTTTGCGAAGACTGTTCAGACGGAGAACAAGCCGTTAAAAGACCTGCCGCAATCAGTGAAACAGGCAGTAGTTTGCGTAAGATTTTCATTAAGCAATCCTTTTGGTGTTACAAAATTCGTTGATTATAAGCGTTTTATCACAATGTGGGTTAAGATTTTCAGGCAGCCTGAAAAACATATTCACATAACAATTCGTAGTAGTAAAATACGCCATTCTTATTTCATCACGCACAAACCAAAATGACCCCACTACTTGACACCATTGCTACACCCCAAGATTTACGCCGTTTGACGGTTAATCAACTGCCGCAGGTTTGTCGTGAATTGCGGCAAGAGTTTTTGCGTGGAATAACCAAGTCAGGCGGGCATTTTGCCAGTAATTTGGGCGTGATTGAACTTACCGTGGCACTGCATTATGTCTTTGATACGCCGAATGACCATTTGCTGTGGGATGTGGGTCATCAGGCGTATGCACATAAAATTTTGACAGGCAGACGAGAGAAAATTCACACCATTCGCCAAAAGGGCGGATTAGCACCTTTTCCCAAACGAGACGAATCCGAATTTGACGCTTTTGGCGTGGGGCATTCTTCCACTTCAATCGGTGCGGCGTTGGGTTTTGCGGTAGCTGATAAGTTGTCAGGCAAGTCGCATAAGGCGATTGCGGTGATTGGTGATGGGGCAATGACAGGCGGTCAGGCGTTTGAAGCCTTGAACAATGCGGGCGATATTAAAGACGCAAATTTGTTGGTGATTTTGAATGACAACGAAATGTCGATTTCGCAAAATGTCGGTGCTTTGCCTAAATATTTGGCACAAAATGCCGTGCAGGATTTGAAAGGGTTTATCAAAGAAACAGGCAAGCAATTTTTGGAAAACTTGCCAGGCGGCTTGGACGCGGCTCGGCAAATGCGTTCAACTTTGAAAGAAATTGTCGAGCCGTCTTTGTCCTTGTTTGATAATTTTGGTTTTAAATACACAGGCATTATTGACGGACACGATGTTTTAAAATTAGTTGAAGTATTACAACAACTTAAATATAAAAAATCACCGCAACTGTTGCATATTCACACCAAAAAAGGCAAGGGTTTTGCGTCTGCGGAAAGCAATCCAACGCAATATCACGCCGTGAATAAAGGCTTTGATCATCAACAAGTTAAAAGCGTTCAGGCTACCCCAAAAACCTATACCCAAGTGTTTTCCGATTGGCTATGCGATATGGCGGCGGCAGATAAAAAATTAGTCGGCATCACCCCTGCGATGTGCGAGGGTTCAGGTTTGACCGCCTTTTCCAAAAAATTTCCCAACCGCTATTTCGATGTCGGCATTGCCGAGCAACACGCCGTAACCTTTGCCGCAGGCTTGGCGTGTGGTGGATTAAAACCTGTGGTGGCAATTTATTCCACCTTTTTACAGCGAGCCTACGACCAATGGATACACGATGTTGCCCTGCAAAACTTGCCTGTTTTATTGGCGATTGACCGAGCAGGCATAGTCGGAGCAGACGGTGCAACCCACGCAGGAGCATACGATTTATCATTTTTGCGTTGCGTGCCCAACACCATTATCGCCACGCCGTCCGATGAAAACGAATGCAGATTATTGCTAACCACTTGTTTTTATTCAAATAAACCTGCCGCCGTGCGTTATCCAAGAGGAACAGGACGCGGTGTAGAAATTTCAGGCAGCCTGAACACCGTTGAAATCGGCAAAGGTGTAGTGCGGCGGCAGGGCGAAAAAATCGCCTTTTTCGCCTTTGGCTCAATGCTTGAAACCGCATTGCAAGCCGCCGAAAACCTAAACGCCACCGTTGCCGATATGCGATTTGTAAAACCATTAGATATTGATTTAATTAAAGATTTGGCGACAACACACGACTATTTAATCAGCATAGAAGAAAACAGCGAAAAAGGCGGAGCAGGGGCAGCGGTTTTAGAAGTTTTATCCGCTTTAAGAATACTCAAACCCTTGTTAATATTAGGTATTCCCGACATAGTTACCGCACACGGAGATGCCAAACTCATTTTGCAAGATTTAGGCTTGGACGCTGACAGCGTGGAAAAAAGGGTTAAGGCGTTTGTGGGGGAATAAAAAGTTTCAGGCAGCCTGAAAGCAATTCCCGTGCAGGGGTAAGCACTTCCCGTGCAGGGAATTCGTCATTGCGATCCGTGATAAAATCACGGCGTGGCAATCTCCTTGTTATGGAGAACGGACTTTTTGATTTTCAGGCAGCCTGAAAAGTTTTAGATAAAGGATTGAAAAATGATTGATGAACAAGAAACAAATAAACAACAGGTTATTTTGTCTCAATGGCAAACTTGTGTGGAAATGGCTAATAATATAAGTCAAAGAAGAGACACAACGAATAATGTTTTTATTACTCTAAATTTGGCGATTATCACCGCTGTTTCGTCTATTTCTTCCATAGAAAATATAAGTAAGTTTGTTATACTTATTTTTGGTATGGGTATTTGTTTTTTATGGTTTTTGCTGATAAAAAATTTCAAAACACTGAATAAAATAAAGTTTGAAATTATCAATGAAATTGAAGAAAAATTACCATTACAACCATTTAAAGATGAATGGGAAAGATTAAACGAACTAAAAAATAGTGAAGAAAAATACAAAAATTTCACAAAAATAGAAAGTTATTTACCCCTTGTTTTTTCAGTTTTATATCTTATCTATATGTTTTCTATTATTTCTTGTTAAAGGAGTATTACCATGACTTACAACTTATTCATCAGCCATTCTTGGTCTTATTCAAATCAATATCAAGGACTTATCAATTTGCTTGATAAAAAAGTTGAAGAAGATGAAAAAGATAATACTATAAAGGAAAGTGATAAATTCAAATACAAAAATTATTCTGTTCCCAAAGATGACCCAGTTCATAGTGCTGATGATGATAAAAAACTCAAAGAAGCAATCCGAAAACAAATGCAACCTGCAAGTTGTGTGTTGATATTAGCAGGCGTATATGCAACATATAGTAAATGGATTAACATAGAAATTGAACTGGCAAAATCTATGGATAAAAAAATTATCGCCATTGAATACTGGGGAAGTGAAAGAACTTCCCAAGTGGTTAAGGATAATGCAGATATAGTAGTCAAATGGAATACAAATTCTATTGTAAATGCGATTAAAGAGTTAAGTTGTAAATATTTAAATGATAAATTATCGAAATCCGTAAATGAATTATCAAAGGCAATAAGTGATTTATCGGAAGCAATAAAAAAATATTATCCTTAAAAATTAAATTTACAAAAATAAAATTTTCAGGCAGCCTGAAAGCATTTTCCATGCAGGGAACTCGTCATTGCGAGTCTTGCAACGCAAGGCACGGCAATCTTCTTGCTATGGAACGGATTTAATGGTTTCAGGTAACCTGAAAAGTTTTAATCTATCTAAACAATAAAGAGATTGCCACGCTACGCCTTACTGCTTCGTTCGCAATGACAGTAAAGCCTTTCAGGCAGCCTGAAACAAATTTATCGACTTATTTATTGATAAATTCACCGTAAAATCTTACAATAATATATCTATTTTAATAAGGAGCATTCAAATGACTTCTGTGGTTTCAGCTATACGCAATACGGTGTCTATTTCTTTATTTAATCGTGGTCAAGCAGGGAAAATTTTTGACGAAGTCAAACGCTTTGGGGCAAAAGTGGTGATGAAAAACAACACCCCCGAATGCGTTTTGCTCTCGCCTGACGAATACACCAAGTTAATGGACGAATTAGAAGACGCACAACTTGCCCTAATGGTGGAAGAACGCTTAAAAAATTTCGATCCTAAAAAAGTAATTTCGCAAGAAGAAATTGATAAAGAATTTGGCATTACCGCCGAAGACTTAAAAGGCTTTGAAAATGTGGAGTTGGAATGAAGTGGGCGATTGATTATATTCCAGAAGCACGAAAAGATATAAAGAATTTGGATAACTCACAATGGTTAGCAATGCGTCGTGCCATTGAAAAAGTTCGCCAAAACCCACTGCCAGACTACGAGGGCGGATATGGTAAGCCTTTGGGCAATAAAGGAAATATCAATCTTTCAGGTTGCCTTAAAATTAAGTTGAAATCATCAGGTTTGCGAGCGGTTTATCGCTTAATTCGCACCGAAAGCACCATGCAAATGATTGTTATCGGCTTGCGTCATAACGAAGAAGTGTATCAAGTCGCCGAAAAACGCTTGCAAAAAATGCCGTGATTATTTTTCAGGTAGCCTGAAAGCACTTCTGTCATTGCGAGCCGTGATAAAATCACGGCTTGGCAATCTCCTTGTTATGGAGAACGGACTTTTTGATTTTCAGGCAGCCTGAAAGGGTGTTTAATTGAATAAGGAGTAAGAAAATGGCACGCAATAACAAAAAACCAGCATATCAAATTGCTTTTGATATTACAAAAGAGATTTTGGAAGAAGAAAAACGCCCGTTAAATCCTAATCAAATATATGATTTAGCAATTCAAAAGGGATATGGCGATAGGATCGCTTATGGCGGAAAAACGCCAAAGAGTTCTTTTGCAAGAGATATTTATATAAATTTAAGATTTGATCCAAATACTATTTTTGAAATTGTTCAACAAAAGCCAAAATTATTGATTAAACTTAAAAATCAAGATATTATAAAAAATAATGTTACTGAAACAGTTGTACCTAAATGTAATGAAAGTAAATCATCATTTAATGAAAGAAATCTACACCCATTATTGGTAAGTTTTCTTTTTAGTAGTGATGATTTTTATGCTTTTTCAAAAACTATTTTTCACGAAGAAAGTAGAAAATCAAAAAGTGGCACAGATAAGTGGTTGTATCCAGATATTGTGGCAGTTAATTTTGAATATAGTGAGTTTGATAATGAAGTTAGTCAATTTATTGGGCGATATGATAAATTGCCGATTAAAATTTATTCCTTTGAATTAAAAAAAGAATTAACGGTTGCTAATTTCCGTGAGTGTTATTTCCAAGCAGTGAGTAACAGCAGTTGGGCAAATGAGGGTTATTTGGTTGCCGCAGATATAGATGAAGATTTATTAGAGTTAATTAAACGCTCTAATCAATCTTTTGGTATTGGCGTTATTCGTCTTAATATTGAAGAACCTGCACAAAGTGAAATTTTGGTTTCTGCTCAATTCAAACCAAAATTAGATTATATTGTAATGAATGAGTTATCAGCTAAAAATCCTAATTTTCAAGATTTTCTCAAAACAATTCACGAGTATGACCATAAAAATAAAGGAAGATATGAAAAAGAATTTGATAAGGTCTTTAATGAAGAAGAAATGGAAAATTATAAAAAGGAAAAGAAAATTAAATAATTTCAGGCTGCCTGAAAAACTAAAACCCATTCTCCACAATCACCTGACCTGCCGTGCGGTTGCGGTGCAGTTGATAGCCCAATTCGATTAGGGTTCGCAAAGTGTCTTCCACCATTTGCGGATTGCCACACACCATAAAACGCGTGTCTTGTTTTGTCCATTCAAAGCCGCAGGCTTTTTCCAATGCACCACTTCGCAATAATTCAGGAATGCGTGCGTGTAAGCCGTCTCCTGTTTCGCGTGTGGTAATGGGAATATATTGAAATTGCTTACAAAATTCGCCCACCAATGGATCATCTGCCAAAGCGTCTTTCAGGCTGCCTGAAAAAATTAAATCGTCTTGGAAAGACACGCTATGCACCAACACAATGCTGTCAAAGCGTTCGCGAATTTCAGGCTGCCTAATATGCGACAAAAATGGGGCAATGCCCGAACCTGTGGATAACATCACTAATTGTTTTCCGTCAATAAATCGTTGCGGTAAGAAAAATCCTGTGGCGTTTTTGTCTAATAAAACCGTGTCGCCCATTTTCAGGTTGCATAGATATTCGCTCATTTCGCCGCCTTGAATGAGTATGGCAAAATAATCAAGTGTATCGGCGTATTCGGGCGACATAATCGAATACGCACGCCAAATAAAGCCGTTTCCGTCTTTAAACCCTAAACGCGAAAACTGCCCTGCGGCAAAGCGGTAATCGGCAGGACGCGTAATGGCAAAAGTCATTTGCTTATCAGAGTGGCGTTTCACCCACAAAACGGTTTGTTCGCTAAATTTGTCGTTCATTGCTTGATAAAAATAGTCTGTTAAGCGTACATTGTACTATAATAACGCCTGTGAAACATATTTCAAGTAAGGAAAAAAAATGATTACTTTAACCGACAAAGCCGCCAACCACATTCGCCGTTTTTTGGAAAAAAGGGGCAAAGGGCAAGGCGTTCGCATTGGCGTGAAAACCAGCGGCTGTTCTGGTATGGCTTACACATTGGAATTTGTCGATACGCCAGATGAAAACGATCAAGTATTCGACAATAACGGCATTAAAGTGTTTGTCGATGCCAAAAGTTTGGTGTATTTGGACGGCACACAGTTGGACTATGTCAAAGAAGGCTTGCAAGAGGGCTTTAAATTTGAAAATCCCAACGCCACGGCAACTTGCGGTTGCGGTGAAAGTTTTCATGTGTAATCTTTCAGGCTGCCTGAAAGCAAAATCAAAACAGCCACACTCTTAATAAATAGCGTAAATACGGCACGGCAACGCCTGTGTAAAGCCACAGGGCGATAAAAATCAGGCTGCCTGAAAAGTCGATTCGTCCTATTCTTAAAAAGCGAAATGGGTAGGTAAAAGGTCGCAGAACATTGCACACCGTATTCATCAGCGGATTATAAGGGTCGGCAAAACTCAATACCATTTGAATAATCAGGCAAGCAATCAGGGCGTATGCCGCCGCTTGGGTGAGATATAAAATGCTGTTCATCACCGCATACGGCACTTGGGCTGCCTGAAAACTGCCCCCCATTGCCAAACGCACCACAATTAACGCCATTTGCACCAACAGCAACACCACAAACGCTGCCGCAGGCAAAGCGGTGTCCCAACCTTTGACAGGGCGAATGATTTTGCGTGCAGGACGAGCAATCCAATCGGTAAGCGTCATTGAGAGTTGTGCCAATGGGTGCGACACGCTTAATCCGCCGCGTTGCAAGAAAAACCTCAATAATAAAACACTTACCCAAGTGAGTGTAATTAGTTCAATGATTTGAATTAAAAGCATTTTTGATACCTTTTTTGTTTTCAGGCTGCCTGAAAATTAGGGTCTATCAATCATTTTTTTGGAATTGATAAACTGTTGATACTTTTCTTTAAAACTATTTATTTGTTCTTCTTTTTTTCCTGAATATTTAAAAACTACTCTTGTTTTTTTACTATCATTGATACCCCAAAATACATAAGAGTAAGCATTGTTGTTTAAATCAATATCTTTCCATTCTATTGCTTTTGTTTTCCAACTCTTAAAGAAATCATTAACCAAATGATAGCGAATTTCTGCTGCATAGAATAATTGTTGTTCATTAAATTTTCTAATAGTTATATCTGGATTTTCTTTATCCATATCAAAAAATAGTGCTAATTGTTGATTTAAATTAAAATCAAAATGAATAATCATATCTTCTTTTCCGTCTTTATAAAAATACATATTTCTTATTTTGTTTTTTCTATCGAGATTGTCAATTACAGATATTTTATCTTGTGGTTCATACACAATAAATGTGGAAAAGTTTTTATTTTTTCTACTACTTACATTGCTATTTGTAGATAAATGTTTTGTGCAATCTGTATCTAAAATAATGTGTTTTTCTGTTCTTTTCTTATTATTGATATAAAAATCTTGGACAACACAATAATTTTCTGCTGTTTTGCCTAAAACAACACGATAAAATTGTGCAGTTTGTTTGTCATTTGTTAGTGAATAAATGGTTTTATCATTTTTATCTTTTTCTTTTGTAAAATAATAAACGGTTGAACCGTCTTTTTGAATAATTTTATTTTCGATATATTGATTATTTTCAGCAACTTTATCAGCAATTTCTTCATTTGTTAGAAAATTAAGCGTAATTTTTGGCTTTTCAGGTAAAGGAGTATCAGGGGGAAGATATTTTACATTGCCTTTCCCCATTATTTTTAATACAAAATTCACTCTATCTTCTGATGAACAGGCTGTTAATGTTAATAACATTATTATTAAAATAAAAGTATTTTTCATTATAAAAAACTCCTAATGATTTATTTTTCAGGTTGCCTGAAAATATTCAAAAAATCTGCTCTCCGAATAAGGAGATTGCCACGCCGTGCTTATGGCACGGCTCGCAATGACCACAGGGATTTTCAGGCAGCCTGAAAACATTTATTCCCCCCACAACGCCTGAAAATCTTTCACCACTTGTTCAGGATTTGACGCGTTCGTAACCGCACGCACCACAGCCAAAGACGATACGCCGCAATCTAACACCGCTTGGGCGTTGGATAAATCAATGCCGCCGATTGCAACCGTAGGCGTTGTGCCTGCTTGTTTGACATAATGTCGCAAGCGTTCCAAGCCTTGTGGTGCGGTGGGCATTTGTTTGGTGGTGGTGGGAAAAATTGCACCGCAGGCAACATAAGATGGATTTAACGATAAGGCTCGTGCGAGTTCTGCGTCCGAATGGGTGCTAATGCCCAATCGCACACCAGCGTTATGAATAGCGTTTAAATCTGCACTGTCCAAATCTTCCTGCCCTAAATGCACGCCATACGCCCCACAATCAATCGCCGCTTGCCAGTGGTCGTTGATAAAAAGTTGTGTTTGCGTGCCTTGGACAGCTTCAACACAACGGCGAATTTCGTCATACAAAGCCTTGCCTGACAAGTCTTTACAACGCAACTGAACGGTGTTCGCCCCTGCGTTAATCATACGAATCACCCAGTCGGCGGTGGGGACAACGGCGTAAAATTTTAATGGTGCAATCAATTTAGGAAACATATTCAGGCTGCCTGAAACATTGTTCAACGAACAAAGTAAAGTTAAAAATTATGCTTTTTGAATTAACTCTATTTTATAACCGTCAGGGTCTTCCACGAAAGCAATAATGGTGGTGCCGTGTTTCATTGCTCCTGCTTCTCGCACCACTTTTCCTCCTTTTTGACGAATGTCATCGCAAGCTTTTGCGGCATTTTCCACTTCAATCGCAATATGTCCAAAAGCATTGCCCAAATCGTAATGATCGGTGTCATAGTTATAAGTCAATTCAATCACGGTATGATCGATTTCTTCGCCATATCCCACAAACGCCAAGGTAAATTTGCCGTCTGGATAATCTTGTTGGCGTAATAATTTCATACCCAAAACTTGGGTGTAAAAATCAAGCGAGCGTTGCAAGTTACCCACACGAATCATAGTGTGTAAAAGTCGCATTGTTGTGTCCTTTATCAAAAAAACGGCTACCCAATAGAGTAGCCCAAAGAAAGAGAGATAAAAACGAAAGGAGTAAAAAATTTAATCTATGGTGGAGATAAGCGGGATCGAACCGCTGACCTCTTGCATGCCATGCAAGCGCTCTACCAACTGAGCTATACCCCCAAAAATTAGGGCGGATTATAGCCACAGATAGCCCAATAATGCAAGCCCAAACAATGATTTTTATTTGATACAATGCTGATTTTATTCAGGCAGCCTGAAAAATAGGAAATAAACACGATGTTTGCCGATTTACAATTATTGCATTGCCAACAAGGAACAGACGAATGGAAAACTGCTCGTTTAGGCATTCCTACTGCCAGTCGTTTTCATAAAATTATGACCACTAAATGCAAACAATCGCAACAAAAACAAAAATTTTTATACGAATTATTAGAAGAACATATCACGCAAATCCCTTATTTTGACTTTCAATCAGAAGATATGAAACGCGGTGTTTTATTAGAAAGCACTGCACGCCAACTCTATGAAAAAACAATAAAAAATCAAGTTTATGAAGTTGGTGGTGTGTGGTATCAAGGAAAACATAAAATATTAGCCAGTCCTGACGGTTTAATGCCAAATTTACGCAAAGGATTAGAAATAAAATGCCCCAAAATCAATAATCATATTGACTATATCCATCATCAAAAAGTGCCGACTAAATATTTATTACAAATTCAAGGTTGTTTGTGGCTAACCAATTATCAAACTTGGGATTTTGTGAGTTTTTGTCCTGAATATAAAAAACAACCATTTTTTATGGTAACTATGCCAAGAGATGAAAATATCATTAACGCATTACAAAATAACATTTGTCAATTTTCTGATGAATTAGAACAACTTAAAATTAAATTACAGAAAAAAACAAAAAAATGCCGTTAATTCAATCTAATTATTCAGCTCCACCATTTTTAAAAGGCGGACACTTACAAACCATTGCCGCTAAATTCTATACCACACAACTCATTGAATTTAGAAGAGAATTGCGTTTAGATTCCACAGGACAAACGCAAGTTGCTTATGATTTTATTGACGGCGATTCGCAAAAACCGCTGATTGTGCTGTTTCACGGTTTAGAAGGCAGTTCGCAAAGTCATTACGCCCAAGCCTTTGCACGCTTTGCCAAACAGCATAATCTACCTTTTGTGGTGGTGCATTTCAGAAGTTGTGGTGGTGTAGAAAATACCGCTCCTGTGTTTTATCATTCAGGCGATTCTGCGGAAATTGGCTTTGTTTTGAATAAGTTACATCAAGAAACAGGCAAAAAACCGTTTGTTGTAGGCGTGTCTTTGGGTGGTAATGCTTTGGCTAAATATTTGGGCGAAATAGGGGTTCAGGCTACCTGCCAAGCCGCAGCCGTGGTGTCTGCACCGTTGGATTTAATCATTGCCACACAAGCCTTGGGCTTACCTTTTGCACGCACGGTTTATATGCCCTATTTTTTGAAAACGCTGATTCCCAAAGCACGCCAAATAATGCCCCATACTGACTGGCAACACTGTCGCACACTCAAAGATTTTGATGATCGTTTTACCGCACCACTCCACGGTTTCAAAGACGCTATGGATTATTACCGCCAATCATCAGGCAAACCATTTTTGAAAAATATTGCTGTACCAACCGTGGTGATTAACGCCCAAAACGACCCTTTTATGCCTGCCAACGCCTTGCCCAGAGTTGATGAAGTGTCTGAACAAGTATTTTTAATGTATCCGCAACAAGGCGGACATGTGGGGTTTATGGACAATCATCGCCAAGATAAATTATCGTGGCTGCCTGAAACGATAATGAACTTTTTTCAGGCTGCCTGAAAACAAAAAAGACGGCTTTTTGCCGTCTTTTTATTCAATTTATAGTCGTTAAACTTCAAAACAATATAGTTGATAAACTTCAAAAGTAGAAAAGGCGTAACGCCTGCGACAGTATAAATAATACGGTAAGGCGTGCCAACGCATTAGTGTTTTGAAGTTTAACGACTATAAAATCAGATTTTACCTTTGACCCATTCACTTACACTTGCTAATGCTTTGGGTAAGTCGGCAAGGTTTGTGCCGCCTGCTTGGGCGAGTTCGGGTTTGCCGCCGCCTTTGCCGCCGATTTGTTCGGCAACCATTTTCACCATGTCGCCTGCTTTGATTTGAGCGGTTAAGGATTTGGATACGGCGGCAACCAAGGACACTTTGCCGTCATTCACTGCCGCCAACAGCACGGCGATTTTGTCCCCCCTGTTTGCTAAATCAACTGCAAAATCGCGTAATTCCGTTGCAGGCATTTCGCCGACATTCTCAACAATTAGCGATACTTCGCCGATTTTAACTGCATTTGATAACAATTCTGTGGCTCGCCCTTTGGCGATTTCGGCTTTGGCGTTTTGTAATGCTTTTTCTAATTGTTTGATTTTATTGTTGTTATTTTCAATTTTGGGCAGAATATCTTGCACAGTTTGGGCTTTGATTTCCACTTGAATGTGGTTTAACAATTCGCTTTGCGAACGCACAAATTGCAGGGCGGTTTCCCCTGTAATCGCTTCCACACGGCGAACGCCTGCGGCAATGCCGCTTTCCGAGACAATTTTGAATAAGCCGATACCGCCTGTGCGTTCCATATGCGTACCGCCGCACAATTCGGCAGACACTTCGCCCATTTGCACCACACGCACGGTGTCGCCGTATTTTTCGCCAAACAACATCATCGCCCCTGTTTTTTTGGCGTCTTCCATACTCATCACAGTTGCTTTGACTTCGATATTTGCCAAAATCGCTTGATTAACAATGTCTTCGACTTGGGCGATTTCTTCCGCCGTAACAGGTTTGTTGTGCGAAAAGTCAAATCGTGTGCGGTCTGCCGTAACTAATGAGCCTTTTTGTTCCACCGTTGTGCCTAAAACTTGACGCAATGCAGCGTGCATTAGGTGTGTGGCACTGTGATTGCGTTGATTGGCTATGCGAATATTGCTATCAATTTGTGCGGTAACGCTGTCGCCCACTTTCAGGCTGCCTGAAAGAAGAACGCCAATATGACCATTAACGGCGGCTTTAATTTTTTGCGTGTCTTTCACTTCAAAACGCAACAGTTCATTCAAAATCAAACCGCTATCACCTACTTGACCGCCACTTTCGGCATAAAACGGCGTTTGGTCTAACACCACAATACCGTTATCCCCTGCGTTTAATTCAGATACCGCTTCATTTTCTTTATATAAAGCAATGACTTGGGCTTGATTGGCGTGTTTTTCGTATCCTGTAAAAACGCTATCTTGTCCTGCGTAGTCAATTTGAATGTTGGCTTTGAAATTTTGTGCTGCTCTCGCTCTTTGGCGTTGTTTTTCCATTTCGGCTTCAAAACCCGCTTCGTCCATTTGAATATGGCGTTCTCGTGCAATATCGGCGGTCAAGTCATACGGAAAACCAAAAGTGTCATACAGTTTGAACACGGTTTCACCGTCTAACATTTGTTTGCCGTCTTTCAAAGCGTCTTCCAACAATTTCATACCAAATTCAAGTGTTTGGGCAAAACGGCTTTCTTCTTCTTTTAAAATATCCATCACAAACGCTTGTTTTTGTTTGATTTCAGGATACGCTTCGCCCATTTCTTTGACCAAATCAGGCACGAGTTTATGGAAAAACGCCCCTTTCTGCCCTAATTTATAACCGTGTCGTACCGCACGGCGGATAATTCTTCGCAAAACATAACCACGCCCTTCGTTGGACGGCAAAACGCCGTCAGCCACCAAAAACGCACACGCACGAATGTGGTCGGCAATGACTTTCAGGCTGGGTACTTCTTGCGAATATTGAACACCTGTTTCGCGAGCGGCAGCACGAATTAAATTATCCATTAAATCAATCTCATAATTGCTATGCACGCCCTGCATCACCGCCGCAATGCGTTCCAAGCCCATACCTGTATCCACAGACGGCTTGGGCAAAGGATTCATCACGCCGTTTTCATCACGATTAAACTGCATAAACACGCAGTTCCAAATTTCAATAAAACGGTCGCCGTCTTCTTCTGCCGAACCTGGCACGCCGCCCCAAATCTCTTCGCCGTGGTCATAAAACACTTCCGAACACGGACCGCACGGACCTGTATCGCCCATTTGCCAAAAATTATCGGACGCATATTTCGCCCCTTTATTATCGCCAATGCGAATCACCTTATTTTCAGGCAGCCCAATTTCATTCCGCCAAACTTGGTAGGCTTCTTCATCTTCCGCATAAACCGTGGCTAACAGTTTTTCTTTCGGCAAGCCCAACCATTTTTCCGAAGTTAAAAATTCCCACGCAAAATGAATAGCGTCTCGTTTGAAATAATCGCCAAAACTGAAATTGCCCAACATTTCAAAGAAAGTATGATGCCGTGCGGTGTAGCCCACATTTTCCAAATCATTATGCTTACCACCAGCACGGACGCACTTTTGAGCCGAAGTCGCTCGCGTGTACGGGCGTTTGTCAAAACCCAAAAACACATCTTTAAATTGATTCATACCTGCGTTGGTAAAAAGCAAAGTTTTATCGTCCTGCGGCGGCACGAGCGATGATGACGCAACAATCGTATGCCCCTTGCTTTCAAAGAATTGCAAAAATTTACGGCGAAGTTCTGCGGTGTTCATTTGTGTTCAATCCTATTTTTATTTCAGGCAGCCTGAAAATATAAAATGTAAAAGGGTGAATATTACTTTACTCATTGAAAAAAGTCATTATATTTGTAGCAGATAAACCCAAAAATGCGTTCAGGCTGCCTGAAAACAGAATTATTCACTTGACATATCGCAAAAAACAATCTTTATCGCTTGATAAATTAGCATTTTTTATTTGACAGAAATCATAGAAAATTTTAATATCAAGGGGTTTAAAAACACAATCGAGAGAGAGAAAAAATGAAATTCACATTCACACCATTCAAAACCACTTTGGCATTGTTGGCATTGTTGCCGTTGAGTGCGTTTGCCGCACCTGATGAACACTTGCAACTGTCCAACGATGAATTTGCCGAATATGTTATTCGCTTAAATCAAATTCCCTTGAAAGACCCTTACGCAGATATAGCAATCAAAGATAACTCTTTGAATATTTGGGAGAAAATGCGTAAGGGTTTTCGTATGGAAACTGTCTCGCCCAATACTGTGCGTAAATTTGAAAATTACTATTCCGAACGCCCTGAATATTTTGGACGCATTACTATGCGTGCCACACCGTATTTACACCACATTTTGGCGGAAACCGAAAAACGCAATATGCCGTCTGAAATTGCTTTGTTGCCGTTTATTGAAAGTGCGTTTGTCATCAAAGCCAAATCGCACGCTGGGGCAATGGGTTTGTGGCAGTTTATGCCTCGCACAGGCAAGCAATACGGCTTGACGCAAAACAACTGGTATGACGGTCGCAACGATATTTACGCTTCCACCGATGCGGCGTTGGAATATTTAGAATATCTGCACGGTATGTTTGGCGACTGGGCATTGGCGTTGGCAGCGTATAACTGTGGCGAAGGTTGCGTGCTGAATGCACAGAAAAAAGCTGCTCGCAATGGCAATCCCACTTCGTTTGATTATTTAACTTCTTTACCCAAAGAAACACGCGAATATGTGCCAAAATTATTAGCGGTTCGCAATTTGGTGCAAAATCCGCATTCGTTTGATATTAAACTGAAAAAAATTAAAAACGAACCGTATTTTGAAGCGGTAAAAATCAATCAACCAATTGACTTAAAAGCCATTGCCCAATTAGCGGAAATTTCCGAAGAAGAAGTTTTCACCCTTAATCCAGGTTACCGCGTACCTGTGTGGGTGCCGCAGAGCGGTCGCAAATTGCTGTTGCCCAAATCGGCACTCAAAACCTTTTATGCCAACCTGAAAAAAGCCAATCCTGACGATTTACTGTCGTGGCAACCGTATCGCGTGGGTGCGGTAACAGATGCAGAAGAAATTGCTCGCCAACACGGCATGTCTTTATCAGAACTTAAAGAAATCAATCACTTACGCAGCAATCGTGTGCCCAAAGGCAGTATTTTATTGGTCAGCCGCGATGAAGCCGAACCAGCACCTGACAGCGTAATTCGCATTGACGAACACAATTCGGATATTGTCTTTACCGCAGGCGGTTTTGACGATGACGAATATTGGAGCGAACCTGCTTATATTCATGCCATTGCCGAAGGCAAAAGCGGCAAATCACGCGTACGCTACGGCACAATTAAAATCAAAAGAGGCGTAACTTTAACCGCCGTTGCCAAACGCTTTGGCACAACCACCGCGGAATTAAAACGCATTAACAAACTGCGTTCAGGCAACCTGCGTGCAGGACAAACCCTGAAAGTGCCTGTGAAATCATCATATAAATACAGCAGAAAAGGCAGAGTGCAAAAAGCCACATACAGCAAAAAACGCACAGGTAAAGCGGTGAAAACCAGCAACAAAAAAACCGTAGCCAAACGAAGTAAAACCAAAAAAACCACCGCCAAAAAACGCAAAAAATAACAACCCAAGCCGAGAAAAATCTCGGCTTTTTTCAGGCAGCCTGAAACCATTTCAATTCAGAAGTAGGCAAGACAAACCAATATAGTCAAACAACTTCAAAAGTGAAACAGGCGGTTTTCCGAAGACAGTATAAATAATACGGCAAGGAGAACCAACGCATTTCAATTTTGAAGTTGTTTGACTATACTGGATAATTTTGAAATAAAACGACTATAATGCTTGCTTTATTTGATGATTAAATTTTACCGATGAACAGCGAATTTATTGCCGATACGCGTGGCTTAAAATGTCCCCTACCCGTTTTGCGAACCAAAAAGGCTTTGGCAAGCTTGCCTAATGGTGCGGAACTTTTCATTTTAAGCACCGACAAAAATGCTCCCAATGATTTTCAAGCCTTTTGTCAGCAAACAGGACATTTATTTATTTCTGCCGAAGAATTAGATGAATTATTTGAAAATCAAATAGTTACAAAAACAATTATTCGTAAAAAGTCAGCGTAAATTATTTTTCAGGCAGCATAGCAAAAAGATTGCATACGCCGTGCGTTACGCACGGCTCGCAATGACTGTAATTCTTTTCAGGCTGCCTGAAAATTATTGCGTCCAACATTCTTGCTTACTCATTGCACCAAGATTTTTAACTTCACGAATTTCAACTAATAATGCATTTTGACGATATGCCACAAGATAACAACTATAACTCTCTGGTATTCTTTGTTTTAATTTTCCTGTATTATCTGGATTATAATCATCAACGATTGATTTTCCTATAATTCGCTTATCTCTATCCGAAAAATATAGGGAGTGCGAAATATGATAAGTGGGACTATTTCCATAACGATACCATCGTACATTTCTCATAGTATATTCATGCACAAATGCAGTAGTTATTTTATAAGGAATATTGCTATACATTAACGAAATACAACCCAATGAATGAATTAAGCCTATCATAAACATAGTATAGCCAAAAAAGAACAACAAAAAATCTCCTTCTTTATTTAATTTTATTTCATTTAATTTTTTTACAGTCAGAATAGATAAAATAATAGCAATGAAAACTGAACTAACTAATATGGTAGAAAATGAGCGTATAAAATAATTTTGTTTTAGAAAATATACTAAACTAAAAATAATACCGATAACACATAAAATGACAATAAGAGCCATTATTTTATCCATTGTGGATAATTTTTTAAATTCTTCAATTGCTTTTTCCAAATCTTCGTCATTATTTTCGTCAGAATATATCATCTTAATTACCTTTCAGGCTGCCTGAAAACATTGACTACCCCAAAGCAATCATTTCTAACTGCTCTAACGGTCGATTGAGAAAGCGTTCGCCAATGGTTTGGAAACGCAAGGGAATGTCGGAGACGAAAAAGCGGTAATCAGGGGCGGCTGTTTGGGGGTTGAGTAAATGGCGTTCTGCCAAAGTATTTGCCACAGCGTCTGCGGTGGTGGTGGAAGAATCTACCAAAGCGATACCTTGCGTTTCTTCGGCTAACAACGGTTTGATTAAGGGGTAATGCGTGCAACCCAAAATCAGCGTATCAATGTTTTCAGTCAGCAATGGCGGCAGATATTCTCGCAGTGTTAAACGCGTAACGGGGTGGTCTAACCAACCCTCTTCAATCAGTGGGACTAATAGCGGACAGGTTTGCGACACCACGCGGCACGATTGTTTGCGTTCGGCAATCGCCCTTGCATACGCATTACTGTTGGTGGTGGTGGTGGTTGCCATCACGCCAATCTGCCCATTTTGGGTGGCAGCCACCGCCGCATCTGCCCCTGCACCAATCACATCAATCACAGGCATTGTACCTGCCAACGACCGTACTTTTGACCCTGCCACCGCCGCAATGGTGTTACAGGCAATCACCAATAATTTGACATTTTGTTCCAATAAAAAACGCACAATTTGCATGCTGAATTGTTCAATCGTATTGCGTGATTTCACGCCATACGGCACGCGTGCGGTATCGCCAAAATAGACAATGTTTTCATACGGCAAGCGTTCGGTCAAAGCACGCACCACGGTTAAACCGCCCACGCCTGAATCAAAAACGCCAATCGCTTTGTTTTGTTCGTTCATTGTTTATCCTAAATGCTTTTCAGGCTGCCTGAAATTATTTAATTAGTGTGATTGAATAGGCAATGCCTGCGGTAATAATTAAGATAATCAACGCCTTAATAATAGATACCATTTTTAACTGCGGCACAGGGTCGTTTAGGTATTTATTGCCTGTAATCATTGGCGTAATCAGATTGTGTTTTTTGACAAATTTATACAACAGCACCACCGCAATATGCACGCCTGCCAATATCATCAATACATTCGCCCACAACAGATGAATAGAGCGAATTTTGGACGCATTTTCCCCTGCTTTATTGCTTAAATAACCGCCATAAATATACGAATTTTCATCAGGCGAAAATAAACCTGTGATGAGTTGAAATAATATGCCAAAAATCAACGCCAACACCATTAACGCCCCCAAAGGGTTGTGTCCGGGCTGTTCGTTTTCGGTGATTTCGCCTTTAAGATAACGGATAATGTGTTTGGGCGATTTAACAAATTGCGTAAAGCGAGCCGTATCACTGCCCACAAAACCCCACACAATGCGAAACAAAATCAGGGCAAGCAAAAACAAGCCACACCGCAAATGCCACTGCAACCAAGAACCACCGATTTTGGCACTGACAAACATAAACACCATACAGACAACCAGTGTCCAATGAAACAGCCGCGTAGGCAAATCCCAAACTTTGACTTTTTGCATTTTTGTGTCCCTTTCCATTTTTTCAGGCAGCCTGAATAACTTGTGAAATGGGTATTATATAAGAATCACCCATTTGTTTTGATAAACAATTTTTATAGTCAAACAAATTCAAAATGGTAAAGATATGGTCGTTAAACTGCAAAACAATACGGCTTTGCCTACGACAGTATAAATAATACGACAAGACAAGCTAACGCATTAGTGTTTTGAAGTTTAACGATGATCAAAGTTGTTTAACCATCTTTCAGGCAGCCTGAACAATCATTTAATAAAACAAATGGTTCGCCTATTATTTAATCACCCATTCGCCCCCAAATATTTTTTGTAATTTTTGGGCAAATGGGTCTTGTTGTAGGGTTTTTAATTTTTCTTCGTGTATTGCTTGGTGGTGGCGTTGTTTGGCTTGGCTAGCACTTTCAAAATGATCTTGCCATTCAATAATGTGAATGTTTTTTTGCGTACTGTAATGCTGTGCCAACACTTCGCCCAAAGCGGATAAATGGGCAGGTTTGCGGAATAATTCACCACTTTTATGCACGCTTAAAGTTATTTGATTATCTTCAACTTTGACTAATGATGAATGCTGTGCCAACAATACATTCGCCCCTAATTGTGGGGTAAGTTTCTGCACAATGATATGCCAGTTTTGTGTATTGAGTTCGGGTAAGTCAATAGCGTTCAGGCTGCCTGAAATGTTTTCTTCAATCGTAGGGTGGGCTTGATAATCCACCGCAACGCCTTGTTCATTGGTATTATTGTTTTTCAGGCTGCCTGAAACATTTTCATTATCAACGCTTTCGGCGTTTTGCTGGGCTGGAAAGCCCACCCTATAATCATTTTCGTCCGCCGTAGGGTGGGTATTCCTGCCCACCGCAACGCCATTAGGCGTTGTTGGTGCGTTGTGATTATCGTTCAGGCTATCTTTGTCGTCATTGCGAGCCTGTGTAACAGGCGAAGCAATCTCCGAATAAATAGGCGTAGCCGATTTATTTGGGTGGCGTTGTTCGGATAGGCTGCCTGAAACATTTTCATTATCAACGCTTTCAGCGTTTTGCTGGGCTGGAAAGCCCACCCTATAATCATTTTCGTCCGCCGTAGGGTGGGCATTCCTGCCCACCGCAACGCCCTGTTCATTGGTATTATTATTGTTCAGGCTGCCTGAAAAGTTATTTTTTCGCTCATTTTCGCCCCCACCATTATCCGCAACAGCAGGGGCGGTTATTTTGGGTCGGCTAATTCCAAGCCGTCAATTTGCTGGTCGATTTTCACTTCTCTTGCTGCCAAAGGCGAAAACGACAGCATTCTTAACACCGTCATCAAAAAGCCCGAATATTCATCAGGAGCAAGCGGCAAATCTTTTTTACCGTGAATAACACATTGATAATAAAGTTGAATTTCTTCGCCTGATAATTGCTGTGCAAGTTTTTGTACTTCGGCAATATCACTCACACTTGGGTCGGCAGAAGTCGGCACAGCTTGCACTACGGCTAACTCCAACAGCAATGCCGCCAACTCGTCCAACACCGTGGCAAAACCCACCGAATGAGCCGACATTTCCTGCACACAATCCAACACTTCGGCGTTGTCCTGCCCTGCGATGGCGGTGAGCAAATCGAATAAATATCGCCGATCGACCACACCCAACATTTGTCGTACGCTGTTTTCCGACACTTCGCCCGAACTTAACGCAATCGACTGATCCAACAGACTTAATGCGTCTCGCATAGAACCTGCGGCGGCTCGTCCAATAAGTTGTAATGCATTGTTATCATAAGGGATTTTTTCTTCATCTAACACAAATTGCAGGCGACCAAAAACCTGCTCCGCCGTCAAATTGCGTAGCACAAATTGCAGGCAGCGACTTAACACCGTAATCGGCACTTTTTGCGGGTCGGTGGTGGCAAGAATAAATTTCACATGTTCGGGTGGCTCTTCCAGCGTTTTCAACATCGCATTAAACGCCGATTTCGACAGCATATGTACTTCGTCAATAATATATACCTTATATTTACCAACGGTCGGTGCGTATTGAGCGTTTTCCAACACTTCACGAATATTATCAATGCCCGTGTTAGAAGCCGCATCAATTTCCAGCAAATCGACAAATCGCCCTGCGTCAATTTGCGTGCAACTTGAACACACACCGCACGGCTCGCCGTGTTCAGCATTTTCGCAATTTAGCGATTTTGCCAAAATGCGTGCAATCGTGGTTTTGCCCACGCCACGCGTGCCTGTGAGTAGCCAAGCATGGTGCAAGCGTCCTTGCTCCAAAGCGTTTTTTAACGCCCCTACTACATGTTCTTGCCCCACCAAATCCGCAAAACGGCGTGGTCGCCACTTGCGAGCCAAAACTTGATATGCCATATTATTCCAACCCTTATATCGTTTTCAGGCTGCCTGAAAAAAAGATGAATGGCGTATTTTAACAAAATATGACACACAACACGCCCACCATTTTGTAAGATGACATTTAAAAAATATTTCCCAAAAAACAACACTTTATTCAACATCACCATTGTTTGATGACTATTAAAAATATTTAATAAAATCAATATGTTAAAAATATAAATTTCAGTCTTATTGACAAAAATTAAGATTGACATAATTTTCAAAAAGGCATACAATCTGCCTGAATGTTCAGTAGGAAATCATTTCCTATTGATTACTTATTTTTCGCTGTTTAATAACATTAAAATGAAGGGGTGCAAGCCATGAACGCAAAACTTCAACTGATGGCAAAAGATATGTTAGTAACCTTATTTGTTGTCGCAGTATGCGGAGCATTGGGTTTCGCTTTTGGTGCAATATTTCCAGAAACCTTGAATATGCGTCAATTTCTGAAATTAGAAATGTTCGCCATTGCATTTACCGTAGTTGCCTTGTTGGCATACTTCGGTTTATACAAAGAAATCCGTGATTTCAAATACAGTTACTCGTTCTCGGTGTTATCTGTTGATACTGCATGTTTCTTACTGACCGACTAAATCTCATTGTCAGTATCATTGTTTGCAGTTGAATAATTACTCCATTGCAGGTGTTGAATACATCCATCAACATCGTCAATGGGGTTTTTTTGTTCTTATTCATACCACAAACACTTGCAAACAGCAGCGAAAACACGAAAATATGCCATAATTGAGTTCCCTACAAAACTCCTTTTTCACCATTCATCATTACTCGCCAATAGCGAAGAATATTTTATAAAACAATTAGTTGAAATTCTTCATTTTCCTATGGAAAATTCAGAATGACGAGTTTTGCAGGAGTCTCTATCACATTGATTATTTAAGAAAATTCCGTCCTATTGAGCTACTTCGCACTCATAAGCAAACACGCCCATTTTGCAGGCTTTATTGGCTATTTTGTCGTAATTATCCACTTCCGTATCGCAAACAGGTGGATTGCGTTTCGCACATTCTTGCAATTTTTTTTCTGCTTCTTGCAATTCATCTTTAACGCTTTGTTGTTCAGGGGTTAAATTTGATTTGTATAAAAAATCGTTTGCTGGTTTTTCACCGCTACTGCCATTACCGCTACTATCGCCACAAGCGACAAGGCAAAAAATGGGCAGTAATAATGTGAGATAAACTTTCATCGGTCATACCTTTCTATTCGCTCATCAGTGTTGTTTATGAGTACAGGTTTGTCAAAACCTGTACTCAATCATATATGATTGAGCGAATGTGAAAGGTTTTCAGGCTGCCTGAACGCTTGTTAAAACCTGCTGTTGTAAATCAAATAATTGAGTAATGCCGATTTCAGCCAAACCCAAAAGTTGCGTGAGTTCTTGTGTGTTAAATGCCGCACCTTCGGCAGTGCCTTGAATTTCTACAATTTTTCCGTTATTACCCATAATCACATTTATATCGCTATCGCAACCTGAATCTTCAATATAATCCAAATCCAACAGCGGCACACCACCGACCACGCCCACCGATACGGCAGCAATTTGCATAAGCAACGGATTTTCTGTTAATTGATTGTCGTGTAATAACTTATTGATTGCCAAGGATAAAGCTACAAATCCACCTGTAATCGAAGCACAACGCGTGCCGCCGTCTGCTTGAATAACATCGCAATCGATGATAATTTGCCGTTCGCCTAATTTTGTTAAGTCGCACGCCGCACGCAAAGAACGACCAATCAGCCGTTGAATTTCCACCGTGCGACCGCCTTGTTTGCCGCTTGCCGCTTCGCGTTTCATACGAACGCCAGTCGAACGCGGCAACATTCCATATTCTGCCGTAATCCAGCCTTGTTCTTTGCCTTTTAAGAAAGACGGCACTGTTTCTTCCACCGTAGCCGTGCAAATCACTTTGGTGTTGCCAAATTCAATCAGCACCGAACCTTCGGGCGACATTAAATAATTGGGGATAATCTTAACCGTGCGTAACGCATTGTTGGCACGATTTTGACGAATGTAATCCATAATATCAGTCTTTCTTTGAATGATTATGTCAATTATAACAGCATAAACCAATCGCATAACCAACGGATTATTTTGATATTCAGCAACTATTTTCAGGCTGCCTGAAATGATTTCAAGCGTGCCACATATTCCAACGCCGCATTTGCCAAGAATAAGCCGAATGTAGCAGTAACCGTCATCACCGCACCGTAGCCTGCACAGGATAAGCCTTGTGGAGCGGTGTCGCACGGCGTTTGTGGGGGGATAATTTGTTCTTCCGAATAAACGCACGGTATGGTCATTTTGCCTGTCCGTGGCAAGCCGTAGCGTTTGCGTAGGGTATATCGCATATTCGCCAACAATTTATCGTTTCGAACGCTCGACAAATCGGCGTAGCGAATTTTTTCAGGCAGCCGCTGCCCCCCTGCTCCGCCTGATACAATAAATGCTTGATTATGCTTAATAAAATAATCTGCCATAGCTGCTTTTATTTTCACTTGGTCGATGGCATCAATCACAAAATCATAAGGCTGCCTGAAAATTTCGCTTAAATTATTTTCATCAACAAAGTCTTCAATTTCAATCACTTGGCAGTTAGGTTGAATTTCTCTAATGCGTTCTTTCATCGCAGTCGTTTTGGGTTTTCCGATATTGTCGGTTAAAGCGTGCAGTTGGCGGTTAATGTTGGATTCTGCCACATTATCTAAATCAATCAGCGTTAAATGCCCAATCCCTGTGCGAGCCAAAGCTTCCACCGCCCACGAACCGACACCGCCCAAACCCACAACCGCAATATGGGCAGCCTGAAAGCGTTGCAGAACGCTATCGCCATACAGGCGTGCAATGCCGCCTAAACGCCTGTCGTTATCAACTGGAAAATTTTGCATATATGAGATAAGTCAAAATAGTTTATGATTAATTCTATTATACTCACAGAAAAACTCAAATACGGAGAATAACAATGATTTACAAACATTTGGTTGTCGCCGTTGATGGCAGTCGCACTTCCCTGCAAGCACTCAATCATGCCGCCAAGTTAGCGGCGTTGTCCGAAGCCGATATGACTTTGGTGAATATTGCCAATCCGTCTGAATACATGGCACTCGCTCCTGAATTTTTACAGCAAGAAAGTTACGAATCCGCCGCTATGTCGCAAGGCAATGAAGTGCTTGAATATGCTGAAAAAATTGCCAAAGAAGCAGGTGTAAAAGTGGTTCATCGTCATTTGGCAGTGTCGGTAAAAGGGGCAAGGGATATGGCTCAACAGTTGGTGGATTATGCCGAAGAACAAAAAGCCGACTTGTTGGTATTAGGCACGCACGGCAGAACAGGCTTAATGCACTTGCTCATGGGCAGTTTCGCCGAAACCGTAATGCGACAAAGCACCCTGCCCTTGCTGATTATTCGTGGGGTGAGCGAAAGTAATACAGAAAAACAAGAATAAATTGAATGAGTTACCAACAACGCTTAACGATATGAAAAGTTAAGCGTTTTTTTATTTTCCTGCCATTTTGAGAATACAGAAGATTTGCCCCAATATCATCAATAAAGCAGGTAAAACGCACACAAAGGCGGCTCGGTTAAAACCTTTGAAAAACAATAGGGTAGCCATTAAGACCATAAAAATAAAACCCACGGTGCAGGCAAGAATGCCTAATAGATATTTTTGGTGTTGTGTCATTTCTTTTTACGCCAAAAATAACGATAAACAAAACCTGGAAATGCGGCAGTGGCAAATAGGGCAAGGGTTACGGCGTAAAATGCCCAGCCTTGGCTGTGGGGTTGGGTGATATTTTTTTCTAAAAAATAGGCAATGATACCGACTACAAAATAAGCAATCAACCATTCTAATAATATGAATCCAAAGTGTTTTTTGTTAATTTTAATAATACCAAACAAGCGTGGCACAATAAAAGGCAGATTTGCCAAAATTAGGGCAAGGGTGAGTAAAATGTAAATAGGCGTATGGCTCATTGTGTTTCACTTTCTATTTTTCAGGCTGCCTGAAAGGTTGTTAAATTCCTAATTTTTCCTTATATTGCGATAAAAATTGCTGTGTATCAAATTTTAAACCTGTTTCTAATTCAATGGCTTGTTGTAAATTTTGTTGTATTTCTTTATATTTTTCATATTCTGTATCAGGCACAGGAATTTCTGGCAGATAAACACCGCTATGCAACGGTAGCGTTATTGTTACATTGCTACCAAATTGATTTCTTGGGTGTAGATTTTTAATTGTTAATTCTTTTTTATTTGTATTTACAATAAATATCAATCTATTGTTATAGTTTTTACTATAAAAGTATTTTAACTTTTCAATCAATCCATTTGAAAAATCATTTTCATCTAACAATGCTATAAACCAGCCAAATTCTTGATGTTTGTTACCCCGTTGTTTCTCAATATCTTTTAATATTCTTTTTTTCATTATGTCAGAATGGTTCCAAAATAAAAGTTCTTTTAGCCAGTAAAGGATTTTATTCTGTTGCATTTTCAGTTTCTCGCTTTCTCAATAAAAAGGTTAATAGAAAATTTTTTCAGGCTGCCTGAAAGCATTTTTGCATTGTCGTTAAAAACGCCTTGCGGCGTTTGTTTTGCCTAACGGCAAAACTGGATTGCCACGATTTGAACGAAAGTTCAAATCTCGCAATGACACGCAGGATTAAATTCAGGCTGCCTAAAAAGGTTGTTTGCATTGTCGTCTCATTTGATAGGCTACCCTAAAAATCCTGCGGATTTTTAGGAGATTGCTTCGCATACGCTCGCAATGACGAACTCCCTGCACGGGAAGTGCTTTCAGGCTGCCTGAAAGTTTAATCAACCTAATCAATAAGGGGATTGCCACGCCGTAACTGTGTTACGGCTCGCAATGACGGTATTAAGTTTCAGGCTGCCTGAAAGATTTTATTTTTATGTCTATCTTAACCCCAAAACATCTTGCATATCGTATAAGCCGTTGTTTTTATTTGCTAACCACACAGCGGAACGCACGGCTCCGTTGGCGAATGTTAGCCGCGATGATGCTTTGTGGGTGATTTCCACTCTCTCGCCGTCTGTGGCAAAGAGTGCGGTGTGGTCGCCGACAATATCGCCGCCACGCACAGTAGCAAAGCCAATGGTGTTGGGGTCTCGTTCGCCAGTAACGCCTTCTCGTCCATATACCGCACAATCTTTCAGGTTGCGTCCTGTCGCATGGGCTAACACTTCGCCCATTCTTAACGCTGTGCCTGACGGTGCATCTATTTTGTGACGGTGGTGGGCTTCAATCACTTCAATATCGTAGCCGTCATTCAAAACGCGGGCGGCTTTGTCGATGAGTGCAAATAATAAATTCACGCCAACACTAAAATTGGGGGCAAACACAATGGCAATTTTTTCGGCGGCTGCCTGAATTTGAGCCTTGCCGTTGTCGTCAAAACCTGTGGTGCCAATCACCATTTGAATATTGCGTTTGACGCATTCGTCCAATAATTTCAGGGTGCCTTCAGGGCGTGAAAAATCAATCACCACGCTTGCGTTTTCAAGTGCTTGATTTATATCAGAAACCACAGTAATGCCTGTTTGTTTGCCCACGGACAAACCTGCGTCCAAGCCCAATATGGGGGACGATGAATGTTCCAACGCTCCGCTTAATACTGCGTTTGGGTTGGTAAAGACGGCTTCGACCAAGGCTTTGCCCATTCTGCCACCTACGCCGTTTAATACAATATTGCGTTTATTCATTATTGCCCCCACTTCTTTCTACGCGTTGCAAAATATCGCCGTCAAAATACAGCGACACGGTGGAGCGTTCCTGCACAATGCCGTTGCGGCTAACTGCATACGGATAATCCCAACGATTTTGATGAAATGGGTCTTGCAACAAGGGCGTGCCAAGCAACATTTGCACTTGGGCGCGTGTCATACCAGTTGATAGCCTTGACAAGGCTTGTTCATCAACTTCATTGCCTTGGGGCACGGTGAGTTTATAAGACGGAAAATGAGAAATGCGTTCCGCCGAACACGCACTCAATGCCAACACAGGCAGAAAAACAAGCAAAAATTTTTTCACGAATTTAACCTTTTAATGATATTTAATGATAATATTTCAACTTTTAATGCCCTGCATTATAAACAATTTTTTTAACGCATAGAAATGGAATATCACGATGAGCCATAAAGAACAAATCCGCAGTTTGGGTATGAAAGTTACAGGTCCGCGTTTGAAAATTTTAAGCCTGTTTGAAGAAAATCCTGAACGCCATTTAAGTGCCGAAGATGTGTATCGCATTACTTTGGAACACGATATGAACATTGGCGTGGCAACAGTGTATCGTGTGTTGGCACAATTTGAAGAAGCAGGCATTTTGGTGCGTCATCAATTCGACAAAAATAAAGCGGTATATGAATTAGACCGTGGCATTCATCACGACCATTTGGTGTGCATTCGTTGCGGCAAAATCACCGAATTTTGCGATACACGCATTGAAAAATTGCAAGAAGATGTCGCCGAAGAACACGGCTACGAAATTATCGATCACGCTATGTATCTGTATGGCACTTGCACAGAATGTCAAAAAAGCAATAAAAAACAACGCCATATATAATTTCAGGCAGCCTGAAAGCATATTAACAACCCAATATTATGGCAAGTGTAAAAAAAACCGTTTTCGTCCCCCACAGTGCGGCACAAATGTTTGAACTCGTGGATAATGTGTTGGAATATCCCCACTTTTTGCCGTGGTGTTCTCATGCCGAAGTCATTAAACGCGAAGGCAACACATTGGAAGCCCGCGTGTTTATGGACTATATGAAAATCAAAAACCATTTTGCCACACGCAACCACAATACGCCGTTTAGCGAAATTCAAATGTCGTTTTTGGAAGGACCGTTCAAAAAATTAAACGGCGTATGGCAATTTCAAGCCATAGGCGATACCGCATGCAAAATCAATTTTTCTTTGGATTATGAATTTTCTTCTGTTTTATTATCCAAAGTGATTGGTCCTGTGTTTGGTGCGATTTCAGGCAGCCTTGTCAATTCATTCGTCAAAGAAGCCAACAGACGCTATGGAAAATAACATCACCGTGGAAGTTGTGTTGGCTTTGCCCGAACAACAGCATTTACGCCGTTTAACGCTGCCTGAACAGGCAAGCGTTTTCGATGCGATTGAACAATCAGGTTTTTCCAATGAATACCCACACATTGTGCAACAGCAACTGTTTGCACGGCGTGGCAAACGCATATCGCCTAATGCAGTGTTAGAGAACAACGACAGAATCGATATTTGTCGCCCCTTAAAAATAGACCCCAAAACCGCACGCATTTTGCGTGCAGAAAAACAGAAAGCTTAAAGTATTCAGGCTACCTGAAATCTCTTACCCAAGCACTTCAAATGTAAATTTCAGGCAGCCTGAACAAGCATTAAATGGTGTAAAATGCCCCCAAATATTCAACACCATAAACCCCCTATGACCCCATTAAAATTGATTGTCGGATTAGGCAATATCGGCACAGAATACGCTGCCACACGCCATAACGCAGGCTTTTGGTTTGTCGATGAACTTGCCTACCGCCACAAAGCACAGTTCAAAGCAGAAAAAAAATTCTTTTGTGAAATCGCCAAAGTAGTGATTAAGCACCGCGAAATTCGCCTGATTAAACCCACCACTTTTATGAACCTATCAGGGCAAGCGGTTGCCGCCGTGGCACATTTTTACCGTGTTCATCCTGATGAAATTTTGGTGGTGCATGACGAATTAGACTTACCCACGGGCAGCCTGAAACTTAAACAAGGCGGCGGCAACAACGGACACAACGGCTTAAAAGACATACAAGCACGCCTTGGCACGCCCAACTTTTGGCGACTGCGTTTGGGCATAGAACACCCAGGCGACAAAAACCAAGTGGTCTCCTATGTCTTAAAAAAACCCACTCTTGAACAGCAAGTCAAAATAGACGCAAGCATATTAAACGCATTAGATGAAATCGAAACCATAGTCGCAGGCGATTTTCAGACAGCAATGAACCGCTTGCACAGTAAATAGTTTCAGGCAGCCTGAAAAAAAAAGAACTTGAAATTCAAGTTCTTTTTTTGTTATTTTTGTCGCGTACAGCAATGTTGGTGTTGTTTGGAATGTCCCATCAAGCAACACGCTCCCTCAATCAGTGTTCGAATATGAGCTGTGGCGGCACGCGACAAAGGGTCAATATCATAACCGCCCTCTAAAACCGACACCAAACGACCGTTACAATTTTGTTTTGACCAACATTTTAACTGGCGTGTAATCCATGCAAAATCGGCTTCGGTAAAGGTGAAACCGCCCATATCATCATCGCTATGTGCATCAAAACCTGCACTGATAAACACCATTTCAGGTTGAAATTCATCAATTTTGGGTAACCATTTCTCTAAAAAGGCTTCACGAAATTCCAAACCACCTGTGCCTTCGGGCATAGGCAAACCAATGATATTGGGATTGGTGCCAATTTGTCGATCACCACTATACGGAAAAAAGGGATGTTGAAAAAGCGATAAGAACATTACTCGATCATCGTCTTTGAATATATCTTCCGTACCATTGCCGTGATGCACATCAAAATCTACAATCAAAACGCGTTGCAAACCATATTTTTCCATGGCATACGCCGCACCTACGGCGACATTGTTGATAAAACAAAAACCCATTGGAAAGTCGCGACCAGCGTGGTGTCCAGGCGGACGAATGGCACAAAAAGCGTTGAGAATTTCTTCATTCATAACCATATCGACTGCCTTAATGACGGCACCTGTGGCGTATTGAATGGCAGGAATGGTGCCGTTGTTCATTGCGGTATCGGTATCCAAACGATTGGTGCCAGCCGTTGGTGCAGAATCAAACAAGGCTTTCACATATTGTGCGTCATGCACACGCAACCAATGTTCTTTTTCTGCCATGGGGGCTTCAACCAATTGCAATAAATCAAACACGCCATCACTCATCAAGCGTTGTTTTATACCCGCTAAACGATTGGGCGATTCAGGGTGTCCTTCGCCCATATTATGACCTAAACAAGCAGTGTGATAAATCAATGCAGTGCGATTGGATTTTGACATTTTCATCACCGTGATTAGAGTATTTATCATTTAATTCGTAATGATACCCTTTTTCTTTGAACAACGACAGACCAACCATATTGCACCGCATTGTTATCAAGGAAATACACTTTTTTCAGGCTGCCTGAAAAAAAATTACAATAAAAAAATCAATAGATTATAAAAAAATGCTGCACTTTGGAAACGAACAGTATAAGCGTATTCATTGACACAAATCGCCTATTTTTTAAATGACTGCTATCAGCAAACAAGAGATTGATTTCCTTTTTTCAAAATCTCATTTATTCAGGCTGCCTGAAATAAAAAAACACACAATAAAATTAAAAAAAACACATTTTTACCGTTTATCTTGTTTGATAACCGTATTTCTTAAAAATGGTGATACCCTTTTTGCGAAAACAATGGTAATATCTTGCTGTTAGTTTAGATGGCGTTAATGTTTAGCGTCTGTCTTTTTTTGATAATACAAGGAAATCACAATATGGCAAAAAAATCTTTTGTGGCACTTTCTTTGCTTGCCACAGTTGCTTTAACCGCTTGTGGCACAGGGACCAAAATCAACAGCGATGGTACAGTCGATGAACTCAAATGGAAATCGCCCACAGGCGTTACCTTTAACAAAGACAAAGGTACATTCCCCGACTTACAAAGTTTAAGCCAAGTTCGCACAGGCATGACCAAAGACCAGTTGTATTATTTAATCGGCAGACCACAATACAATGACGGCTGGCGACCACGCGAATGGAACTATGTCTTCCATTTCCACACACCAGGTCAAGGCACAGACGATGTAACCACTTGTCAATATAAAGTGGTGTTTGACAAAGATATGTTCGCTCGCACTTTCCACTGGAATCCTGTTGATCCTGCGGAAGGCGTTTGCCCACCCAAAGCACCTGAACCTGAACAACCCCAACAACCACGCCGCTACACTTTGGACGCAGACGCATTGTTTGCATTTGACAAATCTTCAACCGATCAAATGTTGCCCGAAGGTCGTGCTCAATTAGACAACTTGGCAAATCATTTGGTGAAATTTGACGACTTGCGTTCCGTTCGCATTACAGGTCATACCGACCGCTTGGGCAGTGTGGCTTATAACCAAGCATTGTCTGAACGCCGTGCAGCAACCGTTCGCAATTATCTGATTGAACGCGGCGTACCTGCGAATGTGATTTTTGCCCAAGGCGTAGGTAAATCACAACAAATCAAAGCCTGCGAAGGCAAAATGCCCCGTAAAGAACTCATCGCTTGCTTGCAACCCAATCGCCGTGTTGAAGTGGAAGTTGATGGTTCGGGTGTGTTGCCTGAATAAATCTTTTTCTGAAAATAAAAAACGCCGCAGATTGTGGCGTTTTTTATTTCAGGCAGCCTGAAAACTATTTTCACCACAAAAAAGACGGTTCAAATGAACCGTCTTTTTAACGCATTAAGAAAAGCCGTGAATTAGTATTCCAACATCACTTTAATGGCTTTGTGATCGGCTGCTTTTTCAAATACTTTGTAGGCTTCTTCCATTTCAGAGAATTTGAAGTGGTGGGTTGCCAATTTGCCTGGTTTCAATTTGCCAGAGCAGCAAGATTTGAGCAACATTTCTGTGGTATTACAATTCACCAAACCTGTGGTTAAGGTCATGTTTTTAATCCACAATCTTTCGATTTCGAAATTCACAGGTTGTCCATGAACGCCGACATTTGCCAAGCGACCGCCTTCTTTGATGATTTTTTGACAAATATCGAAAGTAGCAGGATAGCCCACGGCTTCCATTGCACAATCCACACCACGACCACCAGTGATTTTCATCACTTCGGCAACGGCATCAACTTTACCTGAATTAACGGTGTGTGTTGCACCCATTTCTTTCGCCATAGCCAAACGGTTATCGTCCAAGTCAATCATAATGATGGTGGCAGGAGAATACAGTTGCGAAGTGAGCAACACAGACATACCCACAGGACCTGCACCGATAATGGCGATGGTTTCACCAGGTTTCACATTACCGTATTGAACGCCGATTTCGTGTCCTGTTGGCAAAATGTCAGACAACAATACAGCGGTGTCAGTGTCTAAATCATCAGGTAATGGATACAGAGAGTTATCTGCCCAAGGAGTGCGGACATATTCAGCGTGTGTACCGTCAATCATATAACCCATAATCCAGCTGCCGCCTTCGCTTTGGCAGTGTGCATACAGTTGTTTTTGGCAGTTTTCGCATTTGCCGCAGTGTGCGGTACACGCGATGATGACTTTGTCGCCTTGTTTCCAACGAGTAACGGCAGAACCTACTTCTTCCACGATACCGATGCCTTCGTGTCCGAGAATTCTGCCGTCCCATTTGCCTGTTTTTTCTTTGGCAACTTGTTCGATTTCAGGGTTCTTGCCGTGCCAAATGCCTAAATCAGTACCGCAAATGGTGGCTTTGGTTAGACGAATAATTGCGTCTGTGGGTTCAATGATTTTTGGATTGGGGCGTTCTTCAAAACGAATGTCGCCTTTACCGTAATATACCATGGCTTTCATGGGAATTTTCCTTTCAAAGGGTTGAAAAAATTTCTGTGCAACCCAGCACAGTGCCGTCAATTATACTCTTGAAAAGTAAGTTTTCAAATGAGAATAACTCTTATCTTATATTGCATTGCGATATATCAAAAGACGGTATAAAAATTGACAATATTTGCTTTTCAGGCTGCCTGAACACTATTTCTTCCCTGTCAAAGCACCGAAAATACCGCGTGTAATGGCGGTGGTGATTTTACCCAACACTTTATTGCGTGTAGAACGAGCAATTTGGTTTGCCACATCATGCACAATGCCTCCGCCTGATTTTTTGCGTTGTCCTGTAATGCCCGACAAAACGCCGTCCAAAATGGTAGGCGATTTTTTTTCATCTTTTTCAGGTTGCCCTGCTTGTTCTTGCAAGGCTTCATATGCGGAATAATTATCCACTTCTTGATGATACGAGCGATACAAATCATCGCCTTGAATGGCTTGCTGTTGCTCCGTATCGGCAATCGGCGACAGTTGCGAAGACGGCGGAAAAATAAACGCTCGCGCAACAGGACTGGGCGTGCCTTTTTCGTCCAAAAAAGACACCAAGGCTTCACCTACGGCTAATTCGCCGATGACTTCACTCACTTTAATGTTGGGATTGCTGCGGAAAGTTTCTGCGGCGGCTTTTACGGCTTTTTGATCGCGTGGGGTGAATGCACGCAAGGCATGCTGAATGCGTCCTGCCAACTGCCCCAAAACCGTGTCGGGCAAGTCAATCGGATTTTGCGTACAAAACCACACGCCCACGCCTTTGGAACGAATCAGCCGCACCACTTGTTCGATTTGATCCAACAAGGCATTCGGCATATCGTCAAACAGCAAATGGGCTTCGTCAAAAAACAGCACAAATTTGGGCTTATCCAAATCGCCACATTCAGGCAGCGTGTTGAATAATTCTGCCAACAACCACAGCAAAACCGCCGCAAACACAGATGGCGACCGCATTAAGCGTTCGGCGTTCAAAATGTTAATCACGCCTTTACCGTCTTCGCTTTGCATTAAATCGTCCAAAGAAACAGGCGGTTCGCCAAAAATTTGATCGCCCCCTTCGTTTTCCAACTTCAATAAAGATCGTTGAATCGCCCCCACAGAAGCCGCCGAAACATTGCCGTATTTGGCTCGATATTCACTTGCATTATCCGAAACATGTTGCAACATTGAACGCAAGTCTTTGAAATCTAACAATAACCAGCCGTTATCGTCTGCCACTTTGAAGACGATATTCATCAAACCCTCTTGCGTGGCGTTTAATTGCAACAATCGCGACAAAAGCGTTGCCCCCATTTGCGACACCGTCATACGCAAAGGAATGCCTTTTTCGCCAAAAGCGTCCCAAAACCGCACAGGGAAAGATTGCAGATAATCATCAGGCAAATTAAATTGCGTCATTCTTTCGGCAATTTTGCCTGATTTTTCGCCTGATTTACATAAGCCTGACAAATCGCCTTTCACATCAACCAAAAACGCTGGAATACCAGCGCCACTACAATATTCAGCCAATTTGCGAAGTGAAACGGTTTTGCCAGTGCCTGTTGCCCCTGCAATCAAACCGTGTCGGTTTAACATTTTGGATAAGATATATTGCGACACACCGTCTGCCGTGCGTGCGATTTCAAAGGATTGCGAACTCATTTTGGCAACTTTCTGTGAAATAAAATAAGTTGCTATATTACTGCAAAATTACCTTTTCAGGCAGCCTGAAAGACGATTGGAAATCGTCTATAATCCACCTTTTATTCAAAACAAGAGTAACTCATTGTGATTGCGGAACAAGATTTAATTGCCTGTGTGGATTTGGGGTCGAATAGTTTTCGTTTGCAGATTTGTCGCAATGCCAACGGTTCATTGCAAGTGGTTGATTCTGTAAAAGAAACCGTGCGAATGGCAGCAGGTTTGGACAGTCAAAAAAATCTTTCTGATGACACGCGTAAAAAAGCCTTGCATTGTTTAATGCGGTTTGGCGAACGCTTGCGGGGTTTTTTGCCTGAACGCGTCCGAGCGGTTGCCACCAACTCGTTTCGCATTATGAACAATGTTGCACCTTTTTTGCGTGATGCCGAAGCCGCTTTGGGCTTTGCGATTGACATTATCGCAGGGCGTGAAGAAGCTCGTTTAATTTATACAGGCGTGTTGCATTCCTTGCCATTTAACGGTCGGCAAGCCTTGATTGTGGATATTGGCGGTGGTTCAACCGAATTTGTGATTGGCAAAACCGCACGCCCAGCCGTTGCCGAAAGCCTGCCTTTGGGGTGTGTGGCTTATTCCGTGCGATTTTTTGCGGACGGACAAGTGAATGAACATAATTTTCAGGCAGCCGTCAATACCGCAAGGGCGGAAATTCAACGCATTTCAGGCAGCCTGAAAACGGTCGGCTGGGATTTTGCGGTTGGCACATCTGGCACGGCTCGCACCATTCGCAATATTATTTTAGAACGCTTTGGCGTGGATAAAATCACCCGCCAACACATTGATTTATTAGGACAAGAACTCGTTACCGCAGGGCGAGCAGAAAACACGCACTGGCAAGGTTTAACGGACGATCGTATGCCAATTATTGCTGGCGGATTAAGCGTTTTGACGGCGGTGTTTGCGGAATTATCGCTCACCGAAATCACCGTAACCGATGCGGCGTTGCGAGACGGCGTGTTTTACGACTTAATCGGTCGCACGCCCAACAACGATTTGCGTGATGAAACCGTGGCAGAATTTCAACGCCGTTACCGCATTGACACCCTGCAAGCGGCTCGTGTCAAAGACATTGCCTTGTATTATTGGCAAATTTTATCAACACAACTAACAACTGCCGATAGCGACTATTGGCAACACTGCCTATTGTGGGCAGCGAATTTGCACGAAATTGGGTTGAGCATTGCTTATACAGCGTATCACAAGCATTCGGCGTATATTTTGGATCACGCGGATATGCCAGGTTTTTCACGCACCGATCAACAACATTTAGCTATGTTGGTATTGGCTCATCGTGGCGATTTGAAAAAAATTCAAGATATGATTGGTGATAAACCACAACAATATTTAGCCGTAATGGCACTGCGTTTGGCAACGCTGTTTTGTCGTGGGCGAAAAGATTTCAGGCTGCCTGAAAAATTGCGTCTTAACTTTGATTTACACCAACAGCACTGCGATTTATCGATTGATCGTCAATGGCTTGCCGACAACCCACTCACCGCCCAAGCATTGGTATTTGAAACAGACGCATGGCAAAAAATCGGCGTGGCGTTTCAAATTAGATTGTTGGCGTAGTTTCAGGCAGCCTGAAAATCTCTCTTGATATTTCTTAAATTGCCCACATATTGGTGGGCAGTTTATATTTTATTTTGGCACATACAAAATGAGTAAAGATTTATACGAAACGCTTGGCGTTGCTAAAACGGCGAGTGAAGACGAAATTAAAAAAGCCTATCGCAAATTGGCGATGAAATATCACCCTGACCGCAATCCTGATAATAAGGAAGCCGAAGAAAAATTTAAGGAAATTCAAAAGGCTTACGATGTTTTATCCGACAAACAAAAACGCGCTCAGTACGACCAGTTTGGCGAAGCAGGCATTGACCCCAACCAAATGGGTGGCGGTCTTGGCGGTGGCTTTGGCGGATTCGGCGGCGGTGGCTTTGATTTTGGCGATATTTTCAGCCAAATGTTCGGTGCTGGTGGCGGTTCTCGACAACAAAATTTTCAGGGTGCCGATTTGCGTTATGATATGCAAATTACACTCGAAGAAGCCGCGAATGGCTTGAAAAAGCAAATCAATATTCCATCGCACGAAGAATGCGATGTGTGCCACGGTTCAGGTGCCAAAGCAGGCACAACCGCAGAAACCTGTCCTGATTGCCACGGCACAGGCACGGTGCATATTCGACAAGCGATTTTTCAATTACAACAAACCTGTCCGCGTTGCCGTGGGCAAGGCAAAATTATTAAAGAGCCGTGCGTGAAATGTCGCGGACAAGGCAAACTGAAAACTTCTCGTAAAATTGAAATTTCTATCCCTGCGGGCATTGATGACGGTCAAGCCATTCGTTTATCTGGACAAGGCGAAATGGGTTCGCACGGTGCACCTGCGGGCGATTTGTTGGTGTATGTTTCGGTGAAACCGCACGATATTTTTGAACGCGATGGACGCGATTTACATTGCGAACTGCCGATTTCCTTTACCGTAGCGGCGTTAGGCGGCGAAGTGGAAGTGCCAACCTTAAACGGCAGAGCCAAAACCACTATTCCCGCAGGCACGCAAACAGGTCGCCGCTTGCGTTTGCGTGGCAAGGGCATTACAGGCATTCGCAGTCCCATGCAAGGTGATTTGTATTGTCATATCGTGGTGGAAACGCCGATTAACTTAACCGAACGGCAAAAAGAGTTGTTAATGGAATTTGAAAAAATTTCCACAGGCTTGGAACGCCCCCAAAACCCACACCAACGCTCGTTTTTGGATAAATTGAAGGATTTATTCGATTGATTTTGTTGAAAGATTGAAACGCTGTTCAAAGGAATGGCGTTTTGATTTTCAGGCTGCCTGAAAGAAGAAATACAATGAATTTCACCCAAATTTCACCTGATTTATATATCAGCGGACAAATTGATGAAGACGATATTGCTGAGTTATTGCGTTTGGGCATTAAAACGGTGATTTGTCATCGTTTGGACGGCGAAGATATTGGGCAGCCCAATTTTGCCGATTTAGCCGCCAAAATTCGTGCCGCAGGCATTGAGCATACTTATCATCAGCCGATCGCCAATGTCGCCGCCATTAGCCAAGATACGGCTTTGTTATTGCAACATATTTTGCAAGAGTCTGAATTACCTGCTTTGGCATTTTGTCGTTCAGGTCGCAGAAGTGCGGTTGTGTGTTCGCTTTTGACTAATGATGATGATTGACAAGTCTTTCAGGCTGCCTGAAAACTTTTTTTCCAAAAAAAAATGCACAGTTTCCTGTGCATTTTTTTGTTGCCAGCATTAGTTGTCTGACGCTTGATAGGTGGCATCGTTTTGTTGTCGCACTCGGTGGTGGATTAAGCCTGTACCTGCTGGGATTAGGCGACCGACAATGACATTTTCTTTTAAGCCACGCAAGTCGTCTTTTTTGCCCATAATGGCGGCTTCGGTCAGCACGCGTGTGGTTTCTTGGAAAGACGCAGCGGAAATGAATGAGTCGGTGGATAATGACGCTTTGGTAATGCCCAACAGCACATTTTCATAACGCACGGGCTGTTTGCCGTCTTTTTCTAACGCCTCATTGGCTGCCATCACATCGGCGCGTTCCACTTGTTCGCCTGTGATAAAGTCGGAATCGCCTGCGTCTACAATATTCACACGGCGGAGCATTTGGCGAATAATCACTTCAATGTGCTTGTCGGAAATTTTCACGCCTTGTAAGCGATACACTTCTTGCACTTCTTGCACAATGTAACGAGCCAACTCTTCAATGCCTTTCAAACGCAAAATGTCGTGTGGGTCGATTGCACCATCAACCACCATTTCGCCACGATTGACCACTTGACCGTCATGCACCAAAACTTGTTTTTCTTTGGGAATTAAGGTTTCGTTGGTGTTGCCGTCCGCGTCTGTAATCACCAAGCGTTGTTTGCCTTTGGTTTCTTTACCAAAGGAAACCGTACCTGTGATTTCAGCCAACAAGCCGACATCTTTGGGCACACGAGCTTCAAAGAGTTCTGCCACGCGTGGCAAACCACCTGTAATATCGCGTGTTTTGGTGGAAGCTTGCGGAATACGAGCCAATACATCGCCCTTGCCTACTTCTTGACCTTCTCGCACGGTAATCACCGCACCGACTGGGAATGTCATCGAAATGGGGGTTTCGGAATTGGGGTGGCATAAGTCTTTGCCGTTTTCATCAACCAACTTCACGGTTGGACGCAACAGTTTGGATTGTCCGCCACGATGTTTGCCGTCAATCACCACCAAAGTGGATAAACCAGTTACATCATCGGTTTGTTTGGCAACGGTAACGCCCTCTTCCATATTTTCAAAGCGGATTTGACCTGCGTGTTCGGTAATCATTGGGCGAGTGTGTGGATCCCAAGTTGCCAAGGTTTGCCCTGCTTTGACTTGTTCGCCGTCTTGCACCAGCAAATTCGCACCGTAAGGCACTTTGTGGCGTTCGCGTTCGCGACCTACATCATCGTGAATGACGATTTCACTCGAACGACCGATAACAATTAAGCCGCCTTTGTTGTTTGCCACATACCGCATTTGTGTGGAGAAACGCACCACGCCATTGCTTTTAACTTCCACTTGGCTGGCAGCGGCGGAACGAGACGCAGCACCACCGATGTGGAAAGTACGCATGGTCAGCTGTGTACCAGGTTCGCCAATCGATTGGGCAGCAATCACGCCGACTGATTCGCCTGTATTTACCAACTTACCACGAGCCAAGTCGCGACCGTAACATTTCGCACACAAGCCATGCCGTGTTTTACAGGTAATCGGCGTTCTGACTTTGACTTCGTCAATGCCTGAATTGTCAATTAAATCCACATGTTGTTCGGTTAAAAGTGTACCTGCTTCAACAATCGTAGCACCGCTGACAGGATCGACAATATCGTTGGCGGTTACGCGTCCTAAAATGCGGTCGCGTAAGGCTTCGATAATATCACCGCCCTGCACCACGGCTTTCATCACAAAGCCGTCTTTGGTACCGCAATCGTCTTCCACCACCACCAAGTCTTGGGTTACATCGACCAAACGACGCGTTAAGTAACCTGAATTGGCGGTTTTTAACGCTGTATCTGCCAAACCTTTACGCGCACCGTGGGTGGCAATAAAGTATTGCAACACGGTTAAGCCTTCACGGAAGTTGGAAGTAATCGGCGTTTCGATAATCGAGCCGTCTGGTTTTGCCATCAAACCACGCATACCTGATAACTGTTTAATCTGTGCCGCAGAACCACGAGCACCAGAGTCTGCCATCATATAAATGGAGTTGAATGACTCTTGATCCACAGTATTGCCGTCTTTATCTTCAACTTTTTGTACCGACAAATTATCCATCATCGCTTTGGCGATTTTATCGCCTGTGCGACCCCAAATATCCACCACTTTATTGTAGCGTTCGCCGTTGGTAACCAAGCCGTGGCGATATTGTTCTTCGATTTCTTTGACTTCTTTGTGGGCTTCGTTTAACAAACTTTGTTTGTTTTTCGGCACTTCCATGTCATCAATACAAATCGAAATACCGCCTTTTGTGGAATACGCAAAACCTGTGTACATTAAGTGGTCGGCAAAAATCACCGTAGCACCCAAGCCACACAAACGGAATGACGCATTGATTAAACGAGAAATTTCTTTTTTCTTCAATGCTTTATTTACATAATCGAACGGCAAACCTTTCGGCAAGATTTCCGATAACAAAGCACGCCCAACGGTGGTATTGTATCGTGTGATTTTTTCTTGAAATTCGCCGTATTCGTCTTTCACCCATTCTTTAATACGCACGGTGATTTTGGCAGACAATTCCACTTGGCGTGTGCCGTACGCACGATGAACTTCTTTAACATCGGCAAACATCATACCTTCGCCTTTGGCGTTGATTTTGTCGCGGGTCATATAATATAAACCCAACACAATGTCTTGCGATGGCACGATGATGGGGTCGCCATTGGCAGGCGACAACACATTGTTCGAAGCCAACATCAGGGTGCGTGCTTCCATTTGGGCTTCCAAACTTAACGGCACATGCACTGCCATTTGGTCGCCGTCAAAGTCGGCGTTAAACGCCGCACACACCAAGGGGTGCAACTGAATGGCTTTGCCTTCAATCAAAATCGGTTCAAACGCTTGAATACCCAAGCGGTGCAAGGTTGGCGCACGGTTCAGCAAAATGGGGTGTTCGCGAATCACATCTTCCAACATATCCCACACAACCGCTTCTTCTTGTTCCACCATTCTCTTGGCAGATTTAATGTTGCCTGTATGACCTTTGTTCAACAGTTTGAATAAAATAAACGGTTTGAACAATTCCAACGCCATTTTTTTCGGCAGACCGCATTGGTGCAGACGCAGGTAAGGACCAACCGTAATTACGGAACGACCTGAATAATCCACGCGTTTGCCCAACAGGTTTTGACGGAAGCGACCGCCCTTACCTTTAATCATATCGGCAAGCGATTTGAGTTGTCGTTTATTCGCACCAGTCATCGCTTTACCACGACGACCGTTGTCTAACAGGCTATCGACTGCTTCTTGCAACATGCGTTTTTCGTTGCGGACGATGATTTCAGGTGCACGCAATTCCAACAAGCGTTTTAAGCGGTTGTTGCGGTTGATGACACGGCGATATAAATCGTTCAAGTCGGAGGTGGCAAAGCGTCCGCCGTCCAACGGTACTAATGGACGCAAATCAGGCGGCAGCACAGGCAGCACATCCATAATCATCCATTCCAACTTCATACCTGTGCGTTGAAATGCTTCCAAGATTTTCAAGCGTTTGGCAATTTTTTTGATTTTTGCGTCTGAATTGGTGGATTCCAATTCTTGACGCAAAATTTCAATTTCTTTGGCTAAATTTAAGTTTTTCAGCAAATCACGAATGGCTTCTGCACCCATTTTGGCTTCAAATTCGCCCTCGCCGTATTCGTCTAATTTGGCGTAATAATCGTCTTCGGTGAGTAACTGACGGCGTTGCAAGGAAGTCATACCGGGTTCAATTACCACAAAGGCTTCAAAATACAAAACGCGTTCAATATCACGCAAAGTCATATCCAACACCATACCCAAACGAGATGGCAGGGATTTTAAGAACCAAATATGGGCAATCGGTGCGGCTAATTCAATATGCCCCATTCTTTCACGGCGAACTTTGGAAAGGGTAACTTCCACGCCACATTTTTCGCAGGTTACGCCTGCAAATTTTAAGCGTTTGTATTTACCGCACAAACATTCGTAATCTTTGACTGGACCAAAAATTTTGGCACAGAACAAACCGTCTCGTTCAGGTTTGAATGTGCGATAGTTAATGGTTTCGGGTTTTTTCACTTCGCCGTATGACCAGCGGCGAATGGTGTCAGGAGAAGCAATGCCGATTTTAATTGCGTCAAATTCTTCATCGGCTGTGGCTTGTACTAAATTTAAATTAAGTAAGTTTTTCATACTGGTTGCTCCGTATGTTCAGGCTGCCTGAAAAGATAAAATGGTTTCAGGCTGCCTGAAAAATAATATTTCGCTATTTGGGTATTCAGGCTGCCTGAAAAAATAACTTTCAGGCTGCCTGAAATATCACATTAGCCCTTGCGTTCCAAGTCAATATCTAAACCTAATGAACGAATTTCTTTCACCAACACATTGAACGATTCTGGCATGCTGGCTTCAATGCGGTGATCGCCTTTAACAATATTTTCGTACATTTTGGTGCGACCCGAAGTGTCGTCCGATTTGACTGTCAGCATTTCTTGCAAGGTGTAAGACGCACCGTAGGATTCTAATGCCCACACCTCCATTTCACCGAAACGCTGACCACCAAATTGAGCACGACCGCCCAACGGTTGTTGGGTAACCAAACTGTAAGGACCAGTGGAACGCGCATGCATTTTTTCATCAACCAAGTGGTGCAAACGCAAGTAATGCATCACACCCACGGTAACTTTGCGGTCAAAAGGCTCGCCTGAACGACCGTCGTATAAGGTCATCTGTGTTTTGGACGCATTAAATTGCAGTTTTTCGGTGCGTGGATCGTCATCAGGATATGCCAAATCCAACATTGCACGAATTTCTTTTTCGTGTGCTCCGTCAAACACAGGAGACGCAAAAGTCGCTCCTATGGACAAGTTTTTCGCCAACGCCAAAATTTCGTCATCGGTTAAAGAAGATAATTGTTCTTTGCGACCGCTCTTGTTGTATAACTTATCCAAGAATTGACGCACTTCTTTGACTGTGGCTTGTTCTTGCAACATTCGGTTAATGCGTTCGCCAATGCCTTTGGCAGCCCAACCTAAATGCACTTCCAAAATCTGTCCGATATTCATACGGCTTGGCACGCCTAATGGATTGAGCACAATATCCACAGGGCGACCGTCTGCCATATACGGCATATCTTCCACAGGGGCGATTTTGGACACCACACCTTTGTTACCGTGGCGACCTGCCATTTTATCCCCTGCTTGCAAACGGCGTTTAATGGCAATAAACACTTTCACCATGCGTTGTACACCCGGTTGCAATTCATCGCCTTGGGTAAGTTTTTTCTTTTTGATTTCAAAAAGTTGATTGCCTTCTTCGCGTTTTTTGTCCAAGTTTTCTTTCATCATTTCCAACTGGCGAGCCAAGTCTTCATTCGCCATACGAATATCAAACCAGTCGTATTTGGACGGCAGATTGTCTAAATAATCGTCCGTCACTTTTTGACCTTTGGCTAATTTCATCGGTCCGCCGTTGGCAACTTGTCCAACAATCATTGCACGCATACGATTGAATGCGTCATTGCTGAAAATCCGCAACTGGTCATTCAAATCTTGACGATAGCGTTCTAATTCTGCGTCAATAATCGATTGTGCGCGTTTGTCGCGTTGAATGCCGTCTCGTGTGAAGACTTGTACATCAATTACCGTGCCACTCATACCTGTGGGCATACGCAATGAAGTGTCTTTGACATCAGACGCTTTTTCGCCAAAAATGGCACGCAACAGTTTTTCTTCTGGGGTGAGTTGCGTTTCGCCTTTGGGGGTTACTTTACCCACCAAAACATCACCTGCTTCCACTTCCGCACCGATATACACAATGCCTGATTCGTCCAAACGGCTTTGCATGCGTTCGGATAAATTGGGAATATCACGGGTGATTTCTTCCGCACCTAACTTGGTATCGCGTGCCACCACATTCAATTCTTCAATGTGAATGGAAGTGTAGCGGTCATCAGCCACCACGCGTGCAGAAATCAAAATCGAATCTTCAAAGTTGTAACCATTCCACGGCATAAAGGCAATGGTCATATTTTGACCCAAAGCCAACTCGCCCAAGTCAGTGGAAGCACCGTCAGCCACGACATCGCCTTTGGCAATTTTGTCGCCAACACGCACCACTGGGCGTTGGTTGATATTCGTACTTTGGTTAGAACGAGTGAATTTCACTAAATTATAAATATCCACGCCGATTTCACCTGCCACGGTTTCATCGTCATTCACACGCACCACAATACGGTTGGCATCAACATAATCCACCACGCCACCACGATCAGCCACAATCGCTGTGGCAGAATCAATCGCTACTTCGCGTTCAATGCCTGTGCCGACCAATGGTTTTTCAGGACGCAAACACGGCACGGCTTGGCGTTGCATGTTCGCACCCATCAAAGCACGGTTAGCGTCATCGTGTTCCAAGAACGGAATTAAAGACGCTGCCACCGACACCACTTGACCTGTTGCCACATCCATATATTGTACGCGTTCTTTTTCGGCTAAAATGGTCTCGCCCTTTTCACGACAAGTAATTAACTCATCTTTCAGGCAGCCTTTTTCGTCTAATTCGGCATTTGCTTGGGCAATCACATATCTGCCTTCTTCAATCGCCGATAAATAATCAATTTGATCGGTTACTTTGCCATCAACCACACGGCGATATGGGGTTTCCAAAAAGCCGTATTCGTTGGTGCGTGCATAAACCGACAAGGAGTTAATCAAGCCGATGTTTGGACCTTCTGGGGTTTCAATCGGACACACGCGACCATAATGCGTGGGGTGCACATCGCGTACTTCAAAGCCTGCACGCTCCCTTGTCAAACCACCAGGACCTAATGCCGATACACGGCGTTTGTGCGTGATTTCCGATAATGGGTTGGTTTGATCCATAAATTGCGACAACTGGCTCGAACCGAAAAATTCTTTAATGGCAGACGACACGGATTTGGCGTTGATTAAATCGTGTGGCATTAAGCCTTCGGCTTCGGCTTGATTTAAGCGTTCTTTCGCACCGCGTTCCACACGAGCCAAGCCACTGCGGAATTGATTTTCCGCCAATTCGCCCACCGAACGCACACGGCGGTTACCCAAGTGGTCAATATCATCGACTTCGCCATGACCGTTACGCAATTCCACCAAGGTGGCAATCGCTACCACAATATCAGGCACGGTTAAAACCATGCTGTCATTTTCTGCGTCTTTGAAAGTTTCGTCCATTAAACGCAAGAACCACGCCCCTGCTTTTTCTTCACGGCGACCGTAAGTTCTTGTGTTAAATTTCATTCTGCCGACGCGTGATAAATCGTAGGTGTCAGGATTAAAGAACATTCTTTGGAACAAGGCTTCCACGGCTTCTTCGGTGGAAGGCTCACCTGGACGCATGGTGCGGTAAATCGCTACGCGTGCAGCGTAAGAATCTTTAATGTCGTCCAACTGCAAGGTGTTGGCAATGTATGCCCCTTGGTCTAATTCATTCACAAACAGCGTGGTGATTTTTTCAACAGGGGCAGCTTCAATTTTTTCCCACAATTCTTCGGTAATTTCAGCCCCTGCGGCGGCAATCACTTCGCCTGTGTCGCCGTCAATCACATCTTTTGCCAAGATTTTACGCAATAAAATATCGGCTTCCACATCAATGCGTTTGATTTTGGCAGCTTCAATATCACGCACATTTTTGGCGGTAATGCGTTTGCCTTTGGCAACAATCACATTGCCGTCTTTATCGGCAATATCGGCACGCGCCATTTCGCCTTTCAAACGCGACATCACCAATTCGGTTTGAATGCCGTCTTTGCCTAAATAAAATTCTTCAAAGTCGTAGAACATTTCCAAAATCTGTTCTACGCTGTAACCCAAGGCTTTCAGCAGCACGGTTACGGGCATTTTGCGGCGGCGGTCGATACGGAAATACAAACAGTCTTTGGGGTCAAACTCAAAGTCTAACCACGAACCACGATACGGAATAATGCGTGCGGAGAACAGCAATTTGCCTGACGAATGGGTTTTGCCCTTATCGTGTTCAAAGAAGACACCTGGAGAGCGGTGTAACTGCGACACCACCACGCGTTCTGTACCGTTGATGATGAACGAACCTGACGGAGTCATCAGGGGAATTTCGCCCATATGCACATCGTTTTCGCGTACTTCTTTGATTTTGGCGTTGGGTGAATCTTTATCCAAAAGCACTAATTGGATTCTTGCACGCAACGGAGCGGCGTAGGTAATGCCACGCAAACGACACTCTTGAATGTCAAACACAGGATCACCCAAGGTGTAATATTGAAATTCTAATCGAGCCAAGCCGTTGTTGCTGGTAATGGGAAACACGCCTTGAAAAGCGGCTTGCAAACCTTTGTCGGCTCGTTTGTCATACGCCACATCGCTTTGCAAAAAGTCGGCATACGAATCCAACTGCATCGATAACAAAAATGGCACATCTAACACATTGGTGCGTTTGGCAAAACTTTTGCGAATGCGTTTTTTTTCGGTTACAGAATATGTCATAGAGATTCACTCCACAATGGGTTTCGGTTTGAATGTTGAATAGTCAAGAAACTATTACAATTCGTTGAATATTCAGCACTCGCTTTTTATGTGTTTATTGTTTCAAGCTGCCTGAAAATATCGTCTATATTTAAATATAACTAAAAACACGACAAGGCTGGACAGTTTCCTGCCAGCCTGTGTGTTGCTGTACGGCTTATTTCAACTCGGCTTTCGCACCAGCTTCAGTGAGTTGTTTCACAATATCTTCAGCTTCAGCTTTGGCAACGCCTTCTTTAATGGTTTTCGGTGCACCATCAACCAAGTCTTTGGCTTCTTTCAAGCCCAAGCCAGTTACGGCACGAACCACTTTAATTACGCCCACTTTTTGATCGCCTGCGGCAGTCAATACCACATCAAATTCGGTTTTTTCTTCGGCAGGTGCAGCACCGCCAGCAGCAGCACCACCAGCAGCCACTGCCAAAGCGGCAGCAGATACGCCAAATTTTTCTTCAAATGCTTTTACCAAGTCGTTCAATTCCATAACGGTTAAATTGCCGACTGCTTCTAAAATGTCTTCTTGAGAGATTGCCATTTTTGATTACTCCAAAAAATAAAAAAATTGTTAAAAATGGTGTTATGCGGCTTCGGCTTGTTTCTTCTCTGCCAACGCTGCCAAGCAACGAGCAAAGCCAGAAACAGGAGCTTGCATAATACCCAACAGTTTTGCCAACAGTTCATCACGAGACGGAATAGACGCTAATTCAGCCACTTGGGCAGCGTCTAACAAATCGCCATTGTAAGAACCTGCTTTGATGACGATTTTGTCATCGGTTTTGGCAAACTGATGCAACACTTTTGCCGCTGCAACAGGGTCTTCGGATACGGCATACACCAACGGACCTTTCATTTGATCCGCCAACGCCGCAAACGAAGTACCTTCAACGGCACGACGCGCGAGTGTATTTTTCAACACATGAAGATAGACGGAATCTTTTCGTGCATTGGCACGCAATTTCGTCATACTTTCCACGCTGATACCGCGATACTCGGCAATCACCATTGTTTGTGCATTAGCAATGCTATTGCTAATCTCGGCAACGGCGGCTTTTTTCGCTTCAACATTGAGACTCAAGATTCATCTCCTGTGCTAACGGTTAAAAGACGCAAAACTTTGGTAAGTTTTGTTCAGCACGGCAATCTATAAAATATCTTTGAGAAAAAGAAACTTCACAGGGATTACCGTCTGCGTAGGATTAAGTTATTGAATCAACTCGCTTTTAAAGTAAAACTTCCTACGGTCTCTGACAATATGCCGTTTTTATATTGCGATAAAAACGACACCCCTAAAACAGGCAACCTGAAAACCTTTCAGGCTGCCTGAAAATTCTATTTACTTAACTACGGCAGTCGCCACATCAACGGTTACGCCCAAACCCATTGTGCTGGATACGGCGATGCGTTTAATGTATTGACCTTTCGATGCCGCAGGTTTGGCTTTTTGCAAAGCGTCCAACAATGCGTTAAAGTTTTCACGCAAAGCCGCTTCGTCAAAAGACGCACGACCAATCGTGGCGTGAATAATACCTGCTTTGTCGGTGCGATATTGCACTTGACCTGCTTTGGCGTTTTTCACGGCTTCGGCAACATTCGGTGTAACCGTGCCGACTTTGGGGTTTGGCATTAAACCACGCGGACCCAAAATCGTACCTAATTGACCGACAATACGCATAGCGTCAGGAGACGCAATCACCACATCAAAGTCTAATTGACCTGCTTTAACGCTTTCAGCCAAATCTTCAAAACCAACAATATCCGCACCAGCGGCTTTGGCGGCTTCTACATTCGCACCTTGTGTAAATACGGCTACACGCACGGTTTTACCAGTACCGCGTGGCAGAACCACAGAACCACGCACCACTTGGTCAGATTTGCGTGGATCAACACCCAAATTCACCGCAACATCAATCGATTCATCAAATTTAGCGGTAGCAGCTTTTTTCACCAAGCCTAATGCTTCATTGATTTCGTATAATTTATTACGGTCGAAACCTTCACGCAAGGCTTTGATTCGTTTAGAAACTTTTGCCATTTACACGCCCTCCGTTTCAATACCCATAGAACGCGCAGAACCTGCGATAATACGCACGGCTGCGTCCAAATCAGCCGCAGTTAAGTCAGGCTCTTTGGTTTTGGCGATTTCTTCTAATTGAGCACGGGTTACTTTACCCACTTTATCAGTGTGTGGGCGTGGGCTACCTTTTTGAATGCCTGCCGCTTTTTTCAGTAAAACGGTGGCAGGCGGCGTTTTCATTACAAAAGTGAATGATTTATCTGCAAAAGCGGTAATCACCACAGGCACAGGCAAACCAGGTTCCATGCCTTGTGTCGCAGCGTTAAACGCTTTACAAAATTCCATAATATTCAAGCCCCTTTGACCCAAAGCAGGACCAACAGGCGGCGATGGATTTGCTTTTCCCGCAGGAATTTGCAATTTAATATAACCGACAATTTTCTTTGCCATTTTGATATAACTCCAAAAGTTACGGGTAAAACGCATGCCAAAAAGCACGCTCCCCAAAAAATGAACTGGCAATTATAACATATTAAAAAATCTTGGCAAGTAATAATTGAGTTTTTATTTAAAAGTTTTTTCAGGCTGCCTGAACATTCACCCCAACGCCTTACGGCGTTTGTATTATTCGCCAATGCCTATACAGTACTGTATAGGGGGTGCTTGACAAAGCACCCCCTGTACGAAATTTTTTTCTCAATTTTTCATAAAGGAAAACTCAAATGAAAGCAAAACTCTTGGCAGTAACTCTGATTTCTGCATTCGCATTATCGGCTTGTGGTGGCGGCGGTGGTGATGATGGTGTCAAAGTAGATAACACAACCAAACCATCAACAACAAACAATACGGGTAATTCAAAACCCACGCCCAATCCAAGCACACCAACGGTTGATGATGGAAAACCTTTTCAATTAAAACAACAAGTAGCACGATATACAATACCGCTTGATAACAGCGGTAGCAATGACAATGTTCCCTTGCCTTTTAATACAGAACCTGTATTTGCCAATGTTAAAGATGAAGATAAAATTGATACATCTTATTATGACGCACTTTCAGAAAACGATAACAATATCGAAAAAGACATCAATATTGCAGGTCGCAGTTTTACGATTACGACAAGTAATGCAAAAATCATCTTGGCACCCACCAAAGGCACTCGTGGAACGGCTTATGCTCGCTATGGTGAAACGAATGTTTTTGACGGTGATGGAACGGTTGCGAACAAAATAACAAAAAATATTACTTATTTTGGACAAGCAACAACAGATATGCCCAAAACAGGAACAGCCACTTATTTAGGTTATGCCATCGCCAATGATATGGTTCATTTTAATGAACAAGTGAAACTCATGCACAGTAATCCGTTAAAAGCCGATGGTTACAGTCCTTATTATGGTCTTTCTGAATTTAAAGTGGATTTCACCAACAAAAAACTCACAGGCACGCTGAATGACTGGAAAGTGAGATCCGACTTATCTCAAATGCCTGCAAAAAAAGCAGTTACGATTAACGCAAACATTAAAGCCAACACTTTTCAAGGCACTGCCAACAAAACAGGTTATGCCGAAGGCAAGTTCTACGGTCCAAAAGCCCAAAACTTGGCAGGCTCATTTGCCGATAAAAGCCAAAATTTACAAGGCGTGTTTGGTGGCAATAAACAATAATCTATTGATTATTTGAAAGAATAAAAATCCCATTCATTGGAATGGGATTTTTTTTAACTGTGTACATTAAAAAAACTTCATTTCAGGCAGCCTGAAAATCCGCCATTATCAGACTTTTTCCACTTGTCCAAAGTCTAATTCCACAGGGGTTTCGCGACCGAAGATTTGTACCGATACACGCAATTTATTGCGTTCGTAATTGACTTCTTCGACAATGCCGTTGAAGTCAGCAAATGGACCTTCATTGACGCGGACACTTTGTCCAATGGTAAATTCCACTTTTGGACGCGGTTTTTCTACGCCTGTTTGCATTTGTTGCAAGATTTCATCAACTTCTTTTTGACGAATGGGGGCTGGGCGATTGGTTGTGCCGCCAACAAAACCACTGACTTTGGGCGTGCTTTTGACTAAATGCCATGTTTTTTCGGACATTTCCATTTCGACCAACAAATAGCCAGGAAAAAATTTGCGCTCGCTTACGGTGCGTTTGCCGTTTTTCACATCGACCACTTCTTCGGTCGGAATAAGAATTTGACCGAATAAATCTTCCATTTCTTCGCGTTTAATGCGTTCGGTTAAAGAGCGTTGTACGCTTTTTTCAAAGCCTGAATAGGCTTGCACCACAAACCATTGTTTGCTCATTTATTATCCCCTTTTCAACAAAACATCAAACAGAATCCACGAAACCAAAGTATCCGACAATGCCATAAATATCGCCAATACGGCGGCAAAGACAATGACGGTGAGTGTCATTTGCATAGCATTCTTTTTTTCTGGCCACACGACTTTTTTCATTTCTTGCGTAGATTCAGTAACATACGCAATTAAATTTTTGCCAAATGAACAGAAGAAAAACACCAAAACCACGGCAATCGCCACGCCTGCGATCGGAAAAATCGCACGCACCAAAACAGGCAGTTGCTTATCAAAAAAGTGATAAGCAAACACACCACCTGCCACCAACAATACGCCAATGAATAATTTGATTTTATCCATAGTGGAATTGCGTTGCCGTTCAATCTGTTGTTGCTCGCGAATCTCTGCTTTCGACATTTTGGGTTTGGTGTCTTGCGATACTTCGTTTTTTTGTTTTTTACTCATAATTGTGTCCGATATGGGTTGTTTCAGGCTGCCTGAAATAAATAACAACATAATGAAATCATCTTTTATGGTCAATTCATACCAAAATTATGCAGCGTTGGCTCGCCTTGTCGTATTATTTATACTGCCTACGGCTCACCGCCTTACCTACTTTTTGTCTGAATTGACTATATTCAGTCAAAATCACTTCATTATATAGTCAAAAAACTAATCGGCTTAAATCGCCGATTAGTTTATTTTTGGCAGGCCAGGAGGGTCTCGAACCCCCAACCCTCGGTTTTGGAGACCGATACTCTACCAATTGAGCTACTGGCCTAATATCCTATCGGTGATGGTTTATTGAATCACTTTTGAAACCACGCCAGCACCAACGGTGCGACCGCCTTCGCGAATAGCAAAACGCAAGCCTTCTTCCATCGCAATCGGTGCAATCAGTTCTACGGTGATTTTCACATTTTCACCAGGCATTACCATTTCAACGCCTTCGGATAATGTTACCGCACCGGTTACATCGGTTGTACGGAAG
>JAGBKK010000039.1 GCA_017934045.1 Neisseriaceae bacterium | reverse complement strand
TTGATTTTTTGTTCTGAACAAGCGGTTAAACCGAATGTGGCAATCAATAATATGGTTAATGATGATTTTTTCATATTGTTTTCTTTTTATTCAAATGGTTAAACTATATTTCAGGCTGCCTTAAATTATTTGCCTGACGCAAAAAGCAAATAAAGCACAAGCAATATATTGATAAATGGCACAAATAATAATATACACAATATCGGCGATAAATTAACATCAGCCAATCTTTTCACGGTTGCCATTAACACAATAATCGTGGAAATAATATAAAGCACGGCAATTGTTCCGTTAAATTGCCCATTGTTTTCTTGCAGATAATAAGCCGCTAAACCACTCGGCAAAGCCGAGATTATGTAAGCGTAAAAAAAATATTCTAACCGTCCAATGGCTGGTTTGCTTAACATTGTGTTATTCCTTAAATTAAGGTTGCGTTGTTTTTTAGTTGCGTAGGGTTAGCAACTTGTTGCCCACGAGGTTTAATCACTTTTTCAGGCTGCCTGAATGGCTTTCGTCCGTTACGGTGGGCATGAATGCCCACCCTACGGCGTTTCTGTTGTTTTGGTGGGTTGAAATGCCCACTTATAAAAAGCACAAAATTTTATCACTCATTGGGCTTAAACCCCACCGCACGATATATATCCGCACACACTTGGCAGAATTGTGCTATGTCTTCTGCGGTGCATTTTTGACACTTTTGTGTCTTCAAATCTTCTGCGTAGGCAATGTGCAATGCACCATTGGGCGTGTCGTGTATGGTATAAAACGCCGTTTCTCGCACTACGCTATTTTGTTGCTGATTGTTTCGTTCATTCACTTGGTGCGTTTCCTGTTCTTTTGTTGTGCATATCTTACAATAGACCACACCATTTCTCCAAGCATTTTGCTCATTTTTTATATCTTGTAACCAAGTTACTTGGCTTGATATTACTGTTTTATAGTTTGTTTTTTTTTTTTTTTTTTCAATAAGTTATGTATTAAAATTAAAAATTATTTAACTGTTGCATTTTTACAACAGCCGTAGGGTGGGCAACTTGTTGCCTACGCGGTTTAATTACATTTTCAGGCTGCCTGAATTGCTTTTTGCTGTTACGGTGGGCAAGAATGCCCACCCTACGGGCTCAAGTTAAAAGTTATTCGACAAAAATTATTTATGCAGATATTTTTTGTTTATCCGATAAATAACCCAACTAAATGCCAAAGCATTTATAAAAAACAAAACTGAAAATATCACATATTCACTTTTTTGTTTTTTATAAGCACTGATAAAACTATATTGATTAAGTATTTTCTTTACTTCTTTAAGTGTAACATCATTAAACTCTGTTGGCTCTTTTTCAAAATCAAAACCATAAACAATATTTTTTTCTTTTTTTAGTGTTGAAAACATTGCTAATAATACAGATTCATGATTTACAGGCATTCTTTTTGTTATATATTTAATATGAACTGGATCATATTCTGTTATTACATATCTAATACCTTCATGATTTAATTTTCTTAAAAAATTACGACCACCATAAAAATCAATCCAATGACCATTATTTTCTTTAATGCTAAATGCTTTATTGTGTTCTTGTTCTTTACAATAATTATCTGGAAATAAATTAAATATTGCCGCCTTACCTTTATATTCAAATCTATTACATTGTTCAGGAATATAAGAATAGAAATTGGATTTTGTATATCCAATTTCAGCAATTGCTGTTTTAAAATCCATATTTTTAATCAAATGGTCATCAGTATCAATTTGCATAAGATACCGATAATTAAATGAAAAATAAATTGGAATACTCAATATAATTAAATAAGATATAATTGTTGGATTAAGTTTTGTATCTGGTTTAAATAAACAACCTAATAATACAAAACAGAAAAAATATAATTCAATAAAAACAATTCCAAGATGATTGATAATGATATTACTAACAGATAAAATAAATGCAAAAATTAAATAAGTAATCACCGCAAAAATTAAATAGGCTATACCCTTGTGTCGATTATATTCTTTATTCATTGTTTTATCTGTATTATTCATTAAATAAAATCCTTTAATTTATTTTTCAGGCTACCTGAAAATTGATTTAAATGCGTGGGCAACAAGTTGCCCACCCTACGGCATTTCTCTCGTTACGCTGTGCAAAAATGCCCAGTCCATACAAAACCTTACCGCTCTTTATTGGGCTTAAACCCTACCGTGCGATACACATCGGCACATACTTGGCGAAATTGTGCCATTTCTTCCGCGGTGGTGTGCGGTATTTTGGCATTTGTGGTTTTTATGTTGTCCAACGCCCAAAAGATATGCTCCGTGTTATTATTTATGCCTATGTGATAAAACTCGGTTTCTTTGCCGATGCGTGTATTATTATCGCCCATTTTTTGTTCTCTGTCGTTTATTGACTGTATGTTACAACAAAAAATCTGCTTTTCATAGCATAAACCATTAAAAAATTGTGCATTTTGCGGTTGTGCTTTTTTTTTTTTTTTTTTGTAAATCAATTGGTTATTGTTGTTTTTTCTTAATTTATTATCATTCATTATAGTGTGTGATTTTTGCAACAAACAAACGCTTTCAGACTGCCTGAAAACCATTTTCCACAACAAAAAAGCACACAGTTAAAAACTGTGTGCTTTGTTTTAAGCAAAGGCAAAATGCAAGGTTAAACCACGCGGGCTTTTTCTACTAACTCGGTTACTGCCCAAGATTTGGTCTTGGAGAAGGGGCGAGTTTCGGAAATAATCACGGTGTCGCCAATGCCGTAGGCGTTGTTTTCATCGTGAGCGTGGAATTTTTTGGACAGGCGAATCACTTTGCCATACAAGGGGTGTTTCACTCGGCGTTCCACCAAAACCACAACGGTTTTGTCCATTTTGTCGCTCACTACGCGACCTTGCAGGGTACGAACTCTTTTTTCCATTATGCTTTACCCTTTTCTGTTAATACGGTTTTAACACGGGCAATATCACGGCGGATTTTTTTCAATTCGCTGGTTTTTGCCAACTGTCCAACGGCGGCTTGCATTTTTAATGCAAAACGGGCTTTGCCTAAACTCAATAATTCGTTATTGAGTTCTTCAACGCTTTTTGCTCTTAAATCTTGTGCTTTCATCATTGACCTACCTGTCTTGTAACAAATGTGGTGTGAATCGGCAATTTGGCTGCCGCTAATGCAAAGGCTTCGCGTGCAAGGCTTTCGGCAACGCCGTCCATTTCGTACAGCATTTTGCCAGGTTGAATTTCTGCCACATAGTATTCAGGAGAACCTTTACCGCCACCCATACGCACGCCAATCGGTTTGTTGGTGATGGGTTTGTCTGGGAAAACGCGAATCCAAATGCGTCCGCCGCGTTTGATATGACGAGTCATCGCACGGCGAGCAGCTTCGATTTGGCGAGCAGTCAGGCGACCACGACCGACAGCTTTCAAACCAAAGTCACCAAAACTCACTTGGTTGCCACGAGTAGCTAAACCTGTGTTGCGACCTTTGTGTAATTTACGGTATTTCAGTCGTTTAGGCTGCAGCATGACGACCTCCCTTTCTTTGTTTGCGTTCGGGTTTTTCTTCCGCAGGTTGGGCGGCGGCGGCACCTAATACGGTTTCGCCTTTATAAACCCAAACTTTGATACCAATCACGCCATAAGTGGTTTGTGCTTCGCTGGTGGCGTAATCGACATCGGCACGCAAGGTGTGTAAAGGCACGCGTCCTTCACGATACCATTCACTGCGTGCAATGTCGATGCCGTTCAAGCGACCTGACGACATAATTTTGATGCCTTTGGCACCTGCACGCATAGCGTTTTGCATCGCACGCTTCATTGCACGGCGGAATTGAATGCGTTTTTCCAACTGTTGTGCAATGTTGTCGGCAATGACTTGGGCATTGATGTCTGGCTTGCGGATTTCTTCAATATTGACATGCACAGGCACGCCCATTAAGTTTTGCAAGTCTTTTTTCAATACTTCAATGTCTTCGCCTTTTTTGCCAATCACCACACCTGGACGGGCGGTGTGAATGGTAATGCGCGCACTTTTTGCTGGGCGTTCAATCACAACTTTACCGATTGAAGCGTTTGCCAAGCGTTTTTTCAGGTATTCGCGAACATCAATATCTTGTTTCAAAACGGCGGAAAATTCGCCACTTTTGGCATACCATTTGGACGACCAATTTTTATTGACTGCAAGGCGAAAACCTGTGGGGTTAATTTTTTGTCCCATGGTATTTCCTTTAATTTCCAACAGTCACATTGATGTGACAAGTTTGTTTTTCAATACGATTACCACGACCTTTCGCTCTGGCGCGAAAGCGTTTCAGGCTGCCTGCTTTATCCACAAACACGGTTACTACTTTGAGTTCGTCAATGTCTGCACCTTCGTTGTGTTCAGCGTTGGCAATGGCGGATTCCAACACTTTTTTCATCAAACCTGCACCTTTTTTGGGGCAGAATGTGAGAATGTTCAAAGCGTCTTCAATGTCTTTGCCACGGATTAAGTCAGCCACTAATCGTGCTTTTTGTGCCGAAATACGGGCATTTTTATGTTGTGCGATTGCTCTCATTTAATGCTCCTTATTTCTTGGCTTTCTTGTCAGCCAAATGGCCTTTGAAAGTACGGGTTAATGAAAACTCGCCTAATTTGTGTCCAACCATATTGTCGCTGATATATACAGGCACATGCGTGCGTCCGTTATGAACAGCAATCGTTAAGCCAATAAAATCAGGCAGAATGGTTGAACGGCGAGACCAAGTTTTGATGGGGCGTTTGTCGTTGGTTGCACGAGCCGCATCAACTTTTTTCAGTAAATGAAGATCAACATACGGACCTTTTTTCAATGAACGAGCCATTTAATTATCCTTTATTTGAAAAACGGCGGCGAACAATCATATTGTCCGTGCGTTTATTACGACGCGTACGATAACCTTTGGTTGGCGTACCCCATGGGCTAACAGGTTCGCGTGCTTCACCTGTGCGACCTTCACCACCACCGTGTGGGTGATCGACAGGGTTCATCACCACGCCACGCACGGTTGGACGAATGCCTAACCAGCGTTTTGCACCTGCTTTACCGATTTTTTTCAGGCTCTGTTCTTCATTGCCTACTTCACCGATGGTTGCACGGCAATCCACATGGATTTTGCGGATTTCGCCCGAACGCAAACGCAGTTGAGCGTAAATGCCTTCGCGTGCCAACAACATTGCCGAAGTACCTGCGGAGCGAGAAATTTGAGCTCCTTTACCAGGTTTCATTTCGATACAGTGAATGGTTGTACCCACAGGAATGTTGCGAATCGGCAAGGTGTTGCCCACTTTAATCGGAGCTTCGCTGCCTGAAACCACGGTATCACCTGCTTTAATGCCACGCGGTGCAATGATGTAACGGCGTTCGCCGTCTGCATAGCACAATAAGGCAATAAATGCTGTGCGGTTTGGGTCATATTCAATGCGTTCAACTTTGGCAACAATGCCGTCTTTGTCGTTGCGTTTAAAATCGACAATGCGGTAGTGGTGTTTATGACCGCCACCTTTATGACGCGTGGTGATATGACCGCTGTGATTGCGTCCTGCGGTTGATTTTTGTTTTTCCAATAAGGGTGCGTAAGGAGCACCTTTGTGTAAGCCCTCTGTGGTTACGCGAACCATGCCACGGCGACCAGCAGAAGTGGGCTTCATTTTAATAATAGCCATTGTTCAACTCCTTATTCTGCGGTTTGAGCGGCTGCCGCTGCTTCTAAATCCAATTTAGAACCTTCGGCAAGGCTAACAAACGCTTTTTTCACATCGCTGCGGCGACCAACGAAACGACCAAAGCGTTTGGTTTTGCCTTTTTGCAAAGCAGTAGTTACTGATTCCACTTTAACATTCAGCAACAATTCCACAGCGGCTTTGATTTCTTTTTTGTTGGCGTTGGGCAACACTTTAAACATCACTTGTTCGTGTTTTTCACCCAAACGAGTGCTTTTTTCGGAAACAATCGGTCCTTGAATAATTTGCATTAGGCGTTCTTGATTCATACCCATTGCTCCTCTAAATGACTGACAGCGTCTTTGGTCAATACAATTTTATTGAAACGCAATAAGCTGTAAGGGTTGATTTCTAATGTTTCTAACACCAAAACATTCGGCAAGTTGCGAGAAGACAAATATACTTTTTCGTCCAACTCACGAGTTAAGAACAACACATCGCCGTTCAAACCCATTTTTTGCACTTTGCCACTAAATTCTTTGGTTTTAGGTGTTTCCACAGAGAGTTCTTCCACCACCAACAAGCGTTCATCACGCACCAGTTGCGACAAAATCACCGCCATACCAGCACGGTACATTTTGCGATTGACTTTTTGGGTGAAGTTTTCTGTGGGTTTATTGGGGAACGCACGACCACCCTTACGCCACAAAGGAGAAGAAGTCATACCCGAACGCGCACGACCTGTACCTTTTTGTCGCCAAGGTTTTTTCGTAGAATGTTTCACTTCGGCACGCGTTTTTTGAGCACGATTGCCACTGCGTGCGTTTGCCAAGTAAGCAGTAACCAACTGATGAACCAACGCTTCGTTGTATTCGCGTGCGAATAAAGCGTCTGACGCATTCAGGCTGCCTGAAACTTGACCTTCTGCATTGATAATTTTCAGTTCCATTATGCACCTGCTTTCACACTGGGACGAACCACCACATTGCTATTAACCGCACCAGGTACAGCACCTTTGATTAACAACAATTTGCGTTCTGCATCAACACGCACAACGGTTAAATTTTGGGTTGTGCATTGAACGCTACCCAAATGACCTGCCATGCGTTTGCCTTTGAACACGCGACCAGGGTCTTGGCATTGACCAATTGAACCTGGTGCATTGTGCGACACGGAGTTACCGTGTGAAGCGCGTTGAGAACCGAAGTTGTTGCGTTTAATGTTGCCTGCAAAGCCTTTACCTTTGGTAGTGCCAGTAATATCCACTACTTGACCTGCTTCAAACATTGAAACGGCAATATTGCCACCCACATTGAAGTTGGCAATTTCTTCGTCCGAAACCGCAAATTCCATCAAGCCGACACCTGCTTCCACACCTGCTTTGGCGAAATGTCCTGCTTCTGGCTTATTCAAGCGGTTTGCTTTTTTCTGACCAAAAGTAACTTGCACGGCGTTATAACCGTCAGTTTCTTTGGTTTTGAGTTGAGTAACGCGATTGTCGATGACTTCAAGCACAGTAACGGCAACGGACGCACCGTTGTCATCAAAAATGCGAGTCATACCGACTTTGCGTCCAACAAGACCTAAAGCCATAATTATTCCTTATAAAACCAGCGGTTACGATTGACCGCCCACAATAAAAAAAGTCAGTGAAAACACTGAACTCGCTATTATACATAAAAAACAAAAAACAAGGCAAGAATTTTAAGTATAGTCGATTCATAGCAAAATCCTGCATCGTAACGATAGCCTTGCCGTATTATTTATACTGTCGCAGGCAAGTTGCCTTGCATGCTTTTGCTCTGAATCGACTATAATATAGATAAATCAGTTTTCAGGCTGCCTGAAAAGCAGATAGCAACACCTATCGGCGTTGTTGGTAGTTAAGAATGCCGCCCTACACAACTTATTGTTTTTATTATAGAAAAATATTTTAGATAGTCTAACACTTTGTTCAAAAACATTTTCTGTCATTGCGTGCCTTGCCATAGGGCAAGGCGTATGCAATCTCCTTGCTATGGAATGCCCAAGCTAATGGCAAAAGTTCGTTCTTCGTAACTGGGAGATGACTACGACTTACTGCGTAAGTCTCGTAATGACAGGTGTGGATAGGTTTCAGGCAGCCTGAAACAATAACAGCACCACAAACAATAAAACCGCCAACGACAGTTTGGCTAATTCAATATTAAAAAGTTTTGTATTATCAATATGATACATTGTTTTTAGATGAAATACGGAAAACAGCACAGGCACAATAATTACCCAGTAATAACGATAGTAAATAGCATAAATAATCCATAAAATCAAGGCAATAGATATTAACACAGCGTGATAGTGGTGAGCGTTTTTGTCGCCTAATCGTACCGCAATAGTGTTTTTACCGCTGTGTTTGTCTGTATTTAAGTCTCTGATATTGTTGATATTTAGTACGGCTACACTCCATAATCCCAATGCGGTGGCAGGCAAAATAATAGTGGCGTTGATATAGTGTGTTTGCAAAAAAAACATACCCAAAACCGCCATTTGTCCGAAAAAAATAAATACAAATAAATCGCCTAACCCTTTGTATCCGTAGGGTTTTTTTCCTACGGTATAAGCAATCGCCGAAATAATGGCGGATAGTCCCAAAATTATCCACAACCACAGAGATACGGCGGCTTGAATAATTAAAGATAACCCACTGATAATACATAAAAAAATCATCACCGCTATGGCGATTTTCATTTGTTTGGGCGAAATTTGCCCTGTGGCAACCATTCTTTTTGGGGCGTTGGCAAGACGGTGGCTATCGGTGTGTCGCACGGCATCGCCGTAATCATTGGCAAAATTGGCTAAAATTTGTAAGAAAATAGCGGTGATTAAGCCCAAAGCCGCAAGGCTGCCTGAAAAAACGCCTGATTGATACGCTAAAACATTGCCCAAACCCACGCTTGCCACGCTTAACGACAAGGTCGGTGGTCGAGCGGCAATCAACCAAATGGTAAATTTTTGACGAATAGATAGGGGCAACATTTTGTTGTCGTTTGTTGAATAAAAGATTTGCTATTTTATCAAATACGGTTTTTTTCAGGCAGCCTGAAAGCCCCCTACTCTTTCAACCTTTTGCGTTCATACACCGATTGAGCTAGCGTTCCTGCATCTATGTATTCGATTTCACCACCCAACGGCATTCCGTGTGATAAGCGGCTGATTTTGCAGGAATATTGTTTTAAGACTTCATATAAAACATACGCCGTGGCATTGCCTTGTGCGGTAAAGTTGGTGGCAATAATCACTTCGTCAATCGCATTATCCGCAATGCGTTGCACTAATTTTTCTAATTCGATATGTTCTAAATCCTTGCCCTGTGTGGGGTCAATCTGTCCCATT
>JAGBKK010000038.1 GCA_017934045.1 Neisseriaceae bacterium | reverse complement strand
GCTAATGAAATGTTGATTGCTGCACCTATTCTCAATACGCTTGAAAGTAAGCGAATTATTCATCAACATTTAGATAAACTTTATCAATTAAATCAACATACTACTATACAAAATATTCAAAACTCGGTAATCAATATGCTTGGGAAATTACCAACTATTGTCGAACAGAGCAAACCCAAATCACCTGAAACAAAAATAATTGATAAATCAAAAGATCAAGACAAAGGCGGACGAGAACGCTAAAAAAGCATTCAGGCTGCCTGAATGCTTTTTTCTTTGACTTATTTACTATGCCGCCAATTTTCGGGTTTGATAATTTTGCCTTTATCTGCCCACAGCCCACGCTTTTTAGCCTGTGCTTGTTGCATTGTGGCGGCGTATTCTGCGTTGTTTGAATAGCGTTCATAGTGCCCGCATAACCCTGTTCAATCATTGCTAAATTCACATTCAGGCTGCCTGAAAATACTGTTGCCACTACCCTGCCGTATTTGTCCTGCCGTTCATTTGTTAATCGCACCGTTTTTTGTAAATCAGGCTATTTAATTTCTTGCGTGCTTGGTTGCCGTACGCTTGACCGCTTTCAGGAGCGTCTATATCTGGCGTTGATATGTGCCTTTGCAGGTGAATGTATCACCGTCCGATACTTTGACAGCAATACATTGCGTATCGGCAAAAACAAGACAGGGAAAAAATAATAGCCCAACTGTTTTTAATAATATATTCATCATCTACCCTAATTGAATATGAATAGATTCAACGCTATTCAACTTTCCTGACTTATTTTGAACATTTCAATGCCGCTAATAAGCGATAGAGAAGTGGTATCCTTTTATGGATATACAATTTCTCCCAACGAGCAAGTGCATTGCTTTCTTCCGTGTTTTGCTGATTGTTCCTACTGATTTCGTTTGCTCTGCGTTCAACATTCCACAGATATTCAAAACCACGCTCTTGACCTGTCCGCCACAGATTTTGCTTAATTTTTTCCAATTCAGCAGAAATCGTTTTATCAACACCACTTTGCAAGCGTTCAATATCGTCAATCGCTGTATTGATACGCTGTTCAAAGTCTTCTTTGTGTGCTAAACAAGCGGCATATTCTTGCCTTGCATTATCAAAAGTCCAAAATAAAGCAATCACAGGTTCTATCAACTCATTTGAAATCATTTCTGTTGATTTTTTGAAAAATCTTGCTGCTTCTTGTTCTTCTGCTATTTGTTTTATGTTTGAAAAAGTGGTAAGCAGATAATGAAATCTTGCTAAACACATTTCGTGATACAAGCCAAATTCAAAAGTATATTGAGGACTTGGTTCTATATCGGTATGGTTTTTACTCCAATCTGTTAAGTCCCAGTCAATCAGTTCTCTTTTGTCATTTTTGCTCATTTTTTTGCTCCTTAAAAATTAAGTCAGGGAAAAGTTTTAACTTCTTTTCAGGCTACCTGAAAAAGTTTGTTTATTTACCACACTTCAATCTGATTAGTTAAATGACATTTATCTTCTCCAAAAGGAATATAAACGCATTCTTTTACTTCGGGTTCAATTTTAAAACCCGATGATTTGATTATTTTAATCACTTCATCGTATTCTTTTTTTCGAGACAATGAATAAAAATCCTGTGGCACAGCAATTAAAACTTTTTCTTTTTTATTGCTGGTGTAGATTTTTTCTATTGCATTGTTGATAATTTCTTTGACATAAGGGTCTTTAATGCCACTATCTCTTGCGAGAACTAAATTAGTATAATATGTTTCTCTTTTGCTTGTGTTGTGTTTCATTCTGACATTTGGAAACATATTATTGAATAAATAAGCAAGACAAATGATTGTAATAAAACAAATAAATGCGAAACCATACTCTTCCTCTGATAATTCAACAAAAAATAATACTAAAAATATTACTAAACATATAATAGCGATTGTTACTAACATTTTTTAATCCTTTCTTTCAGGTTGCCTGAAAAGCAAATCAGAAATAAATTATTTTCGACTTGCTTTTTTCTTCTTAATCTTCCCCACGCAACAGTTTTAATTTGCGTTCAGGGTCAAAATCAACGGTTGTAATGTGCCTATCACCTTTATCGTTTGCAAAGTGGATTGATATATCAATCGTCATCATAATTAGGTGTTTAATCACACCGTAACTTAAATTCACATCGTTAGAAGCGGCAATCATTAAGGCTAATTGTTCATACGCCATTAAGGCACTGTCGGCGTGGCAACTGGTTATGCTGCCTGAATGCCCATTGCCGCACGCACGGATAAAATAAAACGCTTCATCGCCCCTAACTTCTGCCAAAATAATGCGGTCAGGTTTCATACGCAGGGTTACTTCCAAGCAGGATTTTGCGGTTACGGTGCTTTCTGACTTGCTTTTTGGATACACCAAATGAACCTTGTTCGGGTGATCAATAAACAATTCCCTTGCGTCTTCAATGGTGATAATTCGCTCACTTTTGTCGATTTTGCTAATCAGCGTTTTCATAAAAGTTGTTTTGCCTGATCCTGTAGCCCCTGAAACCACAATGTTTTTGCGATAGGCAACGGCTTTTTCCATAAATTGCTGATAGTCTTCTTTTGCCAACAATTCTTTGAGTTCGTGGTCTTCATCAGTAATACCGTCCGTTTGCTTGATTTTTTTGAACAAACCTTTTTCGGCGTATTCGTCCATTGTGAAAACTTGCTTTGACGGTATGCGGATAGTCAAAGAAGCGTGTTCGGCGGCAGGTTGGCGAACGAGTTGAACCCTTTCGCCGTCAGGCATTGTTAAAGATAACATAGGATTATTTTCATCAAATTGTTGATTTTGTTTGGAATTTGCAATCAACAAAATGCCTAAACCTTCTATGCGTTCATCGGAACGGTTTTTTGGACATTCAAACCGTTTCCAAACTGAATGTTGTTCACAATAAATAACATTTTCTTCGTTAATACAAATTTCGGTTACGCCGTCTGTTTGCATTAACTTATCAATACCTAAATCTTCATAATAGGCTTGAATTTGCTTACGCAACTTTTCATCGTGTGGATCAAGTGCGATTTCTTTTTCTTCTGTATTCATTTTTAATCCTTTATGGTTGGTTGAAAACTTAAAAAAACCAGCGGCGGCGTTTTTGCGGTTTTTGGATTAGTTCAAACTTGGCATTGAGTTGATTAACTAAATAATCCATTCTTTGCATTACTTGCCGCTGTTCTTCTAATCTTTTGATAAATAAGTCGATGATTGTGTTACTAAACACATTCTCCAAGTGTGTAATCCATTTCTGATGACTTTTTAATCCTTGCTCAAAGTCAGTGTTAAGGTTCTGCACTTCTTCACGCAAAAGGCGTATTTCGTTGTGCAGAGACGAAAGCATTACAAAAGATTCTTCGTAAAATATTCTAATACTCGCTTTATCTATGTTTGGATTATTTTCTTCACTCATTTTTAATTATTCCTAACGAAAAATCTCATTGAAAATTTGCGTATATCTATCATTCATCGTGATAGCCGTTTGTTGTAAAACAAACATATTCGCCAATTCTCTTGCCTTATTCATATTGCCGTTTTTGCGTTCTTCTTCCATCAAGGCACGATAATCTGTTTCGTCAGATGCACGAACTGAAACTAATCCGCCAATATCATATAATTCGTGGCGTGGAATAAATGATTTAACCGTGTTGATTTTGAATTTTTTATACGGTGCAGTAATTTCACTGATTAAATTTTCTTTATCGGTTTCGACATTATTCACAAGAACAAATATTTTTTGTGTATCAATGCCAAAATCTAATAAATCAGCCGCCGTTTTCAAACTATCGGCTTGTTGTTTTTTATCGGTTGTAGTCGGAATAATAAATTTATCAACAATACCCAATAAATCACGGTGTTTTTGACTATTTTTTAGATAGGCTTCTAAATTAGAAGAACCAATATCTAAAATCACATTATCTTGAACTAAAAGTTCAACATAAATTTGTCTATCATCTTCACCTTTTAACAACATTGTTTCTTGACCGTCTGCATTAACGGTATCAATGGTGATGATTTCGTAATCGGTTAAATTTGGTTTTAACAAATCACGAGCGATTGTGGTTTTGCCAACATTGCCTGAATAATTCAGAACTGCGATTTTCATAATGTTTATCCTTTACGGTTACTTGTTAAAATCTTGTGAATATTTTCGTGCTTCTTTTGCCATATCATTAGACAACTGACGCAAATAACTGGTATCAGGTTTTTCCATATCTTTTATTTCATCTTTATTCTGAATTTCATCAGATTTTTTAGATAATGTTGATACTGCTGTTTTTGCTTTTTCTTTCACGCTCTGAATATTGTTTTTTGGATTAACATTTTCAGGTAGCCTGAAAAGTGTGTTTGACTGATTTTCAATAATATATTTCCAAAATAACCCAATCAGAATATCCCTATCAATGCTCATAGCATTTAATTCATCTTCTTGAATGGGGTTATTTTTTAAATATTCATATAAAGTTGTTCTTGATATTCCGAACAACTCTGCTATTTTTCTTTTGCTTACTTCAATTTTTATTAAAAGCAATAAAATTTTTCGTTCTATTTTCATCTTTACTCCGAAAATTAACTTATATGTTCAGTTTTTGAACATATAAACAAACTGCAATCTTTTAGCGTTCAATAAACGAACATATATGTTAAATATCTTTATTAAAATTAAACGCTTAACATATATGTTCGTTGTTCTAATTTATATGTCATACCTTTATTCTATGTTTGATATTCGTCTTTATATGTTCAAATTCTATCACACGAAAACCGATTACGCAACTAAAAATTTCGATAAAAACGCACAAAATAGTCATTTTATGTATAAAATATCACAAAATTAGCAAGTTTTTTGTTATCATTCTTCGACTTGCTTTTTTGCTTACTTTTTTTCGCAGAAAAAAAGTAAGGCACGCTAACGATTGTCAGACAAAACTGCGTTTTGTCGTGTCAATCGGCGTGCCAAAGGGGGTATCCCTTTGAAACCCCACGCCTAACGGCGTGCTTGTTGTGAGTAATTAAGTCGGTGAATGACATTCGGAGCGACATAATGGGCAGAATAACTATTCGTATTAGTGAAAATGAAGAAGTTAGGCTAAAAGAAATTCAAGAACAGACCAAAGAGCCTATTTCGCAAATTGTGCGAAAGTCTATTCTTGATATGAAACCGCTTTTTATCTGTGAAAAACACAGAATGGAAAAAGCCGCCGCCTTTCGTCATATTGCCAAAGCGGGCAATAATTTAAATCAAATTGCACATATTCTTAATACGCTCAATGTGAAGCAAGAACTATCCTATGAGAACACCATTTATTTTTTGCGTGTTTTGGATAATATCTATATGGAATTGCAAACAATGAATAAGGTGTTTTCAAAATGTTAATTCGCCATACAGGAGCAACGGCAGGAATTGTTGAATATTTAGAAACTGGTAAAAAATCAGGGCGAGAATATTCACGCATTGAATTAGATGAACGATTAGTTTTAACGGGCAATATCCGAGAATTAGAACAGGTATTAAAACAATTAGAAACACATATTAAAACAACTGAAAAAGATTTATCTGCGGATAGATACGATCATTTTACGCTGTCATTTAAAGAAGAATATTTTGATGAAATTACTTTACGCAATATTGATAAAGAATTTAATCGTTTTATTACCGCCGCTTTTGGCGATGAATTTTATTATTATTCAGAAGCCCATTTACCCAAAATAAAACAATTACACGATTTTAACGGCGAGAATTATGAGCGATTTCCACATATTCATATTGTTATTCCAAAATACAATATGTATTTAGATAAAAAAGAAAATCCATTAGGCTGGCATAATCGGATTATTCCTTGCATTGACGCTTTTCAGGATTATATTAACACTAAATACAATCTTGCTAATCCAAAAGACAATCGCCGCAGTATTTCTATCGGCAAAGAAGGTGTTTTAGACCGTTATCAGCCGTTTCATTCTTTCCAAAACCGCCAACAAGTCAAGAATGAAGTTTTTAACCTTATTCGTACTAATCGTTCGATTAAATCGGTTGATGATTTAGCACAGGCATTAGAACCTTACGGCGAAGTAAAGGTTAGAGATAGTGAAAAATTCGGACAGAAATACATCAATTTTCTGCCCAAAGACTATGCAGGAAAAAAAGCGATTAACTTAAAAGACGCTGTTTTTCTTGATGATTACTTGCAAAATCGCACACTTGCCGCCACAAATCAATTTGCACGACAAGAATATGCTGCCAAATTAGAAGAGTGGTATCAAAAAACAGCGTTAGAACAACGCTTTATTATGCCGTTAGCCGAAACTCGTAGGGCGGCTTATTTTGCTAATAACGAAGCCTATCAAGACAAGGTTTTACAAGGCATTGTTGCTACTCATCACAAGTTATTGCAAGAAGCAGAATATACGCCAAGTGAAAAATCACCGCCACGCACAATAGCAAAACATTTCAGGCAGCCTGAACATTTTGCACAGTTTGAACATTTTGCGGATATAGAGCATTTTGCAGATATGCCGCATTTTATCGACTTAACCCCAAACACGGAGCAGAACAATGAACGAAACCCAAGAAATCAACGAGTGGGAAGAGCAAACCGAGAACAGTTCAACATTAGGAGCGTTGAACAATCCAAACTTGATTATCAAAGCGGACAGCCTATGCCTGACTTGTCAGGCAGCAGTAGTAACACACGCCGAAACCAACGAGCCAGAAATGATAGAACAAATCTTCTGCACGGCAATGCACGCAATGACTTGGACAATAAGCAAACAGTTCAAGATGAGAGCGTGTTCCAACTACGCACTGCGAGATATTTAACGCCGACAACAGGAGAAAAATACGCCCAAGAAGTGCTACAACGCCGCAAAACAAGTGAATGGACGGATAAAATCAATGCGGTTGATTGTCGTGTTTTGTTGCGGCTTTTAAGCCATAAATACGGCTTAAATGACGAGCATTTTACGATTGAACCAACCAAACAGGGTTATGACCGCATTGTTGTGGCAAATCGCCGATTATCTGCCAGCGATTTTTTACGGCAGTATATGAATTTAGACTGGCAAGAAAGCAAGGCAATGATTGAATATGCCTTGCAAGAGAATACATTCAGGCTGCCTGAAAGCAATATATCCGTCTTTTTGAAAGCACGCTTTAACCGAGAAGAACAGGCGGAATATACCAAACGCCAAGACTTGCGAGAGAAATACAAAAGCGAAAAACAAGCGATTTTTAACCGTTATCGTTTCAAAGAAAATCCAAAGGCAACCAAAGCACAAAACACGGTAATGCGAAAATTGAACACGCAACAACGCAACTATCAGTTGCAGGCATTGCGTGATAAATATCAGCCGTTATGGCGTTCCAAACAAAAACCACACGAACGGTATTTAGAGTGGTTACACAAACAAGCCGTTTCAGGCAACCTGAACGCTTTGAACGAATTGCAACGAATTTATCCGCATTATGAAGACAGACAAGAAAAAGAAACGCAGGATTTGTTATTGCAAAGCCTATACAATCAGCCGCTACCACAAAAACACTTTCCGCCAGACTTGGGATTATCTTTGCGTATTCTAAAAAACGGCACGATTGAATATTGCGATAATCAAGGAAAAACCTTAATTACTAACGCCTATTATTCAATTACAGTTAAAGATAAAACCGTTGAAAACATTGAAAAAGCCTTGCGATTAGCCGAAATGAAATTCGGTAAAAACGGCTTTGAAATCATCACCGCCAACCGCAATGACTTGAAAAATATTCAGGCAGCAGTGGATAAAACACAAATCAGCGTAAGCGTGAAAGAGAAAACAAGCAAGGTTGTGATTGAAAGGGGGAGATAAAGCCGCTTTCAGTTGAAAACCTACCGTTCCCATAACGACAGGGAATTATCACATCGAACTGAAAACGACCATTATCATAGATTAAGCGTTGTTTTTTGAATACTGCCAAAAGCACAGTGCAAGGTAGATATTACATCAAAAAACAACACTCATTCTTATTATAAAACAAAATGATACCAAACACCAAACCGCAAGAAAAAGCCTGATTATTCAATGGTATAATTGAACCTATTTTTATGACTTAACTTTAACAAAAAAATGAAGAATATCAATCCATTACAAGAATTAGACACCAGCCCTGATAGTGAATTTGCGAAAGCGGTTGATTTTGTTGTCAGCACGCCTGTTGCCGATGAAATAATGTTTGATGAAGTCGTGTTAGGCTACACGCCGTTAGTCTTTCGTATGATAGACGATAAAATTCCTTTGAAACCAATGGAAACAGACCTTATTACTATCGAAAAGGTTATGGCGTTTAACTTGGGCAGGGAAGAAAGAATTGATAAGTCAGATAGAACACCGCATAACATTGACCCTGAAACATTAAAACAATTTCCTGCACAACTCATTGACCCTATTGCAATTATTAAATCGCAAACAAAAATCAATGGTTATGTGGTTTTAACTGAACTTTTTGAAAAAGAACACAATAAATACAACAATGTACAACAACGACCTATTGTCGTTGCTATTCACTTAAAATGGAAAAATGATAATAAAAATCAACGCAAACGCTACAAGCACCTAAAAATAACCACAGGTAACGGTAGAAAAGTAGGTTTTATTATCAATAATTTAACAAGCAATTTGCTAATGTATTTGAATCGTGAAAAATGTCGTCATTTGTTTTTGAATTACTTAATTACACCCAGTGCGAGAAGACAGTTAAATAAAGACAATCAAAAAGACGACAATGAAAGAATGCAAATTATTGCTGAATTATGTGGTTTAGAAATGCACAAAGGCCGTTATCAGTTGAAAACTACTGCGACCTTTGCAGCCAGAGAAATTTCACATCAAACTGAAAACGACCATTTGTATGACGCTAATAATACACAAAAACCCACAATAATGCAAGCGATTAAGCAAAAAATTTCACCTAAACAGGCAAAACGCAGTATTCCTATGCCCACAGGCTATAAAACCGAAGAAGATTTACAGCAGTTTTATCAAGAAATAATGCAAAAACCTTTAACCAAAGAACAAGCCAAACTTGTTGGCAGAGATATGATTAGCCAAGTTGAACCTATGAATCATATTGAATTTATTGAACATTTTAATAATCATATAGAAAAAGTTTATAATAATGGCGGCGATACCAATATACAAAGCATTCAAAACTGCATACAGCAAATGGTAAAAAAAATTCCTGATATACTCAAAGCACAGCAAGCACAAACCCAAACGCAACCTGAAAAAAATCAATCCAAAGAAAAAGGGGACGGCGGCAGAGAACGCTAAAAAAAGCCCATTCGTAAGGAATGGGCAAAGAAAGGGAAGAATGGTTTATTGATGAAATCTTGTCTTTTTAATGCGATACGCATTTGAAAAGTCTATATCTTGCTGCACATAAATTTGAATGGTTTTGCCTTCTTCAATGTAGATAATCGGCGGCAGGTTGATATACTGGTCTAACACTTTCTCTGCAATGTCCTGTGCTGTATCTCTGGTTTCGCTTTCAACATAAACGGTTGATTTTTTGTTGCGGTCAGCGACAACTTCCATTGTGTCAGTTATCAGCGATACCAGTAGGGCAGAGCCGATACGCAAACCCCAGCGATTATCTACTTTACCTGTAACGCCACTTGCCCCTAATCTATCGGTGCTTGGGCTGTTTAAGTCTATCGCTAAATCAAATGGGGTAATAATTCTATCCCAAATGATTTGCAGGCGACTATTGCCGTGTCGCACATTGCCTGAATACATACCTGTTATGCGAGAACCTTTTTCAATCAGCAAGGTTTTGGCGTTGCCTGAATAAATATCGTGGCTCACAATGCAGGAAGTAAAGCCGTCTTGTTCGGAAACAATGTTGTTTTCCAAAACGCAGGGGATTTTTGTGCCTTTAATCAAGGTTAAATTCATATTTTTAACCAAACGCACCGCAACAGCCGCCGCTTGTGGTGTGGCGTTTTGTGGTGTATCGCCCATATTGCTGGCAAGCCGTCTGTCTTTTAATGACGGCGGTTTATCCTTGTTTTCTTCGCCTACGGTTACAACGGTTTCTGATTGAGTTTGTTCATTATTTTCAAGCAGTTTTTCGTCTTTTGCTGTGTCTGTTGGTGTTTCGTTTTCGTCTAATGGAAGTGTTGGCGGCACTTTGCCGATATTATCAGGCACTTCTGCGATTGTGCGAGTGCTTTCAATTTCTTGTTTTTCTTTTTTGTCGCCACTGTGCATAAGGTTGGAAACAAAACTTCCTGCCGCCCATAAAGCCGTTGCTAACAACGCAAAAGCAATCACAACATACATCACTGTGTTTCTAACCATACGATTTTTATCGCCTTTGGCTTGCAATTCGCCGTTGTCGTTTTCTTGTTCGTACATATCTTCATTGAGATTATTCATCGCACTAATTCCTTATCTTTGTTGGGTTTGCGTGAAAGTTCATCTGTTTTCACTTTGCTTTGTTCGTGTTGTGTTGCTTGATAATATTCTTGGCGGATTTTAGGTTGCATTGCCTTGAATTGTTCTCGCACGCTTTTGATTTGTTGGTGTGTTACTGCACCGCCTTTACTGTAAATTTCTGCCAAATGATCAGATATTTTTCGTTCTGCGTCATTGTAATTAGGACTGTCAAACGGAAAAAATTCATTCAAAACGCCTACCATTTCATTGTGTGCTTCTTTTTGTGAAAGTGCATTTGCTTGCAACACTTTATCTTTTTTATTTAGGCTACCTGAAATATCCTGAACCATTTTTTCAAGGTTTTTTTCAACGCTTTGTGTGTTGTCTTTGGGAACAATTTCCAAAGGCTGATTTTGTTCTTTTTTGTCGTTTTCCAATAATGCCGATAATTGTTGTTCTTCTTGTTTCGTTGGTTTGTAGTTTTCAACTTCAATACCTCGCCTTTTGGCTTCTAACCAAACGGCTTGCCGATACGCTTTACTGCCTTTGCCGATGAATTTCGGAAATTTAATACTTTGCCAGCCGTTGGCTTCTGCCAAGTCCAACATTGCTTTAATATCAGGCTCACCGTTTTTGTTTTCTGCGGTAATTTTGCCTGTTTTTACCGTTAAAATGCTGTTGCCGTCGTGTGAGATGAATTTGTCGCCACGGCTTGATTTTTTGTTATCTGTTCGATAATGCGGATTTTTTTCAAAGAATGGTTGATAATCAACCGTTCTTTGTTCTTCATCTGCCTGTTTAATTTGAATGTTCTTTTTTTTCAGGTTGCTCAAAAGGCTTGTCTGAATATCGTCCGCTTGTTCTATGGCGAGTGTTGTCATTTGTTTTACCTTTCATTCAAAAACCGTAATTAGGCGGTGATTGTGCTTGTTAATACGGTGTCAAAATTGTTTAGCATTATGTGTCGTGTTGGTTCGTTGTAATGCAAGTCTTCATATTCTTGTGGGTTATTGCGTTTCAACATTTCAAGTTCATTTTGCATAACGCCTTTTTGTCCTAATGCGTTCGCTTGTCGCTCACTGATTGACTTCATTTTTAAGCGTCCGAACTTGGCAAAATCTTTGAAATTTTTATCCTGATAGTGGCAATTTTTGTTAGCGTCAATCGCTGATGAAATGCCACTGAATTTGATGATGATTTTGTTCGACTTCATCGCTAATAATTCCTGCGGATACATTAAAGGGCGTTTATTTATGCTTTCTGTATTGCTTGTTCCGCCTTTGCCGATTGATTTTGAAGTGCGTTCTTTTTCTGTGGTATTGCCCAACAGTTTTGAGTATTCGTCAGCGTCTTTGTAATCATCAGGCGTATAAAGGATTTTCAATGCACAATTCGATAAAATCGTTTGCGTACCTTCTTGTCCGTAAAGTTCTTTTTCTCTTAATTGTGAAGGACTTTGCACAATCAATAACATACGCAAATTATAACCAGCCATATACGATACGGCTGTCGGTAGAATATCAATGCGACCAGGAGCAGTGCCTTCATCCATTAACAATAAACATTGATATTTCAATGAGTTATCATCTTGTGGCAAAACACGAGTGTTTTCATTGATTAACTGCGTATAAAACAGATTGATAATTTTTGACGCTTGTTTTAAATCCGCAGGTTCAATACCAAAATACACCGTTGTTTTTTCACGGCGGATATTGCGTAAATCAAAGTCATCACCACTGGTTGCATTTGCTACTAATTCTGATGAGAAAGGCGATAAGGCGGTTTTCAAAGTAACCAAAATGCTGGCAAAAGTTGCGTCAGCGGCGGCGATTGTGCCGTTGATTTTGTCTTTGGTTTGTTGCAACACAAAACCTTGTGCAATAAGTTCGGCAAAATGGGTTTTTGTATCTTTGCCACCTGTTTGTTGAATTAAATCCAACACACCACGAATAGTAGGCGTAAAGTTTGGATTAGACCGTTCTTTATCTAACTGATACAGCACCAAACCGATAAATAAATCTCTTGGAGCGTCTGTCCAAAGTGGATCATTACCTTGCGGCGGTACAATGGTTTGGGCGATTTTTTGTATATCGTCAATGCGTAGTTCTAAATCACGGCGAACATAGGATAATGGATTCCAACGAGCAGTTTTACCGTCTTTGTTATATGGATCAAACAAAAATACTTTATGCCCATTTTTCGCCCTTTTCGCCGCCGAGATATTAAAGAGTTCCTTTTTAATATCTAATACCACAATCGAATGGTCATACGACAATAAAACAATATTCACCACACCTGTACCTTTACCTGAACGAGTAGGGGCGGCAAGGTAAATAAAGCGTTGATCGTCTAACGCAATATAACGGCTACCCACTTTGCCACAAATCACCGCACTATCTGCAAACAGTTTTTCTTTATTGACTTTTTTATTGTCCAATAACAAACCTGCTTGTTGTATTTCGCTGATTGTGGCAAATCGTGCATCTCCGTACAAACTGCGTTTAGGATTGAGTTTAGACGCAATGCCTAAAAACAACAGTAAAGACACGCTACCTGAAACAATTAACGCACCTTTAAACGCTTTGGCATTCGCTACTTTATCAGCGTTAAATATACTAAAAACGCCCACTTTCAAAGGTTCAGGCAACCTGAACGCAGTCATAGAATGGCTTGCTTTTGCTTTGCCTACTGCGATAAACAGTTGATACAGGTAACTTGCTCCATATATGCCGATAAAAATCAACAACAGCAAGCAAATCAACAAAATAATGCCTTTTTTGCGTGAGTTTTCCATTGTTAGCGTTCCCTACCGTCTGTGCCATTTTTACGCTGTGGTGTCATTTGCGGCGTTGCCGCTTGTTGCTTTACATTGGCAGGTTGTCTATCTATGCGTTCTTGAAACAATTTAATGCTGGTGTCGAAGCCTTTTGTTGTCAAAACATCGTTCCAATCGGTATTTTTACCGTCAAAAGCAGGAGCAGGAATTGCTTTAAAATGCGGATATACTTCAATTACTTGATTTGCATACTTAAAGCCTGCATTGTATTTGTGAGTTTCCGCACTATCCACACCCCTTTGTTGTGCTTTTAATTCATTGCCTAAATCGTTATCAGCGGCAATCAGTTTTTGTGCGTCAGGATAAACTTTATCCACTTTATCAGCGACTGCTTTCAGGTTGCCGCTATCAATAGCGGCAAGCGTTAAAACCTTGTCTTTGCCGTAAATCTCACTTGCAATTTGATGAACGCTATCCGCCGTTGCCATACCTTCCGCAATGATGACGGTTTGCGGATTTTTACCGTTGCCGATTGAATAATAGGCACCCACTTTTACGGCTTGCGTCATCATTCTTTTTTCATTGTCAGACGCTCTAATCATTTGCAAATTAGCAATTTTGCCATTGTGAAATAGCGGCACAATGGTTGAACCGTCATCTAAACGGCGTAATTTGCCAATATCCACAATGCCTTTCTTTTGAATATAAGGATCAGTCGATAGGGCAGGTTGCAAAGAGTGATAAGCCTGTTCTGCTATCTTGCTACGCATTTGTTGTATATTGTGTTCTACGGTATTTTTAGCGACTTCATTCCATTCTTCTTGTTTTTTATTTGCAATAAAATCAGGCAGAGGCACTTTGCTTTTTACTTCTCTATCGCCAAGAGTTTTATCGCACCAATTCACGCTATCGCCTGAACTGTAATTTTTAACCGTTGCACCGATAGAGCCGTCATCATTGCGAAACAGTTTATAACCGCCATCACGATTACTCTTGCCTTTGCCTTTTACTGGGCAACGCACCCAACCGTGAAAATCTTCTTTGAAATTAACAGAGTTTAATTCCACACCTATTTTTTGTGCTTCTGCCATTAAGTCAGAGTAAGGCTTGCGGTTTTCTACGGTTGTTACTGGTTGCTGTGGTAAAAAGGCTTGCAATTTATCATTCAGGTTGCCTTTTTCTACATACCAGCCTTTCAAAGCCTTATCCCATTTCGCCCCTGCCGCCTTTGCTGCGTCTTTATTGTCAAAATCTACCGCCAAATACAGGCGTTGTTTGGCAATATCATCAATCATTTTGCTGATTTCTGTTTCTTCTACTCTTGCAAACATTACCTTTTCTTGAAAGGTTTTAGCGTCAGAAATATTGCTGATTGTTTCAACTTCCTGCAAGTTTTGTGCATTTAATTGATTTTCAATGAAATTTTGCACAAAATTCTTTCCTGCATTCACTTCTGCTTGTTTTTCAGTATTTTCAGGTTGCCTATTCATCATCTGCCGCAATTCTTCGCCTGTTTTAATGCCCTTGTAGTAATCCATATCGGAATAATCAATGTGTTTGCCTAAATAGGCTTCCACTTTGTTGTGAATTTTCCATTCAATCAGGCGATTGTGTTCGTTGATTTCATCAAGTCGTGCATTGTCGCCTGTTTGCTTGTATAAGTCCTGCAAGGTTTGAATAGCCTTATGCTGTTCAAAATACGGTTGCAGTTCTTTTAATTGTTCAGGTGTGAGTTTTAATAACTCTTGATTAAAGGCAGCGGTTCTATCCGCCAAATCTTTATGCGTAAATTGAAATTCAAGACTTTGGGCGGCTAACTCTTGATGAATTGCTTTGACTTCATCTTTCAAGTTGCCTGAAACGCTTTCCACTTGACTTTGTTCTTGATTGTGCCGATTTGCAATCGCCACAACTTCATCAACCATTTCACTTAAATGCTGTTCAACGGTTTTATCTTTATTTTCAATCCATTGTGCTGGATTTTTAGAAAACTCTGCCGCCTGTTCAAGTGCTTTATCTAATTGATTTGTATAAAAATAATGGACGGTTTCATCGCCTTGATGAAATGTCATCGTAAAATCTCTCGCACTTTCAAAAGCGTCCTGACTGCCGTGATTTTTGAATTGTCCTGTAATTTCAATGCGATAGGTTTCATCTATTTCTTTATCTGCCTGAAAAACACCTGTATCAGCGTGGTGATTTTCAACATAGGTAGTAAAGCCTTGTTTTTGGGCTAATTCATTGAAATGCAATAATTTTTCACTTGTTAAAGGCTCTCGCATTTCCCAGTCATCTGCATTTTGACGCACTTCTTCATTGTCCTTTGCGTATGCGGCATAAGGGTTGTCTTGTGAATAAGTTGCAACGGTTTTTTGTTGCAGTTGTTGTTGCACTTGTTCGACTAATTTGTCCATTGTGTTGCTGAATATGGTTTGAACGCCGTATAGGTGTTCGTTTTTTAATTCTTTCTCTGTTGCCGTCAAAATATCATCAGGTGCAACAAGCAATGGATTTTGTTTTTTGTTTTCGTAAAACGCATTAACTAAATTCGTTCTCTCATCAAGAGTAGCACTGTTTTGTTCTGCTACAATGACATTATTCAATGCGTCAATATATTGCGAACTCCACGAAAGCAAGCGATTATCTAATTCTTGCCGTGAAATTTGTTGTTCTGTTGTGTTGTCGTTTGCCTGTGCCATTTTGTTGCCTTTCTGTTGTTCAATTTGTTGATTTATCTCAACTTCTAATTCACGAATATTGACTTTGAGATAGTTTTGCAGTATTCTGCTTATATCTCCTGAATACAACTTGCGATTTGGCTCGGATAATCCGCGGTTATCGGCACTTCGAACAAGGTGTTCAGGAGTGTTTTTTTGCTCAAAATTTTTCTCTAAAATCTTTTCCCTAACCATTACACTGTGTAGATACATTCTTTGCGTATTCATATCCTTATGGACTAATACGCTTACAATATCTACTTGATTTTCAAGAATAATAGGGGCGGCGATAAAGTAATGGTTTCTGTCTTCTACTCTTGTTTGTGCAAACACAACGCCTTGTTCAACCACATCTTTGATCGAGCGTATTGCTTCGATTTTGAAAGGACTTAATCCGTGTGCAAATGTGTCATTCACTGAATGAACATTAACAACAATTTCGCCTAATTCAGGACTGATAACCTTGTTGCCCCATTCGTCAAATATGGCATTTGCCCAGTCTTTTGCTGACTTCATTCCTTTATGCGGTGCTTGCCTATCGTTAATCACACAAACAGGTTCACCTTGCAAACACTTGGCTATGCGTAGTGTTCGTTCCTTTTCTTCAACACTTTGACTGCGTGCGAAGTGTTGCCATTGTTGTGTGGAGCGTATATCGTTGATGAGTTTTTCAATACTCATTCCACGCTCAAAGTGCAAGCATTCTTTGCCTTGCAGCATAGCCACAATTTCACTTTGAATACGCAAACTCTCTTCTTTTCCGTGAATGCGTCCATTCATTGAGAATGTCGCCAAACTTTCGGCATTGTGTCGCAGTAAAATGTTGATATGCGGCGTTTTGTCGCTTTGTTCGCCAAATTTAACAACTTCCGCTTTCTGCTCTTTGGGCGAATACAGCATACCTAACGCAGTCGGGCTGTCAGTAATCACAAGGTTTGTGCGTTTGAATGCTTCCACTTCACGGCGGCGTTGTTCGCCTGTAACCGTGATTTGGTCTTTCAGTTCATCGGTTCTGCCCTGCTGTATTAACTCTGTCGCATATTCTGCGATATATTCACAGTCAATGCCGTTTTCGTGCAAGATTGCCGTTATATTTTGGGCAGTAAAACTCTTGCCTGTCGCAGGAGAACCATAGACATTGATAAGCAACTTGGTATCAATGCTGCCTGAAACTGTTTCTGACTTATTTTCTTCCGCCATATTCTTTAATCATCAATAAACTCACGCACTTGGGCGGTGATTTTGATTTCAAAACTGCTGTAATTTCTGCCTAACAGGTTTTTTCTGTCGTGATAAAAAACCGTTTTTTCTACCGTGTTGTTCTGCGGATTGTCTAAATATCTTTGAACAATCTCTAACAGCGTAAATTCGTCTTTATCAAGTGGTTTTGGTTTTTTATTTAAGTTAAACATTTGCTTTAACCTTCAGGCAGCCTATTAACCTATGCCTTTGCCTTGTCGAACAGGGGGCGTTTTTTCGCTGTATTCATATTGATTACCATCAAATCTTGATATGCAATGCCAGTAAGGCGGAGTAGAACCTAACCGTGTTTCCCACAGCGAACCGTCTTCGCATAAGGCAATTAAACTATCTTGATTAGAACCCCAATTTACAAAACGAGTTATTTCTACAATCTTGCTTGTCGGTGCTTGTGTTTTGTCTAACATTTTTAATCCTTTCAGGTTGCCTTATTCTTCATTCAACGCTTTGTTTTCTAAATACTGTAACCATACTGAATAAATGCCGAAAATAATTATCAGCAATAAAATGACAGATAAAGAGAAGAACGCAATCCCTGTTGAATAAATTAACCACACTGGTTTGTAGCCAAAAGTCGAGCAAATACTGAAAACAATTATTTCCAAAAGACACCCCCAAGCAGGATATTGAAGAACATTCAATATCGCATTAGTGGTATTTTGTAGTTTGATGATTTTGTCGTAATCCATTATTCAATCCTTTCAGGCAGCCTTATTCATTGCTAATCGCTTCATATTCCGCTTGTGCGTCTAATAATGCTTGGTCGTTTGCATTTGCGGCGGCGGTTTGGGGGTGCGATTGTGTATTTAGGCTGCCTGAAACCGCTGTATCACTACCGCCCATATTACCTGTGGTTTTGAATTGCTTTTTGGGATTGACTTCACGCCGTGAAATATTGTCGGTTGTTTTACGGCGGTTTTCTCGAATGCCTTTGTCTGAATTGCGGCGAATTTCTACCGCTTCTTCGTCCAAGCGAATAATTAAATGCTGATACACGCCGTGAATGACGGTTTTGCCGAATTTGTCGGTGTTGGTGTTGATTAGGTGCGGTTTTTTCTTTTTGTCCAAACGGTAAATCGTGCCGCGTGGCGAGCCGTCTTTGAACTTGATATAGGTTAGAACGCCGTCATCGTAAATCTGTGTCGGTGTGATTTCTTCTGCGTTATCAGTCCTGCGATAGTCGTAATCGTAAAAGCGAAATTCACGCACGCCGTTTCCTGTGGTAACGGTTTTAAAACCGCTTGCGTTGTCGTAATCAAAATACTTAAAACGAGTGGAATAGGTTGCTTTGGCGTTGTTCGGGTGTTTTGTCCAGTTGGCATTGCCTTGCACAAGCAATATCACATAATCTCGCTTGTCGGTATGCACCAAGAGATTTGTTTCAGGTTGCGTGTCTTTGCTTTTAAAAACGAGAATATTACCGCCAGCGGTAACTTCGCTATCCCAAGCGTTACCAAAGCCAAAACGGTGATATTCCACACTTTCATCTTCGTCAAAAATAATCTCCGACACAATGCCAGGGGCTGTGGGAATGGTATAAACCGTGTCTTTGTCATACGATACATAGCGAATACCATTCACAACCACGCCTGACGGTTTATGCGTTTTGACGGCTTTTGTTGCCTTTTTAGTGGGTTTATGGGTTTCATCAATGCCAGCGTTGGCAACTGATGAAAGTGTGAAAAATGAAGTCAGAAATAATGTTAATGCGGTTTTTCTCATTTGCTTTCTCCTTGTGCTTGATTACCGTCATTCTGAACCTGCGTAGCAGGTGAAGAATCTTGATTGTTGGATTGAGATTTTTCGCTGTCGCTCAAAATGACGGTGCTTTTTTCAGGTTGCCCTTGCATTGCGTCTTGACCTGAATTGTCCGCAACCGCAGGTGTTGGCAAGCCTTGCGGTGCGGATTCAGGCGTTTGAGGAACGCTGTTACCTGAAACTTCTGCACTCGCAGGAGAAACGCTATCCTGCGGTGCAGTTTCAGGGATTTTGGGAGAAATAGTTTCAGGTTGCTTTACTGGATAAAAATCGTCCTTAACTGGAAAATCTTCCACTCTTTGATCAGGCACAAACTGATAGGCAACTACGGTAAAGCCCAAGGGATTAAAATTACGGCTTTCTTCGTCCATTCGCAAATGTTCATCATAACCAAACGATACGGTTACTGTGCCTGTTGCACGCTTGATTATGTAATCGCCTTTGCGAAGCACTTTTTCAATGCGTGCTTGCATCATCTTGCCGCCGTTTTCATTGCCGTTAAATTCTGTCGGTTGTGGCAGTGGATTCATACTGTGAATAATCACTTCTAATTGTCGTTCTGCCCCAACAGTTTTTTGAATATCATTTGCCCCTGTAAATAATTTAGCGTAATCTTGGAATACATCAGGCGAACTCCATAATTGCACGGTGCGATAAGCGTCTCGCACATTGAAATGATTGTAACTGTCGTGTGCAATAATGTAGTGTTGCACAAAATACTTATTCAACGCTTCGCTTGCTTGAATTTGCCTTGTATTTCCTGATTGAAAATCCGCTATCGTGGTAATTTCTGTCGGATAACCAGTGTTTTTATCGACTACCACTAACTGAACTTCGGTTCTTTTGAGTGGTGTCATCATCATTATGGCAATCGCTAAAACCACGCATAAAACCGTCATCACGGCAAACGCACGCCACGCCGTTATGCGTGATTGTTCGTTTTTGAGTTCTAAAATCTCTTCAAAATCTTTCATTGCCACGCCCCTGTTTGATTTTGTGTATTCACAGGTTGCCATTTACCTTTTGGAAAAACCTGATTTTCATACGACTTATTGCTACTGCACGCCGTCAAGGCAAGCAAAGTTAAAATCAACGAAAAACTTTTGAAAAAACTCATTTTTAATACTCCTAATGTTAAAAACTTACATAAAATGAAAGTTTTAAGTTATTTTTTGACAAAAAATAAGGGCGTTATCTTTTGAAAGTCCTTGTTGCTTTGTCGTATTTTGGCGGATGTGTTACTGTGTTTTGGGGGCGTTGCGTAGGTTTAGCATTCTCCCCACTACTGCCAGAACTTTGTCCTTTATTGCCACTACTAAAACCGCTTGAACCTTTCATATTGCTATTTGGGTTGTTTGGTTTATTAGCATTATTGCTATTTTGCTTGTTGGCATTGTTCTGCCCATTTTGTTTGTTGCTTGTGTTGCTGTCTTTTTTATCGCTTTGCTTATTATTGTTTGTGTTACTGTCTTTTTTATTGTTTTGATTGTGCATAAAAGCAAAACCACCACCCCCACGACTACCTTGTTTAATCGCTGTGTTTTTGTTTTTATCAGCATTCGCTGCTTCTTCTCTATTTTTGTTGTAAGCGTGGCGTGTGTTGTAGCGGTTCATCTTGTCTATTCCACGATTTTTAATAGAATCAACAAGAGATTTTGCACCGCCACGAACGGCTAAAAATTTGTTCTTTGAAAAAGCAGCCGCACCGACACCAGTTAAAGCCGTGCCGTCCGTGATATTGCTTGATCCAAACCAGCCTGAAACCAAATCACCAATACGGCTGATAATGACAGAGAAGAAAAGACAAAGAAAAACGATTATGCCTATATCTGACCAACTTGGTTGTATATGACCATTGATTTTAATCATATTGCCCATTTCTGTTAAAAATTGAGCAATAACATACATTGTTACCACATAGGAAAGTCCATAACCTAATGTGGAAGATAGCCAAGAACTGAAATATTGCCTTGTCCAGTCAAAGGCAGCAAAGACAATAAAAATAATGCCAAATCCCAACGCCAACATAAAAAAGGTTTTTTCGATAATCATCAAAACAGTAGTAATCAGCATTAAGATGATAAAACCAATCCACAATGCAACCATTTTGAAAGCATTGTTTGTTTTGTCGCCTACTTCCCAAAACCAGTTATCATCATTAGCGTGTTCTTCAAATTCTGCTATATCATTGTACTTTTTCTCAAAGAAGTCATAAATATTTTCTTCTTTGGTAATTTCTTTAACCATAGCAACAGGCGTATCTCGCAGTGTATTCACAACGCTATCTTGATATAACGCCGCTGATCCTGTGGTTGCACCTGCAAAAGTTAAAATAACCATTTTCACTAAAAAATCTTTTATTAGGGGCAACATAGGGTCAGGCACTTGTCCTGTCATAATAAGATGACAGCGATACAGAAACCACGCTGTAACCGCTGCAACAGCAATCATTGAAAATCCTGCAACAAACACATCACTGGCGTGTACAAATGTTTTCAATAAATTTTCAAACGCTGTATTGATTGTTTTTACAACTGCAAAAGAACCTGTTGCTTCTGCCATTTCTATTCCTTTTTCTGTTCATTGTTTTGCTGTTTTTTTGTTGAATAAGGGCTATCACAGCCAAACCAACCGCATTCTTCTCTTTCTTTCTTTCGAGCTTCGAGTTCTAAATCACGCTGTGCCGTAAAAGCATTAACACAATTTCCATTACCTTTATATTTTCCAGGATTGCTTTTACATTTTTCCATTTGTGCTTTGCGTTCTTTTTCGTGCGTTTTGTAGTATTCCAAATCGTGGATTTTTTCACCGCAAGCGGTTAAAAGAATGGTTGCCAAAATGGTTGTCAAAACGGTTTTTTTCATAACAAATCTCCAAAAAGTTAAAGGGTTATTTCAGGTTGCCTATTTGCTTGTGCAATAGGCAACCCAAGATTATAAAGTTAAAGCCCTAAAACTTTGGCATAATCTGCGTCAGTAGCAGAATTTTGTTTTTTGGTTGAATATGGACTATCACAACCAAACCAGCCACATTCTTTTCTTTCTTTTTCACGTGCTTCTAATTCTCTTATATACGCTTCTTTCTTTTGTTTCGCCGCAATCTCTTTTTTTGCTTCCTGCAAACGGTTAAAGTTTTGTGCTTGCAAGGCGAGCAACTGGATTTTGTTTTGTTGCAAGCCTATGGCTGCCTGAACTTCGGCAATGCTTTTTGCGTCTTGGGCATTGGCGGCTTTCTTTTGCAAAACTTCAATGTTTTCAAGTTCCTTTTCAAAGCGTTTGTTTAAGCGTTCTGCAAAATCTTCCTGCACAATTTCGCTTAAATTTGCTTGTTGGCAGGCTTTCTTTTTATCTGCGTCTTCAAACTTGTCGCAGTGTTTAGCCAAGTCCCCAAAATATTTCTCTGCCTTGTCTAAAATGTGGTCAGGATTGCCTTTCATTAAGTCTTCAAAACCATTGATTAAGTCGGCAACATCCTTGTCATAACTCACCAATCCCTTTAAGCCACTAATGGCGTTTTTATGGTCTTTGTAGTAGTCATATTGCTTTTTCCAATGGGCAATTTCTTTTGTCCATTGCACAACGGTTTGTGCCATTTCGGCAATTTTTTGACCTTCTGCCACACCGTCAAATACAGGAATACCGCCAGCGGTTGCAGTGGCAACGGAAACCGACAAAATTGCAGTTAAAATCAAAGGTTTAATGCGTTTCATATTAAAAACTCCATTTTGTGAGAAAAAAATTCGTATTTGTTGCAAAAAACGCAACAAAAACACCATTTTTGAGAGTAAATCTCATTTACCTGACTTGTTTTTATGCAAAACACAACGATTTTTTGTCGTTTTTGGTTAAAAATAAGTCAGGGTAAGGGTTTCAGACCGTTTCAGGCAGCCTGAATGTTGTCATCATCATTTGCTTCAAATGTTTCTTCATCATTTTCATCAGGCGTTTCGCCTAATTTTTTGGCAATACTATGTACGGTTGCATAGTATTGTTCTAACCAATCTTCGCCGTATTCTTCTTGTAAGCGTTCTGCGTGTTTTGCCCTTGCCAAACTGCCTGATAACACATCAACCGCTGGTACGCCTTTTAAGTTCAAATAACAATGCGTGGTTTCGCCTTGTTGTTTCACTAAAAATTGACGGCTTTTCGGGTGCATATTTTTGATAATCTCAAACTCTTCTGCTTCTAAGCCTAAACGCTCTATGTAGTCTTCTTCTTTCGCCCTTGGATTAGGTAGGAAAATCTGCGTGGATACTTGCCCAATCAATGCGTCCGATACGGTTTGAAAAAAGTCAGAAGGTGATTGCGTGGTTAAAATCAATATGCCGTTTTGCTTACGGATTGTTCTTTCTTTGTTCTCAATAAACTTGGCAAAAGCAGGGTCAGACAAAGGCTTCCACGCTTCATCTAAACTGATAATCACAGGCTTGCCATCCAGCATTAACTCAATGCGATGAAACAGATACATTAAAATCGGCGTGCGAATGGCTTTAATATCTAAAAATTCGGTGTAATCGATGCCGATAATATCCGCAGACGAAGTTTCAAAATTGTCTTCGCTATTATTGAAAACCCATTGATATTCGCCTTTCGTCCAAGGTAAAAGGCGTTCTTTTAATTTTTTGTCCCCCAAAACATTTGCAAAGCCTTCAATATCTGCGGTTTCGCGTCGCCCAATCATTGTTTGATGAATGGCTTGCGTAATAATGTTTTTATCCGCAGGCGTTACTTTTTCACCGCCGTCTTCATCTAAAATAGCGGTAATCAGTTCTAACAAAAACGCCCTGTTTTGCGGTGTGTCAGGTAAATGAAACGGATTGAAACCTGTTTTTTTACCTAATTGTATTTGACTGTATTTACCGTTCATTGCGGCAACAAAAACGCTTGAACCTAAATCTTTGTCAAAAATAATGGTTTTAGGGCGTGGATTTAGGCGTTGTGCGTTCGCCAAAATAAACGACAACAACACAGTTTTACCTGCCCCTGTCATACCTGAAATAACCGTGTTTCCTGCTACTAATTGACCTGTTGCGTCTTCAAAGCGATCGGTTTGATGAAAGTTGAAATAACATACTTCATCAGACACGGTGCGAAACATACAAATCGCTTGCCCCCACGGATTACCAAATTGTTTGCCCAAATTATGTGCTTGATACGGCAATATTTGACATATATTATTGCTGGACAACTTCGCCGCTCTTGGCTGATACGCAATATTGCCCGGTAATGCACTAAACCACGCCGACAATTTCGCCATTGTGTAAGGCGTAGCAGTAAAACCACAATCAGAAAATGCGGCTTGTGCTTCGCCGATTTTTTCTTCTAATTCTTTTTTACTGTCGCCAATTAAGGCAACCTGAAAATAATATTCGCCCAGAAGAAAATGATCAGAAATCACACCTTCTTGTGCGTCCGTTAATTCTTGCAATTCAGTTTGAGAAGGACTATCAGACGCTGCCAAGCGTTTGTATTCTCTATCTAACCAGCCTTTGGCATCAACTTTGTCAATCGGTTGAAATACTTGCGAAATAATCATTCGCCACGGCAACTCAATAAAGTGTTGTATCATTCCTGCGTAAGTGTTAGACGGATATTCGGAAAACGATAAAATCGTGGCGTATTGCGTTTTGCCGCCTGCCGTCCTGAAACGGATAAATTCGTTGTCGTGATAGAAAAAATGCGATTTAGGCAGATATTCGCTAATCGGTGCTTTCAAAATAGGCACAGGAATATCATCTAAATTCAAAATCATTGAAAATAAATCGACTTGTTCGCTAAATAAAACACCGTTGGCATTTTCATAACAATCAAGTGTTTTTACACCGTAGTCAGAGAAATATTCCAATACCAAGTTTTCTAATTTAGTCAGTGTTTCAATTGCTTTTTCTTCAAATTCTTTGATTTTTTCTTTGGTAATATTGCCAATACTTGCCCAATTACCACGACGGCGATAAGGGCGGTAGATTAGGCTTAAATAGTATTCAGTGGCAATAATCGGATTACCGTTAATCGATTGTGCTAAATAGTCATCATCTAATTGTTTGGCAAAAGAAAACGGCGGAAAGTTTTCAGGCAACCCTGCCTTGATATTGCGTTTAACGCAATGCGTATGAATATACACATTGTAACGAAACGGACTACGCAACTGTGCGATAAAACGGCTAATCTGCCGAACACGGCTATCTATAATTTCTTGCGGTACGCCAATGTAAGACACACCACTAATGCTGAATGTCATCACATACGAACCGCCTTTAATCTTGATGATTTTAGGCGTAATATGCGATGAATACGGCACTCTATCGCTTGCGGCAAAAACAGGTTTATCTGGTTGGTATGCTTTTTTCTTCATCGTTACCACTCCATAAACCGAGAATGACGCATTGACTTGGGCGTAACGACGGTAATGCCGTCAATTTTGCATTGTCGTGTGTTTGTTTTGTCGCGTAGGTTTTGAACAAACATTTTGACATATTGATCATCTTGCTTTGTCCATTGCCGCATAATGAGAAATGCGGCAACCAATGGAACAACACCCACACCAAAACCCAATAGGCTGCCTGAAAGGATTTTTGCCCATAAAGACAACAAAATACACGGCGTTGCCACTGCACCTAATTCTAATAACGGCACACCAAAAAACATTTTTGGTTTTGTCGCACCACGAAAAAGCGGATAGGTTTCGTATTCTGTACTCATTTTTGTATCCTTTCAGGCAGCCTAAAATTATTTTTTGAAAAACATTTCCACAATTGTTGAAGCAGAAGCACAACCGACTGCACCAATCAGCCAGTTTTTCATTTGTGCCAAAGTCTTGCCGCACCAAATAATTTCATACATAGACCAAACAAAGCATACAGACGCTACGCCATAGCCTAATATTTCTAAACCTGTCAAAATGTCGTTTAAAAAAGTTTTCGGTTTGGCTGCCCAAGCAGGATCAGCATTTGCCAACATAGGTAGTGTCAGCAAACAGCAAAAGGCGGTTGCTAACACCCATTCTTTGATTTCTTTTTTAACGACTTGTCTATCTATTTTTTGGTTGATTAACTTCATTTCAAACTCCATTTAATTTAACGATGATGAAAGCCGCCGTTGCATTAGCGTTAAATGCACAGGGACGGTTTTCGTTCTTTTGCTTTGTGTCGTTTTTTCTTTCGCCACAAAAACAATCGGTTGCTTGGTTTTGCTGATTTTTGGCGGTGTCAGCATTTCAGGAATGGGTTTGTTCAGGTTGTCTGAAACCTTTCTCACATATCCGTGATGAAATCCAGTTACAGGATTGCCGCTGTAATAGCAGGAGTAAGCCTTTTGCCAGTCTTTGTGTTGCGTAAAGCACGCTTCTAAAATCTCTGCTCCTGCATTCAAGTTTGTGCAAATATCAAACATATTGCTTGCATTTAAGCCATAGCGTTTGAAATTCACTTGATTGACTTGTGCCAAGCCTACCGAGTAATTTTTGCCGCTTGTTTTCAACATTTCGACTGTGGTTTTTGCTTCATCAGCATTTTCAGGTTGCCTGTTCAAAAAACCGCCCACAACACCAATGGCGTATTGCCGCACTGAACTTTCAGTACGGATAATTGCCGCCATTTGCTCAGGCGGTATATCTGTGTTGATTTGGCAACCTAATAACTCAAACATTTTTTTCTTTCTCTATTTCTTCTTTGGTTTCTCTTGTTTTTTTCCTGCTCACTCTTTTTCGTCTTTTAAGGCGAGTATTGAGACGGTGCATGCAGGCTTCTTCTAACAAGTGAAACCAACTTCGATAATCATTCGGCGACTTGTCTTGACAAGCAGGGCAGCCGTAAATTTTTTTCAGTTTGTCTTGTGGAAAATACTCTGGACGCAAGTCGTGGGGCAGAACTTCGCCGTTTGTAATTTCGTAAATTTCCCAAATGTGTTTAACACTAATATAAGTGTCTCCCCTTATCCAACAACCAACTCTCTGGGCGGTTACACCTATCATCTCGCCCAGTGCCTTGTTGGTTAGGCGTTCTTTGATTAGCCAAGTTTCTAAATTCATAAGCACCACTTCAATAAAATGAAATTTTTAAGTTGTATAATTTTCTATAATAGAATGTATTATTCGTATAATAACACATAAAATCGAAAGTTAAAGGGATTTTTTAGAATTTTTTTGCGGATATTTGAAAAAAACAACAAAAAAAAGTAGAATTTGACGGTTACATAGACGAATAAAACAGCAATGAGACCAGCGATTACCATTATTCCGCCTGAAAACTTGGAACGAGCATTTGCAAAAATGGGTTATTCAGGTTGGGGGTTGCGTGCCCAACTTGGCGAAAAACTCGGCGTTACGCCACAAACAATCGGTCGTTGGTTGTCGCCTACAATGGATACGCAACCTGCCATAGACAAACTGATTCAAATCGCCCAATTAGCCAATATGTCATTAGATGAGTTGATTTTGGGCGAAAATGCTGGTCGTAAAGATTATTTTTCAGTTGCCGTTTTGGATATACCGCAAGCGGTTGCTTATGTAAGCAATGGTAAATTTATCGAAAGCAAGCGTATCCCTGTTATTGGCGAAATCCGTAACGGTTTTGCCATTCGGCAAACCGATAACAGTATGACTTCTGTTGGCGATATTAGTTATCCTAAAAATTGTTTGCTGATTTTTGATACCAACAAAACCCCAAACCCCGAAGACGGCGTTTTTGCCATTATTGATAATGGCGACAATCACCCCACAGGGATATTCAGGAAATACAGCAAAATCGGTAATCAGGAATATTTAATTGCGAATAATCAATCGTATCCGCCCATTTCTGCTAACTTTACCATTAAAGCCACATTAGCATATGCGGTGATTGATTGAAATTCAGGTAGCCTGAAACGAAGTTCGGTGTAGCCAAAACCTACAACACCCACTTGCCAGCAACGCACCGTTCCACTTGTTCAATGCGTGCATTATTCCAGTTGCTTTGAACACGGCGATTGTCGTTTGTGTTGTTATAAACAAGTTTTGCTTCTTTAACCGTTTGCGTACATTTCCATTTAGGCTGTTCTATATTGGTGTAATTGTGTGTGTAATACGCTTTACAGTAAGACGGCAACTGCGGATTGCAACTGATTTTATTCTCATCACCACCCCAAAAACGATTATTGCGGCATTGTTGCCAAGCGTTTTGATTGAGACCTGCTAAATCACAACGACCTGCACCATTCGCAATTGCATTCACCAATGACGGCATTTGTTTATCATCATCAACCGCAGGGCAAAGGCTTAAAAACGCTTTGCGAGCATTTAGCGTATCTTTCAAATGCTTATGACTAATATTAAAATAACGATGAAGAGACGGATTGCACTCACTTGGGCGTTCTGATGACGACAAACAAAGCAAAGCTTCACACGCTAATTTTGTATCGCCTGTTAATTCATCTTTTACAGCGTCTTTCAGACTGCCTGCGTCTGCCGTAGCAGATAAACTCAAAATCGCCATAATCGGTAACAAGGCAAGTTTTTTCATTATTTTTACTCCTAATCAAAATAAAACTGGTTTATTTTAACTCATAATTTGAAAGTTTTGAGTTTTATTTTTAATATGTGAAAAATACCCATAGCACAAAAGGAAAAACCGCCAATCTCTTGGCGGTTATATATCTTTGCATAAATAGGGCAAACTAAATAAACAAAGAATATTTGAATGGATTATATCTAAAATTATTCTAAAAAGCAAGTAAAACTTTCAAATTGTGTATTTATTCTTATAATACATTGTTTTTATTTGATTTATTTTTCAAATAATCCGCTTTCAAACTATCCAAATAATCAGCATAAACTTGTAGCATTTCACGCCGTTCATCAAGAAAAGTGGCAAAATTATACGAAGCGGCAACGCTGTTGCGTATTTTGTGCGACAGTTGTAATTCAATCAAATCTGAATGAAAACCCAATTCGTGCAATATCGTGGAAGCGGTCGAACGAAAAGAATGTAAGCAAATATAAAAATCACACAAGCCTTTGAGTTGTTTCATCAATGCACTGCGAGAAATGCAAGCATTGTTGCGATAAATGGACGGAAATAAAAAACCGTCATTATCTACTGCCGCAATTCGCCGCTTAACAATCGTCAATGCCTGTTTGGGTAAAGGTATCCAATGAATACGCCGTTGTTTCATTCGTTCCGATGAAATTTGCCAAATATTATCTTCTAAATCAAATTCTTCAACACGAGCCGCCGCTAATTCATTAAAACGCACGAAAACATAGGGCAAAAGCCGCAAAGCGTCCGAAACAGATGAAAAATCCAAAGCGTCAATATCTGCCAATAATTTGCCTAATGCGAACTTGTCGCCAATGTGGGGGTGATGAGTTGTGCGGGTATCCGAAAAATTAAGCCGAGCAAGTAAAAAAGTCGGGTCGTGTTCGATACCGTGATGCTCAATCGCATAACGAAAGGTGCGACTAATCAGCGATTTGACTTTGGCGGCTTGCGTATTTTTATGTTCTTTACGCAATGGCGACAAAATTTTAAGAATATCTTGCGTACTTACTTCGGAAATACGAATAGACATTAAATGAGAAGGCTTAATATAGCGATTGTATTTTCTTTGTAGATTTCTAAAAGTCGAAAAAGCCACTTGATTTGATAAGTGTTCCATAAATTCTTCGGCAACTTCACCAAAGCATTTATCGGAAATTTTGTACGGCAATGGCGGCTGATTGTTCGCCAAATTAGTGCGAATAGCAAACACCTTTTTACGAGCGTCTTCCAATTTTAAAAATGGCCATTGACCAAGAGCAACTTCACATTGTTTTTTGCGATGAGTATAACGACAATAAAACCGCTTCGACTTCTTGGCAACCAAGAGATACAAGCCGTAAGCGTCTGCCACCTTATAATTCTTTCCGTTGAATTGCAACTTCCTAATCTTCGCTTCCGTAAGTGCCATAGCCAGTTTCTTCCCTAAAAATCCCTGCTCATTATCTCAAAAAAACAACACTTATCCAAATGTTTTTTAAATAATTCTTGCAAAATTCCTTAAAATAGTTATAATAAGCAGGTAATAAATAGGGCAGATAATGAAAAAATTAAATCTTTCCAAAGTGTTATATTATTGGGATAATTAGTTAGTTAAAAGCATTGATAAAACCCATTTTTCACCATTCGTCATTAACTTGCCGATAGCGTTTTATAAAACAATTAGTTGAGATTCTTCGTTTTCCTGCGGAAAACTCAGAATGACGAGTTTTGCAGGAGTCGCAGATAGTATAACCAATACGCCAAGGCGAGATAACGCAATAGTATTTTGAAGTTTAACGACTTATTTGCGATACAGCAACATAGCGTCCCCATAACTAAAAAAGCGGTATTGTTGTTCGATTGCGTGCTGATAAATATGGCGGATTTTGTCATACCCTGCAAAGGCGGAAACTAACATTAACAGCGTTGATTTGGGCAAGTGAAAATTGGTTAAAAGCATATCGGCAGTGCGAAATTGAAAACCTGGAGTGATGAAAATATCGGTATCGCCAGATCCTGCTTTCAGGCTGCCTGAAAGGCTTGCCGCTTCTAATGCTCGCAAAGAAGTGGTGCCAACGGCACACACCTTTTTGCCGTTTTCTTGGGCGTGCTGAATACAATCCACCACGCTTTGGGGGACAAAATAGCGTTCAAAGTGCATTTTGTGGTCTTTGATATTTTCTACACGCACAGGCTGAAAAGTGCCAGCTCCAACATGTAGGGTAACTTCTTGTAAAATAACGCCTTTTTTTTGTAATTGTTGCAAAATTTCATCGGTAAAATGTAAGCCTGCCGTGGGGGCAGCAACTGCTCCTTGTTCCTTGCTATACACCGTTTGATAACGGCTTGCGTCATCATCATCAGGCAAGCGTTCAATGTAAGGCGGTAGTGGCATTTGACCGTATTGTTCCAAAATTTCATAAACATTCAGGCTGCCTGAAAACTGCAAAATAAATAATTCGCCGTGTCGCCCCAAACATTCTGCTTCTATTTTATCGTTAAAAATCAATCGACTGCCTGCTTTTGGCGATTTGGACGATTTTAAGTGTACCCACGCTGTGTGTTCGTCTAAAATGCGTTCAATTAAGGTTTCAATTTTGCCACCTGTGGCTTTTTGACCGAATAGTCGAGCTTTGATGACTTGGGTGTTGTTCATCACCAAAACATCACCGCTTTCAAAATAATCAATAAAATCAGTAAATTGCTTATCTTGTATTGGCTGATTGCAAGGGGCGACCAACAATCTGCTTGTACCACGCACTGTGGGCGGATATTGAGCAATTAAATCGGAGGGTAGGTCGAAATCAAAGTCGTTAATGTGCGTATAGGTGTTCATAGCAATTTAGGCTGCCTGAAAAAATAAAAATAACGCTGAATTATACTCGTTCAGGCTGCCTGAAAGTGCTTTATTCCCTTATTTTGCGGTATGATTAAACCTTTATTCGTCAAACAAACGCACTATGATGAACGCCGTTTTTACCGCCTGTAAATATTCGCTTTTTTTACAAAGGCTTATCGACAACTCTTTGTTGGATAGCAAGCAATTAGCAAGCTACGCACAAAGCCCTATCGCATTAAAAGATTTACACCATTTTGCCGATTGGCAGTCTATTCTGAACAATTTAGACGGTGAAGAAATGGCTCGCCAACTGCGGCTGTTGCGTAGGCAGGTGGTGGCAAGAATTGCGGTGCGTGATTTATCGCAACACGCCGATTTGCAAGAAGTGGTGCAGTCGATGACGCTGTTTGCGGATTTTGCGGTGAATATGGCGGCGGATTTTGCCCACGCTTATTATGTGAAGTTTTATGGCGAGCCGATTGGAGCATTGTCAAATGAGCCGCAACGCTTGTGTATTGTGGCAATGGGCAAAATGGGCGGCGGTGAATTGAATGTGTCGTCCGACATTGACTTGATTTTTATCTACCCTGAAAACGGCGACACCAACGGCAAGAAAAATCGCAGCAATCAGGAATTTTTTGTCAAAGTGGGGCAAAAAATCATCAGTCTTTTGAATGACATAACCGCAGACGGTCAGGTTTTTCGTGTGGATATGCGATTGCGTCCTGACGGCGATTCGGGGGCGTTGGTGATTAACGAAACGGCATTGGAACAGTACTTAATCACACAAGGGCGTGAGTGGGAACGCTATGCTTGGACAAAAGCGCGTGTGATTTCGCCTTATACCAATAATATCAAAGAGTTAGTGCGTCCTTTTGTGTATCGCAAATATTTGGATTTTAATGCTTATGACGCGATGCGGCGGCTGCACGGGCAAATTCGTGCCGAAGTCGCCAAAAAAGGTATGGAAAACAATATTAAGTTGGGGGCTGGTGGCATTCGTGAAGTGGAATTTATTGCCCAAATTTTTCAGTTAATTCGCGGCGGACGAATAAAATCCTTGCAGTTAAAAGGTACGCAAGAAACGCTCAAAGAATTGGCACGGCTTGAACTGCTGCCTGAAAACACTGCCAACGCCTTGTTACAAGCTTATCGCTTTTTACGCAACAGCGAACACCGTTTGCAATATTGGGACGACAATCAAACGCAAACGCTGCCTGAAAACCAAGAACAGCAAGCCTTATTAGCGGAAAGTATGGGTTTTGACAATTATGCAGGGTTTTCAGGCAGCCTGAAAACTTATCGTGATGAAGTTCGGCAAATTTTTGACACCATTTTGGGCGAACCTGAACACACGGAAGAAGTGATTTTATCGTCTGAAAATACGCCACAAATCTTGCAACAGCAGGGCTTTGACGATAATTCTGTCGCAGAACGCTTGCAACGCTTATACAAAAGCAAAAAATATTTAAGCCTGCCTGCCAATGACGCTCGCCGTTTCGATATGATTTTGCCGCAGGCGATTGCCGCTTGTGCAAAATTCGACAAAAAATCAGATACGCTATTGAAATTATTAGATTTTTTAGAAAGTATTTTACGCCGTTCGTCCTACCTTGCCTTAATGCACGAATACCCAGAAGCACTCACCAAAGTCGCAGAAATTATGAGCAAAAGTTCATTTATTAGCGGCTATTTAATGCGACACCCCATTTTGTTGGACGAATTATTAGACACGCAGTTAATGCACAAAAGTCCGCCTGATGAAGCCAATTTAGCACAAGAATTACTCAAAACCGACAATGTTGAAGATGAAATGGACACCTTACGCCATTTTCAGCATGCCCATTCATTTCGCCTGTCGGTACAGGATTTGGCAGGATTATGGACGGTGGAAGCCTTGTCGGACGAACTGTCGCTGTTGGCAGACGGCGTGTTGCGACAAGCCTTAAATCGTGCGTGGCATTATTTGCCGAAAAAACATACCGATACCCCCCATTTTGCGGTGATTGCGTATGGCAAATTGGGTGGCAAAGAATTGGGCTATGCGTCCGATTTGGACTTGGTTTATGTGTATGACGACCCACACCCCAATGCGTCCGAAACCTACACACGGCTTGCTAATCGCTTAACTTCGTGGCTAACTTCTACCACCAACGCAGGTTTGTTATACAGTGTTGATTTACGACTGCGACCGAATGGCGATTCAGGCTTTGCCGCAACAAGCTTGGACGCTTTTGAAAAATACCAACAACAATCGGCGTGGATTTGGGAACACCAAGCATTAAGCCGAGCAAGATTTGTGTGTGGCGACCCAGCGATTGGCGAAAAATTTGAACAAATCCGCAGCGAAATTCTGATGAAAAATCGACAAAAACAAGAATTAAAACAAGCAATTATTGATATGCGGCACAAAATGTACGCCACCCACCCACCTGTTGATGACAATATCAAATACGCTCACGGCGGTGTGGTCGATGTGGAATTTATTGTACAGTATTTGGTGTTGCAATATTCAGGACAATACCCTGATTTAACAGGCAATTTAGGCAATATCGCTCTGTTGCGAATGGCAGCCGAACATAGGCTAATTGACGCAACATTATCCCAACAAGCCCAAAACGCCTACCGCGAATACCGCCGCATACAACACAATGCGTTTTTGTGTGATGAAGAATTTTCATTAAATAACAGCGTGTTATCACATTACCAAGCCGTTAAAAGCTTGTGGCAGGCAGTGTTTGCAAAATAAGTTTCAGGCAACCTGAAAACTTATTTCTTTCCCCCAAAATGAATGCGTGGGTCTATCCAACTGTATGAAATATCAGACAATAATTTTGCCAGCAAGCCCAACAGTGTGAAGACAAACAGCGTACCCATCACCACAGGATAATCGCGTTTCACAACAGATTGATACGACAATAGACCTAATCCGTCTAATGAAAACAGCGTTTCAATCAACAGGCTGCCTGTAAAAAATGCACCGATAAAGGCGGCTGGAAAGCCTGTAATTAAAGGAATCATCGCATTGCGGAAAATGTGTCGCCACAGGATTTTATTTTCAGGCAGCCCTTTGGCTCTTGCGGTTAAGACATATTGGCGGCGGATTTCTTCTAAAAAAACATTTTTGGTTAAAATGGTCATAACAGCGAGATTGCCTGCCACAGACGCGGTAATCGGCAGGGCGATATGCCACAAATAGTCGCCGATTTTGCCCCAAAACGACAATTCTGCCCAGTTATCCGACACCAAACCCGACAGCGGAAACCACGCCAAAAAACTGCCGCCGCCAAACAGCACCAACAGCAAAACGCCCAACACAAAAGACGGAATGGAATAACCGATGAGAATAATTACGCTGGAAACAGCGTCAAACTTGGTGCCTTGCCGCACCGCTTTGGCAACGCCCAAAGGAATGCAGATGAGATAGGTGAGAAAAAAAGTCCATAATCCCAAAGACATAGACACAGGCAATTTTTCTTTGACCAAGCCGACCACGCTTTGATGATGAAAAAAACTGTCGCCCAAATCAAAGCGTGCAAAACGGCTTAACATATCGAAATAACGCGTCAAAGGCGGCTTGTCAAAGCCATACAGGGCTTTCAAAGCCGCCATATCTTCGGCAGAAATTTGCGTTTTGCCATCGCCTGTGGCTTGTAAAACCGCCGCTCCGTCCGCCGATGCGTGCGTGAGTTGTTGCACCATTTGCTCCACAGGACCACCTGGCACAAATTGAATCACCAAAAAGTTTATGGTGATAATGCCAATTAGGGTTGGTATTAACAATAAAAGCCGTTTGAGAATGTATTGCCACATTTTTTAATCCTTTTCAGGCTGCCTGAAACTATCTTTTTTTCACTTCCATTTCCAATAGTGCTAACTCTTGTAAATCTTCTTTATCAGCAAGTTCGGCTTCAAATTGTTTTCGTTGTTGATTAAAATTATCATAAATCATCGCTACTTGCTCTTGCATTTGTTTATGGCTGATTGTGCCTTTATCTTTTAGCAAAGATTGTTCGTTGTCGATTAAAATTTTATCGACATTTTGTCGCCAAAAATCCATTAAAATAATTTGCCGATTTTTAGCTCGAAATTCAGCTGTTTCCAAGAAAATAATAACCAAACGATTTAGGCTATCTAATTCATCATAGGTTAAATAATTTTTAGCAATAACAATATCTTGCTTTCTAACCTTTTTACCTTGCCATGAAGTTAAACCCATATTAGGTAATTCTGAATTTGCACGAGAAATAATTAACTCGGATGCGGTTTTGCCTGTAATCGCATAAATCAGTTTATTTTGTGTTTCAGCAAAAAACATTTGTGTTGCTTTATCATCTTTTTGATAATCTTGGCTTAATGCAAATAAGTCTTTGATTTTTTGATAAAAACGCTTTTCGCTGGCTCTAATTTCTCTGATGTCTTCTAATAATTCATCAAAATAATCAGGTCTGCCGTCTGGATTTTTTAAGCGTTCATTGTCGATTAAAAAACCTTTTTGCAAAAACATTTGTAAATGCTGATTTGCCCATTGCCGAAACTGCACACCACGCGGATTTCGCACACGAAAACCAATCGCTAAAATCATTTCTAAATTGTAAAAAGCAGTGTTATATTTTTTGCCGTCAGCGGCAGTTGTCAAGAAATACTTTACAACTGAATTTTCATTTAACTCATTGTCTTTTATAATATTTTTATTATGCAGACCAATATTTTGCTTGGAGGTGTCAAAAAGTTCTGCCAACTGATTTTGGTTTAACCAAACATTATCGCCCTGTTGCCATAAAGACACACGAACCTTACCGTCAGGCGAATAATACATAATCAATTCTGCCATTTATTTTTTCTCCTGCTCTCTCAACGAATTTCTTTCCCAAAAAACGCCGTTATTAAATCCTTGAATTTGTTTATTTTTTTCTGCCATTTGTAATCGTTGTTGTGTCCAAATACAGTATTGTGCTTCGCGTTCTATGGCGATAAAGTTTCTGTTTAATTTTTTGGCAACCACAGCGGTTGTGCCTGAACCCAAAAATGGGTCGAACACCGTATCGCCTGCGTTGGAACTTGCCAAAATTAACTTGGCAATCAGTTTTTCGGGTTTTTGTGTGGGGTGTGCCGTGTTTTCGGGCATGGACCAAAAGGGAATGGTAATATCGTCCCAAAAATTAGACGGACAAGTGTCGCGAAAATTGCCGTTTGCGGTTTGTTGCCAGTCTTTGGGCTTGCCGTTTGTTTTGTAAGGGGCGATGACTTTACGGCGAATTTTCACCGCGTCCAAATTAAAAGTATAATTTTTAGACTTTGTGGCAAACCAAATATCTTCCATAGCGTTTTTCCAGTTATTTTTTGCCCCACGCCCTTTTTCTCTTTGCCAAGAAATACGATTACGAATTATCGCAAATTCCGATAAAACCGTGCCGATTATTAAACTACTTTGCCAGTCGCAACAAATATAAATTGAGCCATTTTCTTTTAATAAAGGCATAACTTTTTTTAACCATTGTCGTGTGTAAGTAGTATATTCTTGATTATTTTTTTGATAAAATTTATTTTCACAAAATTGCTTACTTAAATTATAAGGCGGGTCGGCAATAATTAAATCCATACTTTTTTCAGGCAGCCTATCGCATACTGAAAATAAATCGCCTAAAATCACTTTGTTTTGAATGGATTTTATATCGGCAATATTATTTTCTATGTTTATACATTGTTTTAATAAATCCTGCCCATTTTCTAATGAAGTGTGAATGGTTTTATTGCGTTTAGATAAGGGTTTATTCATATTGTTTTCCTATTTTTCAGGCTGCCTGAAAGATTATTTTATCCTATCATAATATGCTTAATCCGTTTTATTGTTATTTTTAGCATTTGTTTCTAAAAAAATATACCAAAAAATTGTATTCAATACATCAGTAAATAACCATAATACTTTTGCAACAAATATCGGCGTAAATTTCTCCGTTGATATTCCTGATAAATGTGCCAAAGAATTTCTTATATTTTCCCCTACACCATTTACTTGCCTTAAAAAGAAAGATAAATTTTTGATATGATTTTCTCCAAAAGCAGAAGCAAGTTTATCTGCTTGTTTTGTATCTAATAATTTTTCAAGAGTTATTTGATAAACAGGTATATATGTTTCATCTTTAACAAGATAACGATAAAAAATACGCAATAGTTTTTCTGTTAAAGCAGAACAATATATACTTGCACTATAACATAATGGACGCAAAGTCATTTCATTATTATTCATATTTTGAGCAACTAACTGAATTGTGTTTAATAATAATTCTGTATCTTGTTGTAAATTTTCTGTATCAATACTTGTTTTTTTGCATATAAAAAGAACAAAGTAATTCAGTTTTTCCAAGTAAATTTTCAGTGCTTCTTTATCGCAAAGAATTTCTATAAAAATTGCATTTAAAAGATTAGCCGTAGCAGACAGATTGAGTTGATGACTTGTAGTAAAAAAATCATCTGTTTGAATATTTGTCTTAACTATATTCAATATTCCATTTTCATTAAAATTATCATCTAACTGACTAACAATACAACCTTTTTCATTTTTTTTATGTGTCAATAGAAATAAGCATATATTTCTACAACCTATTTTCTTAAATTCTATAATAATATTTCTTATATCATCAGTTAATTCATATTTAAATGGTTCTCCATATTTTAAAATATACTGTTGTGATAATTCTGATGTTTTCTTATTATATTCAACAAATTCATGTGCATTAGGAATTTTAATTTTTTCTAAAAATACAAAGTAACTTTTCACAATTCCATCAATAAAAATAACTTCTTTATTATCTGCTATTGCTGTTTCAACTAATTTTTTAATATGACAAGAGAATATTTCTATATTCTGCTCAATAATAGATTTAAGATTGCTGTTATTTTTATTCAATATATGCAACCATATACTTAAAACTGTATCTAAATTTAATTGATATAAATCTTGCGATTTTTCAATATAAAATAAAATATTAAATAAATCTGTATGTTTTTCAAAAACTTTTTCAAATAGAGCAAAATGAACAATGGTTAAATTTCTATAATTTTTACATAGAAATTCAAAAACATCTTTTGATATTCCTGTATGAAATAAAGAAATTATATCCAAAGTTGCCCTAAATCCTAAATCAACTATTTGAAAATCCTGGCTAAAAATATTATTTATATTGTTGTTAATAAATTTAATTACATAACCATTATTGATATTCTTAACTGATACTTTTGCATTATCAGCAATTTGTATAATCAATTTTTTGTCTTCATCTCTTACCAAATATGGAATAACTTCTCTCAATTTATCTAATCTACGAGAAAATAAATAAAGACAATAATCATCCATAGTTTCTATTTTTGATAATGGAAACCTGTTATAAAAGTCATCAAAAATATTATGATTTTTTATGACTTCTTTAATCATTATTTCTGTTGATAAATCATGAAGACCAAAGTCATACACAGAAAATAAGGAAAGATTACTTTTTACTAACGATAAAAATGTATTCATTTTTTGTCTCTAATGTTATTTTCAGGCTGTCTGAAAACTATTTATCCCCTTGTAAATAAACAATTTCCCCTGTTTTGCCGATTGAATGATCCGATAACCACCACACAATTTGCGGCACAATCTCGCTAATCGGTGTGCGTTCGGATATGCTTTCGCCTGGGTGTGTTTTTCGCCGTTGTGGGCTATCGACTTTTCCTGGAATTAACACATTGGCACGGAAATTAGGGAAACGCTCATATTCATCAGCCAAAGATTGACACAGGTAATTCACCGCACAACGGCTTGCCCCAAAGCCTGCCCAGTAGGCTTTGGGCGTTTCGCTGTGGCTCTCGCCGATAAACACCACCGAGCCGCCTTGGCGTTTGAATAAGGGCAAAAACGCACGCGTCAGAGCCATTGGGGCGACCGTGTTAATGCGGTATTGATCCACCCACTCATCAACTGTTTGAAATTCCAACGGCGACAAGGCGTAAAAATAAGACGCACTATGCACAATGCCGTCCATTTGCTTGGTTTGTTGAAAAATGGTTTCTGCCAAAGCGTTAAATTCATCTTCTTTGGCAGTATTTAAGTCAAACGAAATAGCATACGGTTCAGGCAGCCCTGCCGCCACAATTTTGTCGTAAATTCGCTCCAAGCGTTTGTTGTTGCGACCCAAAAGCACCACAGTCGCCCCTTGTTCCGCACACGCAAACGCAGCGGCTTCGCCAATGCCTGATGACGCACCTGTAATTAAAATAACTTTGTTTTCAAGAAGTTGCATGACAATCTCGCAAATAAAATCTTCAATATGAAAGTGGCTATTATATCGTTAATCGCTCAACGAAAACATTTATTCAGGCAGCCTGAATAATTGATTTAATTAAATTATTAAAGTAACTTTAATAGATAAAAAATATATCAAAAAGCCAAGTTTTAATTGATTTTAAGTATCAACAATAAGTAGATAATAGTTTTTTGTTTGATTATTTGATAATTGTCAAATTTTCATTCTGTAAATGGGGGTTTCCGTGTATTGCTTTATGCTAATCTAATCACGCAGATTTTGTCGGTATTTTTGTGGCGTTGCACACAGCGTCAAAGATAAAAAAACTTAACTTAAAGGAACACAAACCATGACAACACGCAGAACTTTTTTGTTGAAAGTTGTACCTGCCGTTGCGGCAGTAACTGTTTTGGGTAGCAATGCCGTTGCCGCTGAATGCTCTGCTGCAAGCAACACAGTAGCAAAAGCGTTGAACTATGTGCCTGATACCAAAACTGTGGATCAGAAAAAATTCCCGAAACACACCAACACACAAACCTGTTCTAATTGCTTGCAATTAGACACAGACGGCACTTGCAAAATGATGAAAGCATGTGGCAAAGTGGCTGACAACGGCTGGTGTCAATCGTGGGTTCAAGACCCGAAAAAACCCAAAGCATAATCTCAATGCTTTATCAAAAACCCTTTCAGGCTGCCTGAAAGGGTTTTTTGTCTTGTGCCGTTTTTAACTCGCTCCACTTTGTTTCATAGCAAAGAGATTGCCGCACCTAACTTCGTTAGGCTCGCAATGACAGTAGTTTTTTCAGGCTGCCTGAAAGGGTTTTTTCATAATTTCACGCACACCCATTCTTTTCAATCGGTATAATTTGTTATTCTCATCAGCCAACATTCAATCACTATGCGTATTTTAATTTTGGGCGGCGGTGAAGTGGGGTCGACCGTTGCCAAGACTTTGGCAACAGCAGGCAACAGCGTTACCGTGGTTGATAAAAACGAAACCACCATTCAATCATTAAGCGATGTGTTGGACATTCAGACTATGGTCGGCAATGCCTCATCGCCTATGGTATTGGGCGAAGCAGGGGCGGCAGACGCGGATTTGCTGTTGGCACTCACAGGCAATGACGAAACCAACTTAACCGCTTGTGTTTTATGCAAAAAAGTGTTCAACATTCCGTCTCGCATTGCTCGCATTCGCCACGGCGATATGGTGGAATATTTATTAGAACCAGACGCAGAAGGTGTGGCAAAACCTGCGTCTTCGCTGTTTGATGTGAGTGCATCTATTTGCCCTGAACAGTTAATTACCGAGCAGATGATTGAACTGTTTCGCTACAACACCGCACTGCAAGTGCTGAATTTTGTGGGCGGCATTGTGCAGATGGTGGTTACACGCGTGCATGAAGACAGTGCTTTTGCAGGCAAATTATTGGGCGAAATCAATGCCGAACTGCCCGAAGGCGTGGAATGCCAAGTTTTTGCCGTGTATCGCAATAACTCTTTGATTATATTATCAGAAAATACAAAATTTATTCGTGGCGATGAAGTGTTTTTAATGGCAAAAAAAGAACAAATGCATGTCATTTTGCCGTATTTCGATCCCAATTTTCAGCCTGCCCAACGCATTATGATTGCAGGTGGTGGCAATATCGGCTATCGCTTGGCAAAACGCGCCGAAAAACAATTTTCCATTAAAATCATCGAACGCAACACCATTCGTTCCGAGTGGTTAGCCGAAAATCTATCTGCGTCTTTGGTGTTAGAAGGCTTATCGACCGATGAAAAATTATTAGACCAAGAACATGTCAGCGACACCGATGTTTTCTGTGCTTTCACCAATGACGATGAAGACAACATTATGTCGGCACTGTTAGCCAAAAGTTTTGGTGCAGGGCGTGTGATTGCGATTGTCAATCGCCCAAGCTATGTGGATTTATTGCAAGGCAACACCATAGACATTGTGGTATCGCCCCATTTAGCCACAATTGGTTCAATTTTAGCGCACATTCGCCGTGGCGATATTGTGTCGGTGCACCCCTTGCGGCGTGGCGAGGCGGAAATTATCGAAGCGGTGATTCACGGTACACGCAAAACTTCCAAAATTGTCGGTCGTCCTTTTTCGCAAATTCAATGGCCACACGGCTGCCAAGTTACCGCAGTTGTGCGTGGTGGGGTGTTTATTTCATTAGAAGAAAGCACCGAATTAGAAGAAGGCGATCATGTCATTTTCTTCGTCTCCCGCCGCCAAACCGTGCATGAGTTGGAAAAAATCTTACAAGTAAAAATGGGATTTTTTGGATAATTTTTTTATCAAGTGGTTTCCAATCCGCCAACCAGCCGTCAAGATTGAATGTACCATTTTCAGGCAGCCTGAAATCACATTAAATAGCGTTGCTATTCAAAATTGTTGTTTTTGTGCAACAACCATATAT
>JAGBKK010000037.1 GCA_017934045.1 Neisseriaceae bacterium | reverse complement strand
TATATATCAATGACTTATGTATATTATCATAACAATGATTAAAAATAATTTCATCGTTTTATAGACAATCACACGCCATTTTCTCCACAATAGCGAATGATTTTAATCCTTTGGAGACACCTGATGAAACATACATTGACACTAATTACCACACTTTCTGCACTGGTACTCACCGCTTGTGGTGGCGGTGGCGGCGGTTCTGATAGTCCTGTATCAGTTAATCCGCAAACTAACGGCGGTAATCCTGTGGTTCAGTTAGATTATGATTATATTGTCTTTGATAATAGCAAAGAAACAAACGAAGAACACGATAATGGCTATCCACAAAACCGCTTAAATATTATGAATTTAGACGGTAGAAATATCGAAATTTTACCGCCAAATGTGGGGGGTGATATTGTGGAAACTTACGAAGGCTCAACAGGCATACGCAGAACCGTAGGCGGTAATTTATCCTATGCTCGCTATGGTGTGATTTCTTACGAAAAAGAAAAAAAGGATTACAGTTTTTATCAGGGTATTCCCAGTGCGTCTATTCCCAAAACAGGAACGGCAACCTATAAAGGCGGTGCTGTTGCATTCCGCCCTGCGGATAGAGTGGTTTCCAAAGGTACTTCTTCATTTAATGTAGATTTTGCTCAAAAAACCGTTGTCGGCGAAATTGATACCGAGAAATTTGGAAAAGTGTCATTAAATGGCGGTATCAAAGAAGACTGGGGCGGATTTGGCGGCGGTAATTTTCAGGGAGCATTTTATGGCGATAATGCCGCAGAAATGGCAGGAGAATTTACACGACACGATAGCAATAATCCTAAAAATACCATTTACGGCACATTCGGTGCGAAAAAACAATAATCATCATCGTATTAAAACTTTTCAGGCAGCCTGAAACCATATTCAGGCTGCCTGAAACCTTTTACACGCCTTGTGCTTTCAGTTTGGCGACATCTTGTTTGAGTTTATTTAATGCCGACAAATACGCTTTGGCACTGGCGGCGATAATGTCGGTGTCAGCACCCTGTCCATTCACAATGCGTCCGTCTTTGGACAACCGCACGGTTACTTCGCCTTGGCTTTCTGTGCCTGCGGTTACGGCATTCACAGAATACAACAACAGTTCTGCACCGCTTTCTACCACGCTTTCAATCGCCTTGAATGCCGCATCAACAGGGCCTGAACCATCGCTTTCGCACGCATATTCTTTGCCGTCTTTGGCAAACACCAAAGCCACATTGGGCATTTCGCCTGTTTCGATACGGCATTTTAAAGAGATATATTTATAATCGTCCGCCGTGCGTCCTGCCATTTCGTCTGATACGAGTGCGTGTAAGTCTTCGTCAAAAATTTCGCGTTTTTTATCGGCTAATTCTTTAAAGCGTGCAAACGCCGCATTTAACGCCTCTTCGCTTTCTAATTTAATGCCGATTTCGGCTAATTTGGTGCGGAATGCGTTGCGTCCTGATAATTTGCCCAAACTCAAACGGTTGGTTGCCCAGCCCACGCTTTCGGCAGACATAATTTCGTAGGTTTCACGGCATTTGAGAACGCCGTCTTGGTGTATGCCTGATTCGTGGGCAAAAGCGTTCGCCCCCACAATCGCCTTGTTCGGCTGCACAGGATAGCCTGTAATGGTGGAAACCAATTTAGACGCAGGCACGATTTGTTTGGTGTCTATGCCTGTTTCTAAATTGAAAATATCGTGGCGTGTTTTCAGTGCCATGACAATTTCTTCCAAAGACGCATTGCCTGCGCGTTCGCCCAAGCCGTTGATGGTACATTCAATTTGTCTCGCACCACCTTGCACGGCGGCAAGCGAATTGGCAACCGCCAAGCCCAAATCGTTGTGGCAATGTGCCGACCAAATCACGCTATTGCCGCCGTGCGTTTTAGCAATTAACTCACGGAAAAAGCGTTCGGTTACAGACGGCACAGAATAGCCCACGGTGTCAGGAATATTGATTGTAGTCGCTCCTGCGGCAATGGCGGCGGAGCAAATTTCTGCCAAAAAGCCCAAATCCGAACGCGTTGCGTCTTCGCAGGAAAACTCAATATCATCGGTATATTCTTTGGCTAATTTGATTGCGGCAATGGCTGCCTGAATAACCTTTTCAGGCTGCATTTTCAGTTTATGCTCCATATGAATGGGGCTGGTGGCGATAAAAGTGTGAATGCGTCCTTTTGCCGCCGCCGCAATCGCTTCACCTGCACGGCGAACATCGTTTTCGGTGGCTCTTGCCAACGAACACACGGTAGATTGTGTAATCACGGACGCAATTTCCGAAATTGCCGCAAAATCACCAGGGCTGGCGGCGGCAAAGCCTGCCTCCATAATATCCACGCCCAATTTTTCCAACTGGCGAGCCACACGCACCTTTTCTTCACGCGTCATTGCCGCACCTGGCGACTGCTCACCGTCTCGCAGTGTGGTGTCAAAAATCACCACACGATTATGTGTTTTATTCATTGTTTTTTCCTTATGTATCAACATATTTAAATTAAAATCTCGTCCTTGTGCATTCGCCAACTGTGCCAACTTTTGCAACTGTGCCACAGGAATCGAACCCCGACTTTTCCATTTATAAATAGCGGCTTGCGAAATAGGCGTATCAGGCAACAACAAAGCACTGTCCTGTGCCAACTTCGCCACACCACCAAAAAAATGGATAATTTCATCAATATTCATCTTGGACATTTTGTCTAAAAATTAAAGTTTTGGACGGATTAAATTGTATAATAAAAAGAATTTTATTGTCAAATAGAAAATTATTAGACATTTTGTCTAATTTTTAGATTTCAGGCAGCCTGAAACAAAAAACAGTGTCAAAAGGGATATTTGAACGCAGTTTAAATCGTGGCAATCCAATAAAGAGACTCCTGCAAAACTAATCTTTTAAAACGAAACGCCGTAGGCGGGGCTTTGCCCACCAATCGCCTACGCTCAAAATGACGAATAATAAAAAAGTAGGTTTGACAAGGATCTTGTGAAGTTAAAAATGCACTTATCCAAAATAAATGGCAGAAAATTGTTTCAGGTAGCCTGAAAACCCCCTATTGTTGCAAAAATGCCACAAAAACTGTTGTATTTTATGTCTCAAAAACAACAAAACCACAAAAAATAATAACACATTGAAATATAAATAAAAAACATAACAAAATCCCATAAAAAAAGCCAAAAACCCCCATAAAAGGCAAAAAAAATTGTAAATAGTATTTGCCTTTTCGTTCAATTTTTTCTATATTGACAACAAGGACTGCCGCAGGGCAGTTTAATCCCGAGACTGGTTTAACTTGTTTTTTACAGTTTTCGGACAATCCGTTTTAGACTATGAAAAAGGAATTGACAATGAAAAAAACACTGATTGCTTTGACATTGGCAGCATTACCTGTTGCGTCTATGGCAGAAGTTACTTTGTACGGTAACATCAAAGGTGGTTTGGAAGTAACCAAAACCAAAGGTGTGGATAACACCATTACCAATATTAACGACTGGTCTTCAAAACTGGGTTTCAAAGGTGAAGAAGACTTGGGCAATGGCTTGAAAGCCATTTGGCAATTAGAACAAAAAGTTTCTATTGACAGCAAACACAAAAACAACAAACAAGGTTGGGCTGACCGTGATTCATTCATCGGTTTAGACGCTGGCACATTCGGTAAAGTGCGTGCTGGTTTCTTGTCTGATGCCGTTAATGATATGGGCGACTTAAACTTGGACGGTAGCGACCACGGTGTTCGTAAATTGCAAAACTGGGAACGCACTGGTAACCGCCATACCGCAGTTCGCTATGATTCTGCTAACTTCGGTGGCTTATCTTTCAATGTGTTGTATAGCCCAGAAGATAACCAACGCTATGACCAATTGCGTGCCAATGGCGTTAGTGATGTCGGTGGTTTTGAAGGCGTTACTGGCATTGTAAACTGTGTTCCAGTTCCTGGTACAACTGATTGTAACAAAACGCGTAATGCTTGGTTGACCAGTGTTGGTTTGAACTACGCAATTGCTGGTTTCTTTGTGAAATATGGTTATGTTCATCAAAATGACAGCAATGACATCTACAACCACGACATTCACCGCGTTATGGGTGGTTACGATGCCAACAACATCTTCGTTGGTTTGGGCTACCAATACACCTATGGTTATGATGGTCCTAAAGTGAAAACCAGTGAGTTAGCGTTGTCTGCTGCATACCGTATGGGTAATGTGGTACCACGCATCAGCTATGTACACGGTTTCAAAGACAAAGGTGGCGTAGCAGGTGTATCTGATACTGTTTCTAACTCTAAATACGATCAAGTGGTATTGGGTGCTGATTACGATTTGAGCAAACGCACCACTGTAATCGCTTCTTTGGGTTGGTTGAAAGAAGGCGATGGTCGTCGTAGCACAGTTATCGGTGATGTTACCGACAAAAAACGCGAACAAGCATACTCTTTCGGTTTAGGTTTGTCTCACAAATTCTAATCCAAGCGTAATGCTGAACAAAAACGGACTTCTACGGAAGTCCGTTTTTTAAAACGAATTTTGTTGATTGAATAATTAAATATCCATATAATGAATGCCATGCAAAGTGAATATTTTGAATGGGACGATGACAAAGCAAACGCAAATTACCGCAAACATGGTGTTTCATTTGAAGAAGCCTGTACGGTGTTTGATGATGCTTTTGTCATTTTTCTTGAAGATGAGCGAGAACGCTACGGTGAACAACGCTTTCAGGCAGTTGGTTTTTCTAATCGTGGTAGGCTTTTAACTGTTGTTTGGACACCAAGAAATAATAAAATGCGTATTATTTCTGCATTTAAAGTAACAAGAGAATTACGGAGGTTGTATGAAAGAGCAAATACACGACATTGACGCTATGGACAACGAAGACTACGCTTATTATCGTGGTAAAACACGAGATTTATCGACAGCAAAGTGGAAAACAGTTGATGAAATGCCGTTTATCAAAGCCTATCAAGAAAAAAAAGGCATTCGCAAACCACAACGCAAAAAAATTATCAGTTTGCGTGTTGATGAAGATATTTTAACGCTCCTAAAACAAGGCGGTCGCGGCTATCAAAACCGTGTGAATAATATATTAAGAGAATATTTTAAAGACAGTTTGGCGTCTTGAATGTTTGCTTTGAAAAAAAACGAACTTCATTGTGAAGTTCGTTTTTTGTTGTTATTTCTAAAACTCTTGCCAAACCCATTTTTCACCTTTCAAGACCCCTGCAAAACTTAATCTTTTACAACGAAACGCCGTAGGTGGGGCTTTGCCCACCGATCGCCCAATAGGGTGGAGTAAATATTATTGAAATTCAATTGGTTATAAATTGCTCAATTTTGGTGGGGAACATGCCCACCCTGTTGAGCAGGATTAAATTTTTGTTTCTGTATAGGTTTTGCATGGGTTTTTTTCAGGCTGCCTATTGGCAAATCCTACCATAAAAAACATTTTTATCGCTGATAGTGTTTTATCAATCAACCAACGCCATAAATTGACAAACTAACTTTGTTAATTGTGTTATAAAATACTAATATTCAGATATGCTTATTTAATAACATACTGAACAACATATTAGGAATGTTATATGAAAAATATTCATTTACAACGCGAAATTGCCATCATCATTGTGGTTAAGTTGATTGTACTGACCTTGATTTGGCAGTTTTTTTTCAATGGAAACAAGGTGAAAGTCAATCCGAACACAGTGGAGCAGCATATTTTGCAACAGGGCGAACCGTCTCGCTAAACACTGTGATTAGACCAACATAAGTACACCACATTAGGAGTTTTTTTATGGATATTGTTGATTTATCAAGACTACAATTTGCCGCCACGGCGATGTATCACTTTTTGTTTGTGCCGCTGACTTTGGGGCTGACTTGGATACTGGTGATTATGGAATCGTTGTATGTCATCACAGGTAAGGTGATTTACAAAGATATGACGCGTTTTTGGGGCAAATTGTTTGGCATTAACTTTGCCTTAGGCGTTACCACAGGCATTACGATGGAGTTTCAGTTTGGTACTAACTGGGCTTATTATTCGCATTATGTGGGCGATATTTTCGGTGCACCATTGGCGATTGAAGGCTTAATGGCGTTTTTCTTGGAATCAACTTTTATCGGTTTATTCTTCTTCGGTTGGGATCGTTTATCACGGCGTGGGCATTTGTTGGTAACCATTCTGATGGCAGTGGGCACAAATCTTTCTGCTTTGTGGATTTTGATTGCCAACGGCTGGATGCAATATCCTGTGGGTGCAGAATTTAGTTTTGAAACCATGCGTATGGAAATGACCAGTTTTACGGATGTGGTCTTTAATACCGTGGCTCAAAATAAATTTGTACATACGGTATCCGCAGGTTATGTAACAGGTTCTATCTTTGTGTTGGCGATTTCTGCTTGGTATTTGTTGAAAAAACAAGATGTGGAATTTGCCAAACGCAGTTTCCGTATTGCTGCTGCCTTTGGTTTAGCGTCTGTGTGTTCGGTGATTGTTTTGGGTGATGAATCAGGCTATGCCGTAGGCGAAGAGCAACCGTCTAAATTAGCGGCTATGGAAGCCATGTGGCACACCGAACCTGCTCCTGCGGCGTTTAATTTAATTGCGTCCCCCAATGAAAAAGAAATGAAAAACGATTGGCAACTGCAAATTCCTTATGTCATGGGGCTTTTGGGAACGCGTTCCGTTTCTGAAACCATTCCTGGTATTAACGAAATTGTGGCAGAAAATGAAAAGCGTGTTGCATCAGGTAAAGAAGCCGTGTTGGCGTTAGAAAAATTGCGTGTTAATCGTGATGACCAAGACGCAATGGCGATTTTCAAACAACACCAAGACGATTTGGGTTATGGCTTGATGTTAAAACGCTATACACAAGATGTGTCGCAAGCCACTGATGAAATGATTGCCCAAGCGGCACGCGACACTATTCCCAAAGTAGCTCCTATGTTTTGGTCATTCCGTTTAATGGTGGCTTTGGGCTTTACAATGTTATTGCTTTTTGTGTTGTCTGTGTATGCGGTGGTTAAAGGTAATTTTGCCGAAAAACGCTGGTTATTACGCTTTGCCCTGTTGGCTTTACCTATGCCGTGGATTGCGTGTGAAGTTGGTTGGTTTGTGGCTGAATACGGTCGTCAGCCTTGGACAATTTACGGCATTTTGCCGACTCACCTTTCCGTTTCCACTTTATCCAAAGGGGATTTGTATGGTTCACTCACAGGGTTTATTGGTTTTTATACCTTGTTGTTGGTGATTGAAATGTATTTGATGATTCGTTTTTCACGACAAGGTCCAGGTAGTTTGGGCACAGATCGTTATGCAAATGAAGTGAAACACGGATAATAAAAGGAAAGTACGATGGAATTTTTTGAATATTCAACAATCAAAGTCATTTGGTGGCTGTTGGTCGGCATATTGCTGGTGGGCTTTGCCATTATGGACGGACACGATATGGGTGTCGGCTCGCTGTTGCCCTTTGTGGGCAAAACCGATGAAGAAAGACGCATTGTCATCAACACCGTAGGACCACACTGGGACGGCAATCAAGTGTGGTTTATCACCGCAGGCGGTGCGATTTTTGCCGCTTGGCCTTTGGTTTATGCAACCGCCTTTTCAGGTTTTTACTGGGCAATGCTGTTGGTATTGTGGGCATTATTTTTCCGTCCAGTGGGCTTTGATTACCGCAGTAAAATCAACAATCCCACATGGCGAAAAATTTGGGACTGGGGTTTATTTGTCGGCGGCTTTATTCCCCCTGTGATTTTTGGCGTGGCATTTGGTAACTTATTATTAGGCGTGCCGTTTCATTTTGATAACAATTTATTGCCGTTTTACACAGGTTCATTCTTCGCTTTACTTAACCCTTTTGCCTTATTGTGTGGCGTAGTCTCTTCGGCGATGATTATTTTTCATGGCGGTGTTTATTTAATGCACCGCACCGAAGGCGATGTTCATCGCCGAGCACACACTGCCGTAAATATTGCCGCCGCTGTTATTTTGCTTGGTTTTACCGCAGGCGGCATTTGGGTAGCGTTTGGTATTGACGGTTATGCGATTGTTTCAGGTAGCGTCAATCCATCAGCATTGCCCAATCCATTAAGCAAAGAAGTGGTGCGTTCCGAAGGGGCATGGTTAGCCAACTACCGCACTTATCCTGTGAGTATGCTTGTACCTGCTTTGGCTTATGTTGGCGTGATATTGGCGTGGCTGCTGGCAAAAAGTGGCAAAACCTTTGCGGCATTTTGGTCATCTGCCATCGCCTTGTGTGGCATTATCGGTACCGCAGGTGTTTCCTTATTTCCATTTATTATGCCCTCATCGTCCGATTTGCGTTCCAGCTTAACCGTTTGGGACGCGGCTTCCAGCCATTTAACCTTGTCGGTGATGTTGGTGGCAACGCTGATTTTTATGCCGATTATTATTCTATACACGCGTTGGGCATACAGCGTGATGCGTGGCAAAGTTACCGCCGCATACATTCGTGAAAACGACCATTCCGCATATTAAGATAGGAAACAATGTGATGAAAGTTGCCATTACTTGTCAAAACCGTAAAACAGTCTCTTCGCACGCAGGTAAATGCACTCATTTCTTTGTGTTTGACACTGAAAAAGATAGGACGCAGCCTGAACGCTCGATTGTTTTATCGCCACAGCAAATGTTTCGTCATCACCGCTTGAACGAAGCACACCCATTATTTATGGCGGACGCGTTAATTACAGGCAGCATTGGCGAAAATTTATTCAAGCAATGGCAACAAGCAGGTAAAAAAGTGTATGTAACGGCAGAACTTGACCCTGTTCAAGCGTTACAAGCAATTTGTTAATTTTTAGGAGACCAAAACAATGTGGTATTTTGCATGGCTTTTAGGTGTGGGTTTTGCTGTATTTTTCGCTATTCTCATCGCTTTATGGGGAGATTTTGAACATGAACGCGAACAACTCAAACACCATCACACCGCAGAGTGAGTCTGCCATACCGCAGGACGCTAAAATGCAGCCTGTCTTGTTGCTGTGGGCTCTTGTGTTGATGGTGGTATTAAGCCTTGCCCCATTCTTATTAGTCAAACCACAAGACGGTTCGGCAGACCACACCTTGTCATCATTGCTCATGTGGTCAATGAGTGCGGCATTTGTACGCGGTTTTGGCTTTATCCCCAAAAACCGCATAGCGCGTTATCTTTTAGGCACTGTTGCCGCGATTGCCACAACATTAGCGGCATTGATATGGCGTTTTGTTGTGGTGGTGTAGATATCGTCAAACAACTTCAAAATTGAAATGCGTTGGTTCTTTTTGCCGTATTATTTATACTGTCTTCGGAAAACCGCCTGTTTCACTTTTGAAGTTGTTTGACTATATTGTTTTGAAGTTTAACGACCATAAAGTTGGTTACGCATTTTCATTCCATTTTTCAGGCTGCCTGAATGTTTTGGAGTAAATCATATAATTGTCCAAAATGGTCAATCACACAATCAGGTTTGGTTGCGTCATTTTGCACTAATTCATTCATTTTGCCATAGCCAAACGATACGCCCACCACAGGACAACCTGCGTTTTTGGCGGCAAGTATGTCGTTTTTAGAATCGCCCACCATTAACAAGTTTTCAGGGGCAATATTCAGCACTTCACAAATATAAAGCAGGGGCAGGGCAGACGGTTTTTTTTCAGGCAGCGTGTCGCCACCGATAATCAGCGAAAATAAATCAGCAATTTTTAACTGTTGTAACAATGGGTTAGCAAAAACTTGCGATTTATTGGTCATCACTGCCAAAGGCAGTTGCAAGGTTTTGAGTAAAGCCAAAGTGTCTGCCACTTGCGGATAAAGTTGCGTTTTGACGCACAAATGTTGGGCGTAATATTGTGCATACAAGGCAAAACCTTTTTCCCATAAATCTTGCGGTGCGAAACTGGCATGGTCATTGGTTAAAGCACGATGAACCAAGCGTCCGATACCATCGCCCACAAACGACAACAAAACACTGTCATCAAGCGGCGGCATATTGAGTGCTGCTCGCATGGCATTGCCTGCGGCGGCTAAATCACCCACGGTATCGGCAAGCGTGCCGTCTAAATCAAAAGCTACCGCTTTGATATTGTTAAATATATTTTCTTTCATTGTTGTAAAATCAGTGATACAAAGCGTGTATTTTACGCATAAATGAAAAAGTTTTCAGGCTGCCTGAAACTTGATTAGAAAAAACTAAAATAAATCCGTTATAATGACAGGGTTTTTATCAGATAGGAGTAGGCAATATGCAAACAAGCGATTTTGTAACCACTGTGTTTGACGGACACAGCAATCCTGCCAAAGTAACTGTGGCTTTGACGATGGCGTTGAATGCTTTGGAAAAAGGACATTCTGCCACGGTGATTTTAATGGTCGAAGGCGTGGAATTGGGTCGTCCGAATGTGTATGATGATATGGACATTGGTGCTCCGTTCCGTCCTGTCAAGGATTTATGGGCTGATTTTTTGGCAAAAGGTGGTCAAATTGCCGTATGCGGTGCGTGTATGATTCACAACGGCTTTACCGCTGAACAAATGGACAGCCGCTATGAAATTATCAATGCCCCACAAGTGGTGGATTTATTGATGAACGCCAAAGGTTCGTTGCAAATTACTTGATTTTCAGGCAGCCTGAAAATAAAACACGCATTTTTCAATGCGTGTTTTTGTTTAATAAAAACAATGAATTACATCGCCCCATAATTTGGACCGCCGCCGCCCTCTGGGCATTGCCAGTTGATATTGCCTGTGGGGTCTTTAATGTCGCAAGTTTTGCAGTGCATACAGTTTTGGGCGTTGATTTGCAGGCGTGGCTTGCCGTCTTCTTCGACAATTTCATACACGCCTGCGGGGCAATAACGCGTTTCAGGCGATGCGTATTCTTTGTAATTGATGTCAATAGCGCGTTCAGGGTGCTGCAACTGCAAATGACACGGCTGATTTTCTTCGTGATTGACTGCGGCTAAAAATACGCTCGACAAACGATCGAAAGTTAAAACGCCGTCTGGTTTTTCGTATTGAATGTGTTTGCTTTGCGATGCTTTTTTCAGGCTGCCTGAATCGCCATTGCCGTGATGTTTCAGCGTCCAAGGCGCATTGCCATGCATAATAAATGCGTCAAATGCGGCATACATTGAACCGCCCCACAAGCCCCATTTGAATGCAGGACGCACATTGCGTGCCTTGTGCAATTCTTGATACAGGCTACTTCGTTTGAAAATTTCACCAAATGAGTGGGCTTCCACCGATGATTCGTAACTCTCTTGCGATTCCTGCAATACTTCAAATACTGCTTCGGCGGCGAGCATGCCTGATTTCATTGCCGTGTGCGAGCCTTTAATACGCGGCATATTCAAAAAGCCAGCGTCATCGCCCACCAGAACGCCACCTGCAAAGGATAATTTCGGCAAGCACTGCAAACCGCCTTCAACCAACGCTCTGGCACCGTAGGCAATGCGGCGACCGCCGTCCAACATTTTTTTGATTTCAGGGTGCGTTTTTAGGCGTTGCATTTCTTCAAATGGCGAGAGATATGGATTGGCATAATCCAAGCCCACCACAAGCCCAATCAGCACCTTATTATCTTCCCAATGGTAAATAAACGAACCGCCGTAAGTTTTTGAATCCAAAGGAAAACCAATAGTATGCATCACCAAACCTTGTTGATGATTTTCAGGTTTGACTTCCCACACTTCCTTAATGCCCAAACCGTAAGTTTGCGGCTGACTGTCTCGATCCAAAGCAAATTGAGCAATCAATTTTTTGCCCAAAGAACCACGACAGCCCTCGGCAAAAATGGTTTGTTGTGCCAACAATTCCATACCAGGCTGGAAATTATCAGTAGGCTTACCGTCTTTGCCGATACCCATATCACCAGTAACAATGCCTTTAACCGAACCGTCTGCGTGATATAGCACATCGGCAGCAGCAAAACCAGGATAAATTTCCACGCCCATTTGTTCGGCTTGTTCAGCCAACCAACGGCACATAAGTCCAAGACTGGCAATATAAAAACCGTGATTGTGCATAGCAGGCGGCACAACAGGAATTTTGAATGCCTTATTTTTGGTTAAATACAACACCTTATCGTCTTTGACTTCGCAGGTGAGTGGTGCATTTTTTTCTTTCCAGTCAGGGATTAACTCGTTCAAATAAACAGGGTCAATCACCGCCCCTGACATCGTATGTGCGCCCACTTCGGACGCTTTTTCTACCACACAAACGGAAACTTCGCGATTTTTTTCCGCTGCCAACTGTTTCAAACGGATTGCCGCCGACAAGCCCGCAGGCCCTGCACCGACAATCACCACATCAAACTGCATTTTGTCTCGTTCAATGGCTTCATTCATAGCGTATTCCTTTTGTTTCGTTTGTGGTATCGGCTTTGATTTTACCGTACAAACCGCTTAAAAACATAATAAAAAAGCCGTTTTACAGCATTTCAGGCAGCCTGAAAAGCGTGGAAATAAGATACAAACTGCATTAAAAAAGCGTTAGCCTTGCTAACGCTTTGTATTAAATGGCTTTGTCTGATGCGGGGACTTCTGGGTCAGGAATGTACAGCAGTGGATCAATTTTTTGTGTGGATTGTTCCACTGCTTGATTGATGGCAGGATCTTGCGGTGCTTCAACCACGGCAAAGGTTTCAGTGGGTTTGGTTTCCACTTTTTTGGTGTGTAGGCGTTCTAATCGTACTTTGGTAACGCCGCGTTTGACAAAGCCTAATTCATTGGCGGCGGAGTAGGATAAGTCGATCACGCGTTTGCCGACATACGGACCGCGGTCATTGACGCGTACAATCACACTCTTGCCGTTGGACAAATTGGTTACACGCAAACGCGTGTTCATTGGTAATGTGCGGTGTGCGGCGGTTAAGGCGTAAGTGTTAAAGCGTTCGCCTGATGCGGTTTTTCTGCCGTGAAATTTGCCGCCATACCAAGACGCTGTGCCTTCTTGCACAAATGGTGCATTATTTTTGGCACTGGCTGTGTTGGATAAAGATACGCCCATAAAAAAGGACGCAAAACCAAGCATAACATAGCTGTATGTGCGTGTTTTGTGAGCGTTGTGTATCATTTTCGTCATACCCTGTCAAAAAAAATCATTTATTTCTTGCAATGTTAGCATTTTTTATGCTTAATTGCGGCTTAATTTATAACAAATTGTTTTATATGCCATTTTTAAAATCATTCTGCCGCCATGCTTCAAACACGGTAATCGCCACGGTATTCGATAAATTCATACTGCGATTTTCAGGCAGCATAGGCAGACGAAGTTTTTGATTTTGTGGATATTTTTCTAATATTTCGACAGGCAAACCACGCGTTTCAGGGCCAAATACAAACACATCGTCTGCCTGAAATTGTGGCGTATCAAAACGCGTTGTCCCTTTGGTGGTCATCAAAAAAAAGCGTTTGCCATTGAGGGCAGAGCAACATTCCGTCCAGTTTTCATACACTTTCATCGTAGCGGTTTCGTGATAATCCAAACCTGCACGCCGCATTTTGGCAGAATCCAAAGGAAAACCCAACGGCTTCACCAAGTGCAGTGTATTGCCTGTATTGGAACACAAGCGAATAATATTGCCTGTGTTTTGTGGAATTTCGGGTTCAAATAAAACAATGTGAAACATTTTATGCTTTCAATCTTTATACCGCCGAGATAATACAACGGCAGAAACGGATTTTGCACCCTTTTTTTTCAGGCAGCCTGAAAGTTCGTTAAGCGTTGAGCCTGTGGTGGCAATGTCGTCAAGTAATAAAATATTTTTGCCGCACGCGTCAAAATGCAGGGTAAAACTATTTTTTAAGTTACTCATTCGCTGTTTGCGGTTTAGGGACGCTTGGGGAACGCGGTGTTGGCGTTCGATGAGTTTGGGTGAAATAATAGGCAAATTTAGTTGTTGGGCAACAGCGTTTGCTAAAATGGCGGTGTGGTCAAAACCGTGTTCGATTAAGCGTTGTGCAGACGGTGGCACGCTCATCACACAGTCAAATGGCGGCTGTGGCGGCAATTTAGATAAAACCAATTTTATCAATGCCGCAATCGTGCCAGAATAGGGTAAGGCGGCTTGATATTTCCAGCGATGAAGCAATGTTACCAAGGGTTCTTCATAGCGGAAAGCAGCGTATAACGCGTCAAATTGCGGCGGATTTTTCACGCACGCACCGCAAATATTGCCGTCTAAACAAGGCTCGGCACATTGAAAACACACAGGACGCGTTTCTTGTAAGGTTAAAATATCTTGCCAACAGCCGCAACATAAACCATTTTTGTCAGCCATTTCGTGGCATAATGGGCAGTCTGCTAACGGCAGTTTATTTAATATCTTATTGATTTTATTTAATATATTCATTATGAACAAAGTTATTTTATTACACGGCTGGGGCGTTAATCACAAAGTGTTTGACGATTTTCTGCCCTTATTGCAACCGTTTGACACGCAAGCGATTGATTTAATGGGCTATGACGGCAATTATAACGAATTTATTTTATCGCAAGCGGCAGAATGTGCGGCAGAAAAATGGGATACGCCTGTTCATTTGTTTGGCTGGTCATTAGGCGGTGCGGTGGCGTTGGAAATTGCATTCAGGCAGCCTGAAAAAGTTAAAACGCTCACCCTGTGCTGTTCATTTGCTCGTTTTGCCAAAGCAAACGATTACGCCATCGGTATGCCCATACACAACTGGCAAAATTATCCGCAACGCTTTTCAACAGATTATTCAGGCAGCCTGAAACAATTTTTTGCCTTAAACGCTTTGAATAATCAAGATAAAATGCCACAATTTGAGCGTTTAGCCGATAAAATTATCCATTTCAGGCAGCCTGAAAAAAGCGTTTTATTTTCATCACAACAAGCCGTGGTGGAAACCGATTTACGCCATTATTTACCGAAAATTCAAACACCTACGCTGATTATTACAGGCAATAAAGACCGTATCACACCGCCTGCAATGGGCGAATATTTACAGCAAAATATTGCAGGTAGCGAATGGCAAAATTTTGATAATAGCGGACATATACCGTTTGTGAATGAAGATATAATGTTGGCAGACAGTTTGAAAAATTTTTGGAAACAATATGTTTGATTATTCCCTTCATCAAATTTTTGCCGAAAAAATGGCAAGTCGTTTATCCTTTCTCAAACAATCACCTACCAAAATATTGTGTATTGGTGCAGACGGCGGTGCAAGCCGTGCGGTATTAAAAAAAATTGTCCCCAATGCCCAAATTGATTATTTAGAAAATAACGCAGACAAAATCGCCCAAGAAATGGCGTACATTAAATCACAACAAAATCTATTGCAAAGAATAAAATCACCGCAAATAAATATATTCAGGCAGCCTGAACATATTTCACAAAATCATTATGATTGCGTATGGGCAAATGTGCAATTATCCACCGCACAACAATTACAACAATTATCAAGTTTTGTGCAAGAAAATGGCGTTTTATTTTTAAGCACAATCGGCAATCAAACCTTAAAAGAAAACCCTGATTTATTCAAACAAAACTTGCCAGATATGCACGACTTGGGCGATATAATTCAACACAATCATTGGACAGATACCGTGGTTGATAGCGAAATTTATACATTAACCTATGAAACCGCAAATGCCTTAATTAACGATATACAAACATTAGGCTTAAATGATCATATTGATAAACAAAAAACAATTCAAATATTTGCAAGTGATCTAAAAAAAATATCATTAGAAATTATCTACGCCCACGCCATAAAACAGTTTAGGCAGCCTGAAACAGAAAAAGTGGTGCAGTTTTATAAACAAAATCCGTATCGAGAATAGGGTGGTAATTTTAGCACTTCCCGTGCAGGGGAAAAACGCCATACAAAAAAACTACCGTCATTGGCGTGCCTTGACGAAAGTCAAGGCTCGTAATCTCCCTGCTATGAAAAACGAACTTGTCCCAAAAACGACAATGAAAAAAACCTTTCAGGCAGCCTGAAAAACTTAATCATTTGAATATACTAATCAATGACGCAATACTTGTTATTAAACTTAACAGCGTAATCATTAAACCCAAAGCCGTTAGCCAAATGCTCATATTGTGTCTATTTCTTGTTTCGATGACATTAGTCAAGTTGATAACTTGTGATTCTATTTCGTTGTGCGTGTTGATAACATGATAATTTTTTTCGATAATTATCCAAATATTGTATTGTTGATGACGGTCTTGTTTGACTGGATTTTCAAAAAAGCAATTTAGGTCAAAATCATAAATTTCATTTCTTGCTTTTATCATTTCTTTATGAGATTTATTTTTATATGAAGTGGCTACATTATTTAAAATTTGTGTTGATTTTCTATTGTAAGCCAGAGCAACCAAAAATAATATAATTGTTTTATAAAATCTGGGTGTGCTGTCATATTGAGATATATTGCACCACATAAAACCCCTTTCGCAAATAATAAATTTTATATCATTTGCATTTGTATAGGTGTTTTTTTCGGTAAGTTTTAAAGTTCTTGAACCACGAAGTGTTTTAGAAATATCTTCATCGCTTAATTCTTCTGTTGAAAAATAAGCATAATATCTATCGTATTTTATTCCTTCATCTTTATTTTTAAGCAAAAAATGAAAGCCAAAAATAGAGTAGATTTTTTGATTTTCGTCTAACTCACAAACCAAAATTTGTTCTTGAATACTTTCGTGCAGAAATTCTTGTTCTTTTGCTGGTTTGAAATTTAAATTATCCTTGTTTTCAATGGGAATAATCTCGTATTGTAATTGCATTACGGTTATCCTTTTTAATAATGAGCAAAACACCTTTTCAGGCTGCCTGAAAAAGTTTATTGTGGCAAATCTTGTTTAAATTTTTCAACAAGTTGGCTTTCAAATTTTTTTATTTTTTTAAAATATTCATCTAATTGTTTGAAGATTTTTTCTTCTGATAATTCTTCGTCTATTCCAGACCATTTTAAATCAGATGCTACATAGCGTTTCCAATTTTCTTTTGGTTTTTTCTTTTTTGGAGATAATTCAATGATTTTATTTAATATTTCTTTCAAATTAGATGGAATATTTGTTTGGTCAAGTTTTAAATGTATATTAAGACCGTAACCATCTCCATTAAGATCAATTTCGTAGAAATAATAATTACGAGTTCCCCAGCGACTGGTTGGTTTTTCTGCGTCAGGAAATATTTCAGACATGGCTTGGGTGGTGTAATGAATTTTACTTTTGCTATATCCGATTGGAACATAGTTGATTTCGTCTTTTTTGGTTTCAATCCATTTAAGAACAATTTCATTTACTTCGGATACTCTATCAAGACGATATTCAAAAATTAAATCCAATGCTTTTTGGTGTTTGGCATAGATTTCTTGGCAAATTTTTTCTAAATATGTTTGCTTTTCCATTGCAAAATTCCTTATGCTGTTTCTATTTTCAGGCAGCCTAAAAAAGTTTATTGTGGCAAATCTTGTTTTAATTTTTCAACAAGTTGGCTTTCAAATTTTTTCACTTCTTCAAAATATTTATCTAATTGCTTGAAGATTTTTTCTTCTGACAATTCTTCATTTTCATCTATTGGGGTAGATTTTGTTTTGAATAGGTGATGCCATTGCCAATTTTCTTTGGGTTTTTTATTAAATAATTCAAAGAGTTGATTGCATATTTTTCTTAATTCTTCGGGCATTTCTTTTGCACTAATGGCAAGTTGTACAAGAAAATTTTTTCCATTATTAACTATTTCATAGAAATAATAATTGTGCGTTCCCCAACCACTGGTAGGATTTTCTGCATTGGGCAATATTTCAGACATTGTTTTTGTGGTAAAACGCGTAAATATTTTACCGTTATTATTGGTGTCATAAATAAATTCGCCTTGTTGGCATTTTTCATTAGCCCATTTGTGAAAAATTTCATTAAGTTCTGACAGCATATCAGGTCGAGAATCAAAAATTAAATCTAATGCCTTGCGGTGCTTTTTGTAAATTTTTTGACAGGCTTGTTCTAATTCTGTGTTATCGCGTAACACAAAATTTCTAATGGTTTCAATATAATTGTTAATTAACAAATCTGCTTCGGCTCGTAAAACGGTTTTTTTACAGGCGTTTTCAATAATGTCTAACACATTGTCATAGCCCATAGAACACCAGTTATCAGGGTCGCTTAATTCGTCATCATCTTTATTCGGTGTAAGATAAATATACATTTTTTCATAATCTGGATAATGTTCTTCCACTATTTTGCGATAACGATTAAGTTGGTCGTCATGCTCGCCTGTGCCAATTTTGTTTTCAATACACAGCACAAATTTTTCATCGTTTGAAACTGCCAAAACATCAATGTTATGCCATTCTCGATAAATAGAAAAATCATGGCAGTTCATCAATAAGGTTTTGAATATATCCAATTTTTCAGTGGTTGTATTTTCTATTTCTTCAACCGTAAATTGAATAAAACCACGCAAAACGCTATCGTCCAAACCGTGATTTTCATTCGGATTTAACAGCCAAGACAAAATATTGCTGTGTCGAATTTCTGCACGCGAGATTTTTAAAATATCAAATAAATTAAATTTACTTGTCCATTCGGAAAGTTCATTCAAACATTCAATATCCAAAAGAAAGTTTTTTAATGCGGCGATGTCGTCTTTTTCTGTGTTGTCGATTTCAGCAAACATTTTGTTTGTTCTCCATAATTAAAAAAGTTTTCAGGCTGCCTGAATGGTATGAATAGGGCGTTACAATAAATTCATAATAATTGCCGCCGCCGTAGCCGCACGAACTTGATAACTGTAACGGTCGCCATTTTTAATTTCAATCGTTTGATTTTTCAGCATTATTTTGTCGCCTTTGATTGTGCCGATAGGACGCAAACTGGCATCATAAATTTTATCGTTGCGAACTTCCAAAACTTTGCGATTGTAAGCGTCAAAAACAAAATTGTTATTGATTTGCAAAAGTTTGCGATTGTCGCGTCCATGACGAATGTTGTTTTTGTCTAATCTTAAAACCGCCACGCTGTAACGATCGCGAACAACTTCGTTATCCACTCGGTATTGCATATTCATCATTGTTTTTTCCTTTCTGAATATGTTTTCAGGCTGCCTGAAAAGATTGAAGATAAACCGAATTTGCGGTTTTTTTGGCAGAAGCAATCGCCATAATTTGACACCCCCTTTTAAAAAAATTTTGCGTACAAGCACCCTTTGTCAAGGGTGCTTGTAATAGTACTATTACAACGAATACTGGGGGACAAAAGAAAAAAACGCCCTGCGGCGTGGGCGTTTGGTGATAGTGTATTTCAGGCTGCCTGAAACGCAGTTCGGCATCAGTCAAAACTTTTTTAAATTTGCATTAAGCACAAATCGGCTACAATCGCCCCCTTTAATCTATTCTCCACGAGAAAAACGCATGAACAATCTCAAAAAAAATCTTTCGGCATTGATGTTAATCATTGCTCTGACAGCGTGTAGCAGCACCAAAACGCCTGTTATATCGCCTGAAAATCAAGCCGCAGAATACACCGTACAAACCGCTTTGCAACAACAACGCCGTGTTGCATTGGCATTGGGCGGCGGTGCGTCCAAAGGGTTTGCTCATATTGGCGTTTTGAAAGCCTTGACGGATGCGAATATTCCTGTGCATATCGTTACAGGCACCAGTGCTGGTGCGGTGGTGGGTAGTTTGTATGCGTCTGGTATGTCGCCTGATGACTTAACACAAGCGTCTGAACAGTTAGAAAAAAGCGATGTAACCGATTTTCGCCTGTCGACCAAAGGTTTTATTGTGGGGCAGAAATTGCAAGATTATATTAACGAAAAAGTAAAAAACAAACAAATTCAACAGTTTCCCATACCTTTTGCGGCAGTGGCAACCGATTTTGAAAATGGTCAAGCAGTGTTGTTTAATTATGGCGATGCTGGGCAGGCGGTGCGGGCTTCGTCCAGCATTCCGTCTGTGTTTCGACCTGTCATCATTAACGGACGGCGTTATGCAGACGGCGGTTTGTCGCAACCTGTGCCTGTGAGTGCCGCTCGCAAAATGGGGGCGGATATTGTGATTGCGGTGGATATTTCCGCACGCCCCGAAGAACAAACAAAAAAAGGCTTATTTGCGTCCTTGGGACAAAGCGTTCGCATTATGACTCTGCGTGCCTTGGAAGATGAATTAGCCAAAGCCGATGTAGTGATTAAACCTGATGTGCTGAATTTGGGGTCGGTGAAAGGCTTTGAACAAAAAGAACAAGCCATTGCTGCAGGCGAAAAAGCTACCCAAGCGGTTTTGCCGAAAATTCGTGCTTTGTTGGGCGAGTAATTCAGGCAGCCTGAAATTTAGCGAAACATTTTAACCAAGGCATTTAAGCCGCCGAAATTAACGGCAACTTCTGCCGCCGCTTGGGTTTTGGGTTTGGCGTGAAACGCAATGCCGATGCCTGCGGCTTGAATCATCGGAATATCATTTGCACCATCGCCAACCGCCAAAACTTGATGCGATGATAAGCCTAAATCGGCTTGATATTGTTGTAATAATTCAACTTTGCGTTGTGCGTCTATGATTTCGCTATCCACTTCTCCTGTGAGTTTGCCGTTGGCAACGCCCAACACATTGGCATAAGTATAATCAAGCCCCAAGCGTTGTTTTAAGCGGTCGGTAAAAAAGGTAAAACCGCCTGACACCAACATAAATTTCACGCCAAATTGATGACAAGCGTCAAGCAATTCTTCCGCACCAGGTGTTAATTTCAGCACTTCGTCATAGACGGTTTGCAATTCGCTAATCGGCAAACCTTTTAACAATGCCACTCTTTCTTTTAACGATTGGCGAAAGTCAATTTCACCACGCATAGCGCGTTCGGTAATGGCGGCAACTTGTGGTTTAATGCCTAATCGTGCGGCAATTTCATCAACGCATTCAATGGTAATCAGGGTAGAATCCATATCGCTGACAATCAAGCCTAAATCAGAAAACGCCATATCAGGCAACAGAGCGTAATCAATTTGTGCTTGATTTAATTCGTGTTTTATATTTTCAGGCAGCCTGAAATCAGGTTCAACCGCAATGCGAATACGCTGTTCGTCCTGAAAATAAGGTTTTGGGAGTGCGGTTAAAATATTTTCAGGCAGCCTTGTGTGCAGATGATCGGCAAATACAGTAAAAACAGTGTTCATAGCGTTTTGCGTGTGCGTAAAAATTCGAAAGTATAACAAATATCAGAATTTTCAGGCTGCCTGAAATTTTATTTAGCCAACTTTTGAACCATTTTGTGCCGTGCTATCTACGCTTAACAGGAACAATTTTCCACCGCTTGAAGCCGACAACAGCATACCTTCGCTCACCCCGAATTTTGCCATTTTTCTGGGGGCGAAGTTGGCTACGGCAATCACTTTTCTGCCCACCAATTCATCAGGGTTGGGGTAACTTTTGGCAATGCCTGAAAAAATGGTGCGTTGTTCAAAACCTAAATCTACTTGGAATTTCAATAATTTATCGCTACCTTCCACTTTTTCGCATGACAGCACTTCGGCAACACGCATATCGACTTTGGTAAAGTCGTCAAACGAACATATTGGTGCGACAGGTTCTGCATTGTTTTCAACGGCAACCGCAGGGGCAGGTGCAATACTTTGTTTATTCGCTTCAATCAATTTATCGATTTGCATTTGTTCTACGCGTTTCATTAAGTGTTTGTATTCATTGATGATATGATTTTCAGGCAGCGTCTCTTGTGCGTTTTGCCATTGCAGGGCAGGGATATTCAAAAATTCAGCCACAGCAAGAGAAGTCGCAGGCAAAATCGGCGATAAATACACGCTTAACACTTTGAACGCATTGATTAACACCGAACACACTTCGTGTAATTTTTCGTCCGCACCGTCTTGTTTGGCTAACTCCCACGGCTTGTTTGCGTCCGTGTATTCATTCACCGTATCTGCCAGAAGCATTATTTCACGCAAAGCCCGTGCGTATTCTCGTTCTTCATAAAATGAAGCAATTTCTTCTGCTTTCGCTTGTAAATTTGCAATCAGTGAATGGTTTGCAACATTTTTCAGGCTGCCTGAAAAGCGTTTTTTAATAAAGCCCGCACTTCTTGCCGCAATGTTTATATATTTGCCGATTAAATCGCTATTCACACGACTAATAAAGTCTTGCAAATTCAAGTCTATATCTTCGATTTTGCTGTTGAGTTTGGCAGCAATATAATAACGCAACCATTCAGGATTTAAGCCTTGTTCTAAATACGATTTGGCGGTGATAAATGTGCCACGCGATTTGGACATTTTATGCCCATCAACCGTCAAAAAGCCGTGGGCAAACACCGCAGTCGGTGTGCGGTAGCCTGAAAATTTTAGCGTTGCTGGCCAAAATAGGGCGTGGAAATACAAAATATCCTTGCCGATAAAATGCACCATTTCCGCGTCTGAATTGGGGTTTAACCATTCGTTAGCGTCAATGCCAATGCGGTCGCACAGGTTTTTGAATGACGCAAAATAGCCAATCGGTGCGTCCAACCACACATAAAAATATTTATTTTCGGTGTCTGGAATTTCAAAGCCAAAATAGGGTGCGTCTCGCGAAATATCCCAATTTTGCAAGCCGCCGTCTATCCATTCTTTCATCTTATTTAAGGCTTCGGGTTGCAAATGGGCTTGTTTTTTGCCGTTTGCCAAAACGCTTTCGCCGTTAGTCCATTCACGCAAAAAATCTTCGCAAGACGATAAATCGAAAAAATAATGTTCGGACGATTTCAAAACAGGCGTTGCCCCTGACACCGCCGAATACGGATTTTTTAATTCAGTGGGCAGATATGTTGTGCCGCACGATTCGCAGTTGTCGCCATACTGGTCTTTCGCACCGCATTTTGGGCATTCGCCTTTGACAAAGCGGTCAGGCAAAAACATTTGTTTTTCAGGGTCGAACAACTGTTCAATGGTTTTTACGGTGATTTTGCCGTTGGCTTTTAAGGCTTTGTAAATGCCTTGACTAAACGCCTTATTTTCAGGCGAATGCGTGCTGTAATAATTGTCGTAACCAATTAAAAAACCAGTAAAATCGGCTAAATGTTCTTCACGAACTTTTGCAATCATCTCTTCGGGGGCTACGCCCATTTTTTGAGCGGCAAGCATCACAGGCGTGCCGTGCGTATCGTCCGCACACACATAAAAACACTGATTACCACGCATTTTTTGAAAACGCACCCAAATATCGGTTTGAATATGCTCCACCATATGCCCCAAGTGAATGCTACCGTTGGCATAGGGCAGGGCAGAAGTAACTAAAATTTTGCGTTGTGTCATATCGATTGCCTAATAGTGAAAATAAAACCGTTTATTATAAACGATAGAAAGGTTTTCAGGCTGCCTGAAAAATTATGACTTCATCTTCCCTGCTAATTTTTGGCGAATTGCCTCCAAGCGTGCGTTGCCTTCGGCTTGGCTTACAATTGGTGCGGTGTTTTTGCGTCCGAAAATTTGAATATCGTCAAGCGGCATTTCATCGATGAAACGCGATGGTTCGTTAAATTGCCAGTGTCCTGCGCGTTTGCGTTTGATGGCGTGGGTGATAAACAGCGTTTGCCGCGCTCGCGTAATGCCCACATACATTAGCCGCCGTTCTTCGTCTAAATTGCCCTCATCAATGCTGTCTTGGTGCGGAAACAAGCCCTCTTCGCAGCCTGCCAAAAACACAATCGGATACTCCAATCCTTTGGCAGAATGCAGTGTGGTCAAATGCACGGCATCTATTTCTTCTTGTTGTTGATTGTCTAAAATATTCAACAAGGCAATATTTTGCGTGATGGCAAACAGATTTTTTTCATCGCTTTTTTTGTCAATCCATTCGACAAAATCTTGCACATTTTGCCAACGCCATTCGCCTTGTTTTTCTTCATTATTATCAATAAGATAGCGTTTATATTCAATTTCGTCTAATAATTGTCGCAACACATTGCCTGCGTGCTGATTTTCTGCCAAATGTCGATAATGATTGATGAACGATAGCCATTTTTCCATTGACGTTTGAGCGTGGCGTGGCAGAACGCTTAACGCACCCTGACGATTGGCTACGGTGTATAAACTTTGTCCAAATTGGGCAGAAAGTTCATTCAGTTTGCCGAGCGAAGTTTCGCCAATGCCCCTTTTGGGCGAAGTGATTGCACGCAAAAAGGCTTGATCGTCATCAGGATTGGTGAGCAATCGCATATACGCCAAAATATCTTTGATTTCGGTTTTATCAAAAAAACTTTGTCCGCCTGAAATGCGATAAGGAATTTTGGCTTGACGAAACACTTCTTCAAACACGCGTGCCTGATGATTGCCACGATACAACACCGCAAAATCAGAAAATTTTGTGTTTTTAATCAAACGGTTATATTGAATTTTGCTTGCCACCGTTTCTGCTTCGTGTGTTTCATCTTGGCAGGATAAAACTTGCACAAAATCGCCGTCTGCATAGTTTGACCACAATTTTTTATCAAATAATTTGGGATTATTCGCAATCACCGCATTTGCTACACGCAAAATGCGTTGTGTGGAACGATAATTCTGCTCCAATTTAATGATTTTTAAGTTGGGATAATCGTCCTGCAATTTTTTCAGGTTGCCTATATCCGCCCCACGCCACGCATAAATGCTTTGATCATCATCGCCCACCACCGTAAAACGAGCGTCAATGCCTGTTAAATGGCGTAACAAGGCGTATTGACAAGCGTTGGTGTCTTGGCATTCATCAACCAACAAATAACGCAATTTCATTTGCCATTGGTATTTTATTTCAGAATTTTGCTCAAATAATTGGCAAGGCAGGCGAATTAAATCGTCAAAATCCACCGCGTGATAAGCGGCAAGTGTGGCAGTATAAGACGCATAAGCCTGTGCCGCCGCCTTTTCCCACGCATTTTGAGCCGATAAAACCGCTGTTTCAGGTGAAATCAACGCATTTTTCCATAAAGAAATTTGCTGTTGCACCTGAAAAATGTGTTCTTTGCCCGAAGTGGGGATTAACTCGGTGAGCATTTTGGTGCAATCTGTTGAATCTAAAATAGAAAAATTTTTTTTCAAGCCTATGTGTTGGCTTTCCTGACGAATAATTTTCAAACCCAAAGCGTGAAAAGTTGAAATATTCAGGTTGCCTGAAACATTGTTCGACACCATAGACGCAATGCGTTCTCGCATTTCCTGTGCGGCTTTATTGGTAAAAGTAATGGCGGCAATTTCCTGCGGTTGATAGCCCACATTGTGCAACAAATGCACAATCTTGCCCGTGATGACACGCGTTTTGCCACTGCCTGCCCCTGCCAAAACCAGCAGGGGCGAGTCCAAATAATAAACGGCTTGTAATTGTTGGGCGTTAAATTGAGAAAACATAATCAAGTTTCAGGCTGCCTGAAAGGGGGTGAGTTTCTTTATTATATAATCCTTTGTATAATGGCAACTTGAAAAAATAATCATAATTTAGGTTGGGAACGATGAAACAAGTTTTTTTAGATTTTGAGCAACCGATTGCCGAGTTAATTGAAAAAGTGGAAGAACTGCACTTGGTGCAGAATGGTTCGGCAGTGGATATTTCCGAAGAAATCAAACGCTTACAGAAAAAAAGTGATTCGCTGACCAAGTCTATTTATGCGAAATTAACGCCTGCTCAAATTGCCCAAGTGGCTCGCCACCCGCAACGCCCTTATACCCTTGATTATATTGAAGGTATTTTCACCGACTTTGAAGAGTTGCACGGCGACCGTGCTTTTGCGGACGACCCTGCGATTGTTGGCGGTTTGGCTCGATTTGACGGCAATTCGGTGATGGTCATCGGTCATCAAAAGGGCAGGGACACCAAAGAAAAAGTGTATCGCAATTTTGGTATGCCCAAGCCAGAGGGTTATCGCAAAGCCTTGCGGTTGATGAAATTAGCGGAAAAATTTAACATTCCTGTGCTTACCTTTATCGACACACCAGGTGCGTATCCTGGCATTGGTGCGGAAGAGCGTGGGCAGTCGGAGGCGATTGGACGCAATTTATACGAAATGGCACGACTTGCTGTGCCTGTGATTTGCACGGTGATTGGCGAGGGCGGTTCTGGCGGTGCGTTGGCGATTGCCGTGGGCGATAAAGTGAATATGTTGCAATATTCGACTTATTCGGTGATTTCGCCCGAGGGCTGTGCGTCTATTTTATGGAAAACCGCCGAAAAAGCGGCTGACGCAGCAGAAGCCTTGGGCTTAACCGCTGATCGCTTGCTGAAACTGAAATTGATTGACCGCATTATTGACGAACCTTTGGGCGGAGCTCATCGTGATTTTGAAGCCACTTTTACTAATATGGCAAACGCTTTGCGTGAAGATTTGGCTGAATTAAACAGTGTCGGCAAGGCTTTAACCGAAAAACGCTTTGAACGCATTATGGCGTATGGACAATTTGACGAATAAACTCCTTTCTATTGTTGAATCGTTTTGGTCGGCATTATCTGCCGACCGTTTTTCGTGCGAAGTGGCATTGTCAGGCGGCGTAGATTCGGTGGTGCTGTTGCATTTGTTAAAACGCTTGCGTGCGGTGTATCCTGATTTAGATTTATCGGCGATTCACATTCATCACGGTTTGCAAGCCATTGCCGATGAATGGGTGGTTTTTTGTGAAGCATTATGCCAAAAATGGCAAATTCCTTTGACTATTCAAAAAGTTAAGGTTAATCAACAGTCAGGTTTAGGCGTGGAAGCGGCGGCTCGAAATGCACGCTACCAAGCCTTTTCAGGCAGCCTGAAAAAGGTGGTGGCGTTAGCACATCACCAAAACGACCAAATGGAATCGTTTTTTTTATCGGTTTTGCGTGGCGGTGGTTTGCGGGGTATGGCGAGTATGCCTGTTGTGCGACCTTTGAACGATAAAATTTTATGGCGACCGCTGTTAGGCGTTTCTCGGCAAGAGATTGAAAACTATGCAAAAATCAACCAACTGCCGTTTGTTGAAGACCCCACCAATAGCAATCTAAATTACACACGCAATTATTTACGCCATTTGTGGCTGCCTGAAATTGAGAAAAAAATCCCCCATTTGAATCGCCAAATTGAAAGCAATATCAATCAGTTACAAAATGCTTTGGCGATTATTAACGAAGTCGCAAAGGAAGATTTGCATAACATTTCTAACAATTACAGCACGCTTGATTTACACCAATGGACAAAATTGTCCTGCGAGCGGCGTTTAGAAGTTTTATATTTATTCATTAAAAATAATAACTTACCAATGCCTGAACGAAATTGTTTAACTGCTTTTGCAAATCAACTGTTCAGGCAGCCTGAACAATATGGCGAATTAACATTAACCAACCGTTTGCAAAATAATAATGAATTAAACGGCTTATATGCCCAATACGGCTTTTTATGGGCAGTAGTAGGCTTTTCAGGCAGCCTGAACACCGAATGGCAAACCGCACAAAAAGGGCTGCCTGAAAATATCATCGCCACATTAACCTGTCGGCAAGTGAATAAATACGACACCATTCTCACCCATATTGGTCATAAAAGCGTGTGGAAACTTTTGCAAGAGAAAAAAATCCCCAAATTTATTCGCCGTCATTGGTTGGTGTGGGTAAATGCACACAATCAATGCGTGGCGGTTGCCAATTTGCGTTGCGATGAAACACTTGCCGTAAAAAATGGTAAAATGCCACAAATTGAAGCATTACAGCGTTTTCAGGCTGCCTGAAAAGTTTAATCGACTTGATTAACAGAAACCACTACAAAACTCGTCATTTTGAGTTTTCCGTAGGAAAACGAAAGTTCAAATCTCGCAATGACGATTTTTTATTTCAGGCAGCCTGAAAACAAACATTGAACTTTTCCTTTAACAAACCGTCTAACCTAATGCAGGGTTAAAAAAATAAGAAAATCTACTCATGAAAAATAAAGAAGAAAAACGAGATATTGACTTTGCTTTAATAGAAAGAGCCAAGAGTGGCGAGCAAACAGCGTTTAACTTATTGTTTGCCAAATATCGTGGGCGACTGGTTCGTATTTTGTCGCAATTTCTCCACAATCACGCCGAAATTGAAGATGTCGCCCAAGAAACCCTGCTCAAAGCCTATAAAGCTTTGCCTGATTTTAATCACGACAGTGCGTTTTTTTCGTGGTTATATCGCATTGCGATTAACACCGCCAATTCGCATTTTCGTGCAAAATCAAAGCAAAACACCCTATCGTTAAGCGAACTTTCAAATACGGACGATGATGACAATGATGATTTTATAGACAGTCGCTTAACCGATACGGCAAATCCTGAAAATATTGTGGTGAGCCAAGAATTGGCACAAACCATAGAAAAAGCTATGCAGGAGCTGCCTGAAAAACTGCGTCAAGCCATTGTTTTGCGAGAAATTGACGGCTTGTCGTATGAAGAAATTGCGAAAATTGCGAATTGTCCTGTGGGGACGGTTCGTTCTCGCATATACAATGCACGAGAGGCGATTGCACAAAAAATTCGCCCGTTAATAGACAATGATGATGAAACAAAAAGGTGGTAGTTATGGACAATCGTAACGAACAAATATCCGCCCTAATGGACGAAGAACTCAATGGTTCTGAACAACAACAAGCCATTGATTTATTATTAGCAGATAAAACCGCTCGCCGAGCGTGGGCGGAATATCACATAATCCGCGAGCATTTGCAACATTCAGCCGAAGTCGCACCCACGCCGAAACATAATATTCGCCAGTGGTTAAATAAATTGCCCATCAATGACGAGCGTTATTCGGCAGCGATTGCGGCTTCTTTGGCGATTGTGGTTTTTACAGGGTTAATGTTTTGGGGCAGTTCATCAAACCGTTCTGTTGAATCCGTTGCCGTTGAAAACTCCCCTGTGATGCAGATTGAAAATCCTGCCTTAACCAGTGAAGTCAATACACAAGACGGTGTTTTATCCATCATCAATCGCGATGAATACTATCAACAAACCTATCGTCAAGCGGTGGATATGGACGGCTTAAAACAAGTGTCGTATTCCTTTGAATAAGGCAGCCTGAAAATGAATAAGCGTTTGATTTTATTGTCATTATTATGCGGTATATCATCAGCTTATGCCGATGTTTGGGACGATTTAGCCCGTGCTTCTCAAGAGGCTTATACGGCTTTATTTCGTGGCGAATATGTGCGACAAACCCAAAAAAGCATTGATTCCTTTGATATATACCGCTTGCGAGATAAAAACACATTCAGCGAACGCCGTGTTGCCAAAAACGGCAAAGCGTATGAAATCATCAGAGAGCGAGACAAAATCTCCTTTTACGCCGCGCGTGCCGAAGATTTGCAATATGCCGACACAGACGAATCCCACCGTTTTCCAGCCGTGTTGCCGTTTCATGTGCGACAGTTAGCAGACAGTTACGAAGCCAGTTATCAAGGCGATGGACGCATTGCAGGCAGAGAATGCCACATTGTGCGATTAACGCCGTATGACGGCAACCGTTATACGCAAGAATTTTGTTTGGACGATACCGACCACTTTCCTTTATCCAGAATTTACCTACACAACGACACCATTGTGCGTGCCGATTTATTCGCCGCACTCGACCGTGAAACACTGCCTGCGGCGGCAGAAGTTACGCCCACGCGTGGCTTAAATTATTCCTTTACACGCCACTTAAACGAAGATTTTGCCCGTTTGGGCAACAATGACACCTTGATACAATCCTTACCCACAGGCTTTCGCATTGCAGGTTACGAAGAAAACACACAAGGTGGTTATTACTTAATCACAGACGGATTGATCTATATTACGCTGTTTGTCGAACCTGCTTTGGACGCACCTTATCAACCACAAATCCGTAGAAACGGCGTATTTTCCGTGGCAACGGTGCAGACGGAAAAATACCACTTAACCGCCATTGGCGACTTACCCCAAGACGGCTTAAAACGCTGGTTAGAGAGTATTCGATTGCTTAATTAAAAACGAAATATAGTCAATTCATATCTCCATCACCTTGCTGTATTTTGAAGTTTCATGACTATAACACTTTCAGGCAGCCTGAAAGAGACCCCTGCAAAACTGGCATATATGGCACATTTGAAGCGTTGGGCTTACGCTCGAAAAACTCGCCTAACTACTTTTTCTGTGCTACTACGCCTTGATGTGTATCCATATCTACCAGTTTTGCAGTGGTCTCTGAAAGCATTACCAATGCGTAGGCAACCAAGCTGCCCACGCTACACCGTTTTAAGTCTTGACAAAAGCGTCAAAATATAGTGTAATTCGCCGTTTAGCAATTTAAATTTAGTTTAGGAAAAACAATTATGAAACGCACTTATCAACCTTCTGTTACTCGCCGCAAACGCACACATGGCTTTTTGGTTCGCTCTCGCACTCGTGGCGGTCGGGCTGTTTTGGCTGCTCGCCGTGCCAAAGGTCGCAAACGCTTGGCTGTTTAATTTTGCGTTACCCGTTTGCCAAACAGTATAAACTTTTGAAAACGGAAGATTTTTCTTCCGTTTTTGCATTGCGTAAGCGGTTGATTTTAGGGCAGATTTGCATTTATCGCCGCGAAAACGGTTTGTCGCACGCCAGACTTGGTTTAGTGGTCGGCAAAAAATGTGCTAAAAAAGCAGTCGAACGCAACTTAATGAAACGCCTTTTGCGTGAGTGGTTTCGCTTAAATCGCCACTGTCTGCCGCCGCAGGATTTTGTTATTCAAGTGCGGCAAAAGTTTGGTAAAGCCGATTTTGGCAAATTAGCACAACAACTTCAACGATTGCAGGTTACACAATGATAAAACGATTATTCATCTTACTCATTCGTTTTTATCAAACAGGCATTAGCCCGTTTTTGCCTGCTCGTTGCCGTTATACGCCCACTTGTTCGCAATATGCCGTTGAAGCCATTTCTCGCTTTGGTGCGGTGAAAGGTTCGTGGTTGGCAATCAAACGCTTGTCGCGTTGTCATCCTTTTGGCGGCTACGGTTTTGACCCTGTGCCGTGCAATCATCATCACTCGGAAAAAAATACTTATGAATCAACGACAAGACAATAGCCGCAATTTGATTTTGTTTATTATCATCGCCGCACTGATTTTGCTTGTGTGGAATTATCTTTTTCCGCCGCCGCCGCCAGCGACTACGCTGCCTGAAAATCAAACGCAGGTTGTGGCTAATCAAACGGTAGAAAGTGAAAAATTAAGCACTTCTCGCTTAATCAGTGTGCAAACTGATGTATTTAATTTGCATATTGATGAAGCCAGTGGCGATATTCGTGATTTGTCTTTCACACGCCACAATTCAACCGAAGACGAAAACAAACCCTTTGTTTTATTTGAAAATTCTGAAAAAAATTCATACATTGCACAAAGCGGTTTAATCAATTCTGCGGATAATCAATATGTGGCAGTTAATTTCACCGCCGATAAGCCTGAATATGTGATGAATGGCGACACTTTAAGCGTCAAACTCACAGGGCAGGCTGAAAACGGCTTGACGGTGTATAAAACCTACAACTTCAAACAAGGCAGTTATTTGTTAGATGTGGATTATCGTGTGGAAAACCGTTCAGGCAGCCCCATTCAGTTAAATGCGATGTATCGCTTGTTGCGTGATGACCACAAACCTGCGGGCGGTACGCAATTTACGCAAACTTACACAGGCCCTGTGTTATACACGCCAGAAGGTAAGTTTGAAAAAGTGCCGTTTGACGATATTGCCAAAGGCAAAGCCGAATTTGTGAAACAAACCAACACAGGCTGGGTGGGCATTATTCAGCATTATTTTGTGTCGGCGTGGATTATGCAGGCGAAAAATCAGCCCACCGTGTGCGGTGCCAAACCGTGTTCGCCTGATTTTGTGAAACGCAGTAAAGACGGTTTATATTCCGCTGGCGTTCTGGTGCCATTGCCTGATTTGCCAGCACAAGGCGTAATGAATATTCCGATGAAACTGTATGCAGGTCCGCAAGAATACGCTGCATTAACGCAAGTTGCGGATAATTTTCAATTAGTTAAAGACTATGGCAAAGTGCATTTGTTTGCGTCTCCTTTGTTTTGGTTATTGCAAAAACTGCACGGTTTGGTGCATAACTGGGGCTGGGCGATTGTGTTGTTGGTGATTTTGGTAAAAATCGTGTTGTATCCCTTAAACGCCGCATCTTACAAATCTATGGCAAAAATGCGTGCCGTTGCCCCCAAATTGCAAGAGTTAAAAGTCTTGTATGTTGATGACAAAATGAAACAACAACAAGAAATGATGGCATTGTACAAACGCGAAAAAATCAATCCATTAGGCGGTTGCTTGCCGATTTTGTTGCAAATTCCCGTATTTTTGGGCTTATACTGGGCGTTATTAAGTTCAGTCGAACTGCGTCAAGCACCGTGGATCGGCTGGATTACCGACTTGGCACGCACCGACCCCTATTTTATTTTGCCGATTGTGATGGCAGGCACGATGTTTTTACAAACCTATTTAAGCCCGCCGCCAACCGACCCCATGCAAGCCAAAATGATGAAGATTATGCCTGTGGTGTTTTCGGTAATGTTCTTCTTCTTCCCAGCAGGTTTGGTGTTGTATTGGGTGGTGAATAACATTTTGTCGATTGCCCAACAATGGTGGATTAACCGCCAAATTGAAAAAGCCAGTGTTAAGGCATAATGTTAAAATAACGCTCCCTGAAAAGTTTTGGGGAGCGTTTTTTTAATGTTTCAGGCAGCCTGAAAGCATATTTTTAATAGAGTAACTGAATAATGAGTTTAGGAAAAGACATTGTTGATATTTACACCAAATCATCGGTTTATTATTTGCGTCTGCAATATTTGGTGATTTGTTATTTAATTGTATTGGCGGCGGCGTTTTTTATTTTGCCCTTGCCACGAGAAGTGGGAATGCCTGCGAATGCTCGTTTATTTGTGGGTGCTATGCTGTATGTGTTTTTTGTGGGTTTATTGGTTGTTGTTCCACAATTATTAAAATCTTCATTGGGTAAAAATCTATTACCTGATGAACAAGAAAAAGAAATAGAAAATAAACTTAATCAATTATCAGAAAATGAAAAAATTGAATTAGAATAAGAAATATGGACGAAAAGCAATATTAAAATAAAAATAGTAGCACACAAAAAATATTCAATGACAATGAATAAAAAACAAAAAATCGCAACGAATATATTTTTTCAATGTTTGCTTATTGAATTATTTTGTTTGGTTGTTTTTATTAATAAAGACCAGAGTTTATTGATTTCTAATCCAGTAACACAAAATATTGCGGAAGTTTTACAGAATTATACAGATAGTATTCCGCCGAAATATGATGATAATTTTTTTGTTATTGGTAATTTAGAACTTCTTACAGGAGAAAAACATAATCCAGGTAAGCTTCCGTTTAATAAATATGGGGCTTATATGGCTGAAAGTTTATTTTTTATGTATCCGATTTTTATCATTTCTGGATTTATAAGATTATTTTCAATGTTTATTTTTACTCGACCGATTTTAGGACGAGAAGATGTATTTCCGATTGTTAAAAATGCTAAAACAATAAAGAAAAAAATATGGGCATTATTAGGAACGGTGATAATGTTAATTATTGGTTTTGGTATGCCTATTATGTTTTTGGAAGATTTGGCATTATTTATAGTTCAGATTATGAATACTACAAATTGGATAAAAATGTCTGTTGTATTTTTCACAGTAGGTATGATTAACATATTGGTTTCTTGGCGATTTATTGAAGATTGGTATAAACTAATTTTCCATAAATTTTAACTTTCAGGCAGCCTGAAAAAATGACCATTCACAACTGGATAAAACAATCTCCTTTGCCACGATTAGAAAGCCGAATGTTATTACAGGCGGTGTTAGGTTTGTCGTCTGCACAAATTGTTACCCACAGCGAAGATAAATTAAGCGATAACGCATTAAACCGCCTAAACGCCTTACAACAACGCCGCATTATGGGCGAGCCTATGGCGTATATTTTGGGCGAAAAAGAATTTTACGGCAGAATGTTTTGCGTTGATGAAAGCGTGCTTATTCCACGCCCTGAAACGGAATTGTTGTTAGAAACTGCTTTATTCAGGCTGCCTGAAACACCTGCAATCGTGTGGGATTTGGGTTGCGGCAGTGGCATTTTGGCGATTTCAATCAAACTACAACGCCCAGACTGCACGGTGTGGGCAAGCGATATTTCGGATAATGCTTTAAAAATCGCACACAAAAATGCTGAACGACACCAAGCCCAAATCGAATGGACACAGGGCAACTGGTATCAATGTAGCAGGCTGCCTGAAAAAAACAGCGTAGATATAATTATCAGCAATCCGCCGTATATTGCTTATGATGACGCACACTTAACACAGGGCGATTTACGCTTTGAACCACAAAACGCCTTAACTGACTTTGCAGACGGCTTAACCGCCTACCGCACGCTTATCAATGGGGCAGGGCGGTTTTTGAAAAATGGCGGCACAATTTGCTTGGAACACGGCTTTAACCAAGCCGATACCATTCGCCAACTGTTACACCATGCAGGTTTTAAAAATATTCAAACCCTATCCGATTTAGCAGGGCTGGATAGGGTGTCATACGGCGTGTGGCAAGGCGTTTAGGCTACCTGAAAAAACAAAGACTGCCTTTTCAGGCAGCCTGAATATTCACTTACGCCTTTTTATAGGCTTTGATATTGTCGATAAATTTATCGAACAAATACGCCACATCGTGTGGACCTGGGGAGGCTTCGGGGTGTCCTTGGAATGAGAACGCTGGGCGGTCGGTTAAAGAAATGCCTTGCAAAGAGCCGTCAAATAAGGATTTGTGCGTAACTTCCACATTTTCAGGCAGACTATCCGCCAGCACTTCAAAGCCGTGATTTTGCGAAGTAATCATCACCTGCCCTGTTTTTAAGTCCTGCACGGGGTGATTCGCACCGTGATGACCGAATTTCATTTTGCCTGTTTTGCCGCCCAAAGCCAAGCCCAACAGTTGATGACCCAAACAAATGCCAAACAGCGGAATTTTTTTCTCCAAAAATACTTGAATGGCAGAAATGGCGTAATCGCAGGGTTCAGGGTCGCCAGGACCGTTGGATAAAAATACGCCGTCAGGGTTCATTGCCAACACTTCTTCGGCAGGTGTTGTGGCAGGTACAATGGTGAGTTCGCAACCCCTTTCGGCTAACATGCGTAAGATATTGTTTTTTACGCCAAAATCATACGCCACCACTTGATAGGGCAAGCGTTTTAAATCGCTAAAACCTTGACCCAAATGCCATTCGCCTTGTGTCCATTTTTCTGGTTTGGCACGCGTAACCACTTTGGCTAAATCCTTGCCAGCCATAGAACCAAAGGCGATTGCTTTGGCTTGTGCTTGTTTTATATCGATATTTTCGCCTGTGATAATGCAACCTGCTTGTGAGCCTGTGTGGCGTAAAATTCTCGTCAAACGGCGTGTATCAATATTGGCAATCGCCACAATATTGTGCCGTTTTAAGTAATCCGATAGCGTTTCTTCACTGCGGAAGTTGCTGTTTTTTAAGGGTAAATCACGAATAATCAACCCTGCTGCATACACTTGACGGCTTTCTTCGTCTTCCGCATTGCAACCTGTGTTGCCAATGTGCGGATAAGTGAGCGTAACCATTTGATAGGTATAAGAAGGATCGGTCAAGATTTCTTGATAACCTGTCATTGAAGTGTTAAACACCACTTCGCCAACGGTTTCGCCGTTTGCACCAATGGATACACCGTGAAAAGTTGTGCCGTCTGATAAAACCAAAATCGCAGGGGTGGTCATAATAAGTTCCTGTTTTATATCAATATTGATTAAATAATGCTGTCTGAAATTTAACCTAAAAAAAAACACGCAGGTGGCATTCAACCCCCTTGTGGCGTGCTTTTTTTACAAAATCGCCAAGCGTTGGCGATAAGTTGAAATAAGCGTCTTATTTTACACAATCAGGCATAAAACGGCAAGGCGTTTTCAGGCTGCCTGAAAAAAAGAGTGTGAAAATTAATTTTTTCACACTCTTTTGGCATAAGTCGTTTCACACGACTATTGGTGTTTGATTACGACAAAATTTCGTCCAAGGTAATGTAATCGCCCACACGACCTGTCATTTTTTCGACTTCGGTTGCCACAGGCAAGGTTTTTTTGCCAGGACGCCAGCCTGCGGGGCAAACTTCGCCAGTTTTGGTGGCATGCTGCCATGCTTGAACTTGGCGTAAAAATTCATTCACATTTCTGCCCACCATAGGTGCTTGTACTTCTTGTGCCACGCACACGCCTTCTGGGTTGATTAAGAAACGACCACGCAATGCTTGACCTTCGCCTTCAATCATCACGCCAAAAGCACGCGTTACGCTGCCTGTGGGGTCTGCACCGATGGTTAATTTTAAGCCTGCCAAAATGGGTTCGGTTTCCACAAAGCGTTTGTGTGAAAAGTGGGTGTCGGTTGAAACCGCCAAAATTTCCACGCCCAATTTTTGAAATTCGTCATATTTTGCATTCATTGCCGCAATTTCAGTGGGGCAAACAAAGGTAAAATCGGCAGGGTAAAAGCAAATCACATGCCATTTGCCTTTGTAGTCATCGCTGCTGACTGTTTTGTAATGACCCGTTTTTGCGTCATACGCGTTCATTTTGAACTCGGGTGTTTTTTGTAAAACCATTGATGAAGCCATTTTTTTGTTTTCCTTTTCATAAGTGGGTTGTTGAGTGTTGTTTTGTGTATCGGGAAGTGCTTCTACGCGATCCATATCACAAGCCATTTTGATTTCCTTTACTTCATTAAAATCGAAGTGTGTATTGTATGCTTCGATATAATTTTTGTCAATCGATTTTTTATTTATGATAGAAAATATATATCAATATATGTCTATTTGCAAATGACAGCGATAGGCTTGTTTGTGTGATTGATTTTCAGGCAGCCTGAAAATTATTTCACCACCAAGGCATTACCTTGTTTGCCGATAATCGTGGCGGTTTTTGCGGTGATTGGGGTTTCGGCAATGGCTTGCCATTCCGACCCACGATAATGCACTTTATAACTGCCGTCTGCGTTTTGGGCAATCACCGTAACGCTTTGTCCTAAATCCAAATCGTCATAAGCCGTGTTGTTGCTCATCGGAATAACGCGTTTCTTTTTGTGCCAATAAGTTGCCAACACAATGCCGATAACCGACAACACCGCACACACAGTGATATTCACGCTAAACGGCGTGTGAAAGCCCCAGTCTAAAACACCTGTAATCGCACAGGCAATGGACAACACCAATAAATAAAATGTGCCGCTGAATACTTCCAACACCAAAGCAACCAAAGCAATGGCAAACCAAATCATTTTGAACCTCCTTTTTGTACTGAATTGTTTCAGGCTGCCTGAAAGTAGATAGTATAAAACAAAAATGCACTTAAATAACACTGCGTTGTCGTCTGGTTTCTGCCAATAACATACCGCACGACACCGACACATTCATACTTTCCACCGTGCCGAACATTGGAATGGACACCAGCATATCGCAATTTTCACGCGTTAATCGCCGCATACCCTTGCCTTCCGAACCCATCACCCAAGCCACCGATTGCGGAATTTCGGTGTGAAATAAATCGCTTGTCCCTGCCATATCCGCCCCCAAAATCCAAATATTGCGTTCTTTTAACGCTTTGATGGTACGCGATAAATTCGTTACCGAAAAATACGGCATACTTTCCGCCGCACCACAGGCGACTTTACTGACGGTGGCGTTAATGCCGACACTGTTGTCTTTGGGTGCAATCACGGCAGTAACACCCATAGCGTCCGCCGTGCGTAAGATTGCCCCAAGATTATGTGGGTCAGTAATGCCGTCCAAAATCAGCAAAAACGGTGGCGTTTCAAGCGTATCTAAAACATCATCTAAATCCTGCTGCGGCAAAGGACGAGCCAACGCCACAATACCTTGATGACCATTCGTGCCACACAGTTTCGTTAACCGTTCATTATCGGCGGCGATTAAACGAATATGGGCTGCCTGAATTTTTTGCAGTATTTGTTTCATACGGCTATCTTGACGATTTTCATCAATATAAATTTCATCAATCGTGCAAGCATTTTGCCGCAATCGTGCGTTAATAGCGTGAAAACCAAAAATCAATCGGCGAGACATTGTTTTATCCTAAATCATCATAGGGATAAATATAACAGAATTATTTCAGGCAGCCTGAAAGTTTATGCTTTCTTTTGATAAAATAACGCCTTTATAAAATTTCATCTTACAGGTTTTTTACGATGAATGAACAAAACGCCTTACAACCACACCGCGAAGCGATTGATACGATTGACGCACAAATTTTAACTTTGCTTAATCAGCGAGCAGAACACGCTCGTACGATTGGGCAATTAAAAGGCACAGGAGCGGTGTATCGTCCTGAACGCGAAGCACAGGTTTTGTCTCGCATTCGTGGCTTAAATCAAGGGCCGTTGTCGGATACGGCGGTGTCAAGGCTTTTTCGTGAAGTGATGAGTGAATGTTTGGCGTTAGAAAAACCGTTAAATATCTGTTACTTGGGTCCCGAAGGCACTTTTACGCATTTGGCAGCGATGAAGCATTTTGGACACGCCGCCCACCTTCAACCTTGCACCACGATTGACGAAGCCTTTCGCACGGTGGAAGCAGGACATGCCGATTATTTGGTTGCTCCTGTGGAAAATTCCACCGAAGGGGCGATTGGCAGAACACTCGATTTATTGGTAACAACACCGCTAAAAGCCTGTGGCGAAGTGGTTTTTCCCATTCATCATCACTTGTTGTCTTTATCAAGCGATAAAAATCATATTCAAAAAGTGTATGCCCACGCACAGGCTTTGGCTCAATGCCACGAATGGCTTAATCAGAACTTGCCGAACGCCAAACGCCAACCTGTTTCCAGCAATGCACAGGGTGCGGTGTTGGCAAGCGAAGACAAACACTCGGCGGCGATTGCGTCATCTGCGGCGGCAGAACGCTACGGCTTAAATAAATTGGCAAGCAATATTGAAGATATTGCCAACAACACCACGCGTTTTTTGGTATTGGGCAATCAAGAAACTTCGCCGTCAGGCAAAGATAAAACTTCGCTGATTGCTGGGGCAAAAAATGTGGCAGGAGCGGTTCATCAACTATTGCAACCGTTTGCCGATTTTGGCGTTTCGATGACGAAATTAGAAAGCCGTCCGCAACGAGGCAATTTGTGGGAATATGTGTTTTTTATTGATATTGAAGGTCATCAGCAAGATGAAAATGTTGCCACCGCTTTGCGTGCCTTAAAAGAAAAAGCGTCTTTCTTAAAAATTGTGGGTTCATACCCTGTGGCAGGGGTGTGAAATATTTTTCAGGCTGCCTGAAACATTGTTTTATAAGGAAATATTATGTCCTACTCTTTTACCTTAACCGACCACACAGGCAATGTGTTTCAAGCAGCACAACGCTTGCCCTTAATTGTGTATTTTTACCCCAAAGACAACACACCAGGTTGCACCCAAGAAGCCACTGAATTTTCTGCTTTATACAATGAGTTCAAACAATTAGGCTATGAAGTGGTGGGCATTTCACGCGACAGTGTGGCATCGCACCAAAAATTTGTGTGCAAATTAGATATTCCGTTTGCCTTACTTTCCGACCCTGACGAAACCGTATGCCAACAATTTGGCGTGATGAAAGAAAAAAATATGTACGGCAAAAAAGTGTGGGGCATTGAACGCTCGACCTTTGTTTTGAATAAACAAGGCAAAATCGTGCAAGAATGGCGAAAAGTCAAAGCAGCAGGGCATGCTGAATGCGTTTTAGCATGGGTGAAAGGCTTTCAGGCTGCCTGAAAAATAAAATAGGTTAAATGATTATGCCATTAGTTACTTTTTATACGCACATTACCGATATTCACCGTTTTGTTTGTCGCCTATTGCAAACCGCTTATGACAAACAAACGCCTGTTGCCGTGCGGTGTGCTTCTGTGGCACAAGCCCAAACAATCGATAACGCATTATGGACATTTGATCACAACAGTTTTTTAGCACATGAATTTTGGGCGGAAAATCAAACCAGCACCGCCCCCATTGTGCTGATTACGCCCAATGAACATGCCGTACAATGCCCCATTTCCACCGTACTCAATTTATCGCCCACGCCTTGTTTAGAACCTAATATTCAACGCGTTTTAGAAATTATTTCTGCTGATGAACACGCATTAAGCCAAGCACGCAACCACTTTCGTCTTTATCGAGACGCAGGTTTTCAATTAGAACACCACAAAATTCAGGCAGCCTGAAACGAAGTTCAACGAAGGTAATGAATTTAAAATGAGCAATCAACCTACTGAAATGCGTTTAGATAAATGGCTGTGGGTGGCACGGTTTTTTAAAACGCGAGCGTTGGCACAAAAGCATATTGAATTAGGACGCGTTAAAGTTAATGGCGACAAGGTCAAAAACAGCAAAGTGATTGTGGTGGGCGATGTGATTGATTTGCAGTTAAACAGTCTGCCGTATCGTTTAACGGTTAAGGGTTTGAATATGCAACGCCGCCCAGCACCCGAAGCACGGCAGTTGTACGCCGAAGATGAACAAACCGTCAAACGCCGTGAAGAAATCGTGCAACTGAATAAATCTGCCCAAATAGTCGGCGAATTTACCGAACGCGGCAGACCCACCAAACGCAACCGCAGGCTAATGGACGAGTTTAAACGGCAGTGGGGATAGTTTCAGGCAGGGTACAATAAAGTTTGAAGTGCAACACTTTGGTGAAAAAGTAGGCGAAATGCAGCGACCATTAGTCGAGAAATTGATCGTTGTTTGAGTGTTGGATTTGATACATATCTTGCTGATTATAAAGAGAAATCAGGAAAAATTATCAAAAAAATCAAGCGGACTACGGCAAGGGGAGCTTACAAATTAAAAGGTAAGTTATTGAAAACAAGGTTTGTTTGATACGAAGTATCAAACTTTTATGAACGAAGTTCATAAAAAGATGACGAAGTCATCAAGCCGAAGTTTAGGCGAAGCCAAAACAAGGTTTGTTTCACCATTAGGTGAAATTTTTATTGATGAAGTCAATAAAGGATTACGAAGTCATCAAGCCGAAGTTTCTGCAAACGAAGTGAAGCTAAAACGATATTGCGTTATAAATTGATTGACAAACCTACACATATTTATGTAGAATTGCGATCTTTCGTTGTCGGGGCGTAGCGCAGCCCGGTTAGCGCATCTGCTTTGGGAGCAGAGGGTCGTGAGTTCGAATCCCACCGCCCCGACCATTTAATCTATTTCTTCACTTGCAGGATTGCGTCCGTAGCTCAACCGGATAGAGCACCGGCCTTCTAAGCCGGGGGTTACAGGTTCGAGTCCTGTCGGACGCGCCACAGTTTCTATGGTGGTTGTAGCTCAGTCGGTAGAGCTCTGGATTGTGATTCCAGCGGTCGTGGGTTCGATCCCCATCAACCACCCCATCTTGATTGGTATTTTTTCTCATCATCATCAATCTTCTCAATGTTTAGGCAGATTTTGTGGTAAAGTATTGCACTGCACTATTTTTTCAGGCAGCCTGAAACCGATTGTCGAGGAATAAATATGACACCGCCTATGGAATCAGAAATTTTTAATACGCTCAAAGATTTCTTTATTTCTCTGCCACATTGTGCCGCATTGGGTATGCAATTTGAAAATATTGTGGGTTATAAACCAACACTCAGTATTCAATGGCAACCTGAATTTGTTGGGCATGCCGACAGTGGCATTCTGCACGGTGGCGTGATTACGCCACTGATTGATATTGCAGGTGCAACCGCTGTTGCTGCCCATTTGGATATGCCCGAAGCCTTGGCAACTTTGGATTTACGCATTGATTACTTGCGTGCCACACCGTCATCAGGCAAAGTGTTGGCAACGGCAGAATGCTATCGTTTAGGCGGACAAGTGGCTTTTGTGCGTACCGTCTGTTACACTGCCGATGATTATGAACCGTTTGCATTAGGCACAGCCACTTATATGCGTGTCATCGACCCATTTGCTTTGGAAACTTCTACTTATATGAATATCTTAAAAAATAAAGAGAAGTAAAATGGAATCATTTATTTATGACGAAAAACTCACCTTGCGAACATACGAACAAATTCCATACGCACAATTTATTGGTTTGCGTTTGGGCTATGATCGCAGTTTGAAACAGATTTTATTTCATCTGCCCTTCAAAGAAATGTTGATTGGCAATACTTTGGTGCCAGCCATTCACGGCGGTTTAACAGGTGGGTTTATGGAAAGTTGTGCGGCTACTTTTTTACAACTGCACGCACAATTAGACAAACCGCCTAAAACGGTGGATTTTTCTTTGGATTATCTGCGTTTTGCCAAAGCGGCGGATTTATATGCCGATTGTTCGCTCACCAGAAAAGGCAGTCGCATTTCACATGTGATTGTGCGTGCTTGGCAAAAAAGCCCTGATTATCCTGTGGCTTTGGGACGCGTTCATTTTTTATCTAAACCTGAATAATGTTCAGGCTGCCTGAAAAATTTATCGACTATCTAAAATATTGATGATTTTTTTGCCTGTATCAGGGGTTTTCAGGCTGCCTGAAAAATCTTCGTTATCAAATAAAATATCGCCGTCTGTTTTTTGATGAAAATGATTAAAATCAAACAGTTGTCTATCAAGCAAATGAGACGGTGCGACATTTTGCAGAGCTGAAAATATATTTTCTATTCTGCCAGCGTGCTGTTTTTGCCATAATTGCAACATTTCTTTAATCGCTTGGCGTTGCAGGTTTTGTTGCGAGCCACACAGATTACACGGAATAATGGGAAATTGTTTGATTTCGGCATAGCGAATTAAATCTTTTTCTTTCACATAAGCCAATGGGCGAATAACAATATGTTCGCCGTTATCCGAAATAAGTTTTGGGGGCATAGTTTTTAGTTTTCCGCCGTAAAAGAGATTTAAAAACAGGGTTTCGATTATATCGTCTCGGTGGTGTCCTAATGCAATTTTTGTCGCCCCAATTTCTTTGGCAACACGGTATAAAATGCCACGCCGCAAGCGACTGCATAATCCACAAGTGGTTTTGCCGTCAGGTATTACTCTTTTGACAATGCTGTATGTGTCTTCTTCAATAATTTTGAAGTCTATTCCGATATTTTTCAAATAATTAGGTAAAACTTCGGCTGGAAAATTGGGTTGTTTTTGATCTAAATTGACGGCAAAAAGTGTGAATTGAATGGGTGCGGAACTTTTGAGTTGCATTAAAATATCCAATAATGCAAAACTGTCTTTACCTCCTGATAAACACACCATTACTTTATCACCGTTTTCAATCATTTGAAAATCGTTAATGGCGCGTCCTGTTTCGTGGCGTAATCGTTTGGTGAGTTTATTATTTTCGTAAATGGATTTGGGTTTTTCTGACATTTTTTTGATTTAATTTAAAAAATAAACGCCATATTGTAACAAAATTAAGGTGAATGAGTGGGAATGAGATATAATGATAAGAAAATTTAAGAGAAGAAACAAAATGATGAACAAAATTTTTTCAGGCAGCCTGAAACCTTTATTTTTAACGGTTTCTTTGCTTTTTTCGCCGTTTGCGTTCGCCGAAAATGACGCAATGGGCAACTTTATTCAACAAATCAACCAAAACACCGCAGACAATAACTCGCCTGCTTTAACGGTGGTGGAAGAAGAAGAAATCGTTGAGCCTGATTCCGTTCAGGAATTGCCTGCGATTGAAGTGGCAGACGAAGACGATGATGAGTTAGGGACTTTTGTCGAAAATATGGATAACGGCGACCCTTTGGCTTATATTTTGTCTTTGCAAACGCAACCTGTGTCCAGTTATGGTTTTGCACAAGCCACGCCGTCTCGCCAAACCGCACAATATGATGATTATTCTTCATCATCTTATTTGCCACTCAATTCATCAGCGGCTTTGATGGTTGATGCCAAAAGTGGCAAAGTGTTGTATGAAAAAAACAGCGACCAAGTACGCTCGATTGCTTCCATTACCAAGTTAATGGCGGCAATGGTGATTTTGGACGCAAAACCCAATATGAATCAAGTGTTAAGCATTCAATCGGCAGATATTGACCGCTTAAAAGGTTCAGGCAGCCGTTTGCCAGTTGGCACGAAAATGACGCGTGAAAAAATGCTGCATTTAGGCTTAATGAGTAGCGAAAACCGTGCGATTCACGCAATGGCACGCAATTATCCTGGCGGTCTTTCCGCATTTATCCGTGCAATGAACGCCAAAGCCAAGAGTTTGGGTATGAACGACACCGTGTTTTACGACCCCACAGGTTTAGACCCACGCAATCGCTCCACGCCACAAGATTTGGTGAAAATGGTGCAAGCTGCCCATAAATACGAAAAAATCCGTTATTATTCAACGCATAACAGTGCGTCCGCACAAGTGCGTGCCACGGTGAAAAAAACGCAACGCGTACGCAAAGGCAAAAGAGTGCGTAAAGTTACCAAACGCGTAACGCAAATTCGTCAAGTGAATTACCGCAACAGCAATAAGTTAATCCGCAACGGCGATTGGGATATTTCCTTGCAAAAAACAGGCTATATTCGCGAAGCAGGTCGTTGTATGGTGGTGTATGCACATATCAATAATCGCCCTGTGATTATGGTGCTGATGAATTCAGGCAATGCCAATCAACGCACCAATGACGCTTATACTATGCGTTCGTGGTTGCAACAAATGTAGTGTGATTGGGGGTAAAAAAAGCGTATCTTGGTTGGGATACGCTTTTTTTCAGGCAGCCTGAACAATTCAAATAATGACTCTTATTAACACCATATATAACACAGTAGGCAGTGTAATGCTTAATAAAAAATTGTGTTTTAATTGGTGTAAAATAAAAGTCAATAACAAACAAACAATCATCAATAAGCCATTACGATTAGGCATAAAACCAATGGCTTTTAATGAATAAATAATTAAAATTGCCATAATCATCAAACCACTGTATTTTTGCAAATAAGTTAATGAATGACTGTTGGTTTTTTTCTTAAATAACCAATAAGGCAAAAATCGTGTCAGTATGGTTGCTACACTGGCGGCGATAATATAAGGTAAATAAGTTTTCATATATATTTCCTAATCATTAACAATAAAGCCGTTGCCATAATCAGTGAGCCAAAAAGGAAATATTGTTGTGGAAAAATAAATAATCCCACAAAAGCACAAGCAAAAGCCAAGAATAACACTTTATAATTTGGATTGGTTTTAAATAATTCATAAGTTAAAATGGCAAATAAGGCGACTAAACTAAATTCAATGCCGTCATAATTTACAGGCAGACTATGCCCCAATAAAGCTCCCAACAAAACCCCTGTAATCCAATAACTGTGATTCAGCATTGCAGTTAAATTAAATAATAAATTGGTATTTTCATTTTCTTGTTTTTGACGAGCAACCAATAGGGCAAAAGTTTCATCGGTTAGAGCGTAAATAAAATACAGACGATTTTTTAATTTTTTTATATCATCTAATAAAGTCATCGTATAGAAAAAATGACGAAAGTTCAATAAAAAAGAAATAATAAAAACTTCCAATAAAGACGCTTTGGCAACAATAAACGCCACCAATACAAATTCTACGCTGCCTGCATAAATAAAAATACAGGTTAAAGCCAAAACCCATAAAGGCATACCAGAGGCTACACCATAAATACCAAAGGCTAATCCTAATGGAATATAGCCTAACATGACAGGAATGGTATTTTTGAAAATTTGTTTTTTTGTCATATAAAGCAATAAATTTTTTGATTGATGATTTATGCCACTACGAATAATACAGCAAAAAGAAAATAAAATGTTTTCAGGCAGCCTGAAAAATATTATATTATATGCTATATTCAATACAAGGAACACATTATGACTACCCCACAACAACTTGTTTTATCAGAAAATTTTAACTTTGCCATTTGGTTGCAAGCCGATATTGTAAAGCGTGATGACATTCGTTCAGACTGCCTGAACAGTTTATCTGCTTTATCTAAAATCAAACAACAATTTGCCGCTGATAATGTGGATATGACGCTGGCTTTTGGGTCAGATTTTTGGCAGTCGTTAAATCACAAGGAAGAAGGGCGTGAATTAAAAAACTTTCCTGCATACGGCAATGGCAAGGCGGCGGCTACGCAGTGTGATTTGTTGATTCACATTCAATCGCTGTCTTTTATGGCAAATTTTGCTCTGTTGCAAGCGGTTTTATCGGCGTTTGGCGACAGTATCACCGTGAAAAGCGAAGAACAGGGTTATCGTTTGCACGAGGCTCGTGGCATTGAGGGTTTTGTTGATGGTACAGAAAATCCGCACGAAATCAGTAAGATAAAAGAAATCGGCACAATCGCCGACAATCAACCAGACGCAGGTGGCAGTTATATTGTGGTGCAGAAATATCAGCACAATTTACCGCTGTGGCAGTCGTATTCGATTGAAAAACAAGAAGAAAGTGTAGGCAGAAGTAAGGCGGAAAATATTGAATTTAGTCGTGAAGAACGCCATATTCGTTCGCACCTTTCACGCACCAATTTGAAAGAAAACGGTGTGGGCTTAAAAATTGTCCGCCGCAGTTTGCCGTATGGCAAAGCCACAGGCGAGTGCGGTTTGATATTTTGTGCCTATTGTCATTCGCTTTATAATATCGAAAAACAATTACAAACTATGTTTGGCGATATAGACGGACAAACCGATTTTCTGTTGGAACGATTAAGTCGTGCGGTATCGGGGGCGTATTATTTTGCACCAAGCATAGAGCGGTTGCGAAATTTATAAATATTCAGGCTGCCTGAAAACTTAAAAACCTTTGTTTTTGCATAAAAAACAAAGGTTTTTTTAATTGACTATCTATGTTTCATTGTGTTGTGCCACGGTTTTGGCAAACACATCGATAATCGGTTGAATGTGGGCGTGTTTGAGTTTAAGTGCCGCTTTATTGACAATCAGGCGACTGGAAATGTCGCAAATGTGTTCAACGGCTTCTAAATGATTGGCTTTCAGGGTGCCTCCTGTGGAAACCAAATCGACAATAGCGTCCGATAAACCCACCAAGGGAGCGAGTTCCATTGAACCATAAAGTTTAATAATATCAATATGTACGCCTTTTTTTGCAAAGTGGGCTCGTGCCATATTGGGATATTTGGTGGCAATGCGTAAGCGACAGCCTGCTTGTGATACCGCTTGATAATCAAAACCTTGTCGCACCGCAACCATCATTTTGCAGTTGGCAATTTTCAAATCCAAGGGTTGATACAAACCGCTTGATCCGTTTTCCATCAGCACATCTTTGCCTGCAATGCCAAAATCTGCCGCACCATAACGCACATAAGTTGGCACATCGGACGCACGCACGATAATCACACGCATATTGTCGTGATTGGTGGGTAAAATCAGTTTGCGTGAAGTTTCAGGATTTTCCAATACTTCAATGCCTGCCGCTTTTAGTAAGGGCAGGGTTTCGTCAAAAATGCGTCCTTTGGAAAGGGCAATCGTTAAAAGATTATTCATTGTTTGTCTTTCAGGCTGCCTGAATTATATGATTTGCGTTTGGTGTTCATTGTTGTGGCGTTCTCGAATAAGCCCTAAATCAAACACCGTTTCGCCTTGTTGTTGCAATAATTCAATGGTTTTTTGTTTGTCTTGTGCAGAAATAATCACCACCATACCAATGCCGCAGTTAAAGGTGCGGTACATTTCGTGTTGTGCAACATTGCCTTTTTCTTGTAACCATTGGAATAATTTAGGCATTTGCCAAGCGGCGGCTTTAATTTCGGCAACCGTATTTTCAGGCAGCACTCTGGGGATATTTTCTAACAAGCCACCGCCCGTAATGTGTGCCATACCTTTGATTTGAATGGATTTCATCACTGCTAACAGCGGTTTTACATACAATCGTGTGGGGGCAAGAATCGCGTCTTTTAAGGATTTGCCGTTATCAAATTCCGCGTCCAAGTCAGGATTTGCTTTTGCCAAAATTTTGCGTACCAAAGAAAAGCCGTTGGAATGAATGCCGTTGGACGCTAAACCCAAAACACAGTCGCCAGCCACAATCTCTTTGCCTGTGATGATTTGTTCTTTTTCAGCAACGCCAACCGCAAAGCCAGCCAAATCGTATTCGCCCACAGGATACATATCAGGCATTTCTGCGGTTTCACCGCCGATTAAGGCACAGCCTGATTGTTCGCAACCTAATGCAATGCCTTTAATCACTTCGGCGGCTTGTGCCACATTCAATTTACCGCAAGCAAAATAATCCAAGAAAAACAAGGGTTCAGCCCCTTGCACAAGAATATCATTCACGCTCATTGCCACCAAATCAATGCCCACCGTGTCGTGGCGATTCCATTCAAACGCTAAACGCAGTTTGGTACCCACGCCGTCTGTGCCTGAAACCAACACAGGGTTTTGATATTTCTTGGCAATTTCCACAATCGCCCCAAAACCGCCCAAACCGCCCAACACTTCGGGACGCATGGTTTTTTTTGCAAACGGTTTGATTTTTTCCACCAACGCATCGCCTGCGTCAATATCCACGCCTGCATCACGATAACTTAAAGATTGCGTCATTTGTTGCACTCACACAATTTAAATTCAACCTACTATTTTATCTGAAATTGATGATTGTCGCAGACGAATGTTTTTCAGGCAGCCTGAAAAAAGCATCGCCAGATATTAGAAAATACTGATTTGCAAAAACAATTTATCTCTTATTATCTATATTTATATCAAAATAATGTTATAATTATCTGCTTTCGTGTTTTGCCATTTTTTATGGTTTGACCATTCAAAAATCGGCAAAAAAATATTATTTTGCCACAACCTAACAATACAAAGCACCATCAGGATAAACTTTCTTTCGAGTATTAAGTAAATGAATAAAAAAGAAATTTCTCTTTATTTAGACGGTTTATCAAATGGCGTAGAAACGCTGTTTTTGCGTCATTTACAAGCCATTAACCGCTTATCTCGTTATGAAGAAAGTGGCGTCGCGTCTTGGCAAACAACCAATAACGCCGATTCTGCCGATATGTTTTTTTTAGGCGAAGACCACCATTTTGACAATCCGCTGCAATTAAAGCGACCGATTTTGTTTGACGGCATTGTGCCAACAGAGTTGAAATCAGTGGCAGTGCGTGTAAAATTTCCGATGACTTCCAATGCCTTGCGTGAGTTAATGTACAATACGCTGGAAAATTTCCAACCCGCACCACCCGAAGAAGACAGCCGCAAAATCACCATTCATCTGCCTGAACGCAAGGTTAAAAGCGTTGCCGAAGCAGAACAACCTAACACAGAAAAAACGGTCGAACCTGAGAAAGAAGTGGTTGAAAAAAAAGTTGAAAAACCAACGCCACCAGTGTCGGGCAAATCTGCCAAAGCCAAGCAAGCCAACCGCGGTGATACGCCCTTTTTTGAAGGCTACCTGAAAACTTATCAACCCAAAGAACAAACGCATACCGTGGTGTTTGCGGATAAAAAAACGGTTTATATCAATCGCTTACAAGGTAAAATTTTTGCCGATTGTGAAAATATCCGCGATTTGGTACATATTTTAGCAAGAGACGAAACGCCACAAATCAGTGCATTCGGCGAACAGCCTACCGAACTGCGTGCGTATCCCTTTGACGCAGTGCTGTGGTCGTATGGCTTGCATGCCCCTGTGCCTGATGATATTGCCAAAAAATTCGATATTGCTGGACAAAAAGCACGGCTTAAACGCTGGCCACTGTTTGGCAAATGGGAAACCGAAAGCAAGTTATTGTTTTTAACTACATTATTTACACAAAAATTTGTTTCCTTGCGTGAAGCCGAAGTCAAATCAGAACAAGACAAAGACTTTGTTCTGCATTTTATGGCAGCCGCAGAACTCGCAGGCTTACCGTTTGAAATCGAACAAAGCAACGACCAAGAAGAACCGCCCATACAAGAGAAAAAGAAAGTCGGTTGGATCAACAGTCTGCGTAAGAAATTGAATATGAACAACATATTGTCAGGGAATGGATAATGGCAAGCACAGAACGCAACGCATCATTGCATAAAATCTTATTTATCGGCCCCACGGGTGCAGGCAAAACCACCGCCATCACCGCAATTAGCGATACACCGCCGATTACCACCGAGGCAGCGAACACAGGGGCAGACAAACAAACCACCAAATCCACCACCACCGTGGCAATGGATTATGGCAGCATTGAATTAGAACACGATGTCGTGCATTTATACGGCATTCCAGGACAAAAACGCTTTCGTTTTATGTGGCCGATTTTGGCACGCGGTGCGTTCGGTTGCGTGGTGTTGATTGACGAGTCTCGCGAAGATCCACTGCAAGACTTGGACGACTATATCAAAGCCTTTGACGACTTAATCCGCCGTCAATCGTTTGTGGTTGGCGTGGTCAAAACCCCCAAAGACGGTATGGCGATTGAAAAATACTCCGCCTTTTTCGCCAATCTCGGTATGTTTCCACCGATTTTTGAAGCTGATGTCCGCGAAAAAGCCGATGTGTTGATGATGTTGGAAATTCTGCTCATCAACCAAGAAATCAATTAAAGAGGAAATGCGAATAATATGATTGAAAACTACTATCATGCACAAAGATACGACACCATTAGCCAACAGTCGCTAATGTTGCAACAGTTTATAGACGAATTTGCCAACAATATCCAAGGCTTACGCTATTGCATTATTGCCACCGATGACGGCTTTCCGATTGCCAATACACCGATGACTCCGCAAGATGCCGAAGGCAAAGCCGCCATGACCGCGTCATTAGAAGGCTTGGGCGAAACCGTGGCGTATGAGTCCGACTGCAATGATGTGCAAGCCGTGCAAATTGAATGTTCAAACGGCTTTATTTTCAGCCGAGCCATTTATTTAGACGCAGAACACCGTGTTGCTTTATTGTTAGCCACCACAGGCAAGGAAAAACCAGCCACCATTTTGTATTATGTCCGCGATATGGTGAATAAAATTCAGGCAGCCTTTGCGGCGTAATGGTGCCAAAAAACAGCGTTAATCGCTGTCTTTTTTTTCAGGCTGCCTGCAATTATTTTTTATGTTTTAACTTCTCATCATCAACGCTGGATAATACTTTATCCAATTTATTTTTCATATCGTGCCAGTTCGATGAGATTTGATTGCGAAACGCATTCATTTGTGTATTTAACGCAACTTTTTGTTTTCTATTTGTTTTTTTTGCAGTTTTCATATGCTTGCTTTCTGTGGTGTAAGAAACTCAATCATATATGATTAAATGATTGATTAAAACCCCTTTTCAGGCTGCCTGAAAGTGTGTGAATATGTTAGAATAAGCAGTTTTTATTGAATGATATAAATAAAATGGGCGTTAAAATTCAAGCCGTTAAGGGAATGAACGATATTTTACCAGTCGCTGTTAAGGACGCTGTTTGGACAAGTGCCGACTGGTTAGCGTTTGAAGAAATCGCACACAAGTGGCTGAAACTTTATGGCTACAAGCACATTCGTACGCCGATGATTGAGCCGACTGGGTTGTTTGTGCGGTCAATCGGTACTGACACCGATGTAGTCGGCAAGGAAATGTACACATTTGACGACTATGGCGAGTCGCTGTCTTTGCGTCCCGAAGGCACCGCGTCTTGTTTGCGTGCAGTGGTGGAGCATAATCTTTTATACAATTCACCGCAAAAATTGTGGTATATGGGGGCGATGTTTCGCCACGAAAAACCGCAAAAAGGGCGTTATCGGCAGTTTCATCAAATTGGGGTTGAAGCCTTGGGCTATGCTGGTGCGGATACGGACGCGGAAATGATTGCGATGGGTTATGACTTATGGCAAAAATTGGGCATTGCCGATTGTGTTCAGTTGGAAATAAACTGTTTGGGTAATCGTGAAGAGAGAGCGGCTCATCGCACGGCTTTGGTTGAATATCTCAAACAGCACGAAAATCAATTAGATGAAGACAGTCGCCGCCGTATGACGACCAATCCTTTGCGTGTGTTGGACAGCAAAAATCCAACCATGCAGGAAATTGCGGAAAATGCACCCAAATTATCAGATTACCTGCAAGAAGGCAGCCTGAAACATTATAACTTATTGAAAAATATATTAAATTCTTTGAATATACCGTTTATCGAAAATCATCGTTTGGTGCGTGGTTTGGATTATTACAACGCCACTGTGTTTGAATGGACAACCGACAAACTCGGTTCGCAAGGCACGATTTGCGGCGGTGGGCGTTATGACGGTTTGATTGAAGAATTGGGCGGCAAACCCACGCCCAGCATAGGTTTTGCGATTGGCATTGAACGCTTGCTTCTGTTGGTTAAATCGCACGGCGTTCTTAAAGCCGACAGTTCGCCTGATATTTACGCAATGTATCAAGGCGAAAACGCTTTGCCACACTTAATGCGTGCGGTGCAAACCTTGCGTGGTGCTGGTTTTAGCGTTGTAACGCACGGAGCAGATCAAAAACTTGCCACACAATTCAAAAAAGCCGATGCGTCAGGGGCAAAATTTGCCTTGATTGTGGCAGAAAACGAAGTGCTTTCAGGCGATCTCACGGTAAAAAATCTGCACACAGGTGAGCAGAAAACGGTTGAATTTAATCGTGTAATCAATCAATTAAATAGTTGGAGTCATTAAAAATGGCATTAGATTTACAAGACCAAGAAGAATTAGAAAACGCCAAACGCGCGTGGAAATTGTGGGGGCGTTGGGTGTTTTTTGCTATGCTGATTGCCGCCACAATTTATTTAGGCAATATCGTGTGGAAAGGACAAGTGGAAAAACGCAACGCCGCCGCAGCGGCTGTGTTTGACAGCGAATTTGCCGCCGCACTCAATAAGGGCGACAACGCCAACGCTTTGAAAGCCGTGCAGAAAATTCAAACCGAATATCCCAACACCTTTGCCGCTACACAAGCCACACTTGCTCTTGCCGATGACGCATTTGTGAATGGCAAATACGATGATGCCGCAGGTCATTTGAAATGGTTGTTGCAAACGCAAAAACACCCTATGATTCGAGCCGCCGTTGTGCAACGATTGGCTACCGTGTATTTGCAACAAGAAAAATTCGATGACGCATTGGCGGTATTAAACGAAAAACTCGAACCCGAATTTGCAGGACGCATGGCAGAACTTAAAGGCGATATTTATTTAGCACAAGGCAAAGCCAACGAAGCCAAACAAGCCTTTACCACTGCCTTACAACAACTGCCCCAAGACGATCCATCACGCGAATTGGTGGAAATGAAAAGTAAGTTGTAATTGTATAATTGTTACATCAAAACCTTTCAGGCAGCCTGAAACGATTTGATTTTATTGATTAAATCATCAAACACCCATTGTGGATTGTGAGCATAATCATATATTGGCAAATGAAAACTGCGTAGCCAAGTGATTTGGCGTTTGGCTAATTGGCGAGTAGCAGCAATGCCTTGTTCCACAAAGGTTTGAAAATCGGTTTCGCCTTGCAAATGTTGCCATGCTTGGCGATAACCGACACACCGCATAGACGGATAATCCAGTGTTAAAGTGGGATATTTTGTTTTCAGGTAGCCTACTTCATCTAAAAAACCATTATTGATCATCGTGTTAAATCGTTTTTCAATCGCAAGATGAAGTTGTTTGCGGTCATTGGGCATCAGGGCAAACGCTTGCACATTTAATGTAGGTGTTTGTTTTTCTTCTAATAAAACACTCATTGGCGTGCCTGTAATACGAAACACCTCCAACGCGCGTTCAATGCGTTGGCTGTCGGTAGGTTTCAATTTATTTGCCGTTGGTGGATCGATTTTTTGTAACTCATTGTATAAATAAGATAAACCGTATTGTTGTTTTTCTTCTTGCAAAACCGCTCGCACAGCGTTGTCGGCAGAAGGTAAGTTATTTAAGCCCTGTGTTAAAGCTCGAAAATACATCATTGTGCCGCCCACAATCAGCGGAATATGTTGGCGTTGCTGAATTTCGCCACATAAACGCACGCAATCTGCTACAAAATCCGCCGCAGAATAGGCTTGCAAGGGCGTTTTTATATCAATTAAATGGTGCGGACATAGGCTTTGCTCGGCAAGCGAGGGCTTGGCAGTGCCGATATTCATATCCTGATAAATCAAGGCAGAGTCCATACTGATGATTTCAATCGGCAATTTTTCCGCCAAAGCCAAAGCCAAAGCGGTTTTCCCTGTGGCAGTCGCACCGATAATGGCAAAAATAGGGTTCATTGGGTATATTTATGTTGTTCGAAATGTCGATATATTATAGTAAAATTAAACCTTTTTCAGGCAGCCTGAAAAGGTACACGGAGCGATATGATGAATAAAATTGTTTTTGCTTTAATGTTAAGTCTATCTTTTTTATCGGCTTTTGCAGAAGACATGAAAATTAAAATAACGGTCAATAATCAAGTTTTTTCGGCAACATTGCAGGATAATCCCACAACGCAACAATTGATGAAAATGTTGCCTTTGCAATTAGAAATGATTGAATTAAATGGCAATGAAAAATATCATCAATTTTCAGAGAAATCATTTCCAACCAATTCGTCCATTGTTAAAAATATTCACAATGGCGATTTAATGTTGTTTGGTAATAATTATTTGGTGATTTTTTACAAAGATTTTAGCCAAAGTTCTTATACTTATACGCCGTTGGGTAAAATAGACAATCCAAAAGATTTAGCCAAAACATTGGGGCGTGGTAATGTTAAAGTGAAAATTGAAAAATAGTTTCAGGCTGCCTGAAAGGATTGAAAATGGCAAAAATAACGGTGCAAAATACGGAAATAACACTTGTTCGTATCAATGATGAAGATTATTTATGCTTAACTGATATGCTCAAAGCCAAAGACGGCGATTTTTTTATTACAGACTGGCTACGCAATCGTAATACGCTGGAATATATCGGCATTTGGGAAAAAGTTTATAACCCAAATTTTAATTATGGCGAATTCGCCACAATTAAAAGTCAGTCAGGTTTGAATAGTTTCAAAATCAGCGTCAAAGAGTTTGTTGCCAAGACAAATGCTATTAGTTTGCAAGCAAAAGCAGGACGCTACGGCGGAACTTATGCTCACAAAGACATTGCTTTTGAATTTGCAATGTGGATTAGCCCTGAATTTAAGATTTACATTGTTAAGGAATTTCAACGCCTTAAAGAAATCGAGCAAGCCAAAATCGGCTGGTCTGCCAAACGAGAATTGGCGAAGATTAACTATCGCATTCACACAGACGCAATCACTCAAAATCTTATTCCGCCTGAAATTTCTGATAAACAAAAATCCTTTATTTATGCCGATGAAGCCGATATTTTGAATGTCGCAATGTTTGGATTAACAGCCAAAGAATGGCGAGACGCTAATCCTAACTTAAAAGGCAATATTCGCGATTATGCGACTATTAACCAGTTGATTTGTTTATCGAATTTAGAGAATTTAAAATGCGGTTTTTATCAATGACGGCTTACCACCATCGCAACGATTAGAAAAACTCAATAAAATAGCGATTGAGCAAATGAAAATTTTGGAAAATATTGAAAATAGAAAGTTATTAAAATAGTTTCAGGCTGCCTGAAAAGAGATAGATATGAATAAAAAACTTCGGATTATTTTAATTATTTTAGTGGTTTTGATTATTGTTGGGCTAAAAATTGTGGCAATGGTTTGGGAAAAACAGCAAAAGCCGCAAGTGGTTGAAAAAGCACAACAAACACCCACTTGTTCGATTAAATATTGTGAATTTCCAGACGGTTTAATTATGCGAACGGAAGGCACGGTGTCCAGTAAAACACCGTTTAAGGTTTTTATTCGCAATTTGCCACAAGGGGTTGAAAAGGCGTATATTCAATTTTCTATGGAAAGTATGGATTTGGGTTTTAATCGTTTTAAATTGTTCCCCAGTGAAAATAATCCGCAGGAATGGCGAACCAACGCTTTATTATTGCCTGTATGCACGATTGATGATGACCGTTACGATATGGATATTTGTTTGAATGATTGTAATAAAGCATACCGTGTTCGTTTTCGAGCAAGGTAGGAGTTAATATGATGAAATTATTATCTTTTTTTGCTTTTGTTTTTATATCATCTTTTGCTTTTGCGGATATTACTGGCGACACGGGTTATTACAATCTACATAAGGAAAAATTTATTACAGAACAACAAGCGATTAACGCTGCCTATCAAAAAATGGGCATCACACAGGGGCGAATTGAAAGCGTTTCGTTTCATCATGCGTTTAAGGAAGACTACTGGGAAGTGTGCGTTAATTTTGGTTTATATATCAATCCATTAACAAAAGAACCCGAAGAAGATATTCGTTGTGTCAAAGTACAGGCGAAAAAGGGGGTAAAATAATAGTTTTGCGTTTCAGGCTGCCTGAAACTCCCACAATTTCACCATAGACAAGGATAATCAAAATGGCATTAGTTTCTATGCGACAACTTTTGGATCATGCGGCAGAAAATGGTTATGGTCTGCCTGCATTTAATGTGAATAATCTCGAACAAATGCGTGCCATTATGGAAGCGGCGAACGAAATCAACGCACCTGTGATTGTGCAAGCGTCCGCAGGGGCAAGAAAGTACGCAGGTGCACCGTTTTTGCGTCATCTGATTTTGGCAGCAGTGGAAGAATTTCCGCATATTCCTGTGGTGATGCACCAAGATCACGGAGCAAGCCCTGATGTGTGTCAGCGTTCCATTCAGTTGGGCTTTTCATCGGTGATGATGGACGGCAGTTTGTTATC
>JAGBKK010000009.1 GCA_017934045.1 Neisseriaceae bacterium | reverse complement strand
TTATTTCTATCCGTTCCCTTCGTCTAGCGGTTAGGACATCGCCCTTTCACGGCGGTAACGGGGGTTCGATTCCCCCTGGGCGTGCCAAGATTTCGATTGAAGCAACAACTTTTTGTTGTTTTTTCATATTTAGTATCCTTTCTGAATTCAAAAATTTTGCCCCACAAGTTTTGTGGGGCTATTTTTTCGTGCATAATGTACCCTTTATAAATAATATAGTTGTTAAACTTCAAAACAATAAAAGGCGGCTTTGCCTGCGACAGTATAAATAATACGGCAAGGCTCGGCATACGCATTAGTGTTTTGAAGTTTAACGACTATATAATCGATTGAGAGCAAAATCAGGCAAGGCGAAATAACAATGCATGGTTTGATAAAAAATCGACTATAAAATAATGAATAAAGGAAATCGTATTATGTTAAGTGCCGTCATCGTTGAAGACGAAATCCCTGCGTCCGAACGCTTAAAAGTGTTATTAAAAGACTGCGATATAACAGTATTAGCGTCATTTCGCACCGCAACCCCTGCGTTAAATTGGTTTGAAACCCACCAAGCCGATATTGTGTTTGTGGATATTGGGTTGCCTGAAATCACAGGTTTGCAATTTGTCGAACGCTTGCCACATATATGCAAAACCATGCCTGCGATTATTTTCACCACCGCTTACGAAGAACACGCACTTAAAGCCTTTGATTTAGCCGCAACCGATTATCTTTTAAAGCCGATTAAACTTTCTCGCTTAAAAGACGCATTAGCACGCATTGCAACGAATCATCAAGACAAATCATCGTCTCAATTTGAATCATTCAGCATTATTGGACACCATCGCATTGTGCAAATTCCGTGGCAACAAACTGCTTATTTAATGGCAGATCAAAAAGTGGTGTGGTTATATACCTACGACAAGCAAGTATATGAATTACCAAAAACTTTGGTGTATTGGGAACAAGTTTTGGGCGATAAAGCCTTACGCATACACCGCAACGCTTTGGTGATGCGACACGCTTTGGCTGGTTTGGTGCGGCTGGACGAAAATGCAGATGAAAACGACAACAACGCGCGTTGGGGGGCAAAAATTGTCGATTACGATGAAATACTCCCCGTTAGCCGCCGCCAGTTATCCATACTACGCAAAGAATTGGGCTAATTTCAGGCAGCCTGAAAGCATTATGTAAAATTATGTGCCACTTGCATAATTAAAGACCCCTGCAAAACTTAACTACTGTCATTGCGAGCATTGCTGACGGCAATGCGAACGCAATCTTCTTACTATAAAAACGGATTTAATGATTTCAGGCAGCCTGTGAATAGGTGTCATGGAAAATATAGTCAATTCAGACCAAAAGTAGGCAAGGCGGTGAAGCCGCAGACAGTATAAATAATACGGCAAGGCGAACCAACGCTGCATAATTTTGGTATGAATTGACTATAATTAAGGCAAATCAAGCAATGCGGCTAATCTTGCCAACACTTCATCTAACAAATAATTAGGCACGCGTTCTTTATATTGAGCGTTTCGTATTCGCCAATCTAATGATTTAAAATGTTGGCAATGTACTGCTCCTTGCGTATGTGTGCCGCAACCTGCAAGCGACACAATCAAGCCTTGTGTGCGATGAACTTCGGCGTTGCCTTGTGAAATCGGGCAGACCACCACCAAACCGCGTTCATTAAAACTATTCGGGCTAACCACCAAAGCATAGTGTTTGCCTTTCATTTCATATCCTGCGGACGGGTCGAATTGCAGATGAATAATATCGCCTTTTTGTGGAATATAACTCATTGTTTTTTATAACCTTTCTTTACCTATATCCGCCATTGCGTCCCATTCAGGCAGGGTTGAAATGTCATCAGGCATTTCGGCTAACAAATCGTCCAAGCGATAGGTAGGGCGTGGTGTGATTTTTTGCAATGTTAAAACCCCATTTTCCACTTTGGCAGAAAGCGTATCGCCTACTTTTGCCCCTAACTGCTGCAACAGAGCCACAGGCAAACGCAATCCAGCACTATTTCCCCACGATTTAATTGCCATTTCTGTCATTATGGTATCTCCTATTTTGGATATACAGTATATCCGTATATACAGTATATTGTCAATCGATAAAAAGGCTGCCTGAAAGCACTTCCCGTGCGGGGAAAGAAACGCCATACAAAAAAGATACTGTCATTACGAGCCTTAACGAAGTTAAGGCGTAGTAATCTCCTGACTATGGAAGACGGCAATGCAAAAATGATTTTCAAGTTGCCTGAATTTAATCCTGTGTGTCATTGCGATATTTTTTCGATAGAAAAAATCGTGGCAATCTAATTTTACCGACAGGCAAGACAAACGCCGTAAGGAGTTTTACGGCGTTGATAATATCTAACCTTGATTGATATGTCTTACATTTCTTTTGTTACTTTTTTTATGTCTAATTCAAATTCACCTTGACGAATTTTTTCAAAATTCTTATCTAAATATGAGGCGTATTGTTTGCCGATTAGTTCCGTTGCTCCAACTGCTGCTGTTGCATTTATTGCACTACCTACACCTGGAATAAATTTCAAAAGCGATCTAACAGCAACTCCAGTTGCTGTTGTTCCAGCAAACGCTAATGCTAATTCTTTCATTTTTTCGGTGCTAAAATTCAGACCATAAATAGAAGAAATGTGTGTTAGCATTCCTAATTGTGTAGGAAGTAATAGATAAATGTCAGAAAAAGGTATTGGTGTAAGTGCTACGGTTCCTGCGAACGCAGAATATTTATGTATAATTTTTTTTGCGGCATCATTTTTAATTTTTTTATTATATTTTTGCTCTTTTACAAATGCCATTTTATCTGCATCAGGCAAAATATTGAAAGACTTTTCAATTAATTCTTCTATACCTTTTTTCTTTTTAATATTACCGTCATCATCTTCTACTTCAATAGCAATAACTCGTTGTATTTCGCTATCTTTGACTTTGAATTTTTCTTTTACAAAATCCGAAAATTTTTTTCCATTTTCATCTTTATCTTGTGTCGCTTTTGTAATGACAATCATTGCAGGATAAGAGTAATTCTCTTTTACACGCTTAAACATTTCTATTTCAGCGTCTTCCACTCTTCTGCTTGTTTCTGCAATACACAACCAAACCAGTTTTATTTGCTCATTTGCAGTCTTTGTTTTATCGTTTTCGAAAAAATCTTCTATTTTTTCTTGTGTTTTTTGATAGTCTTTGATTTCAAGTCCTTTCGTATCATAAATTGAGAAATTTTTATTTATATCAATTTTTTCTATACCTTGTGTAACAGGACTTCCGCTACCTGTTTCTACTACTTGACGACCAAAAACTGCATTTACAAGGGTACTTTTACCAACCCCCGTTTTTCCTATAACAAAAATATTTAACTTACTTTCCATTTCCTTTTTCATTTCTTTAAAAATGTCTTGTGCTTCTTCAATAAAATTGTAAGTTTTTTTTGTTTTAGTGCTACTGTTCATAATGTAACTCCTTAAAAATCAATTTATTAAAAAAGAAAGTTAAAAACATTTAGGACTTTCAAGAATTGTTATTCAGGCAGCCTGAAAATGTTTTTATCAAACTGAATAATAAAATTTCTTTCACTATTCAACTTTTAAGTTTGATTATAGAACTAAAATGCACTGTTAATCAATTATTTTATGAATAAATATATTGACTTATATCAACCATAAGATATGGGTTTTTTATGTCTGAAATGCTGACGGATACGGCTTTGGCACAGTCAATCGGGCGGGCGATTGCTAAATATCGCTTAATGGCAGGTTTAACGCAGGCACAAGTGGCGGAACGATTGAATATCAGCAATGAAGCGGTTTCGCGTATGGAACGCGGCACGATTATGCCTACGGTCGCTCGCCTGATACAGTTAGCCCATATTTTCGATTGCGAAGCCACTGATTTACTTAAAGAAAGTAGCCATAGTATCCACGACCAAGCACGCCGCTTAATCGACTTGATGAAACAGTTAAACGATACCGAACGCCAGCATTTATTAGGCATTGTCGAAAGTATGGTCGCTTTTTATACAATGAATAAAAAATATGAGTTGTAGTTCATACATTTTCAGGCTGCCTGAAATAAAAAATGTACTTGAAATAGTGTGTTGTTTTATGGTATAAAGGCTGTTTCGCAAAATTTTATTTAATTTTTATAAGGAATTTGATTATGGCACGAGTGTGCAAAATTACTGGGAAACGCCCAATGACTGGCAACAATGTTTCTCACGCCAACAACAAAACCAAACGCCGCTTTCTGCCCAATTTGCAATCTCGCCGCTTTTGGTCGGAAAGCGAAAACCGTTGGATTCGCTTGCGTGTTTCTAACGCCGCTTTAAGAACCATCGACAAAAACGGCATTGACGCTGTTTTGGCTGAATTAAAAGCATAATAGGGGGTTTTAAAATGCGTGATAAAATCAAATTAGAATCGACCGCAGGAACAGGTCATTTCTATACCACCACCAAAAACAAACGCACGATGCCCAATAAAATGGAAATCAAAAAATTTGACCCAGTGGCTCGTAAGCATGTGATTTATAAAGAAAATAAAATCAAATAATCATCAAAAAGCGGTGTTTTTTCAACACCGCTTTATATCTTTCAGGCTGCCTGAAATGCTTTACTGCACCTGTATGCTGCCTGAAATATCCAAGTGAATTTCGCTGTCGCCTGATTCAACTTCCATTTCTACACTTTCCATTGATTTTGCCATTGCCGACACGGCAGGTCGCATGACATTGCGATACACCATATTGCCACCGTTCAAATCCATTTGCACAATTTTATAACTTTTACCACCCATCGCATGGGTAATCACTTGGGCTTGTTGTTTGAAATTATCAATCGCACGACTTAACAAGCGTTCGCGGGTTTTTTGTTGAACGCTCTCCGACACGGAAAAATGCAAATGCCCAATCGCCGCTTGATTCTGCACGCTTGCTAAAAAACGGCTCATTGCCGCAAAGTCGGTGCTTTTAATGGAAATTTCGGCAATATCGTGCCACACGGGGTTTTTGCGGTTGTTGTCATACACAGGGTAAGCTCGGCGAGACGCAATCGCACCGTCCAAAGCTTTTTCTTTACGCAACGCCGATAGCACTTGATTGCTGCGTTCGGTAACCGCATTGCTGATTTTTTGACGCTCTGCCCCTTGCTCACGAATGGTTAAAGTGGCATTCATCGTATCGCGTTTGACGGTTTCGTTGGCAGTTGCCGTTAAGGAAACAATGCCGTAATTAAGATTATCGGCAAAAGCCTGTGGGATCAGCGATAACGCCAAACATGTCAATGTTAAATAAGTCTTTTTTTTCATTGATATTGTCCTGTGTTGAAAAATTGACAAACCGCTATTATATAAAACCCACTGCCAAACGCCATTATTTTTTAGCAAACATTCAGGCAGGCGAAACATTGATGACAACCAGTTGTCATCATAAAATGACAAAGGTTGTCAGTATAAATGTCGGTATTGAATGTCGTTATATCAACGCTTTCAGGCTGCCTGAAAGGTGATTGATGACACAATTTTGTCATAATAAAACGACAGAGTTTGTCAGTATAAAATTAAATGTGATTAATTAAAATAATAAAATTTCAATTTTTAGAAATTCTCTTTTTCTGTTTATTTTTTCTAAATTTTTTTCTAAAATGTCCATTTTCCCAACTTTCTTTAATCTCTATCCAAGTATTTTTGTATACAAAAAACATAAGAATAAGAAATGATATTTCACATAATAACATTAAAATACTAACCATTAAATAAATATAAATATGATATTCTTCTTTGAATATATATTTACATAAAACACCAATAACAATAGAAAGAACAAAAATAATAATAAGTATATAAAACCATAAGTTTATTTTATCTTCTGGTATTTTTGTATTTCTTCTATGTGATATGTCATCAATAATACCACATTCTTTTATTTTTCCTTTAATTCTAATATTTCTACTATATCCAGTATGTACCACTCTTAACATAATCCATTGTTTTTTGTCAATATAATCAAAATATAATTGTATTAGTTTTTTGTTAAGTTTGGTTATTGAAAATTTATTTGTTACTTCTGAGACTTCTGTAATATTAGCATCTAAAATTTCTGTTTCATTATTTTCTGCCATTATTTCCAATGGCAATGCCATATGGTGTTCGTATATTGTTTCTCGACCATTATTAAAAATCTTATAATATGTAATAGAAATATTACTTTCTACTTTCATATCTCCAATTAAAGTTGTTAAATTGTCAATTTCTTCTCTATCTACAGTAACTATTTTAGTAACATTTACTTTTTTAAAAGAAATTTTTTTATCTTTTTTTCTTATTAACCAATTAATAGCATGTGTTATTGTAATAATAGAAGCAATAACACCAACAAGACAAAATAAAATATCTATTAGTTCTTTCATTAATATCTCCTAAAATTTTTGAACATTTCAGGCAGCCTGAAACTTATTTAACTTTTCTAATAATTCAGGCATTTTTGCAGGGTCGTCATTTTTGAGTATCGGCACGATTTTGTTTTCTAATTGTTCAACATTGCATGACAGGACGATTTCTTTGAATGCTAACATTTTGGCAGGTTGCATCGAAAAATGGCGGAAGCCCATGCCCAGCAGCAGGCGTGCGAAAATGGGGTCGCCTGCCATTTCGCCGCAAATGCTGACGGTTTTTTCCATACGGTTGGCGGTGCGTAAGATATGCAACATCAGTTTTAACACCGCAGGGTGAGCGGCTTGGTATAAGGCGGCAACATCTTTATTGGCTCGATCCACCGCCAATGTGTATTGCACTAAATCATTGCTGCCGATAGAGACAAAATCCACCATTTTTAACAAAGAACCCACCATTAACGCCGCCGCTGGGGTTTCAATCATCACGCCCACGGAAACATTGGGATTAAAGGCGATGCCGCTGTCGGCTAACTGGTCTTTTGCCATTTGTAAATGCACCAAACATTGTCTGACTTCGGTTAAAGACGAAATCATCGGCCACATTATTTGCACTTCGCCATGTTGTGCGGCTCGCAATATGGCACGCATTTGTGTGCGAAACATTTGCGGTTCGGCTAAACTTAATCGCACGCCCACCAAGCCCATAGCAGGATTTAAGCCGTGTGTTTGTGCAAACCAACGCGGGTTTTTGTCCGCACCCAAGTCCATCGTGCGAATGGTAACGGGCTTGCCTGCGGCTTTTTTGATGATTTTGGCGTATTCGCGATATTGTTCGTCTTCTGTGGGGGCAATATCGCGGTTTAAGAATAAAAATTCACTACGATACAGCCCCACGCCGTCTGCGGCGTTTTTGGCAACTTCTGCCATATTATCGGCAGCGGCAATGTTTGCCAAAATTTCAATCGGCACATTGTCTTGTGTTGTGGCAGCGGTATCTTTGAGTTTATTGAGTTCTCGCTGGCGACTGCGAAACTCCCTTGCTCGCCTGCGGTATTCTTTGAGCAGAAATTCATCAGGCTGCAAAATCACAACGCCGTCTATGCCATCGACAATCACCACTTCATTTTCGCTAATTAAATCAGACGCATGCCGCAAGGAAATAATAGACGGCATATTCAGCCCACGCCCCAAAATGGCGGTATGGCTACTCGCACCGCCAAAATCGGTTACAAAGGCGGCAATGCGATTGTCCTTAAAAAACACTGTGTCCGCAGGCGACAAGTCGGCAGCAACCAACACGGTGTCTTCAAATAAATCTTCTTGTTCAGGCACAAAGTCGTTGGTGTCTATGCCCATTAAATTTTTAAACACGCGTTCCACGACTTGCAACATATCCTGCTTGCGTGCGTGTAGATAATCATCGGCTATGCTATCAAATTGTGCGGAAAGTATGTCGATTTGCTGCGACAACGCCCATTCTGCATTGATTTTTTTTTCTTCAATAATATCAATCGGATCGCGAGAAATGGTGGCATCATTTAACAACATAATATGCAAAGAAATAAACGCCCCCAACTCGGTTGGTGCATTTTCAGGAATATTATTACGCAACTGTTCCAACTGGCGGCGAGTGGTTTTAATGGCATCTTCATAGCGTGCCACTTCGGCAGCAATTTCAGCGTCTTCCACGGCATAATGCGGTGCGTCTTTCATACCCGGTTTGATAATATGCGCTCGCCCAACCGCAATGCCGCCGCCCACTGCCACACCGTATAACGCCACAGCCATTTTGTTATTCTCCTTCGCCGAATTTTTCTTCAATTAAGTTGCATAAAGCGTCCATAGCCGCTTCTTCATCAATGCCAAATGTTTTGATTTTAATCGTAGAACCTATGCCTGCTGCCAACATCATCAAGCCCATAATGCTTTTGCCGTTAATGGTTTTGTCGTTTTTCGACACCCACACTTCGCAGTCATATTGGTTGGCTAATTGCGAAAACTTGCCAGACGCTCTCGCGTGTAAGCCTAATTTATTGATGATTTTAACTTCTTTTTCTAACATGGCTGATTATCCTTATCAAACAATAAGATACCGTCAATCGCCGCTTGTTTGACTTCATTTGCAAAGGCTTGCAAATCGTCTCGTTGCGGTGCATATTGAATGGCTTTAATCGCCATCGGAGCATTTAAGCCTGTTAAAAGGGCAATTTTTTTGCCACAATAGAACAACTTTTGAGCGATATTACACGGCGTTGCCCCAAAAATATCGGTCATCACCAAAATATCATCAAACGGGAAAGCCCTTGCCCACGACTGCACGCGTGCCAACACCACTTCGGGCGACTCGTCAGGCAAAACGCCGAAAACATGCAAATATTCCGTTGTTTGCGGAAAAAAATGCTTCGCCAAAGAACGATACGCTTCGCCGACTGTTTCATGGGTGATAATAAATAAACCTATCATTTGTTTTATTCTTTTCTGTATATTATGTTTTCAGGCAGCCTAAAAAATTAAATTATTTGGTAAATACGCAATGTATGATTATCCATTTTTCCTTGATAATATTTATCTAATACTTGTTTGAATAATGGATTTTTTGTATAAATATAAAATAAAGTCATTGAAGATTTTAGTTTCAAATCATCAGGATAGCTAAGAATTGATGAAATATTGTTATTATCTACATTTAATAATGCTTGCGTTATTTGGCATAAATTGTTTTTTAAATAATCATTTGTCCAATAATCGGCTAATTCCTGTTTTGATTGTATTGCATAATATTGTGCGGTTGTACTTTGTCCTAATCCAACAATCTGCGGAAAAATATACCACATATAATGGCTTTTCTTTTTGCCATTTTTCATTTCTTGTAAGGCTAAATCATAGCTTTTTTCTTGTGCGTCAATAAATCGTTGAATCATAATGATTTACCTTATTTCAGGCTGCCTGAAAGATAATTGTATCGCCACAGGGTAAGTATTTCTGCCCACCCAAACACATTGTACTTTTCAGGCAGCCTGAAACTTTATTTCAACAACAACGGCAAATAAGTGCTTTGGCGATTGCGTAAAACATACAGCGGTGCCACTTCCTTATATTCACTTAATGCCTGACGCAGTGAAGATTCGTCAGAAACTTCCGCTTGCCCCACCGACAAAATAATATCGCCGTGTTGCAAGCCAGATTTTTTGGCTAATTTTTCCGCCTTAATCACCATTAAACCTTTGCCGTCCAACTGATAACGCGTTGCCGATAATTTATCCAACGCTGCCACCGTCAAACCAATTTCAGGCAGCGTAAAGGACGATTTATCCGCAGGTAAAGCATAATTTCTTTGCGGTCTATCGCTGGCTTGTTGCTCGTTGGTATTTAACTCCGACAACACCGCTTCGGTTTCAAATAATTTGCCCTTACGCCATACCGACAATTTCACCACACTATTGGGGGATGCATAACCCACAATCAACGGCAAATCCGAAGAAGATTCAATCGTTTCACCGTTGGCAGCAAGAATAATATCCCCCACTTGCAAATCAGTTTTTGCCGCAGGGCTGTTCGGCAGAATTTTCGCCACCAACGCCCCCCTTGCCCGATCCAAACCAAACGCCAAGGATAAATCGTAAGAGACTTCCTGAATCATCACCCCCAACTGTCCGCGTTTAACTGTGCCTGTTTTCTTCAACTGTTCGGCAACACTAATGGCAACATCAATCGGCACGGAAAACGAAATGCCCATAAAACCGCCAGAACGCGTATAAATTTGCGAATTCATACCCACCACTTCGCCATATAAATTAAACAACGGGCCGCCTGAATTACCAGGGTTAATGGCGACATCGGTTTGAATAAAAGGAATATAGTTTTCGCCTGACAACGCCCGTTTTTTCGCCGACACAATCCCCGAAGTTACCGTATTTTCAAAACCAAACGGCGAGCCAATCGCAGCCACCCACTCACCAACACGCAAATCTTTGGGATTACCAATTTTCACCGCAGGCAAATTTTGGGCTTCAATTTTCAGCAACGCCGTATCGGACGAAGTATCCAAACCAATCAATTTTGCAGGAAATTCGTGTTTGTCCGTCAGCGTAACCTTAATACTTTCAGCGTCTTTCACCACATGTGCATTGGTTAAAATATAACCGTCTTCGCTGATAATAAAGCCCGAGCCAAAACCTGTGCTTTCTTCCTTATCATCAGGCGAAAAACGGCGGAAAAAGTCAAAAAACGGATCAGATTCTTCATCACCAAAACCAAAACTGAACAGATCATTCAACGATGAAGATGCCCCACCCTCGCGTTGGGCTTGTACATTCACCACAGAAGGACCTACTTCTTCAACCAACTGGGTAAAATCAGGCAGTTGCATTTGAATTTTGGCACTGCGTTTTTGTTCTTTCACCGCAGGTTTTGCCACAATCGGCGTATCTTGCGGTGGCTGATTATCTTTTTTATCCGAACAAGCATTTAATGCCAACAAAGAAACCACCAACACAGGCAGTAAAGTATAACGCTTCATCTTGTTATGTAACCTCAATACATTGTGCATTCTGTACAAAATTTTTTCAGGCAGCCTGAAAATATCTCAAACGACCTATTATAAGGGAAAATTAGGTTTATTTGATACGAAGTATCAAATCTTTATTGACGAAGTCAATAAAGGAGTTTGCGAAACAAACAAACTGTAATTTAGGCGAAGTTAAAATTTGGTTTATTTGATACGAAAAGACCCCTGCAAAACTTATTTTTTAAAACGAAAAGCCGTAGGGTAAGCATCCTTGCCCACCAAAATTGAGAAATTTATAACTAATTGAATTTTAATAATATTTATCTTATTCTATCGGACGATTGGTGGGCAAATATGCACACCCTATGGCTTTTCGTTTTATAGTCGTTAAACTTCAAAACAATAACAGGCGGCTTTGCCTGCGACAGTATAAATAATACGGCAAGGCGAACCAACGCATTAGTGTTTTGAAGTTTAACGACTATAAAAAATAAGTTTTGCAAAGTTCTCTATTAACGAAATAAAAATCTTCATCATAAAAAAACCACACCGTTTAAGGTGTGGTTTTAAGTTTATGCAATCTGCTTATTGCAACGCTACTTCAACACGGCGGGCTTCGGCATTGCTGCCATCACCTTCGGTGCTTTCGGGTTTTTTCAGTTCAATCGAACCTTCATTCACACCCAATGCCACCAAGGCTGCCTGAACGGCCATAGCACGGTTTTTGGCTAATTCCGCGTTTTGTGCGGCATCGCCTGTGGCATCGTGAAAGCCTGAAATCACCACTTTTTTGCCTTCGCCTGCACCAGCCACGATTGCGGCAAGTGAGTCGTTGGCGTTAGCGGCAATATCAGTGCTGCCTGTGGCAAAGTAGAATTTCACTACGCCGTCATCACCAATTGTTACAGACGCTGCATCGTCAGCAGGGGTATCAGTTACTGCGTTACCGTTTTCATCTTGGTAAGGCAGAATTTCAGGTGCTTCGCCTGTGTGGTCAGACAAGCCCCAAATATAGGCAGTTAAGATACGCAATTTTGCTGTGTCTTCGCTGCCGTCTGCTTTTTTGGTTACCAAGAAGTTTTCCCAAGCAGGCATTTGGTTGGTATGACCATGTTTAATGGTGTTTTCAATGTCTTTATCGGTTGGACCCCATAACCAAACATTGTCGGTTAAGTTAGGTGCTAAACCTTGCAAGCCTTTACCGTCTGCTTGGTGGCAAGTGAAACAGATTTGATCGTAAATCACTTTACCTTTGGCAGCACTTTGTGGATTAGAACGACTGCGGAATGCTTCGTTTTCGTTCAAAGACAACACATAGCTTGCCACATCTTTAACCGTTTCATCGGGGAATGGGTCTAAACCACCATAAGGTTGCATAACACCGATTTGGCCATGACGAATGGTGTATTCGATTTCAGATGGTTTGCCACCCCATAACCAGTCTTTGTCGGTCAGATTGGGGAAACCTTTCGCACCTTTTGCGTCAGAGCCGTGGCACTGAATACAGTAAGTGTTATACAGGTTTTGACCGATAACTTTGGCTTCTGGGTCGTTGGCAATCACTTCAATCGGTTGTTTGGCAAATTTGTCGTAAATTGGTTGGAACTTCTCTTGGGCTTTGACCATTTCGGTGTCATATTGATTATGACTTGTCCAGCCTAAAATACCCTTGAATGAGGCAAAGCCTGGGTATAACAACAAGTAAGCCAAACCGAAAACAACGGTGATAACAAACAGATAGAACCACCAACGGGGCAAGGGGTTGTTGAATTCCTCAATGCCGTCCCATTCGTGTCCCATGGTTTCGACTTTGTCGCCTGTTCTCTTGGTTTTGTTTTGGGAAACTAACAACCAAACCAACCCCACGAAACTGGCGATCAAGATCGCTGCGGTATAGATATTCCAGAAATTACTGGTGAAATCTGATGTATTCATTTAATTCGCTCCATCGCTATGCGGTCAATCTGCACCCGAATGGCTTTTTACGCTGTTATCCACGATTGCGGACGGTGGGTCGTCATCGTCATCAATAATGTCTTTGGCAATTTGGTCGTATTCTTTTTTTGCACCTTTGCGATACACAATTAGCACAAAAATCAAGAATGCGGCAAAACAACCTACGGTAAAAAGGATTCGAGCCAGATCAATCGTCATAACTTATCTCGTTGGGTTAATTCACTTGGTTAGTCGCATCTGCCAAAGCATGACCCAAACTTTGCAAGTAAGCAATCATTGCGTCCAACTCGGTTTTCGGTGTACCGTCATCGTTGGTCATCAATTCTTTGGCTTGTGCAAAGTCTTCATCGGTGTAAGGCACACCAACGAATTTCAGGGTTTTCATATGCTTAACCGTAGCATCTACATTCACTTTGTTGCGTTTGAGCCAAGGGAATGCAGGCATTACCGATTCAGGCACGACTGAACGCGGATTGTCCATATGCAGTTCATGCCAGCTGTCGGAATAACGACCGCCTACACGAGCCAAGTCTGGACCTGTGCGTTTGGAACCCCATTGGAATGGGTGATCATACACAGACTCACCACCCACAGAGTAATGACCGTAGCGTTCGGTTTCTGCACGGAACGGACGAATCATTTGCGAGTGGCAGTTGTAGCAACCTTCACGAATGTAAATGTCGCGACCTGCCAATTCCAAGGCATTGTAGGGTTTTAAACCTGGTGCGGGTTCGGTTACAGATTTTGAACCGTACAACGGCACCACTTCAATCAGTAAGCCAACGCTGACTACCACAAAAATGAAGATAATCAGGAATGCTACCTTTTCTTCTGCAAGTTTTTGTAATTCCATAATGCTGCCCGCCTTTCTTAATGTTGCGTTTGCGAAACAGTCGGAATCGGTGCATCAACGGCTTGACCTGCACCAATAGTTTTTAAGGTGTTGTAAAGCATAATTACCATACCAGACAGGTACAATAAACCACCCAACACACGGATAATGAAGAACACTTGACTTTGTTTAACAGACTCAATGAAAGAGTAAGTTAAAGTACCATCAGGGTTCAAATCACGCCACATTAAACCTTGCATTACACCTGCAATCCACATAGAAGCGATGTATAACACCACGCCCACAGTGGCAATCCAGAAGTGTAATTCAATCAGTTTGGTGGAGTACATTTCTTTGCGACCAAACAGACG
>JAGBKK010000008.1 GCA_017934045.1 Neisseriaceae bacterium | reverse complement strand
GGGCATTCCTGCCCACCGCAAAAGATTTAACCATTTCAGGCAACCTGAAAAACAACCGTCATTCTGAACGAAGTGAAGAATCTTTTTGTTAATACAGATTTTTCGCTATCGCTCAAAATGACGGATTTTTTCAGGCTGCCTGAAAGCCCTTACCGTCATTGCGAGACTTGAACAAAGTTCAAGTCGTGGCAATCTCCTAACAACGGAAAGCAAACTTGTCAAATTTTCAGGCAACCTGAAAAACAACCGTCATTCTGAACGAAGTGAAGAATCTTTTTGTTAATACAGATTTTTCGCTATCGCTCAAAATGATGGAATAGCAATGTAGATACTATGCAGTTACTTTTTTATTAGGTTCAATCGTTAAATGGCAACCTAATGCAGATAAAATCTTGACAATGGTTTCAAATCTTGGTTTTGCGTTGGGTGCAAGCGATTTATAAAGACTTTCACGACTAACGCCTGCGTCTGTGGCAAGTTGCAACATTCCTTTAGCTTTGGCTGCTGTGGCAATAGCTTTGAGTAAAATATTTTGGTCGTTTTCTTCATTTGCCATTTCAACCGCTTGTTGTAAATACACGGCAATATCTTCTTCGCTTTGTAAATAGTCTAATGCGTTAAAGGGTTTAGTTTGGGTCATTTGATTGTCTCCGCTATTTGAATGGCTTTTTGAATATCTTTCTGTTGTGTGGATTTATCACCGCCACACAGCATAAATACAACACGGCGTTGGCGTATGGTGTAATAAGCACGATAACCTTTGCCAATATGTATGCGTAATTCCGACACACCTTTGCCCACGCTTTCGTGGTCGCCAAAATTACCGTCTTCAATATATTGCAATCGCAAGATAATTCGTTGTTTTGCTTGAATATCTTTTAATTTAGATAACCAACGATTAAAGTCTTCGGTGCGTTCTACTGTATATTTCATATTGCTATTTTGTATCCATTCGGATACAAAGTCAAGTGCAATTTTGTTCAGAATATTTGTCAAAGTTTATATAACTATTTCAGGCTGCCTGAAAGGCGTTTGAATATATTTTTCATATTAAATAATTATTTGAGTTTATTATAAAAACAGCGGAAATGTTTTAGGTTTCCGCTGTTTGTTTATTAACTTAATTTAGTCCAATCCGATTTCTTAATATCAAATTCAAATTCTGCTTGTCTAAAAGCACTATCCAAATCATCGTGATAAGTATCGGTTTGCTCATTACCTGTTTCATCTAAATAAAATAGATAATATCCCGAACTATTTTTGTATTGGACAATACTTAAAGCAACAGGTTCTGGCAACAATCCACCATTTGCATAATGTCTTGTATTTCCAGTAGCTTTAAACTCTCTCTTATCTGATTTCAGTTGAACTCTAAATAACTCAATTAAATCATTATCCATTATTAAAATCCTTATTTTTTATTGTCAGTAAGGTAGGGGGGGCAATTTATTGCCCACATGTTTAATCAATTAACATTCAGGCTACCTGAATGTGTTTTATTGTTGTTTTTACTACAAAATATAAAAATATTTCCAAAATCACCATTTCAGCGTGGGCAACAAGTTACCCACCCTACGCTCGCTGTTCGGCTAATTCAATATCCACACTATCGGCAATGCCTTTTACCTTATAGGTGTATTCGTCCCTTGCCCCTGTGGGGTTGGGATAGCCACCGCCGATTGGTGCGTCATAGCCGTCCGCAGGGTGTTTTAAATCGCCTGTCCATTCGATTGAATAGGCAGTAGAAGACACGCCAATAATGTCGTTTTTATCGGATTTAGAACGGCTGGCGTGTTCGCTTTATTTATATGCTAAAACTTTTTGTATTGCACTGCAAAAATAAAGCATTATTTGTTGTAAAAAAGATACACTTTTTAGCATTTGTGTGATTTTTAGACATTTTCAGGCTGCCTGAAAATGGTTTGAAAAAATAAAAAACAGCAAAAGTTTTTAGGCTTTTGCTATTTGAGAATTACACTACACTTTTTCTATTTATATCTAAATAGTTTATATTATTTTTCTCGAACAAATTTTCTAATAATTCGATAGAATTATTATGTAAAAATTCGTGTTCTTTATCCGTTATCGGTAATAACCAAAAAAATCGTATTAGATTATTATCAAAATTCATATATTCTAATTCTTTTCCAAAAGTATAAGGCAAAGAAATCAGAAAATATTTTAATTCTGAATTATCTAACCAAGATTTATCAATATTAACGCAAGAATTTAATTGAAAACTATTAGGATATGCTATGCTTGCTGACGCAAGCATAGCCAAAGTTTCAATGTGTTCTTCCGTTTCATATGGACTGATAATAAAAAATTCTTGATTGATAATTCTACCAATACCAGAAGAAACATAAATAACATAATTATTATGTTCAGGTTTTACGCAATAAACTCGAAAATCTGATATTTCAATTACAATTTTGCCTGCATTCCAAGAATATTTTTCAGTTTTAGCATTATGCCAAAATGATTGAATATGTTGAAAAACAGCATTGTCGTAATTCATTATTTATTTCCCTTTTTTTTGTTTTTTGCGTATTGCGATAATTTACCGCCTTCTTTTCTCTGACAAGTTAAACATTGAGTGCCATTTATACCTTCATTTTTGGCGTATTCTTTTCTTTGAGCAGGTGTCATTTGACTTCCACCATGTTCATAATAATGTTTAACCAATGGGGGTTCGTGTTGCGGACTTGGCGCAGTTGAAGTACCACTAACTTGTGTTTGTCCGCAAGTAGGACAAGGTTTCCCCTCACCTGCTTGTCTTGCGGCTTGTGCAGCTGAACTATTTGTTTGAGAACCACCATAATGCTTTTGTCGATTATAAGGTTCGATATTACTATATGAACCAGTTGTATTCCCTTTTTTGGTAACCCAATTTTCCAGAGCATTCCAAGTTAAACCCGCAAACTGTGCCGCATTTGGATTTTCCGCTTCCCAGCGTGCGTAACTTTCTTTCAGTCCGTCATAGCCTAATTTGCTTTGCACAAGCAAATTGACTTCGGCAAGTTGTGCTTCGGGCGTAGAATAATTCAACCCCAGCATAATTATGCCGTCTCGTGTTGCTTTGGCTCCTTCGATTGCGTCATTGCCGCCAAGCAATTCCCAGCCGCCGCCAATCGCACTGCCCAAGCCGTTAATCACTGCATTGCCCACTTCTGCGGCATTACCTGCACGGCTTAAATTAGGGTTGTGGGTTAATCCTTGCTCAAAAGCGTCTGTCATTCCGCCTACGGCAATATCTTTCGCATTGCCCCAGCGGTTTTTCATTCGTTGCCAAAATGCAGGTTGTTCAGGCAACACAATATCCACACTATCGGCAATGCCTTTTACCTTGTAGGTGTATTCATCTCTTGCCCCAGTGGGATTAGGATAGCCGCCGCCAATTGGTGCGTCATAGCCGTCCGCAGGGTGTTTTAAATCGCCTGTCCATTCGATTGAATAGGCAGTAGAAGACACGCCAATAATGTCGTTTTTATCGGATTTAGAACGGCTGGCGTGTTCGTCAAACGGCGAATGCACTTCCCAAGTGTGTCCTTGACCACTAAAATTTGTGTGGTAGGTAATTTCACCGTGAATAATGCCTTGTTCAATATCAAGATTACCCACTTTCAAATGGTTGAGCGTGTCGATATTGATTTGTCCGCCCCGATTGGTAACCGTGCCACGAGCAGAACCAAACAGGTGATATTTGCCACCAGGTTCAAAGTTTTTACGGTTGGTTACGCCATCGCGAATAAATGGGTCATTGGCTAATTCGGCATTCGCCACAGGCGACAATAAAACTGCTGCGGCTAATGTGCTTATGCCTAAAACCTTTTTCAGGCTGCCTGAAAGTTTTTTGAATGGGTTTTTCATTTTGATTACTCCTTATCTTCTGCGATTTTTAATAATTTCGTTATTCGGCAATTCGCCTGTTTGTGGCTTAAATTCACCATTATTCAGGCTGCCTGAAACGCTTGAATTGTTTGTAATATCGGAAAAATCCACCATTAACGGGTCAGCCGATTTCACGGTTTTTACCGTTTTATAAGGTCCTGTCCAAAGAATGTATTTTTCTTTGTATTGACTTTCAAAGGCGGACACAGTGGGCTTAATCACAATTTGACGCGTGGCTTTATCAATCGCAAAGTATTCAATTTTAGTTTGCGATTTCAACTGTTCGCTGTTAAGTATGTGATATTCAGTGCGACTGCGAATTGTGCCGAACACATCGACATTCACAAATAAATCGACATCGGCGTATTCGCTTGGCACGACTTGCACGCCTTTTAAGAACATCACCGTTTGAATTAAACGCGATAAAAATGAGCCGTCTTGCGGATTTTGAATTAAGGTTTCGTTTTTATATTCACCCAAGCCTTGAACATTTAAGCCAGCACCTGCACGAGCGGCAACGCCGTCTTGCTTGGTTTTGGAATAACTTGGGGCATTCAAAACGCTGGTAGAAGTGGTGGCACTTGCCAAAGATGATGACGCAGTGTTAGCCGTGGTTTCGTAGGTTGGATAGGCATAAGTGCTAATGGCATTAGGCATATTTTGATATTCGCCACGAATTAAAGCGTCAATCGAATAACGACCGCCAGTCATTACGCCTGAACCTTGATCGCCAATCATCGACACAAACACGGCAACTTTTTTGCCTTGCAGGGCGGATAAGTCAATATTTTTAACGGCAGCACGAGAAGACGCAGAAATTAACTCCTGCTCCACCGCAAAGCGTTTGCCGCCACCATGAGCAGGAATACCCGTCATCGTGCCGCAGGCGGTGAGTGATAATAAAGAAAGGGATAAAGTTAAAGGAAGAAGTCGGCGAGAAACGCCGTTTTTGAATAACGATAAATCGTTAAAAGTTAAGCAGTTATGCTTGTTTGCTGTTTGCTGTTTGCTGTTCATTATAATTATAATTCCTTTTATACATTTTGTCAATCCTAATGTGTTGAAAAATATTCAAAAATTGACTTTTTAACAATGAAAAATATGCATCATTAAAAAGCCAAAAACCAAGTTTCAGGTTGCCTGAAACTGTCGTTCATTTTAGCAAAAAATCATCAAAAAACCCTAACAAATTGTTTTTATTTTTGCCGTTGTGTTGTAAATTTTGCATTTTGCTTTTTCAGGCAGCCTGAAACGCATTTTTCTGTTGGCTAATGCGTGGTGTAAAAAATATTCAATTTTAATGAATTTAAATGATATAATCGCAAACTTGCCTGATGAATTTCAGGCTGCCTGAACAGGCATTTAGTCGTTTTAATCGGTTGATTTGAAAGTAAATAAAACTGATTAAAACATTGTTCTTTCTGATCTTTTAATATAAGGAAAAGCCAAATGGCAAAAGAAAAGTTCGAGCGGACGAAACCGCATGTGAATGTAGGGACCATTGGTCACGTTGACCATGGTAAAACCACATTAACCGCAGCATTGACCACGATTTTAGCGAAAAAATTCGGTGGTGCTGCCAAAGCTTACGACCAAATTGACAACGCGCCAGAAGAAAAGGCTCGTGGTATCACCATCAACACATCTCATGTGGAATACGAGACCGAAACTCGCCACTACGCCCATGTGGATTGTCCAGGCCACGCCGACTATGTCAAAAACATGATTACGGGTGCAGCCCAAATGGACGGTGCGATTTTGGTGGTATCTGCCGCAGACGGTCCTATGCCCCAAACGCGTGAGCATATTTTGTTGGCTCGTCAAGTAGGCGTGCCTTACATCATCGTATTTATGAACAAATGCGATATGGTTGATGACGAAGAATTGTTAGAACTCGTAGAAATGGAAGTTCGCGATTTATTGTCTTCATACGAATTCCCAGGCGATGACATTCCCATCGTTAAAGGTTCAGCATTAAAAGCTTTGGAAGGCGACACTTCCGATTTAGGCGAAGGTGCGATTTTCAAATTAGCCGAAGCGTTGGATTCTTACATTCCAACCCCAGAACGCGCTGTGGATAAACCCTTCTTGTTACCGATTGAAGATGTATTCTCCATTTCAGGTCGTGGTACGGTGGTAACAGGTCGTGTAGAACGCGGTGTGATCAATGTTGGCGATGAAATTGAAATCGTTGGTTTGAAAGAAACCCAAAAAACCACTTGTACAGGTGTAGAAATGTTCCGCAAACTGTTAGACCAAGGTCAAGCAGGCGACAACATTGGCGTATTATTGCGTGGTACCAAACGCGAAGAAGTTGAACGCGGACAAGTATTGGCAAAACCTGGCACGATTACACCACACACCAAATTTGAAGCAGAAGTGTATGTATTGAGCAAAGAAGAAGGTGGTCGTCATACCCCATTCTTTGCGAACTACCGCCCACAATTCTACTTCCGTACAACCGATGTAACAGGTGCCGTAACATTATCCGAAGGCGTTGAAATGGTAATGCCTGGTGAGAATGTAAAAATCACCGTAGAATTGATTGCACCGATTGCGATGGAAGAAGGCTTGCGTTTTGCGATTCGCGAAGGCGGTCGCACCGTAGGTGCTGGCGTGGTTTCCAAAGTAATTCAATAAGAAAGGCATACGATGAAAACCCAAAGAATTCGTATTCGCCTAAAAGCGTATGACTATGCCTTAATTGACCGTTCCGCACAAGAAATTGTCGAAACAGCCAAACGCACAGGTGCTGTGGTTAAAGGTCCAATTCCTTTGCCCACAAAAATCGAACGCTTCAACATTTTGCGTTCGCCGCATGTGAATAAAACTTCACGCGAACAGTTAGAAATCCGCACGCACTTGCGTTTAATGGATATTGTTGATTGGACAGACAAAACCACAGACGCATTGATGAAACTCGACTTGCCCGCAGGCGTTGATGTAGAAATCAAAGTGCAGTAATTGTTTGAATAAAACAAACCCTTTCAGGCAGCCTGAAAGGGTTTTTTGTTTGGGAAATAGGTTATGGTTGGCAACTTGTCGCCCACGCATTCTATGGTTTTCAGGCAGCCTGAAACTTCATTTAACGATTAAAATTATTCTTGAAATTCACTCTTGCATTCATCTGTAAATATATCGGCGAAACATGCTTTTTTGTATATTTGCATATAATTATCTGCTTCTGTTTTGCATACAGTCATATCGCCGCCCATTGCTTTGCCAAAATTCTTTGCAACGCAATCCATATTAACTTTGTTGGCTTTAACCAATTCATCTGCAATCGCTTTTTGTTCAGCGGTTAAATTAGATTTGAAGTCATATTCTTTATAAATATCATCTTCGGTTTTTAAATCACCGCCACAAGCGACAAGTGAAGAGACACACAAAAATAACGCAACATATTGTTTCATTACAAAAATCCTTTCTATTGTTTAATGAACAGTGTTGTTGATGAGTAGAGACTGTAAAGTCTCTACTCAATCATATATGATTGAGCGATTTTGCAAAAATGCTTTTCAGGCTGCCTGAAAAATAAAAAAAGCGTTTGCCAAACAGCAAACGCTTTTTATATGACCAAATCAACAAACTAATGACTTTGCACCGAAAAACGCACTTGGCTAAAATCGCCCGCTGCCAAATCTTGTTTGCGGATAAAAATATACAAACAGCCGCCGTCTCCAAAAATCAGACCGCCCATATCGTCATCTGCTTCGTCTGCGATATTCTCTTCAATATCGTCATCATCTTCATTTTCAAACATTTTTTGCAAATCGCCTTTTTCCTTTGCGGTTTGCATTTCTTGAAGCATATCTTCGGCGGTCATTTCTTTTCTGCCAAAAATACCGCCCATTAAAGACGATAAAAACGACTTTTTCTCTTCCTGCGGTTTGCCTGTAACCTGCACACCGCCTTTTTCTAATGCTGTTTGCATATCTTCAACATAATTGCCAAACGCCTTGCCTGCCATAGGCAAAGCCTTGCTGATATTATTTTGCAATTCATACAAGCCTGAAAAATCCGCAGGCGTGTTCGTGTAATCCGTATCGCCCCAGTCAATTTCATCTAACTGAAACAGCAAAATCCAGTCATCTTTTTCTTTGTCGATTTGGGCTTTGATTTCGGGTTTGTCGTGATAATCGTCCCACTCTAAACCTGCCGCACGCAAAGCACATTCTTCTTCCATACAGCCTTGAATAGTGTCGGCATAGCCTAATAATTTCGGCACATAATCGCCCCGACCTTCGCCCCACAATTTTTCGGTATCGTCATCATCTAATTCATCATATATATCATCAAACTGCATTCGTGTCCGTTCGCTATCAGGCACATTCGAGCCTGCCTGAAATGACACTTGCAATTCAGGAATACGGCTATGTTTATCCATATCATCAGGCAGGGGCATTTGTGTGAGTGGCAAGTCTGGCGGAAAATACAGCACACGCACACAATCTTGCGTTTCGCCATAATCTAACCCTGCATAATCATAAAAAAACAACAAATGCCCTTGCTTGGGCAGAAGATTTTCTTTATCCAAATCAGCTACTTCGGATAAATTAAATTGAGCCATAAACGCCAAAGGTCTATCAAATGGCACACTGCCGTCATCTATGTCATTGTCTTCAATCACACCGTTTTCATAGTTTTTCAAGTCTTCATCAGACAAAAATAGCGACATCATTTTGTGTTGCATTTTCATCACCCCTGCCATTTGGGGTAGATTTTTTAAGTGATGTTCATAAACGAATTGCCTATGCGAAGGGCTTTGCATTTTTTTCGGCGTAATTTCACATTGCTGACATAAATTTGGTATTTCCTTTTCAGCCATTGCCACAAGCCGTGCCACTTCTTCATCGCTTGCGTCAGGCGGCAGATTAAACTGCGACACAAATTCAGGCGTGCATTTTTCATATTCCGCCATTAAGACTTTGGGAGACGGATAATCAATCGGCTCTTGTTGATATTCAGCAGGAGCGTCCTTATACCCATACGAACCGCCGCCTTGAACGCGTGGCCACACAAAACCCGCAGGCACATCAGGACAACCGCCGATTTTACTTGCTCCTATGGCAAGCGGCTGTTCTGCCTTTTGGAATTGAATGCGAATTTCAGGACGGCGATTTTGTTCTAACCAGTCCAAAATCTGTTGTCGTTTGTTAGACATATAAGATACTCCTTGTCATCGGTTGAGCAGTGTTGTTGATGAATACAGGTTTGTCAAAACCTGTATTCAATCATATATGATTGAGCGAGTTTTTGAAAAAATAATTTTCAGGCTGCCTGAAACTTTAAAAGCAATGTTCAGGGGCAGGGAATGAGCCGTTTTTGACTGATTGTACATAATCGGCAAAGGCGGCTTGGATATTGTCTTTGCCTTGCATAAAGTTTTTCACAAAGCGGGCTTTTTTGCTGTCGGTTACATTCAGCATATCATGCATCACCAACACTTGCCCATCGCAGTCTGCACCTGCACCAATGCCAATGGTGGGGCAATGCACGCTTTGGGTGATTTGGCGTGCCAAAGGTGCTGGCACGCATTCCATTAACACAATACTCGCCCCAGCGGCAGCGTGGGCTTGTGCGTCTTTGATGAGTTGTGCCGCAGCGTCTTCCGTTTTGCCTTGCACTTTATAGCCGCCAAAGGCATTTACCCATTGTGGCGTTAAGCCAATATGCGCACACACAGGAATGCCGCGTTGTTCTAAAAATGCGGTGGTTTCTGCCATAAATTCGCCGCCTTCGGCTTTGACCATTGCCGCACCTGCTGCCATTAGGCGACAGGCTGCCTGAAAGGCTTGTTCTTTGCCTTGCTGTGCCACGCCAAAAGGAAAATCAGCCACAATCATCGCATTTTTCACACTGCGAGCCACACAGGCTGTGTGATAGCACATATCGTCCAATGTTACAGGCAAAGTGGAAGTGTGTCCTTGCACCACCATACCCAAGGAATCGCCAATCAACAACATATCCACGCCTGCCGCGTCCATTGCGGCAGCAAAAGTTGCGTCATAACAAGTAAGCATAGCGATTTTGTCGCCAGCAGCTTTCATTTGATTGAGTTGATTGACGGTAATCATCATTTTTTCCTTGCGATATATTCAGGCTGCCTGAAAGTTGTTGTCGAAAGGGCAGGGGGGGGTTTAGGGTTGTGAGCCGTTGGCTTTGGCTGCCAACATTGCTCCTGTGCCAATAAATGCCACTTTGGCAGGTTTCGGTGCCGCAGGTTTTGCCGCAGGCGCGGGCATTTTGCGTTCTTGACGCACTTTGGCGATTAACTCGTCTAATTTTTTCATATCTTCGGCGTGATTATTGCCCATTTTTAAGCGATATTTACCGCCCACAATCACTTGTGGCGTGCTGTCAATATTGTATTCCAGCGTTATGCGTTCCATCGCTTGGGCTTCTGCTACATTGGTAGGGCTGTTGTAGGCTTCTAACATTTTTTTCGCCCACGCCCCTTGCGTATTTGCCCAAGTTTTGAAGACGGTGGGATTGCGTAAATCGACTTGTTTATCAAAAATAGCGGCAAAAATCGCAGGATTGGCTTGTTGTTTGGTGCCAGATGCGGTAACTGCGGCTGAAATGCGTGCTAAATTGGTATAACCTTCGTCCCACACTACATGCACAGGGCGGAAATAAGTGTCGGCAGGCAAATTTTGCACTTTGGCTGCAAGGTCTTTTTCCAAATTTTTACAGTGAATGCAGTTGTAAGCAAAAAACTCCAACACTTCGATTTTATCTTTATCTAATTGCGGAATGGGTTTTTGCAAAGCGGTGTAATCTTTGCCCAATGTTACATCAGCAGATGCGGTGGCAATGAAAGATACGCTGAATGCCAATCCTGCGATTATGTGTTTGATTTTCATTGTTTTTTCCTTATGATGAAATTAACGGTAGGGGATAACAATACTGTCGGTATGATTGTCTGCCAAACGCTTTTTCAAGGCGTAGGCTTGGTCGGTATCAATCGAACTCGACCGCACACGGTAATAAGTTTTGCCGTCTCTGACAGCCGTTTCAATATGGGTGGAAATGCCCATCATACTTAACTTGGCTCGTTGGCTTTCGGCTTTTTCTTGCGAATCAAACGAACCTGCTTGTAACACGCTTTTGCCCTCCACAATGGGTTTGAACACGCTTTTTTGAGCAGTTTGTTTGGCAGGCTGCTTATTGTTTTTTTGTTCAATGCGACCAATTAAATTGCCCAAATCATCGTCATCTTGGCTTTTTTTCGCTTGATTATTTTGATCGATTTTGGCGATTAAATTGCCCAACTCGTCTTTTTTATTGTCTTTGGCTTGGGCTTTTTCTTGATCTTTTTGACGAATAAACTCACCCAACACATCGTCATTGGCTTTTTTGGGTGGCTCTTTTTTGGCGATTTCTTTGGGGGCTTCTTTTTTGCTTTCAGCCACTTCGCTTGCTGGTTCAGGTGTAGCAGGCGTTTCAGTCACAGGCGGCGGAGCAGGGGCTTCAATCGGTGGCAGACCTGCAACGCCATTGTCTTGTGGGCGGATAATTTCGGTTTTGGGTTGTGCGACAGGGCGTTGATATTCATTCGGGTCTTGGCGTTCAACCTGCGGTTGTTTGAGTGTGTTGTGTTTGTTATTCATATACCACATTAACACCGCAACCGCACCCACGGCAACAATCATACCGATTAAAATGCCTGTAATAATACCATTTCCGCCCCCACCACGCGATGAACGGCGTCTGCTGCTTCTTCTTCTTGCCATTGTTGATTAAAAAATATACTTAAAAGAATGCGAGATTATATCAAATTAGTGCGTTAAGTTGTAGGGTAGGCAATTTGTTGCCCACGCTTTATTCAGGCTGCCTGAAAATAAACAGCATTGTGGGCAAGTTACCCACGCTATGCACTCATTGCTTATCCAATGTTAAATGTGGCAAAGCCAAATATTCTGTCGATTGCATTTCCTGCATACGGCTTACCGTGCGGACAAATTCATTGGCAAAACTGCCGTGCGTGTAAAGTTCGTTCAGGCTGCCTGAAATGGTAGCACACCATTTCACACGGTAATCATATAAAACATCAATAAACCAAGTTACTCGCCGTGCTTCGTTTTGTTCGGCGGCAGTCATAGGACGAATGCCAGAAATGAATATAAAACGAAATTTTTTTGCCAAACGCAAATAATCTTCTTGCGAACGAGCGGTGAAAAAAAGTTCTGCAAAATCAAACCAAATGGCTTCATCAGTCTGTTTTTTGCAAGTGATTGTTCTGCCTAAAATTTCAATGCTTTCAGGCAGCCTATTTTGTCCTTGTGTTATACGATCGAAAATGGCAGATAATTGCTGTTCGCCGCTGTCATTCAAAGGAAAATACACTTCGGCGTTGGTGAGCGTTCGCATACGGTGATCCGCGCCGCCATCAACATTTAGCACGGTGAGTTGCTGTTTGATTAAATCAATGGTGGGTAAAAAATTGTGGCGATTCAAGCCATTCGGATACAACGCATCAGGTGCATAGTTGGAAGTCATCACCAACACCACGCCGTGAGCAAACAAACCGTCTAATAATCTGCCCAAAATCATTGCGTCTGCAATGTGGCTAATGTGAAATTCATCAAAACACAACACTCGCACTTCATCAGCAATTTGCTTGGCAAGTGTTTCCATAGGATTTTCTTGATTTTTCAAACGGTTAAGCCGTTGATGAATGTCCGACATAAAGGCGTGAAAATGTACGCGTTTTTTGCGATTGTAAGGCAAGCAACCGTAAAAAGCGTCCATTAAAAAACTTTTGCCACGCCCCACGCCGCCCCAAAAATACAAACCCTTGGGCGACACAGGCGAACGCCAAGAACGCCCCAAAAAACGATTGCGTTTGGCTTTGAAATCCATCAGTTGATGCCACAGTTGGTCAAGTGCGTCAATCGCCATTTCCTGTGCAGGGTCTTGAATAAAACCCGCCTGCGTAGCGGCTTCACGATACCACGATAAAGGACTGTGATTGGCGTATGATGGTGCGGTGAATTTTTTTTCTGCGGACATAATGCTATTTCTTATCAATCAAATAATTTCAGGCTGCCTGAAAGTTAAAATAAACTCGCTATTCTAAACGCTTTTGCATATAAAGTTTATAAGGAATTTTATAATGCTTTCTGTATAATAAAGCCTGTTTGACTGTTTTCAATAGATTGGAAAAAAAATGAACAAAACACTGACCTTGTTGTTTGCAACGACATTGTTATTGTCGGCATGTGGCGAATCTTCGCAATACAGTGATAAACAAATGAAAAAAGCCATTGAAGATTATAACCATGCACACCCTTTGTGTATGCCTGTGATTCCTGCCATTGATAGCGGTGTTGCCAATGTTTTGGGCAGTGATACGGTGCGTTTTTTGAAAACAGATACAAACGGAAAACGCATCAATAGCAATGCGGTTAAACAGATGACGGCATTGACCAAGGCGGGTTTATATAAAAAACAAAAAGATGAAAAAGATGAAAAAATGGGTAAAAAAGCGTGGGTTGCCGTGTATCAACTCACCGAAAAAGGTGAGCAATTTATCGACAATACAATGGGTAACCGTGCCTTGTGTATTGGCGCATTACGCGTACAAGATATTCAATGGTTTTCCGAACCCACCGCAGACCGTGGTTTGACGGTTACTCGCGTGGCATATCACGGTAAATATCAACTGCATAAATGGGCAGAAAAAGCGTTGGCGTTTGGTCAAAACAATGTGTATCAAAACTTATCGCAGCCCATTCAATCGCAGGCTATGTTAGTGAAAACCAACAAAGGTTGGGTGGATATACGCGAAACACAAACACCATAAGGTTTCACTTTAACTTTGTTTGTTGAACGATATTTCAGGCTGCCTGAAAATAATTTTATATTTTTATTTCAATGGATTAAAAAATGTCAGAAGCACAAAATATTGCCAATGCAGGCATTGATGAAATCAATGCTTGTCATTCTTTAAACGATTTGGAACTCATCAAAGCTCGTTATATGGGCAAAACGGGTTCTTTGAACGCCTTATTAAAAACTTTGGGTTCATTGCCACCTGATGAACGCAAAACACAAGGAGCGGCGATTAACGCCGAAAAAGAACGCTTTCAGGCAGCCTTTTCTGCCAAAAAAGACGCTTTGGAAGACGCAAAATTGCAAGAACAGTTGGCAGCAGAAGCGTTGGATATAACCTTGCCTGGTCGCAATGGTGAAAGTGGCGGCTTGCACCCTGTAACCCTAACGCGGCAACGCGTGGTGTCTTTATTTCACGCTATGGGTTTTGAAGTGGCAGACGGTCCTGAAATTGAAGACGATTTTCACAATTTTCAGGCACTCAATATCCCTAAAAATCACCCCGCTCGTGCCATGCAGGACACTTTTTATGTGGAAAATGGCGATGTACTTCGCACCCACACTTCGGGCATTCAAATTCGCTATATGTTGGCGAAAAAAAATCCGCCCATTCGCATTATTGCACCAGGACGAGTGTATCGTGTGGATTCGGACGCAACGCATTCGCCAATGTTTCACCAAGCCGAGGGTTTGTGGGTGGAAAAAGGCGTGTCGTTTGCCGATTTGAAAGCGGTTTTTGCTGAATTTATCCACAAATTTTTTGAACGAGATGACTTACAAGTGCGTTTTCGTCCGTCCTTTTTCCCTTTCACCGAACCGTCTGCGGAAATTGATATTCAAATGGAAAACGGCAAATGGCTGGAAGTGGGCGGTTGCGGTATGGTACACCCCAATGTGCTACGCAATGTCAATATCAACCCCGAAGAATACACAGGCTTTGCCTTTGGCATTGGTTTAGACCGCTTTGCCATGTTGCGTTACGGCATTAACGACTTGCGTCTGTTTTTCGATAACGATTTGAATTTCTTAAAACAATTTGCGTAAGCGTTTTGTTTTCAGGCTGCCTGAAAATAAAGACAATGTTTAATTAAAATAAGAGATTTTCTTCAAAATGAAAATCTCTTACTCATTGTCATTTAGGGAACGAACAAGATGATATTTCAGGCAGCCTGAAAATATTTTGATTATGAAAGACTTCACCAAAATTGCCCAAGCAACGAATATTCAGGATAGTCCTGAAATGGCTATTTTGAATAGGGTTGTACGCGAGTGGCAGCAGGGGAAAATGCACATTGAGTGGGAAGTGATACCGCCTGTTAATACGAAGTCGGTAGAAAATATGGTGATTATTGTTAAAATATTGATTTTAATGAGTGTTTTTTATACTATATTTTTTACATTCGCACCATTGGTACAACTTTTGTTTTATAAGACATTCGATAAGATGGCTATGATTGGGGTGTTTGCTATTTTAAGTGTGGTTTTGCAACTTTTTGTGGCATTGCCTTTGCTGTTAAAATACTTGCGTAGCAACCGTTGGCGGGCAATCAAAATCACCATTGATCGCACAGCAAAAACGGCAACCATTCGCCGTTCATCAAACAATATTCAAACGGCAGCGTTTGGCACGCCGAATGTGCTTTTACCTGCGTTTAGGCTGCCTGAAAACAATGCGGGGCAATATACGCACAAAAAAGAAGCCTTGCAAAGTCGCATTAGTGCGGAAACAGGTTTTCTTTTTGAAGAATGGGCAGAAATTCAGGCTGCCTGAAAACTTTTTTAATGAACAAGGAAAAAACAATGCAAGACTTTACCCAAATTGGCAATTCGCAAAATGATAATTTTGCGGATAATGAAGCACAAAAAACTTTGGACACGGTCATCAACGACTGGCAAAGCGGCAAGCAGGTGGTGGAATGGACGGTTATTCCGCCCGTTAATGCACAAGAACAAGAACGCAAAATCAATATAATGAAATATTCAATATATAGCACAGACGCTTTAATTGTGATTGTTGCCCTGTTTTTATACTTTAATAATTCCTTGGGTTTGGATAAAACAACGGCGTTAGTTCTTTTGGCAGGTATGATTTTGGTTGCGGTGGTGAGTGTGTTTGTTTCTACGCCGTTGTTATTGAAAAATATGCGAAAAAACTTACACAACGCTATCACCATCAAAATCGATCGCAATAAAAAATTGGCAATGATTACGCGTTCGCAACAACAAAAAAAGGTGAAATATGGACAGCAAGGCGTTTTGCCGTCTTTCAGGCTGCCTGAAACTAATCGTTCGCAATATGCCGAAAAACGCTCGACATTACAACAGCAAATCACCGCGGAAACTGGGTTTTTATTTGAAGAAACTGTATAAAAATGAAACCATTACGCATTGACCACTGGGTTTTGATTTGTCAAGATTTAAACAAAACGCTGGATTTTTATTGCAACATTTTAGGCTTACGCCACGAATGTAAAAACGGTCATCATTCTGTGCATTTGGGCGAACAAAAAATCAATATTCACACGCAACAGGGTGAATTTACGCCTTTTGCGAAAAATCCACAAATCGGTTGCGAAGATTTTTGCCTGATTGCAGACGGCAATATTCACGATATTAGAAACGAATTGAAAAACAAAGGCATAACATTAGAAACCGATATTGTCGAACGCAACGGTGCTTTGGGCAAAATGGACAGCATTTATTTGCGAGACCCTGACGGCAATTTGGTGGAAATTGCGGTGTATCGGTGAGTGTTGTAATGGATTATGATAGTACTAACGGTTTAGATTAGTTAAAAGTTGATTGAAAGAATAAGAATGTCGAAACCTTTTTTAAAATGGGCAGGCGGAAAATATAAATTAGTTTCATTTATTGAAAATAATTTTCCTAAAACTGCCAAAAGAAAGCGTTTAATTGAACCGTTTTGCGGTTCGGCGGCTTTATCTTTGTCATTAGAATTTGATGAATATTTATTAAATGATATAAATAGCGATTTAATCAATTTATACCAAGTTTTACAAAAAGAAAAACAAGGTTTTATTGATTACACCAAACAATTTTTTACAGTTGAAAATAATACTGAACAGGCTTTTTTGTCTTTAAGAGATTTGTTTAACCAAAGTGCAAATATTGAAGAACGATCGGCTTTATTTATTTATTTAAATCGTCATTCTTTTAATGGATTGTGTCGATATAATTCCAAAGGAAAATTTAATGTTCCATTTGGACGCTATAAATCGCCATATTTTCCTGAAATTGAATTGCAAGAATTTGTTAAAAAATCAGATAGAATTAAATTATCGTGTGCAGATTTTCATGTGGTGTTCAATCAGGCACAAGCAGAAGATATTATTTATTGCGATCCGCCGTATGTACCATTAAGCGAAACCGCAAGTTTTACTGCTTATTCACAAAACGGATTTAATTTACAAGAACAAAAAGATTTAGCCAATTATTCGGAAATTACTGCAAAAAAATCAGAAATTGTTTTAATCTCTAATCACGATACGCAATTTACTCGCAATATTTATGCAAATGCTAAATTAGCTTTTGTTGAAGTGCAGAGAAATATTGCTGCAAAAAGTGAAAGCCGTAAAAAAATAGGGGAATTATTAGCGATTTATGAATAAATATAGTAAAGATAATTTTACCATTTATAACGAAAACGCATTTTTAGTTATGCGTAAAATTTTAGATAAATATCCACAAGGTCGTTTTGATATGATTTTTGTCGATCCGCCTTATTTTTTATCGAATAATGGTTTTACTTGTCAAAATGGTGAAATGGTTTCGGTTAATAAAGGTAAATGGGATAAATCCAAAGGTTTATTTGCGGATTTGGAATTTTACGAAGAATGGTTGCAATTATGTTATGCATTGTTGAAACAAAATGGTACAATTTGGGTTTGTGGTACTTTTCATAATATTTATTTAATTGGTTATTTAATGCAAACAATCGGTTATCATTTATTAAATAATATTACATGGGAAAAACCTAATCCACCGCCTAATTTATCGTGTCGTTTTTTTACTCATTCAACAGAAAGTTTGATTTGGGCAAAGAAAAATAAAAAAGCCAAACATACATTTAATTATGAATTGATGAAACAACAAAATAATAACAAACAAATGAAATCGGTTTGGCAAATAACACCGCCACAAAAAGAAGAAAAAATATTTGGCAAACACCCCACACAAAAACCATTGGCATTAGTAGAACGCTGTATTCAGGCTGCCACAAATAGAGGTGATTTAATTTTTGACCCATTTATGGGGAGTGGCACAACAGGCGTTGCGGCAATAAAATACGGTCGCTATTTTTGCGGTTGTGAATTGGAAAAAGATTTTTTTGAATTGGCAAAAGGAAGATTAAAAAATGGCTGTTAATGAAATGAACTTTAATGATTTTTTAAAGTCATTAAAACAAACAAATAGAACTCTTGATTATTTTACAGATTTTGGTAAGTGTCAAGATAGTATCAATAAAATTTCAATGAAATTACATTCATTAAATTTTTTGCTTGGCAAGCAAGATTTAAAATTCGCAGTTAATGAATTGTTTTTGGATAATCCAAAATGTTTTGAAGTTCTTAATTTATTGATTGCAGTTAGAGATAAAAAAGAAATATTATTAAATAATAATGATCAGTTAGTATCGATTGGTAGTTATTTTAATAATCCTGAAAAAATATATGAATTTTTGTGTGCAACAGGATTAAAAGACATTTTTGTTAATGGAAAAATTAAAAACTTACACGATTATGTTTTTGGTATTGAAGTGGGATTAGATACAAATGCACGAAAAAATCGTACTGGTCATATTATGGAGATATTACTTGCAAATATTTTTACTCATTCACATTTAAAATTTGAGGAGCAAGTCGATATTGAAAAATTAAATCTTTCTCTTGGTGATGATATAAAAAGATTTGATTTTGTTATTACAACTAAATCAACAAAATTTTTAATAGAAACGAATTTTTATAACGGTGGCGGTTCTAAACTTAATGAAACTGCTCGTGCATACACGGAAATAGAAAAGATAATTTCGCAACATAAAGACTATCAATTCGTTTGGATTACGGACGGACAAGGTTGGTTATCGGCAAAAAACAAACTTAAAGAAGCCTATAAAACTGTTAAAATCTACAACTTATCAAACATTGATAAGTTTATTCAGTGGGTTAAAACAATGTAGGCTTTCAGGCAGCCTGAAAAAAGATTATCATTAAACATTTTTAAAATCAGAAAAATCGAATTATGCAATTTTCATATTCTTGGCTCAAATCGTGGGCTAATCCTAATCTCTCGGCGGACGAGTTGGCAAGCGTGCTGACGATGTCTGGTTTGGAAGTGGAAGAACAAACAACCGCTGCTCCTGCCTTTACTGGCGTGGTGGTGGCACAGGTGAAATCGGTGGAAAAGCACCCTGACGCAGACCGACTGAATGTAACCCAAGTGGATACAGGCAACGGCGAGTTGATTCAGATTGTGTGCGGAGCTCCCAATGTGGCTGTGGGCGTTAAAGTGCCGTGTGCCTTATCTGGTGCGGTTTTGCCAGGTGATTTTAAAATCAAGCCTACCAAAATGCGTGGGCAGCAATCGAATGGTATGTTGTGTTCTGCCAAAGAATTGGGCATTGCCGAAGAAACGTCAGGCTTGCTGATTTTGCCTGATGACGCACCAGTGGGACAAAATATCCGTGAATATTTGGATTTGGACGACACGCTTTTTACGCTGAAAATCACGCCCAACCGTGCCGATTGTTTAAGCATTAAGGGTATTGCAAGGGAAGTGAAAGCCTTAACCCATTGCGAAGCCACACCTTTGTCTATTCCCAAAATGCTGCAGGACACAGACCGAGCCTTTGCCACTAACATTCAAGCCCCTAACGATTGCGGACGCTTACTCACTCGTGTGATTGAAGGCGTGGATAGCACAACGCCCACGCCTGAATGGTTAAAACAACGCATTGAACGCTGTGGCGTGCGTTCGGTGAGTGTGTTGGTGGATATTGGCAATTTCGTGATGTTGGAATTGGGTCAGCCAATGCATGTATTTGATTTGGATAAAGTTTCAGGTAGCCTGAATGCTCGCCGTGCGGTTAATGGCGAAAAATTAGAATGTTTGAACGGCAAAACGGTTGAACTCAAAGACGACACGCTGGTTATTGCCGATGACAAAGGTGCGTTAAGCATTGCTGGTATGATGGGCGGACAATCGTCTGCGGTGTCCGATTCTACACAAAATATTTTGCTTGAATCAGCATTTTTCTATCCTAATATTATTGCAGGAAAATCAAGACAATATGGCTTTGGCTCGGATTCGTCTTTCCGTTTTGAACGCGGCGTAGATTTTGCCTTGCAAGAAGATGCCATCGAACGAGCTACCGTATTGATTATCGGCATTTGCGGCGGCAAAGCAGGGATTGTGAATAAGGCAGAAGCGAACTTGCCAGAAAGAAAAGCGGTTTGTGTGAGACTTAATCGCATTAAAACCGTGTTGGGCATTGATGTTCCAGAAAACACGGTTGAAAAAATCTTAACCGATTTAGGCTTAAATCCACAAAAAACGCCTGACGGATTTAGCGTTACCGCTCCGTCATTCCGCTTTGATATTGAAATCGAAGAAGATTTAATTGAAGAAATCGCTCGTGTTTATGGCTACGACAAAGTGCCGTTTGACAGCACGCAAGGCAAATTGTTGATGGACAGGCAGCCTGAAACGCAAAAAAATCGTTTTGAATTGTTGCAAAAAGTGGCAGGACGCGATTATCGCGAAGTCATCAATTATGCCTTTGTCGAAGAAGCGTGGGAGCAGGATTTTGCCAACAATCAAAACCCCATTCGCCTGCAAAATCCGATTGCATCACAAATGAGCGTGATGCGTTCTACGCTAATCGGCGGACTGGTGGCAACCTTGCAAAGCAATTTAAACCGCAAACAAAGCAGAGTGCGTTTGTTTGAAGTGGCAAGGGTCTTTCATAAAGCCGAAGACGGCACATTCAGGCAGCCTGAAAAAGTTGCCCTATTGGCGTTTGGCAATGCACACAATGAGCAATGGGGCGAAAACAACCGCCGTGTGGATTTTTACGATATTAAAGGCGATATTGAAAATCTATTATCAGGCGACATTGAATTTCAGGTTGCCTGCCACCCTGCCTTACACCCAGGACGCAGTGCGGTGGTATTGCAAAACGGCACACCCGTTGGCATTGTTGGCGAACTGCACCCCAAATGGGTGCAAAAATACGACTTACCGCACGCCCCAGTGGTGGCAGAGTTGGATTTTGAAGCGGTGATGAGTTGTCGCAAAAACGCGTACTCACCTGTTTCCAAGTTCCAAGCTGTGCGGCGTGATTTGGCGTTTGTGGTAGAAGAAACCACAAATAGCGATAAATTATTGAAACAATTACGCAAAGCGGCGACAAATTTGGTAAAATCAATCGATATTTTCGATGTTTATCGTGGTCAAGGCTTACCTGAAAACAGCAAAAGCATTGCCGTGAAAATCATCTTACAAAGTTTCGACAAAACCTTGCAAGACGAAGACAGCGAACAAACCATTGCCGCATTGATTGCCGCCGCAGAAGAAATCGGTGCAAAATTGCGTGCATAGATAAATTTTTTCATCAACCAGTAAGAAAACTGTTGAAAAACAAAATGAAATTGGCGATAATCAACACTTTTCTACGATTCCGTTAAGGGAAAGCAATATGACATTAACCAAAGCAGAACTTGCCGAAATTTTAATGGAGAAAGCGGACTTTCGCATTCACCGTAACGAAGCCAAATTGTTGGTGGAACTCTTTTTTGAAGAAATCCGTGCGTGTTTAGAACGCGGCGAAGAAGTGAAATTATCTGGTTTTGGCAATTTCACCTTACGCGACAAACCCCAACGCCCAGGTCGTAACCCCAAAACAGGCAAAGAAGTGCCGATTTCCGCACGCCGTGTGGTATCGTTCCATGCTTCACCCAAACTGAAAAGCATTGTAGAACACCGCAAAGTGAAATAAACACTTCACACATTTTTACGCCGTCTGTTGCCAAGAACAATAGACGGCGTTATAATTCTTCCTTTTTCACAGTCGGAGTGTGGCGCAGTCTGGTAGCGCACTTGCATGGGGTGCAAGGGGTCGAAGGTTCGAATCCTTTCACTCCGACCAATCAAATAATCAAAAACGCCTTTATCAAAGGCGTTTTTTTGTTGGGAAAGATGTTTCAGGCTGCCTGAAAGTATTAAAATAGCGTCTTTATTGAAAACACGCAACTTGCAAGATGACGACTATTGCTTTTCCGCAAATAGGGCAGAAAAAATGTATTGATAATCTACCGTTTTCTGCTATTCCTTTGTTTTTAGAAGAAAAATCATATCCCTTATTGGTTTTAACCGATACGGCGGAAAATGCTCGCCGTTTTGAAGGTGAATGTCGTTTTTTTGCCCCACATTTGCGTGTGGCGTTTTTTCCTGACTGGGAAACTTTGTCGTATGAACATTTTTCGCCACATAAGGATTTGATTTCAGAACGCTTATCTTTGTTGTGGCAGTTGCAAAACAAACAAATTGATGTGTTGATTATGCCTGTTGCGACAGCAATGCAAAAGTTGCCGCCGTTGTCGTTTGTGGGTGGGCGATCGTTTTTGTTAAAAACAGGCGACACGGTGGATTTGGCGGCGTTAAAGCAAAATTTGGTGCTGTCGGGTTATTCTCTTGTGGGTAATGTGGTGGCGGCTGGCGAGTTTGCGGTGCGTGGCAGTTTGTTGGATTTGTTTCCTATGGGGTCAGACACGCCGTTACGCATTGATTTTTTTGATGATGAAATCGACAGCATTAAAATTTTTAATCCTGAAACGCAACGCACGGTGTCGCCGATTTCTGAAATTCGCTTGTTGCCAGCCAACGAGTTTCCCACTGATGAAAAAGCCATTCATACATTTCGTCAAAAATGGCGTGAAATGTTTGACGGCAATCCCACTGCGGCTGTGCCGTATCGGCAGGTGTCGGACGGTTTTTTTGGTGGCGGTGCGGAATATTATTTGCCGTTGTTTTTTGATGAAGAATGTGTGTCGATTTTTGATTATCTTGTTGATAATACAAAAATAATTGCCTTGTGCGATATGGAAAATATCGCCCAGCAAATTGGCGATGATATAAGTATGCGTTATCAAAATGCACAGGGCGATTTGGCGTTTCCACCTTTGCCGCCTGAATATTTGTATTTAGATAAACAGGCTTTTCAGGCTGCCTTAAAACATTATGCGTTACTTACTTTTTCTAATGAAAACAATCATCAATATGCTATTCCTGATGTTGCGGTCAATCGGCAAAAACAAGATCCTTTGCAGGCGTTGAAAGATTTTCAGGCTGCCTTTGACGGTCGTTTGTTATTGTGTTCGCCAACATTAGGGCGGCAAGAAACGGTGGCGGCGTTTTTGGCACGGCAAGGCATTAAGGCGAAAATGCTTGCGTCTTTTCAAGCCTTTAAGGACAGCGATGTGCCGTTTGCTTGCACGGTGGGCGATGTGGCGCAAGGTTTTATGCTGCCTGAAAAACACATTGCCATTATCGGCGAAATGGATTTGTATCCTACGCATATTCGCAGACAAACTCGCCGTAAAAAATCGTTTGCAAGCAGTCCTGATATGGCTTTGGCGGATTTGGCTGAAATTAAAATCGGCGATCCTGTGGTGCATGAATCGCACGGCATAGGGCGGTATTGCGGTTTGGTGAATATGGGGCAGGGCGATGAGATTGCCGAAATGATGTTGATTGAATATGCCGATAACGCCAAGTTATATGTGCCTGTGTCTGATTTACATTTGATTAGTCGCTATGCAGGGGCAGGGTTTGACGATGTAACTTTGCATAAATTAGGTTCAAGTGCGTGGCAAAAAGCCAAACGAAAAGCGGCTAAAAAAGCCCACGACACCGCCGCCGAATTATTGCAGTTATATGCTTTGCGACACGCCCAACAGGGGCATTCATTTGATTTTGACGAACAAGAATACAACGCTTTTGCAGACGGTTTTGAATATGCCGAAACCGAAGACCAAGCGGCAGCGATTGTGGCAACATTGAAAGATTTAATCGCCGATAAGCCAATGGATAGGTTAATTTGTGGCGATGTGGGTTTTGGCAAAACCGAAGTGGCGTTGCGTGCGGCGTTTGTGGCGGTTTCAGGCGGCAAACAAGTGGCTGTTTTAGCTCCCACCACGCTGTTGGTGGAACAACATACGCAGGTTTTTAAGGCAAGGTTTGCTGATTTTGCGGTAAATATTGCGTCTTTATCTCGCTTTAATACCAGTAAAGAAACCCAAGGCAGCCTGAAAGGCTTGGCAGACGGCACGGTGGATATTGTCATCGGCACGCATAAATTGGTGCAACCTGATGTTCAATTCAAAAATTTAGGCTTGGTGATTATTGACGAAGAACACCGTTTTGGCGTGCGACAAAAAGATAAACTCAAACAACTGCGAAGTGATGTCGATGTGCTGACTTTAACCGCCACGCCCATTCCACGCACGCTGAGTATGGCGTTAGACGGCTTGCGAGATTTTTCGCTGATTACCACCGCACCTGAACGGCGATTAGCCGTCAAAACCTTTGTCAAACCCATATCCGCCGCCACCATCAAAGAAGCCATACTGCGAGAACTTAAACGCGGCGGACAAGTATTTTTCTTACATAACGAAGTCAATACCATTGAAAATGCGAGAGAACGCTTGCAAGCCTTAATTCCCGAAGCACGCATCGCGGTGGCTCACGGACAAATGAGTTCCAGCGATTTGGAACGCATTATGCGAAATTTCCTGCAACAACAATTCAATGTGTTGGTGTGTTCCACGATTATCGAAACAGGCATAGACATTCCCAACGCCAACACCATTATCATCAATCGAGCGGATAAATTTGGCATTGCCCAACTGCACCAGTTGCGTGGCAGAGTAGGGCGGTCGCACCACCAAGCCTATGCTTATTTGCTGACCCCTGATTACATCACACGCGATGCCGAAAAACGCTTGGACGCTATCGCCGCTGCCGATGAATTGGGAGCAGGGTTCAAATTGGCGATGGAAGATTTGGAAATTCGCGGTACAGGCGAAATTTTGGGCGAAGGACAATCGGGCGATATTCTGCAAGTGGGCTTAACCTTATATGGCGAAATGTTAAAACAAGCCGTTAAAGACTTAAAAAACGGCAAAATTCCGAATTTAGACGCACCCTTAAATGTGGCAGCCGAAATTAAATTAGACACGCCCGCCTTGCTGCCTGAAACCTATTGCCCTGATGTGCATGAACGCTTGGTGCTTTACAAACGCTTGGCGGCGTGCGAAACAGACGAACAAATTGACGACATTTACGAAGAATTGGTCGATCGTTTTGGGCTACCTGAAACCGCTTTCAGGCAGCCTGAAAGCGCTTTGGACAACAATCCTATTAAAGCACTCATTGCCACACACCGCTTGCGTCTGTTTGCTAAACAAAACCATATTCAACAGATTGACGCCAACGAAAACGCCATTACCTTATCCTTTGCCGACAATAACAGCGTTGATCCCGTGAAAATCATTGCCTTATTACAAAGCAATCGCAATCTCAAACTATTGGGACAAAACAAAATAAAAATCACGGTACAATCTCACGGATTGGTGGAAAAAGTGAAAAATATCCAAGAATGGGTAGCAAAGTTTCAGGCAGCCTGAAAAGGAATAAAAATAATGAATTATCTTTCTGCCAACCTACAAAACGCATTAAGCGAATTAGGTTTCACCACGCCGCAGGACATTGCCAACGCAGGGGCAGTGAAAGTGTTTTTGTTGTTGAAAGAATGGGGTTTAACGCCCACTAAATCCGTATTATGGCGTTTGGACGCTGTTGCACGAAATATCGCTTTATCTGAAATTGACGATCAACGCAAACAAGCACTTTCAGGCAGCCTGAAAAATCACCCACCTGTGGCGATTTTTCCACCATTATCTGAAATGCAACAATTTATGCACATTGCATTAGATGAAGCTAAACTTGCCTATGAACAAGGCGAAGTGCCCGTGGGGGCGGTGGTAGTGCGAGACGGCAAAATTATTGCCCAAGCACACAATGCGTGCGAACAACAAGGCAATGTGTTGCAGCATGCGGAAATCAATGTGCTTTCGCAAGCGATGAGTGCTTGTGGTCAATCCCGATTAGCCGATTGTGATTTGTATATTACGCTTGAACCGTGTTTAATGTGTGCAGGGGCGATATTGCACGCACGCATTCGCCGTCTGATTTTTGCCGCCTTTGAACCCAAAACAGGGGTTTCAGGCAGCCTGAACAATGTTTTTGCGGATAAAAAACTTAATCATCATACAGCGGTTTTTCAAGGTGTCTATGAAAAACAAGCACAAAAACTGTTAAAAGCATTTTTTTATGGCAAACGGTGATATAATAAACAACATTTTAACTTTGCTGCTTGGCTGGTTGAACTGATGATTTGATACTGTGTATCAAACAAAATTTAGCCATTGATATAGGAAATTTCTTATTAAAAATTAAAAACATATACATTAAGTTGGGAAAATAGTATTTGTGGAAATTTCGCTATGAAACTAAAAATAAACCATTTTTTATTGGCAGGATTATTGGCACTTCCCTTGTTTTTTACGGCGTGTTCCGATCAAACAGGGGAAGAGGCTTTGCCTGATCATGTGGAAAACATCATTCGTCCTACGCAATATCATTCAGAACGCATTTATACTTTCATGGCAGAGCCGTCCAAAATGCCTTTGACAGCACGCGATGAAATTGGCAGTAATTTAATTGGTTTTGAAGTGGATTTACTCACCGAAATTGGCAAACGCGAAAATTTTGAAATTAAAACCCGTCCGCAGGCGTTAAGCGGTTTGGTGCAAGCGTTGGAAGATGGTTCGGCAGATATTATCGGCAGTGGTTTAACCGTTAATGAAAATATGAAAGAACAAGTGGATTTCACACAATTTTATATGACGGTCGGCTACGCGTTGTTGGTGAAAGAAGACAACGAAAAAATCAATTCTTTATCCGATTTATTTGGCAAACGCTTGGTGGTGCAAGAAGGTACCACTTCACAAGAAATTGCCAATGCCGCCTTGGTGGTGTTGGCAAATAACAGTAACGCCAAAATTGACGCACGCATTCAAGTTTCCGAAGGCACGATTGTACCGTGGGAGACACACACCATTTCCACGGTATATTCGGGTATTCGAACGGTCGCAACAGGCGAAGCAGACGCTATGTTATTGGATATGCCTTTGGCGTTGTATTATCAAAAACGCAAAGAATTAGGCTTAAAAGTGATTCCCTTAAAATTGCAACGCGGCGAACAATATGCCTTTGCCGTGCGTAAGGGACGCAAAGAATTGCGACAAAAAATCAACAGCGGTTTGGGTAAAGTGCTGACCGATGGCACTTATCGCAAACTGTATCGTAAATGGTTTGATGCAGAACCAACTTGGTAATGGGAAAGGTGTGTTATGGCTCAATTTCAGTTACCAAAAATATCGTTTGGCAAAAGTGGTGATAAACCGTCAAAACCTGCCAAAAAAGAGCGGAAGCGTAATTCCGTGCGTTCGAATGCGCGTTATCGTGGTTTAGTGGCTTCGATTACCATCTTTATTTTATTGGTGGCAGGCGTGTTAGGGTTAAACTTCTATCTGTCAGGTGAAATGGCAAAAAATGCAGTAGCCATCAATGTTTCATCGTCTATGCGTGATTCCATTCAAAATATTACGCGTGATTTGTTTAGCCTGCGTTTGGTTAAAAATGAAGACCCACACGCACCGCACATTGAAGAAACACTCAAACGCTTGGAACAAAACACCAAATTATTTGAAAGCAATTTACATTCCTTTGCGTATGGTGGTCAAATTAAATCGGTTGATGGTGCAACAACCGAAGTTGAGCCTTTAACAGGTAAAGAATTAGAAGTACTGTCTGCGGCACAACGCGAGTGGAGTTCTTACGATCAAAAATTGCGTTCTTATTTAATGTCCGCACGCGATATTAGTGTCAATACCGCTTTGTTAGACGCAGTAACCGAAGAGGCACAAAATGCCAACAATACCATTTATACCGCCGTTAATGCTTTAACTGAACGCATTACACAACGCACCATTAACCGTATGCAAATGATGAAAACCATTCAAATTGGTGGTGTGGCGGTGTTGTTGTCGTATTGGATTATTTTCATTTTCTTCTTTGCACGCCGTTTGCAGGTATTTGATACCGAAAGTCGTGATGCACGCCGTGAAACGCAAGAAATCTTGCAAACAGTCAAAGACGGCTTATTTTTGGTCGATAAAGATTTGAAAATTGGCAGTCAATATTCTGCCGCCTTGGAAAATATCATCGGACAACGCGGTGTGGGCGGTAAAGATTTGGGCTTGGTATTGGAAAGCCTTGTTTCGCAAAAAGATGTGGAAACCACGCGTGGTGTTATTGCACAATTATTCAATCAACGCATTAAACCCAAACTGATTAACGACTTAAATCCCTTACACCGTATTTCGGTGGAAGTTGATGATATGAACGGTTTCAGGCAGCAACGCTATTTGGATTTCCAATTCTCACGCGTGTATGACGGCAATGATATTGCACGCATTTTGGTATCTGTGTCGGATATTACCGCTGCCGTGCGTTTGGAGGAACGATTAGCCCAAGAACGCGAACAAAACGACCTGCAAATGGAAACACTCACTTCCGTATTGAATATCGAACCCGATTTAGTGAGCAGTTTCTTGTCGTCTGTGCGGCAATGTATGGATCGCATTAACGCATCGTTGAAAGAACAATCAGGACATAGCCAAGAAGCATTCAAAGCTAAATTGCGTGATATTTACCGTGAAATTCACAGCATTAAAGGCGAATCATCTGCTTTGCGTTTGAACAGTTTTGTCGTGTTAGCTACTTCATTTGAAGACAAAATTGAAAGTATGCAAAGGCAGCCTGAATTAACAGGTAACGACTTCTTACCCTTGGCGGTGATGTTAGATGAATTGATTGGTGCGTTCAAAGGAATAGAACAACTTGCCAAACGCGTAGGCGTGATTGCATCCAGTCAAAAAGACGGTCGCAATTTACCCCCCACCAACACTGAAAGCGGTTTGATGCAACGCTATTTTGACCAATTTGCCCAAGACATTGCACGCCGCAATAATAAAAAAGTCGCCGTAAAATGCACAGGTTTTGATGAAATTCAATTACCGCAACAAGCCGCAGCGTTTATTAAAGAAATTGTTTTGCAAATGCTACGCAATTCGATTTATCACGGCATTGAAGACCCCATCGAACGCCAAACTTTGGGTAAAGACGAAACAGGTCAGGTATTGATTTCCTTACAAGCCAACGGTGCGGATCGTATTTTACTAACGGTGGAAGATGACGGACACGGCTTGGACGCTAATCGCATTCGTCAAAAAGCCATTGAAAAAGGTTTATACACCGAAGAAGAAGCCGAACTCTTAAACAGCAAACAGCTGTTGGGTTTAATTTTTGCGTCAGGTTTTTCTACTGCTGATAAAAGCGGTGAAGACGCAGGACGCGGTGTTGGTATGGGTATTGTCAAGGACCGTATTCAAAGCATGGGTGGTCGATTAAAAACCGAATCAGAAAAAGGCAAATTCACTCGCTTTACAGCCAACATTCCCATTGCATAATTTTGTCAAGGAATAAGCCAAATGTATAAATTGATGATTGTTGATGATTCCACCATTATCCGCAACCGCATTAAACGAGCGTATAACAATACCCAGTTTGAATTAGTCGGCACAGCAAAAAATGGTATTGAAGCGTTGGAAATTTTTGAAAAATACCACCCTGATGTCATTACCATGGACTTAACCATGGCAGGTATGGACGGCTTGGAATGTATTGCACGCATCATTGCCCTTGATCCAGACACACAAATTTTGGTAATTTCTGCAATGTCTGATAAAGCCACAGGTATTCGAGCGTTGGAATTAGGAGCTCAAGGTTTTATTTGCAAACCTTTTACTGATGACCAGTTGGTCGAAGCATTGAATGAGTTGGTGATGAGTTAAATGAAAAACCTTTCAGGCAGCCTGAAAGGTTTTTAATAACTCTTCTTTCAGGCTGTCTGAAAACTTTATCTCAATAAAAAACGCCCCATTTTTGGAGCGTTTTTCTATTCAGGCTGCCTGAAAAGTCATTTCAAACTTTGCATATCAATCACAAAGCGATATTTCACATCGGATTTCAGCATTCGTTCATACGCTTCGTTGATGTATTGCATATCAATCATTTCCACATCAGGCACAATATTGTGTTCGCCGCAAAAATCAAGCATTTCCTGCGTTTCCGCAATACCGCCAATGCACGAGCCTGCAATCGACCGCCGTCCCAAGAACATTGATGCGGTATTGGCTTCCACTTCACCGCCGAATAAGCCCACCAGCACAATCGTGCCGTCCAACGACAGCGTAGGAATATACGGACGCAAATCGTGTGCGTAAGGCACGGTGTCAATGATGACTTCAAACTGATTTTTTGCCGCTTGCATTTGAGCGTCATCGGTGGATAAGACAATGTGATGCACGCCTAATTTTTTAGCATCGTCAAATTTATTGGGCGAACGCGTAAATAGCGAAACTTCCGCCCCCATTGCCACGGCAAATTTAATCGCCATATGCCCCAAGCCGCCCAAGCCAATCACAGCCACTTTCATACCTTTGCCTACTTTCCAATGACGCAAGGGCGAATAAGTGGTAATGCCCGCACACAAAAGCGGTGCCACGGCTTTAATATCCAAATTTTCAGGCACATGGCAGGCGAATGCGTCTTTGACCACATAACGCGTGCTGTATCCGCCGTAAGTCGGTTCGCCTGTGCCGTATTTGTGTGTATCGTTGTAAGTTTGCGTGTTGCCGTTTTCGCAATAATTTTCTAAATCGTGCTGGCAGGGTTCGCAATGACCGCAAGAATCAACCATACAGCCAATTCCAGCCAAATCGCCGATTTTGAATTTCGTTACATTTTTGCCCACTTTCACCACGCGTCCGACAATTTCGTGTCCTGGCACCATCGGATAGGTAGAAAAATGCCAGTCATTGCGTGCTTGGTGCAAATCGCTGTGGCACACGCCGCAATATAAAATGTCAATTTCAATATCATTATCGCCACAATCACGGCGTTCAAAATCAAATGCACTCAAAGGTTTGTCAGGTGCAAAAGCGGCATAGCCTTTAACTTGAATGGTCATCATACAATCCTTATGTTGGTTGAAGAATACTTGATTATATAAATAATTTGAAAAGATGAATACGGATAAGACTTATCTGTTTTTGATATAGTTAATCCATTTTAATCAATAGAAAAGGTAATATTTCAGGCTGCCTGAAATTATTTTAATGATTGCTAATATAAATTTTTTTCATCTAAAATCAATTTATATCACCATTTTTTTACAATAAACATTTGCATCATTCGCTAAATTCGCGTGAAAATAAGCCGTTTCATCACATTAAGAGATAACTTTATGCACGCCGAAACATTAGCCATTCGTGGGGCAAGAACGCAAACCGCTTACAATGAACACGCCCAAGCCTTGTTTTTAAGCAGTAGTTTCACCTTTGATACCGCAGAAGACGCACAAGCCTTGTTTTTGGGCGAAAAAGACGGTTACACCTATTCTCGTACCGCTAATCCAACAGTTGATGCATTTGCTTGTCGTATGGCACAGTTAGAAAACGCCGAAAGCGGCATTGCCACTGCCACTGGTATGGCGGCGGTGCAAGCGGTGTTTTTAGCGTTTTTGAAAGCAGGCGACCATTTGTTAGCCAGTTCTGCTTTGTTTGGCTCAAATATTGGGCTAATTAACTCGTTGCCCAATTTTGGCATTGAAATGTCGTATGTTGCCTCAAACAAGGCGGAAGATTGGCAAGCCGCCATTCGCCCCAACACCAAAATGTTGTTTGTGGAAACGCCGTCTAATCCGACTTTGGCGTTGTTTGATATTGGTGCTTTGTCCGAAATTGCTCATCAAAACAAGGCGTTGCTTGCGGTTGATAATTCTTTTTTAACCCCTGCCGTTCAACAGCCGATTGCTTTGGGGGCAGATTTGTCGATTTCATCGGCAACCAAAGGCATAGACGGACAAGGCAGAGTAATGGGCGGCGTAATTTGCGGCTCGAAAGCCTTGATAGAACAAGTTTTTGTGCATACGCGTACCGCAGGGCAATCTTTATCGCCCTTTAATGCGTGGGTGTTGAGTTCTGGTTTGGAAACGCTGTTTGTGCGTTGCGAAAAACAAGCCGACAACGCTTATCAATTAGCACAATTTTTACAAAATCACCCGAAAGTTCAACAGGTTAATTACCCATTTTTAGCAACGCACCCACAATACGCATTAGCCCAAAAACAACAACAATCAGGCGGCGTGTTGTTGGCGGTGTATGTCAAAGGAAAACAACAACAAGCGTGGCAAGTGATTGATAATCTACAACTTTTTTCACGCACAGGCAATTTGGGCGATGTGCGTTCAATGATTACGCACCCTTATACCACCACGCACGCACGCGTTTCTGACACAGAAAAAATTGCCGCACATATCACGCCCAATCTATTGCGAGTATCGGTAGGCTTGGAACATATTGATGATTTAATCGCCGATTGGGATAGGGTTTTGACGATGATTTAGATTTTCAGGCAGCCTGAAAAAAGGATAAAAAATATTGACAACCCAAAATAACTCTGTATAATGTCGGTTTCTTTCGATTTTGCGGGAATAGCTCAGTTGGTAGAGCGCAACCTTGCCAAGGTTGAGGTCGCGAGTTCGAGACTCGTTTCCCGCTCCATTCTCTTCTTTTACTTCCCATAAGGTTACAATATGAGCAATCAAAATATGACCGATTATACACAAATCGGGCAAAGCGTTTCTGCACAAGAAGTGATTTTAAGCAAAACTTATCGCCTGTTGGCATTGTCTTTCTTGCCGTGTGCTGCGGGTGCTGTGGTAGGTATGTTTTTCAATCCGTTCATTGCCTTATTTGCCACCAATTTTTGGGTAGGCGTGATTGCGTTTTTTGCTTTTTTCTACGGTATGTGCTTTTTGATTGAGAAAAACCGTTACAGCAATGTCGGCGTGGCTTTGCTTATGGTTTTCACTTTTGGAATGGGTTTCATGCTTACCCCTGTGTTGGCTTTGGCAATGCAAGGTGGTGCGGGCGGTAAATTGGTAGCTACTGCCGCTGTTATGACTGCTGCTATTTTCTTCGCGATGGCGGCTATGGCACGCCGTGCGAATATCAACACCATGGCTTTGGGTAATTTCTTGGCGATTGGTGCGATTGTGCTGATGATCGGCGTGGTTGCCAACTTGTTCTTACAATTATCGGTGTTGTCTTTGGCTTTGGCTGGTTTGTTTGTGATTTTCAGTTCGCTGTTAATTATGTGGCAAGTACGAAGTGTGATTGAAGGTGGCGAAGACAGCCATATTTCCGCCGCTTTGACCATTTTTATCGCCATTTACAACTTATTTACCAGCCTGTTACGCATTTTAATGGCATTGTCTGGAAATGATTAACTGATTGTTTTGTTTATAAAAAAACGCCGTATAATGATACGGCGTTTTTTTCAGGCAGCCTGAAAGATTTATTCGCTTGTATTTTCTGTATTTGGTAATGCGTTTGGATTTTCTCCGTATTGATTTTCGTTAGGTTGTGATTCAAACAAACATAAAATCCAAAATACAACATGAGAAGCATACATAAGATATGTGCTATTTATTATAGTTTTTGGGGACATAATGTTTAATATTCCGTCAATTTTTATACCCATTATTATTGAGAAAAATATTAAACCTGAAAGCAACGCAAACGCTCTTGGAATAAAGTCGAATAAACACCACCAACCGCTTTTGCCTATATCGTGCATACGGCGAATACCAACACTGGTTGTGGGTATAATAGTAATCAAGTTAAAAGTAAAACCTGCGATTGCAGAACCAAAAAACCATGCAAATAAACCTATAAATTGATTAGTGGTGTGAGCCGCTCTCAATACCATTGTAGGAATAATATATGCCATTGCAATATAAATAATCAGTATGAATAACAGCCACCACCAGTATTCCGAACGACTGGCTCTTCCTTGTATCACAAAAGTTTTTCGGATAACAGTTTTAACGGCTTCTGAAAAAGTCATTTTTTATCCTTTATTAACAATAAGTTAATTATTTTCAGGCTGCCTGAAACGAAATTTTAACAAACTAATATGCCTTTTTTATTAACAAACGGATTTGTTCGCACCTAACGGTGCTCACGGTGATTAAAATGCGAACTCCGTGAGAAGTGAGCAAATCCGTTTATTATTTTATCTTTCAGGCAGCCTGAAACTCTTTGATTTATTTAAACATTCTAATTCCTACTGCATTTCTAATTTCCTGCAATCTTTCGTTGGCGATTTTGCGGGTTTTTTCTGCACCAAATTGCAAAATTTCTTCAATTTGGGCAGGATTTGCGGTGAGTTCCATATATTTTTCACGCATCGGCGACAAAATACTGTTGATTTTTTGAAACACAATTTTCTTCGCTTCGCCCCACGCAATGCCGTCTGCGTAGGCTTGTGCCATTTGTGCCGTTTCATTTTCATCGGCAAAGGCTTTGTAAATTTCAAACAGCGTGCTGTCTTCGGTGTCTTTTGGCTCGCCAGGCTCTTTTAAGTTGGTGATGATTTTGTTAATGGATTTTTGCAATTTTTTTTCAGGCTCAAACAAAGGAATGGTGTTGCCATAACTTTTGCTCATTTTGCGTCCGTCTAAACCCAATAGCACGGCTTCTTCGCCCACCACCGCTTGTGGCATCACAAACAACTCTTTGTAGCGAAAATTAAAGCGTCCTGCAATATCGCACGCCATTTCCAAGTGTTGCACTTGGTCTTTGCCCACAGGCACTTCGTGGGCGTTAAACATTAAAATATCTGCCGCCATTAAAATCGGATAGCAATACAAACCCATTTCTACGGCGTGATCAGGATCTTCGTTTTTTTCCACATTTTCAGCCACTGCCGCTTTATAGGCGTGGGCTCGATTCATCAAACCTTTGGCACAAGTGCAGGTGAGAATCCAGTTGAGTTCTTGAATTTCGGGAATATCCGACTGACGATAAAAGAAAGTTTTTTCATAATCCAAACCGCAAGCCAACCAAGTCGCCGCCACAGTCAAAGTGGAAGCATGAATTTGCTCGGGGTCTTTGCATTTAATCAAGCCGTGATAGTCAGCAAGAAAAAAGAAAGATTGCGTATCGTCTTGATTAGACGCGGCAATCGCAGGACGAATTGCCCCCACAAAATTACCTAAATGTGGCGTTCCCGTTGTGGTAACGCCTGTTAAAACGCGTTTTTGCATAGTGATATTCCTGTTTATGGTTTCAGGCTGCCTGAAAAATTATTTCTTATCCAAATTCAACATAAAATTAGACGCACCTTGTCCTGCAATCACTTGCGGTGGTTCGCCGTTCCATTTTTCAATCCATTTTAACTGCACATATTCCGCACCGCCTTGACTACGAATGGCTTCGGCTTGAATGCGAATCGCTTCCGCTTCACCTTTTGCCTGTGCAATGCGTTGTTCCGATTCAATTTTGGTGCGTTCCAAAATATTTTTGGCTTTCAAAGCGTTTTGAGCTTCGGTTTGTTTGGCTTCAATCGCCCGATTAAATTCAGGGCTAAACTGAAAATGCGTTAATTGCACATCTTCCACCATAATGTGGTAGCGAGCCAAATCGCCTTTGAGAATATTATCAATTTCCTGCTTGGCAGTGGCACGATTCACAATCAAATCTTCCGCCGTATGCTTGGCAGACACGGCTTTCAGCGTTTCTTGAATACGCGGTTTAATAATGCGGTCTTCGACATCAAAATGCGTTTGCGTATAAATTTCGGCTAATTTGCTTTGGTCGAAATGATAGTTAATGGTAATTGCCGCATGCACCACTTGCAAGTCAGAAGACGCGGCTTCGGCTTCTTCGGCGGTTTTAAGCGTAGTAATCGGCACGCTTTTGACGGTTTGATACAGTGGAATTTTAAAATGCAAACCTTCGCCAGCCACAGAAGTGAGTTTTCCTGCGGAAAACACCAATTTGCGTGTACCAGACTGCACGGTGAAAATAGAAATGTATAAAATAAAAATAATGAATATAATCAAAAAAATAGGCATTGTTTTTGCCGTTTTTTTAAGTTCATTGACATCCACTGCCATTTGATAAAACTCCACGAATTAAAAGCCGTTATATTAACAGAAACATGGATAAAATTTGTGATTCTAAAATTGACGCAGAAAAACAAATAGTATAATTGCCTGTTTAAGCAATAGATTGTTTGTGTTATGGGGGATAAAAAATTAATTTTTAGCAGATTGTTTGATAAAAATTGCGTCATTGTTCGCATTTCAGTATAATGTTATGTTTATTTTTTTCAGGCAGCCTGAAATACTTTTCAGGCTGCCTGAATGATAATTTAATCAAATGGAAACAATAAAGAATGAGTAGATTATCCAAATTAAAGAAAAATCCCAAAGCGTTTTTTGTTGATGCTTTAATCAAAAATTCTTTACGCTTTATCACCGTAACCTTGCCTGTTATTTTGGCTTTGTTGTATTTTGGTTTAATTGCTTCCGACCAATATATTTCCCAATCTTCATTTGTGATTCGTTCGGCAAGTCAGCAAAATTCTTTAACAGGCTTGGGGGCGTTTTTGCAAAATGTGGGCTTTTCGCGTTCGCAGGACGACACTTACAGCGTGCGTGAATATATGACTTCGCGTGCGGCGTTGAATAACTTGGAACAACAAGGTGTTGCCGTGCGTTCTTTTTATGAAAAAAGGGCGATTTAATTAGCCGTTTTAATGGCTTTGGTTTTAATGGCGAAAATGAAGTTTTTTATCAATATTATAAAAAGAAAGTAACTGTTCAATTTGATCCTGTATCAGGAATTTCTACATTAGAAGTGGCAGCGTTTGAACCCAAAGACGCATTGCAAGTAAATTCGGCTTTGCTTAAACAAGCGGAAGCGTTAATCAATCAATTAAATGATCGAGCGTTGAAAGATACGGTGAAATACGCTCAAATGCAGGTGGATGTCGCCGAAGAACGCGTCAAAAAAGCCTCCGAAGATTTAATTGTGTATCGTACGCAAAACGGCGTATTCGACTTAAAAGTGCAAGCCGAAGGCAAAATCGGCTTGATTTCCAAATTGCAAGACGAATTGATTTTACTGCAAACACAATTAGACCAAGTGCGTGCGATTACGCCTGATAATCCACAAATTTCAGGCTTAATGGCACGCGAACGCAGCCTGAAAAAAGAAATCGAAAAACAAACCAACGCCATGTTAAGCGATGAAGACGGTTCGATGACCAAACAAGCGGCAGAGTATCAACGGGTTTATTTAGAAAACGAATTAGCCGAAAAACAATTAGCGGCAGCCATTACCGCATTGGAAAGTGCCAAAGCCGATGCCACACGCCAACAACTGTATTTGGAGGTGATTTCTGCCCCCATCGAACCTGATTATCCTTTATTGCCACGCCGTATTTACAGCATTTTGGCAACATTGTTTATCGGTTTAATGGTGTATGGCGTTTTGGTATTGCTGTTGGCAGGCGTTAGGGAGCATAAAAACTAATGAGCGATACGCCTGAACTCACCCCACCACCGTCCATGCCTGATGACGGCTATCAAAAAGCGTCTCAATTAGCAATGACGCAAACCGCGGATACCACGCTGAAAGAATCGTTTCAAATTCAAAAACGCGTTGTTAAAGCATTGATTTTGCGAGAAATGATTACGCGTTACGGTCGCAATAACTTGGGCTTTTTGTGGCTGTTTGTAGAGCCGTTGTTGGTAACAATGGTGATTGCTATCTTATGGAAATTTGTGCGTGGTTCGCATATTACCGATATTAACATTGTGGCGTTTATGATTACAGGCTATCCTATGTTAATGTTATGGCGTAAAACCAGTGGTAAAACCATGGGTGCGGTAACTGCGAATACTGGTTTGCTGTATCACCGCAATGTGCGTGTGATTGATTTATTACTCTCACGCATGATTTTAGAAGTGGGTAGTGTTACCGTGGCACAAATTGCAATATTGCTGTTGTTTATCTTTATTGGCTGGATAGAACTGCCTGCGGATATATTTTATATGCTGATTGCATGGATTTTAATGGCATTTTTTGGCTTGGGTTTAGGTTTTGTGTTGTATGCCATATCGTGTAAATCAGAAGTGTTTAGCAAGATATGGAATGCAATGGGCATTGTATTTATGATTGCATCAGGCGTGTTTTATTTGGTTTCTTCCTTACCCCAACAAGCCCAAGAGATTGTTTTATGGGTGCCGATGATCCATGGCACAGAAATGTTCCGTCATGGCTATTTTGGGGGAACGGTGATTACCATGGAAAATCCGTGGTATTTGGCGTTATGGGATATTATTTTGCTGTTGGTCGGCTTACTGGCAGTCAATAGCATAGTGCGACAAGGGGCTGCAAAATAATGTTGGCATTAGAGCATGTTTATAAATCCTATCCCACACGCAAAGGTATGCGTACGATTTTGCACGATATTAACTTTTCGTTAAAAAAAGGCGAAAAATTAGGTATTCTCGGACGCAATGGTGCAGGTAAATCCACACTTATTCGTTTGATTGGCGGTGTGGAATTTCCTGATTCAGGACGCATTATTCGCAATATGAGTGTTTCTTGGCCGTTGGCTTTTTCTGGGGCATTTCAAGGCAGCCTGTCAGGCATGGATAATTTGCGTTTTATCTGTCGTATTTACAATGCCGATATAGCCAAAGTTAAAAAATTTACCGAAGACTTTGCCGAATTAGGTATTTATTTGAACGAACCCGTTAAAACCTATTCATCAGGTATGAAAGCACGACTTGCGTTTGCCTTATCATTAGCCATTGAATTTGATTGCTATTTAATTGACGAAGTGATTGCCGTAGGTGATGCACGCTTTAACGCCAAATGTAAATACGAACTGTTTGAAAAACGCAAAGACCGCTCCTTAATTTTAGTATCCCACAGCGAACGCTCCATTAAACAATATTGCGATCAAGGTGTGATATTGCAAGATGGGCATTTATCGCAACCTGAAAGTGTTGAGTGGGCGTTTGTGAATTATAAATAAGTTGTTTTTATTTTTTAGGCAGCCTGAATAGTTTTTATTCTTTTCTATTATCCACAAATATGCTCGTTAAACTTCAAAATCAATAATGTATTGGTTTGTTTTGTTATATTAAAATTTCTACAAAACGCGTTATTTTGAGTTTTTTGTAGAAAAAACGGAGATCTCTATATGGTTGCAAATATGCCGTTAAGATTAAATTATTAACTGTTTTTGGATAAATTGTTTGCTTATCTAAAAGGATAAACAATGAATATGTACGATCATTTTGCATTAAAAAATTACCATACCTTTGCTTTGGCTGTTTCTGCCAAGCATTTTTATATATTCAAAGATGATATACAACTTGATGAATTATTAGCAGAAATTAAAAAATATCCTAAAATTTATTTGTTAGGTGGTGGTTCAAATACGCTGTTTTTAAATGATTTTGATGGTTTAATCATACATATCGCCACCAAGGGGATTGAAAGCAAAAAAATCGAAAATAATCAAATGATTGTTACTGCCAAAGCTGGAGAAAATTGGCATCATTTTGTGCAATATTGTATTCGCAACGGCTGGTATGGGTTGGAAAATTTAAGTTTAATTTACGGCACAGTGGGGGCAAGCCCTGTGCAGAATATTGGTGCGTATGGCGTGGAAGTCAAAGACCGCATTCGCCGTGTGTTTGCGGTGGATATACAAACAGGTAAAAAGGTAACTTTTGTTAATAAAGAATGTAATTTTTCTTACAGAAACAGTATTTTCAGGCAGCCTGAAAACAAAAATTTGCTGATTACTGCTGTTGAATTTCAGTTAGATACGCAATTTCAGCCACAATTAGCGTATGGTGATATTCAAAATAAGGCAGAAGAATTGGCACAAGGCACGCCAATCACGGCACAAATCGTGGCGAATGCGGTGATTCAAACACGGCAAGCTAAATTACCTGATCCACAACAATTAGGCAATGCAGGCAGTTTTTTTCGTAATCCTATTGTGGCGAACGAAGTGGCACAAGCCTTGAAAGCAAAGTATGCGGATATGCCGATTTTTCCTGTCGATGATCAAACCAGTAAAATTTCCGCTGCTAAACTGATTGATTTGGCAGGCTTAAAAGGCTTTACTTATGGCGGTGCGGCAGTGTATGACAAACAACCTTTGGTGTTGGTTAATCAAAATAACGCCACACCGCAGGATATTGTTCATTTATGTCAATATATTCAAAAGGTTGTGCAGGAAAAGTTTGGCGTTTTGTTGCAGCCTGAACCTGTGTTTGTTTAATTTTTCAGGCAGCCTAAAAATGAGATTTATTTTCACAAAGTGAAAATCTTTATTTACGAAGTAAATAAAAGGTTTGCGAAGCAAACAAATCGAAATTTCAACGAAGTTAAAATGAGATTTATTTTCGTCGCAAGTGAAAATCTTTATTTACGAAGTAAATACAAGGTTTGCGAAGCAAATAAACTGAAATTTAGGCGAAGCCAAAATATGGGTAATTCATACCAAAAATAGGCAAGGTATTTCTCCGTAGGCAGTATAAATACAACCAAAAGAAATGCCTTACCTATTTTTGATATGAATTAACTATAATATAGAAACAATGCGTTTTATCAATGTTCGTTTGCGAAAATTTTGTCAAAATGCGGCAACCTGAAAAAGGACGATGATAATGGAAAAAATTTGGTTGGCTAGTTATGAAGACGGTGTGAGTAATGAGGTCGATTGTGAAAAATATGCGTCTTTGTGCGAAGTGTTTCGTTACAGTAGCGAACGCTTTCGTGATAAGGCGGCGTTTAGCAATTTAGGCACAACGCTCACATACGGCGAAGTGGCGATGTTGGCGGAATATTTTGCCGCGTATTTGCAAAACACTTGTCAAGTTAAAAAGGGCGACCGCGTAGCCGTGATGTTGCCCAATTTGTTGCAATATCCTGTGGTGATTTTTGGCATTCTTTTGGCTGGCGGCGTGGTGGTGAATGTTAATCCGCTGTATAAACCGCGTGAGTTGGCTCACCAATTAGTCGATAGCCAAGCCCAAACCATTGTTATTTTGGAAAATTGTGCCTTCAAGTTGCAAGAAATTCTGCCACAAACAGCGGTGAAAAATATCATTATTTCTACCGTGGGCGATTTATTAGGCAGCCTGAAAGGTCTATCGATTAACTTTTTCTTACGCAATATCAAAAAAAGCGTTGAAGATTATCATTTGCCTAATGCGGTTAAATTCACCGAAATTCTGAAAAAAGGTGGTGAAATGTCGTTAAAACGCCCAATCATCGGTAAAAATGATTTGGCGTTTTTACAATATACAGGTGGCACCACAGGCAAACCCAAAGGGGCGATGCTCACACACGGCAATTTGTGTGCGAATATGGCACAAGCAGGCGAGTGGATTAAAAAACAGTTGGAAGTAGGGCGTGAAGTGGTGGTAACGCCTTTGCCGTTGTATCATATTTTCGCTTTAACCATTAACCTATTGATTTTCTTTGAAATTGGTGCAAAAAATGTATTGGTTACCGACCCACGCGATATTAAAAATCTCATCAAAGTTTTGAAAAATTATCAAGTTACCGTGCTAACTGGGGTGAATACGCTGTTTAATGCACTCATTCACACTGATGAATTTAAAAGCGTGGATTTTTCTTCGTGGAAATTGACGGTAAGCGGCGGTGCAGTTACGCAAAGAGCGGTGGCAGAACAGTGGATTGAAATCACCAAACTACCGTTGATTGAAGTGTATGGTCTAACCGAAGCGTCCCCAGGTGTGTGTGCTAACCCATTGAATATTAAAACATTTACAGGAATGATTGGCTTACCCATTCCCAATACCGATGTCAAATTATGCGACTCATCTGGCAATGAAGTGGCTGTGGGCGAAGTTGGGGAGTTGAAAGTCAAAGGCCCGCAAGTGATGAAAGGCTATTGGGATAATCCCACGGAAACCGCCGCCGTATTGGACGCAGACGGCTTTTTGGCAACAGGCGATATTGGCGTGATGAATGAATGGGGCTTTGTGCAACTGATTGATCGCAAAAAAGATATGGTGAATGTGTCGGGTTTTAATGTGTATCCGAACGAAATTGAAGATGTGGTGGTGGCAATGGACGGCATTCGCGAAGCTGCCTGCATTGGCATTGCGGACGAAAAAACAGGCGAAGCGTTAAAATTATTTGCTGTAAAATCAGATAGTTCCATTACAGAAAACGATATTACCGAACACTGTCGCAAGGAACTGACCGCTTATAAAGTCCCCAAAGTCATTGAATTTAGAAACGATTTACCCAAAAGCAGTGTCGGCAAAATTTTACGGCGTGAGTTAAGGGAAGAGTATTTGTTGAATAAATAAATAAAATCATTCAGGCAGCCTGAACTCATTGTTTTTCTTGTGGTTTTTGTGTCTGTAAAGTAATGCGATTGATGCCAGCGGCATTGGCAATTTCCATGGTATTCATCACCTTGTCATAATCCACTTTACCATCGGCGGCGATGATAACCCAGTTGTTTTCATTCATATTTTTGGCGTATTCTGCCAAGCGTTGTTGTAATTGTTCGGCAGAGACTTCTTCGTTGTTCATCAACCAATTATCTGCTTTCACCGCAATCATCACATCATCGGTAGCAACGCTGCTTTCAGGTGCATTAGCTTCGGGTAAGGCAACCTGAAAACCATTTAACTTATTATAAGTTGTTGTTATCATTAAAAATATTAAAATAACTAACAATAAATCAATCAGCGGAATAAAATTGATTTCAGGCTCTTCCATAGGACGATTGTTGCGGAAATTCATCTTAAACGCTCCGTCTAATCATCATATGCCATAGGCGATTGGCGGCGGTTTCTGCGTCTGCCAAGGCTCGATTGACTTTGTGGCGAAAATGGCGATAGAAAATCATCGCAGGAATCGCCACAATCAAGCCAAAAGCGGTGTTGTATAAAGCAACCGAAATGCCGTGTGCCAACTGGGCAGGGTCAGAATTGGTGGGCGATTGCGAGGCGAAAATTTCAATCATACCCACCACCGTACCCAGCAAACCCATTAAGGGTGCCATGGCAGCGATGGTGCCCAGCGTATTCAAAAAGCGTTCTAATCGCACGGTCTCAATGCGTGCCTGATTGGTCATTGCGTCTTGTATGGTTTCTTTTTGGCGGTCGGTACAGGTTACGCCTGCGTGAATAATGCGATCTAACACAGTTTTTTGCGGATTTTCAGGCAGCACAAACGGTTTGTTTTGCAACGCCGTTGCCCACACAGTAAAACGCGAAGACGGCACGGTTGCGGTGTAACGCAACACCCACAGCCGCTCAAACACAATCGCCAACGCCATAATAGACGCAACAATATTCAACCAAATTGGCCAACCTGCTTCTTCAATAATTTGCCACATATTTTCTTATCATTGTTTTCAAAGGGTTTAAATATACCATTTTTTCAGGCAGCCTGAAAATAAGGTTTATTTTAACGAAGTTAAAATCTTTATTGACGAAGTCAATAAAAAGGTTTGCGAAGCAAACAAACCGCAATTTAGGCGAAGCCAAAATAAGGTTTATTTTAACGAAGTTAAAATCTTTATTGACGAAGTCAATAAAATGGTTTGCAAAGCAAACAAACCACAATTTAGGCGAAGCCAAAATAAGGTTTATTTTACGAAGTTAAAATCTTTATTGACGAAGTCAATAAAATAAATGACGCAGTCATCAATCTGAATAATGGCGAGTTGTCAAACCAACCTAAACATCAGGGTTATGTTGATAAAGTTTATAAAAAATATTGAAAAACAATCAGTTAAAACCTACTTCTTCAACCACTCCAACACAGCACGGAATGCGGGGGAAGTGTTGCGGTGAGGGTAGTATAGATACAGAGCGGGGAGTGTTTTGGTGTATTGATTTAAAATTCTCACTAACTGTTTATTTTGCACATATTCTTCCACCATACGCAAAGGCACGAAAGCAATACCCCAACCGTTTAAGGCTGCCTGAACGCCGAGATAATCATCGGTGAAAACCCATTTTCCTTGCGGTTTGTGGCGGTAGGTGTGTCCTGCCTTGTCTTCAAATTCCCACTGATAAACGCCGCCTGCCTGCATTTGATAGAGAATGCACAAATGATCCGTCAAATCTTGTGGCGTTTTAGGCGTGCCGTGTTGGGCGAGATAATCCACACTTGCCACCGTAACCATTTGAATTTCATCATCAATTTTCACTGCTACCATACCGTCTGCAATATCGCTGCCCAAACGCACGCCTGCGTCATAATGTTCTTCAATAATATTGATAAAGCGATTTTCCGACAATAATTCAAGGCGAATATCAGGATAACGCTCGTTAAAACCTGCTAATTTTGGCAGCAATACTTTATCAATAACATAAGTAGAAGCGGTTATGCGAACCGCACCAGACGGTGTTTCTCGCCAGTCGGCAATCATATTTAGGCTGTTATCAATGCGTTCAAAGGCGTTTTTGGCACGCAAATACAGCATTTCCCCCGCCTGCGTGAGTGCGATGTTGCGTGTGGTTCGCACCAACAACTGCACGCCCAGCCGCTCTTCCAACGCCGACACCGCACGGCTAACATTGGATTGAGCCATAGCCAACCGCCCAGCCGCTTGGGTAAAACTGCCCATTTCGGCAACGGTCATAAATAAATAAATATCGTTGTAATTTTCGCGGGTTTTCATGGTGTTATCCTTTTTTCAGGCTGCCTGAAATTTAAAATAGTCGGCAAGTTCTTGTCTGTATGTTTGAATAGCAAAATAGGTTTGACCCCAAGCAATGACTTCTTTTCTGGGGTCGCCGTTCTGCACGATTAAATAACAGGCATAGCGTGAAAGTTCGTAATCTTTAATTGTTTTGCGAGTTGCCCCGGCGATGACGATTTTGCTGACATCAGCAAAATCGTGCAAACTGTTGTGTCCGCTGTTTTCGCAGGCAATTTTTGCTCGGTCAATAACTTTTTCAAAATTTCGCCATTGTGTGTAATCCAAAGCATGGGCTAATTCGTGTGCTAACCAATATTCGCTACCATCTTCGCGAATGTGTTTAATATCTTCAAATCGCAGATATTCTTTGGCTTTTAATTTACTCATTTTTTGCTCTTTTGCTTTCAGGCTGCCTGAAAATCTGTTATTTATATCACAAAACGATAAATCTTATTCATTTTTGTCTATTTTTCTGCACATTATCTCTTGTTATGATGAATGCAATTCACAGTAAGGAGCATTCAAATGAAAGCAAAATCTGCATTTTCCGCCTTAACTTTGGCGATTTTTATGTTAGGAGTAAGTCCGATGATTTATGCACAAAACGCAACAAATCCCAATTTGCCTGTGTCGCAGGTGAGTGAATGGGATAAGGTGTTCAAACAAAGTAACAAGGTGGAACACAAAAAAGTTACATTCAAAAACCGCTATGGCATTACGCTGGTGGGCGATTTGTATTTGCCGAAAAAACGAGACGGCAAACTGCCTGCGATTGCGATTAGCGGTCCTTACGGTGCGGTGAAAGAGCAATCCAGCGGACTGCACGCACAAACTCTGGCGGAAAGGGGTTTTGTAACACTTGCGTTTGACGGCAGTTTTACAGGTGAAAGTGGCGGCGAAGTGCGAGATATTTCCAGCCCTGATATAAACACGGAAGATTTTAGTGCGGCGGTGGATTTTTTAGGCACGCAAGCCTTTGTTGATCGAGACAAAATCGGCATTTTGGGCATTTGTGGCTGGGGCGGATTTGCTCTGAATGCGGCGATTAGCGATACACGCATTAAAGCCGTGGCAACCACAACCATGTATGATATGACAAGAGTTACCGCCAAAGGCTATAACGATAGCGTTGATGAAAATGCTCGATTTGAAGCGAAAAAAAATCTAAATTTGCAACGCTGGACGGATTTTGAACAGGGCAAAACGACTTATCCTGCCAACGGTCTGTCGCAGGTGAAAGATTCGGACGCTTTATTTTTGCGTGAATACAAAGACTATTACCGCTCATCGCGTGGTTTTCACCAACGCTCGCTTAATTCAAACGGTGCGTGGAGCAATACCAACGCTTTGGCGATGATGAGCGATAAGATTTTAACTTACGCCAACGAACTGAAAACGCCTATTTTGATGGCACACGGCGAAATTGCCCATTCACGCTATTTTAGCGAAGACGCTTTTAAGGCTATCGGCAGCAAAAATAAGGAATTGTTTATTGTCAAAGGGGCAAATCACACGGATTTGTATGATAAAAAAATTCCGTTTGATAAATTGGAAGAATTTTTCAAAGCAAATTTGAAATAAATCATAGGGTGGGTTTTTAACCCACCAAAACACACCGTCATTGCGAGACTTGCCGAAAGGCAAGTCGTGGCAATCCCCTGACTACGGAGAACAAGCTTTGTTTAGATCAAATCAGGAGATTACCACGAACCCCACCATAGACAGTGGTCGCAATGACAGTATTATTTTCAGGCAGCCTGAAAAAAGGAAAACACAATGCACAAATTTCCCTTAAACACTTTAATTACCGCTGGCAGTGATGATTTTATTGAAATTCACCAAATTGTTGATGAAAACGCACCATTCATTGCAGAATTATCAGGAACATACAAAACGCAAGCGGAAATTAGAAAACTATTATCGCAAATTACAAACAGCGAAATTGACGACAGTGTACATATTAACCTGCCTTTATATTGCGATTTTGGTCGCCATTTACGCATTGGCAAGAATGTTTTTATTAACACCGCTTGCGTTTTTACCGATTTAGGCGGCATTGTGATTGAAGACAATGTGCTGATTGCACCGCAGGTGAAAATTATTTCGGTCAATCACGATATAAACCCCAAAACACGGCGTGGCGTGATTTTAAGCCCTGTGCATATTAAAAAAAATGCGTGGATTGGTGCTGGGGCAACCATTTTGCCAGGCGTTACCATTGGCGAAAACGCGGTGATTGCCGCAGGGGCAGTGGTGAATAAAAATGTGCCAAACAACACCATTTACGGCGGCGTGCCTGCGAAATGGATTAAAAATATTGAATAAGTTTCACAGTGCTTGTTTTGCCCTATTTAAGCCTGTTTCAATATCAGGATAAAATGGATTTTCAGGTTGCCGTTGATGAATGATGTTGCCGTTTTGAAACATTGCCATTTCGCCTACGGCAAACTGTTGCCAATTTTCGTTATTGGTCAAAGGCAAAGTGGCGATGACGGCAACTTTATCTTGTGGCGTGGTTTGGGTGCCAAAGTCGATTTCTATATCATCGTCCGCCAATTTTGCTTTACCAAACGGAGCTTGGCGAATAATGTAATGCAACAGCGAATCGCAATGAATAAACAGCATTTCGCCGTTGCTTAACACACAATTCAATAAGCCGTATTGGCGAATTTCCATACAAATTTCACATAAAGCCGTAAAAAGCGTTTTGTCATCAGGACATTCGTCAAAGCGTTGTCGCAACTGTTCTAATAGATAGCAAAAAGCGGTTTCAGAATCGGTTTTTCCGACTGGGCGATAATATTGCCCTTTTTTGGGGTGAAAATCTTTAACTTCACTATCGTTCGTTGAACTGCGTTTCAGGTTGCCATTGTGGGCGAAAATCCAGTATTTTCCCCACGCCTCACGCATAAATGGGTGCGTATTGGCAAGCGATACTTCGCCTTGGGTCGCCTTGCGAATGTGCGCGATAATATTGGTCGAACGAATGGGATAGGCTTTCACCATATCGGCAAAGGGTGAAGTGGCACACGCTGTGGTGTCTTGTAATAGTCGCACCGCATTATCTTCAAAAAAAGCAATACCAAAGCCGTCTGAATGACAATCTGTCAAACCACCACGCCTGCGAAATCCATCAAAAGAAAAAACAATATCGGTCGGCGTATTGGCGTTCATGGCAAGTAATTGACACATTTTGATTTTTTCCTTTTATGGTAAAACGCTGTTTTTATAAAGGGCTTATAGGGTGGGTATTCTTGCCCACCGCCAAACCGCAGGTTTGATTTTATAGTCAAACAACTTCAAAAGTGAAACAGGCGGTTTTCCGAAGACAGTATAAATAATACGGCAAGGAGAACCAACGCATTTCAATTTTGAAGTTGTTTGACTATAACCATATGCTTTTCAGGCTGCCTGAAAATATTCAATATCCGTTCTCCGCAATCGTTTTGATAGGTTGGAGCGTAGCATTACCTGCCCTACGGCGTTTCTTTATATCATCGGATTCAACCGCAAGGCTTCGTCTGCATTGACTTGTTTAACAAATTCGCCGACAAAGCGTTTTAAGCCTGCGATTTCGTCATCGGTAATGGTGAGTATGCCTTTTGCCCAATCATCTTTTTTAATCGCCACACCACAAGCATTATCAGAAACCACTCGCGTGCGGACAAATGTTAAAAGTTGCTCCATCGTGTGTCGCACCGCCGTGCCGCCGCCTGACGCTGCCGAAGTTACCGCCGTAATGCGATTGTGAATAAACGACTCGCCACGACTGTTTTTAGGATTGATGGAACGCGATAACCAGTCAATCAAATTTTTCAAACCACCTGGACAAAAGCCGTTGTATTCAGGTGTGATAAAAAACAAAGCATCAGACGCAATAATGGCTCGGCGAACTTTTTCTACCGCAATCGGTGGCGGATAATCGTTGCTTTGATTGAAAATCGGAATGTCCTGCCAAAATAATTCGCTAACCGAGTGTGGGTATTCGCTCAACAGTTCTTTGATTTTTTCCAAAAGTTGTGCGTTAAAACCGTTCTCATGCGTGGAACCGTTAATCAGTAATATGTTTGCCATTGTTGTTTCCTTTTATGTTCAGGTATGGTTCAGGTTGCCTGACAAATCTGTCAAAAGCGAGATTTATTCGCAGAAAAAATCGTGGTAATCTCCTTATCGTTTAGGTTGATTAAACCTTTCAGGCTGCCTGAAATCTTTCAAAATTTCCGTCATTGCGAGCCGTTATGAAATAACGGCGTGGCAATCTCCTGATTTAATCTGCTTTCCTATTACTATTCATCAATTCAAGTCTGTTCTCCGTAGTTAGGGGATTGCCACGCCTAAACTTCGTTTAGGCTCGCAATGACGGTAATGTTGTAGTTTATTTTGGTGGGTTGGAAACCCACCCTACGGAGTTTTGGTTATTTCGTTTCAGGCTGCCTGAAAATATAACTTGTCATTGCGAGCGACCGTAGGGAGCGTGGCAATCCCCTGATTTAATCTGCTTTCCATTAACATTCATCAATTCAAACCTGCTCTCCGTAGTTAGGGGATTGCCACGCCTAAACTTCGTTTAGGCTCGCAATGACGGTAATGTTGTAGTTTATTTTGGTGGGTTGGAAACCCACCCTACAAATTATTTACCCCTTATTCACCAACGGTATCACCTGTTCGGCGATGCGTTCCAATTCTTCACGCACTGGGGCAGATTGCACCAAAACCACGCCCAAGCCTGCGTCTTGATATTCAAGCAAGCGTTCGGCGACTTGTTCTGGCGTGCCAACCAAATTGGAACGCAAACCACGATTGGTAACCGAATAATCCACTCTTGCCACTTCCACATCTAATGTTGAGTTGCCTGTGAAATTCTTGTGCGAATTTTCCCAGCGTTCGTAGTTCTGAATCGTGGTAATGCGTTCGTATTCTTTGCGTGCTTCTTTTTCGCTATCACGAATGATGATATACACCGCCATGCCGAATACGCGGAAAGGGTCTAATCCCAAGCGTTCTTTGCGGGCTTTCATATCACGAATTTTGACTTTGAGTTCGTCTATGGTATGACCGTGCATTAAGTAACTGTCCGCAAAGCGAGCAATGGTTTCACGACCGACTTCACTTTCGCCACCTGCATAAACCGTAGGTTCTCGCACAGGTTTGGGCGAAAGGAAACTGTCTTCATAATTAAAATATTTGTCGTGATGCGTAAAAGGCGTTTCTCGCCATAAGCCACGCATTGCGGTGATGTATTCTTCTTCGTAACCGTAGCGGTCATCGTGATGAGCGAAGTTGATGCCGTATTGGCGAGCCTCTTCCTGCCACCACGCCGAAACCAAGTTAATGGAAAAACGACCTTTTGCCATTTCTTGAATAGTGGCAATGCGTTTGGCGGTGGGGGCAAGTTGATGATATTGCGGACGCAAAGCGGCTAAAATTTCCAGTTTTTGCGTGGCGACTGCCAAGCCTGTGGCAACCGTCCAAGCGTCCAAAACTGGGGCAGTATGTCCTTTAATGTCGTTTAAGTTAAGTTCTGGCACCAGCGTGAGTTCATAACCTTTGTTTTCTAAACTCACCGCCAAATCACGCACATATTCCCATTCGCAAGGCGTTGGGTCATCATCAACATTGCGTAACCAAGAACCCCATACGGGCGACCAATATCCGAATTTCATAATCAATTACTCCGTGTTGTTTGAAAAAATTTGTTACTACTGTGTTTTCAGGCAGCCTGAAAAAACTACTGTCATTGCGAGATTTTTTCGTTAGAAAAAATCGTGGCAATCTCCTTATTCGGAGAATGACCATGCACAATATCTTTCAGGCAGCCTAAAAACTTTTTGCTTTTGCCGTCCGCCGTAGGGTGGGTCTCCGACCCACCGCAATACCGACAGGCGTTAATTACATTGCTATGCAAACCCTGCGGTTTGCTTGGTGGATTGGAAATCCACCCTACTATCTATAATTCACTCAAAAACGCAACAATCCTATCTGCCGCCGCTTGTGGGGCTTGTTTTTCCACCGCAGCGTTATAGTTGGTGTTGGTGTTGATGTCGTAAATCACCGTTTCGCCGTTGGCGGTTTCAATAAACTCCACGCCTGCCACTTCAATTTTGTATTGGGCTAAAAAATCTTCTAATTGCCGCACCAATGGCGTATCGGCGGTGATTTCGGCACGATACGAAAACGCTCCGTTTTTCGCACCGTTAATATCGCACGCACCACCTGCGAGTTCTGGCAGACTGTTTTGACGGTCAATTTCGCAAGCGTCCGCAGGACAGAGTTGAAAACTGCCAGCCGCTGTATCCACACGCACGGCGTAATGAAACTTGCCACCGATAAATTCCAAACGCGTGATAAACGGCTCTTTTGACCGCAAATATTCCTGAACCAGCGTAATGCCGTCTGTGGGTTCTTCAAAATCTACGCTATTGACATAGCGTTCAAAATCGCCAAAGTCATCAAAACGGCGAACGCCCAAGCCTTTACCGCCTTGATTGTGCTTGACGATAAAGGGTGTCGTGTATTTTTTGGCGACTTCAATCAGTTGCCGCTCGCCAAAAACAGCACTTGTTTCAGGCACCCTGAAACCGTGTTTTTTTAACGCCAAATACTGACGCACTTTGCTGACTTCAAATTCCAATACGGCTGAACCATTGACGACACGGCGACCGTAGCGTTCTAACCACGCCAAAACCGCTCTGGCATATTCTTTGGCGTGCGTTGCATTGCGTGTGTGCGATGAAGCCGATATGCGAGACCAAAACACACCTTGCGGTGGCTCTTCGTCCAAGTTGAGAAAATGTCCTGCATCGTCGTGGAAAATCCATTCTTGAAAGGAAACACCTGCTTTTTGAAACGCCGCCGCAAATGGCGGTATCCATTCAGGATTGTCGTGCAGAATAAAAATCGTGTTTGTTGTCATATTTGTTTATCCTATATTTGTGTGGTTGGCATTCTTGCCCACCGCCAAACCGTATGCTTTTCAGGCTGCCTGAAACGCCGTTCTCCGAATAAGGAGATTGCCACGCTACGCCTTACGGCTTCGCTCGCAATGACGGTAATGTTGTAGGGTGGGTTTCCAACCCACCGCAATGCCGACAGGCATTGATTAAATTGTTATACAAACCCTGTGTTTTGTTTGGTGGGTTAGGAAACCCACCCTACGGCTATATGGCATTTCGTTACCGTTAAAAAAGTGGTTTTCAGGCAGCCTGAAAGTGGTTAATAAACAGGAAAGGTAAATAGCAGTGCCTTTCAGGCAGCCTGAAACCAAAGGGAACGCAAACCTACGCTCGTTTTCTCCCTGTATTTGTATAGTCATCAACCGACCACAACTCGCCGCCTTTGCGGTATTTCGCCGCACGGTGGTTTTCAGGCAGCCTGTCGCCTTTACCGAATAATTTATTGCGTAACGAACCTTCGGCGTATTCGGTTTGATAACGCCCACGCTTTTGCAATTCAGGGACGACAAATTCAACCACATCGGCGTGTGTGCCAGGTGTTGTGGCATAGCCTAAATTGATTGCGTCTGCACCAGAGTAATCAATCAATTCTTCAATTTGGTCGGCAGCCGTTTTTGCACCGCCCACAATTTTGATGCCTTGACAGCCAATGCCTGATAGTTTGATTAAATCTCGTAGCGTCCAAACTCTGCCGTCTTCGGTGGTGCTGTTGGATAAGGCTTCCACTTGGGCGCGAATCGCATTGGATTGGATTTTATTCAGCGGTGCGTCCAAATCGTATTGAGACAAATCCGTGCCTAACCAGCCTGAATTGATAACTAACGAACCTTCTTCGGAGGCGTATGACAACAAATCTTTATATTTCGCTTCTGCCAAAGCGTCCGTTTGATCGGTAATCACCGTGGCTAAAATATAAATTTTTGCGTCATCAGGCTGTCGTCCTGCACGAATCAAGGCTTCACGCACATTTTTTACTGCGGTTTTGGCGTATTCTTTGGTGGGTGGTGCGATGAAAATCGCTTCGGCATTTTCGGCGGCAAATTTCATTCCACGCGTAGAATTGCCTGCCTGAAACAATACAGGCGTGCGTTGAATGGACGGTTCGCAAATGTGAATGCTCTCCAAATCGTAATATTTGCCGTGATGAATAATGTGATGAATTTTCGCAGGGTCGGCAAACTGCCCTGTTTCACGGTTTAAGATCACCGCATCATCTTCCCAAGAGCCTTCCAACAAGCGATACAACACTTCTAAATATTCATCGGCTTGGTCATAGCGTTCGTCATGCGGTGCTTCAACCGACCCCATAGAACGATTGGCAGACGGCAAATAGCCCGTAACAATATTCCAACCGACACGCCCTTTGGTTAAATGGTCAAGCGTAGAAAGACGGCGTGCAAACGGAAATGGGTGTTCAAACGGCACGCCTGCGGTAATGCCAAAACCAAGATTTTTGGTAACCGCCGCCCCAATCGCCGCCAACTGCACAGGGTCATTGACAGGCGTTTGTAAAGCCGTGCGTAACGCCCCTTCGTCCGAACCTTTGTATATGTCATAAACGCCAATCACATCGGCAATAAAAATCGCATCAAATAAGCCTTTTTCGGCAATTTGAGAGAGATTTTGCCAATATTCAATGTCTTTATAACGCAAAGCCCAGTCGCCAGGATAACGCCACAAACCAGGTGATAAATGAGAAATGCAGTTCATCTCGAATGCATTAAAGTGAATGATTTTTTTACTCATCGTCAAAACCTTTCGTTGCAAATTATGAGTTGTCATCATAAGTTTTCTATTACAAAAGACAAAGACTGATAAATTTTATGAATAGAACAAGAAGTTATATAGTGTTTCAGGCTACCTGAAAAACACCGCAAATCTTGACATAATAAATCAACAAGCAATATAATTGATAACTATTATCATAAATTGTTGAATGATTATGCAAATAACAAAGTTTTTTAAAGTTTCTGTAATTTATGCAGCAACGATTTTGAGTGCCAATCTTTGGGCGGAGGATTTGGCGTCGCCTAATCAGTTTCATGCGTTAAAGCCGTTTGGTCCGCCTGCGCCGATTACGCCGAATGTGGCTCAAAATTATGGGGTGGAAAATCAGTTTGATAGAACCAATCGCCGTGATTATTTTTCGGTTACCAAGCAAATCGATGACAAAATGTCGCCGTTGCGTCTGCATGCTGGGGCGTATGGGAAAAATTATTATTCATCGGCGTTGGCGTTGGCTCGTGGGGCGAATGCGTATGTGATGGGTAATTTGAATTACACCAAAGCCAATGGCTATAAAGACGGCAAAGGCAATGAAGTGGATTTTGGCTATGAACGCTTTAATCAGGCGTTGGTTTTGGGCTATGTGCCGAATGAATTGAACGAATTGAAATTCACTTTTCTGCACGACAATATTAAAGACGATAAACAGCCTGAATATCAGGTTGATGCGGTGAAAACCGATCGCAAGGTGTTTAAATTTGACGGTCGTTTAGGCTTGGAAAATTTAGAAAATACATTGGGTTATGGTTTTTCGTATCGCAAAGTTGAACGAGACGCGAATAATTTTAAGTTGCGTCAATCGCCACAAGAAATGTTTGTGAAATTGGACAGGGATATTTGGGACATTAACTTGTCTTATGATAAGGATTTGGGCAATTTTCACAATAAAATCGGCGTGGTTTTTACGCACGATGAACACAATGGCAAACGACACCGCAAACAAGGGCAAATGTCGTTTGTGAATGCATATCGTTTTGCGGATTTGGATATTCACGATTATCGTGTGTTTGATGAATTGTCCTACAAATTCAATGACAATCATCAGGCAACCTTGGGTTTGAGTTATGAAATCAACAAAGCGAAAGCAAAAAAATTCAATGAAAATCTGCCTAATCCGCAAAATGCGATGATGAAATTTCCCAGTGCAGCTGGATTATGGCAAAAATTTTACGGTCAAAAGTTTGACGGCAGTGTTGATGAAAATGCTTTTGGGGCAAATCTGAAATATCAATTCACGCCGAATGATAATCAAAAACACGCGGTAGAAGTGGCTCATATTGAACGCATTGGCGACAATATTGAACGCTTTAATACGCTGTCAGGTTTTGTGGTTAATCCAATGGGGGCGTATATGTCGCCCAATGGTACTGGTTCTGGCATTATCGGCAATCCGTTTTTGGATAAGGAAAAGCATAATTTTGTCAAAATCACTGGCAGCCTGAAAAACGACCATTTCAAAGGCTATATGAATTCGCTTAATCCCAACGCTTTTAATGTGGGCTATTCTTTAATGTTAGACCGTGTTGATGATTTAATTGTGTTTGACCGTGCAAGGGGGCAAGCTGGTATTCAAGAGAAATCAGGCGATATTATCGCACGCAATGTTGATGCGGATATGCTGGTGGCAAAACTTCACGGTCATTACAACTTCAATGCTAACTGGGGCGTGGGTTCTAAACTCTATTACGCTTACGGCAAAAATCGCACAGACAGCAGAGCGTTGTATCAAATTCGTCCGTTTGAATTGGATGTGAATGTGGATTACAAAAATCATTTTGCATACGGTTCGTATAACTTGGGGGCAGGCGTGCGTGCGGTGTCCAAACAAAGCAAAGGCAATTTTGATAAGAAAACAGGTTTAGGCATTGACAACAAAGAAGCGTCCAAAGGCTTTGCGGTGTTGGATTTATACGCAGGTGTTAATCTGAAAGACAATATCGGCATTAACTTTGGCGTGAATAATGTGTTGGATAAACATTACGCCGAGTTTATCAGTGCCGACCATGTGGAAGCGTTTGCACCGAATGTGGTGTATGCACCAGGTCGCACTTTTTATATCAATTTGAAAGCGGCGTTTTAGCGTTTTCAGGCTGCCTGAAAGCATAAAATCCGCTTTCTTAATAAGAAGATTGCCACGACTTTGCTTTGCAAAGTCTCGCAATGACAGTAATGATTTTCAGGCTGCCTGAAAAATAAACAGCAGGATAAAGAAAATGAATAGACGCGAATTTTTAAGCACTTCTGCCGCTTTGGGTTTGGGATTAAGCGGTATGTTTGGACAAGCCACAGCCCAAGGCAATAACCAATCCGATTGGACGATTTACGGTGCACCAGCCTTGCCCAGCATTACTATTGCCACGGCTTTATTAAACGGCAAATTGGGTAAAAAATATAAATCGCAATTAAAAATTTGGAATAGCCCAGACCAACTGCGTGCAGGCGTTGCCAATGGCACATTCAAAGTGATGATGGCACCAAGTAATGTCGGCGTGAATTTAGCCAACCAAGGGGCAGAAGTTGGGCAAATCAATATGCTCACGCAGGGTTTGAATAATATTCTCACCAAAAACAAGCCTATCAACGAATTGGGCGATTTATACGGCAAAAAAATGATTATGCCGTTCAAAAACGATATGCCTGATATTGTTTTTTGTGTGCTGTTTCAAAAATTGGGTTTGGACATTTCTCGCATTCAATTAGATTATGCAGTCACGCCGCCCGAAGCCTTGGCAATGTTTTTAAGTAAAGGTTATGACGCTGCCTTTTTGCCCGAACCGATGGCAAGTGCCAGCATTTTGAAAGGCAAAACCGTGGGCGTTAAAGTGGTGCGTAATTTTGATATTTTAAATGTGTGGAAACAAGCGTTTAATCAAAAACAAGCCTTAATTCCGCAAGCAGGAATAATTGCGAATAAAGCATTTTTTGCTGCCCACCAAGACGATTTTGCCTTGCTGCATAACGATTTAGTCAATGCCTTATCGTGGGTGAAAGCCAACTCTCAAAGTGCGGCAAATATTGGTACAAATTATTTGCCCGCCGCCGCTCCTGCGATTGCCCAGTCGATACAGCATTCTAATTTATGTGTTTTGAAATCAAGCGACATTAAAGATGAAATGATGAATTTCTTTGAAATTTTGCTGTCGCATAATCCGAAATTGCTTGGTGGAAAATTGCCAAGTAATGATTTTTTCTTGTGGTAGTTACCGTAACGCCGTAGGGTGGGCATTCTTGCCCACCGACCTTGTGGTAGCAAGGGAAAATTTACTTTTCAGGCAACCTGAAAAATACTCCTGTCATTGCGAGCCGTTATGAAATAACGGCGTGGCAATCTCCAAAAAATCCGCAAGGATTTTTTGGGTGGCGTGTGAAGATATAACGACAAGGAAAAAATAATTTTCAGGCAGCCTGAAAAACATACACCGTCATTCTGAACCTGCGATAAGCAGGTGAAGAATCTTTTGATTAAATGTTGAGATTTTTCGCTACACTCAAAATGACGAAGTAATCTTTCAGGCAGCCTGAAAACCGTTGCAATAAAAGCCGTAGGGTAAGCAAAAATGCCCACCTTACGGCAGAGAACACAAAACCTGTATTGAAATATGATTAAAATCGACAAAATTCGCAAAAATCAACATGTATTTTTTTACATTTTGGATTACCTGTGGGGCGGATTGGCAGGGCTGGGCGTGGCGTTTGTGTTGATTGCCGTTTGGCAAGAGACCGCTTTGCATTTGGGTGCCTTACTGCTTCCTGCCCCTTTGGCAGTTTTTACCAAAGCAGGCGAACTGTTGTCGCAATTTACAGCGAGCGAAATTCATCTCACCCTTTATCGAGCCTTGATTGGCATTAGCATTTCCCTGATTTTAGGTATTCTTGCTGGCTTTATCGCAGGCAAATTCAAAACGGCAATGGCATTATTGCGACCAATGATTACCATACTTTTGGCTATGCCGCCGATTATTTGGATTGTGTTGGCGATTTTTTGGTTTTCTTTTGGCAATCCCAGCGTAATTTTCACCATTATTGCCATTCTCACGCCGCTGACCTTTGCCAACGCCGCACTCGGTATGGCAAGCGTGAATGACAGCCATTTGGAACTCTTTGATGCCTATCAATTAGGGCTATATAAAAAAATTCGTTTCGTCTATCTACCGCATTTAAGCGGTTATTTACTCTCTGCGATTAGCCTTGCGGTGGGCAGTGGCATTAAAGTCGTGTTTATGGCAGAACTTTTGGGTGCGAATGACGGCGTGGGAGCAAAAATTGCCACCGCCAGAACGATGTTAGACAGCATCGAAGTATTGGCGTATGTGGTTTTAGCCATTGCTTTTGTGTCGCTGTTTGAATATTTAATCATCAAACCGCTGGAAATCGCCTTTATGCCGTGGAAAAGATAATGTTACAAATCAAAAACTTACGCTTTGAAATTGTACGCGACATGATTATTCGCGATTTTAGTTTAGATTTACAACAAGGCGAAGTCAAAACGCTGTTTGGACCATCAGGCTGTGGCAAAACCACGCTATTACGCTTGGTGGCAGGCTTAAACACGCCCAAAAGTGGCACAATTCATTCACAATTTAAAAAAATCGGCTTTTTATTTCAAGATAACCGCCTGTTACCCCATTTAACCGCCTTACAAAATATTGCGATTTTTAATACCCAACCCAATATTGATGAAATTTATACCACAGCCCAAAAAATTGGATTAGAAAAATCAGATTTAAATAAATATCCCAAAGAGTTAAGTGGTGGTATGCAAAAAAGAATTGCTTTTTTACGACTTTATTTAAGCGGTTGCGATTTAGCCCTTTTGGACGAACCTTTTGTCGCATTAGATTTGGATATGCGAGATATTTTAATTTGTCTATTGGTAGAAAAAATAGAACAACAAAAATTATCGGCATTATTGGTTACGCACGATCGTTTTGAAGCGGTACGATTAAGTAATGAAATCATTGAGTTAGAAACAAAACATATGCAAATCAAACGGCAAATAAAATTAGATATGCCCTTAAATCAAAGAAACCGTCAATATGAAGAAAAAATCGTTGCCCAAGAATTTTCAGGGAGCGTTTATTATGAATAATTTTTTTACGCACCCTATGCGACTATTTTTTATCACCGCGGCAGTGTGTGGTATGGTTGGTGGTTTAAGTTTTTTGGTGAGCGACAATTATATTTTGTTGCATCAAATGATTTTTCTGAATATCGTTCCTGCCTGTGCCTACGGTGGCTTTTTACTCACCGCATTGCCTGATTGGACAAATTATTCAGGCAGCCTGAAAAAAATCAGCACCACACTTTATACATTGATTATATTGGCTTTTTTGGCATTACCATTTCATTATTTAATCACAGGCAGTTTTATTGCCTTATTTTGGTTGGTTTTATTAGGCTTTTGTGCCGTTTTATTATGGCAAGACAAAAACGATAATAACTTTTCTATTTTACTGATTTTGTCATTGCTGTTCATATTGCAAATCGCTTTTTTATACAAAAACGACTTTCAATTTTTATACGCCCAAATTCATATTAGCGTTGCTGCCATTTCCGTGGTGAGTTTCCGTGTGAGTATGGTTTTAGGCGATGAAGCACTCAAAAAAACCGATTACAAAGACCCTGTGTTTTTGCCTAATTTTGTGTATAAAAATTTACTTGCCCTGTTTGCCATTTTATACGCCTTATCCACCTTGTTTTTAGACGAAAAAACCAGCGGATTTATTGCTCTGGGCGTAGGCTGTGTGATGCTTGCCAAACTCAAAGAACTGCATTATTTCGCCTTACTCAAACGCCATTACATTATTTTTTATTACACCTTACAACTTGCCTGTGCGGTAGGCTATCTGTGGCTTGGCACAACGCAAATTATGAGCATTCCCCACACTTCGCCGCTACACTTAATCACATTAAGTTATTATTTGAGTATGATTTTATTTATCTTCATCACCGCAAGCCTGCGACACAGTGGCTTTATTGAACTTAAATTTCCGTTGTTAGGCATTTTAGCCATTATCACGATGGTGGTGTGTGGCATTGTGCGTTCATTATTCACTCATTGGACAGGTTACATTCACTTATCGGCAAGTTTGCTGATTTTGGCGTTCGCACTTTACGCCTACCCATTCTTCAAAATCTTCACCCAAAAACCATTTACCGATGATCCTGAATAAGGGTTCAGGCTGCCTGAAAGAAACTACTGTCATTGCGAGCGAAACCGAAAGGCGTAGCGTGGCAATCTCCTGATTTAAAGCGGTTTTGCCCTTTATTTTAGAAGATTGCCACACCGTGATAAAATGACGGCTTGTTTCTATTAGAAGTGGTATTTTACAAAAATTTTTCCGATGATTATTTTGATTACAGGGGCAACGCATACGGGCAAAACGCTTTTGGCACAACGCTTGTTGGAAAAAATACACGCTCCGTATTTGTCGATAGACCATTTGAAAATGGGCTTGATTAGAAGCGGTATGACGCATTTAACCGCCCAAGATGATGACGCTCTAACGCCCTATCTGTGGGCGATTGTGCGTGAAATGGTCAAAACGGCGATTGAAAATCAACAAAATCTGATTGTAGAAGGTGCTTACATTCCTTTTTCCTTTCGGCAGGATTTTGATGAATTCTATTTGCGTGATATTCGCTTTATTTGTTTGGCGATGACGGATAAATTTATCGATACGCATTGGCATAAAATTAAGCAACACGCCTGCGATATTGAACAGCGATTAGAAATCGCTTGTGATATAAAACAGTTAAAAGAATATAATCATCAATATATTCAAGGATTTAGCAAAGAAAATATTGTGCTGATTGATGAACATTATCAACAAACCATTGACGCAGTTGTCGAGAAAATTGTTCAGGCAGCCTGAAAATGTGCTACTATTTCGCCATTCTTGACCAAAGCAATCAATTAACACCATGAACCCCAAATTTCACATTTATCAAAATTCGCCTTTGTCTTTGATTATTGACCACATTTTGCAACGCTATCACGAAGTTCATCGTATGCAGTTTGCCAATATTTTGCCTTTGGCTGAACAATGTGCAAAATGCGATGATTTTCCAACGCAATTATTGCCGTTTTTACAAGCATTTAGCGTGGATTTGGAAAATCATTTGCAAAAAGAAGAGCAGGTTTTGTTTCCGCTGATTAACGCAGGGCGTGGTTCTATGGCAACGATGCCCGTGCGTGTGATGATGATGGAACACGATAATCATCAAGTCGCTTTATCGCAACTGGCTGATTTAACAAACAATTTAACACTGCCGGAAAACGCAAGCAGCGAGTGGCAACAACTGTATGAAATTTTGCAACAATTTCGCGATGACTTATTAGACCATATTGATATTGAAAACGAGTTGCTGTTTCCACGGGCTTTGAATGAATAAAACGCAGTTGTATAGTCGTTTCAGAGCAAAGGCATGCAAGGCAACGAGATGAAGACAGTATAACGAATACGGCAAGGCGAAGTAACGAAGCAGGATTTTGCTATGAAACGACTATATCAAGCAGGTTGGCTACCCAATTACCATGGCGGCTGGGCGATGATCAGCCTGCCGCCCTTATTGGGCATATACCACAGCGGTTTTGTGCCGACACACTTGATTTTCCTATTGGCGTGGTGGGGTGCGTATTTTCTATTTTTTGCACTTATTGGCTTTTTACGCCACGGTTTTGCCAAGCGTTATTATTCTGCCCTAATGACTTACGGCGGATTAACCCTCACAGCAACGCTTATCTTATTGATTTTTCGGCAAAAACTCATTATTTGGTTTATGCCATTGTTTTTACTCACACTGCTAACACTTTGGCAGGCTAAAATAGGAAAAGAACGCTCTTTATTATCAGGCATTGCCACGGTTTTATTGGCATCGTTAATGTTGCCGATTGCCTATCAAGTGAAAAACAATGATTTACCTACTCATATTATATGGCTCACAGTGATTGTGTTTCTGTATTTTGCAGGAACGGTTTTTTATATCAAAACCAATATCAGAGAAAGAAAATCGCTTAAATATTTTTATTTTTCAATTATTTTTCACGCAATCGCCTTAATAATTGTTTCTGTTTATTATCAGCAGTCAAATTATTTTTTGATGATTGTTTGGATTTTATTATTATTCAGAAGTATTTTTATTCCCTATTTGATTAAAATCGGAAAAAATATTGCTGTGAAAACAATCGGTATTTTAGAAATTTTGTTCAGTATTTTGTTATTTATTGCTTTATTATAAGGATTAACAATGTTTCAATCAGCAATTTGGACTATGGCGTTTCGTCCAATGTATTTATTTGCCGCCATTTACGGTATTATTTCCATATTATTATGGGGCTTTGGTTTTAATGGTACAACTGCCTTGCCTAATTATTTTTGGCATGCCAATGAAATGATATGGGGTTATGCAGGAGCGATTATTGTCGGTTTCTTGCATACCGCTACACCCAATTGGACAGGGCTGCCTGCAAAAAACGGTCAGTTTTTAATATTACTCACCGCATTATGGCTTGTTTCTCGCATTACCGTATTTTTTGCACAAACCACTGTTATATCAGGTATTTGTGGCGTTTTGTTTTTTTGGATTGCCGCCTTTGCAATGTTACAAATGCTGATGGCTAAAAAAAGTAAGCATAATTATATTGCCGCCTTTGCTTTATTTATTTTTGGCTTGTTGCATTTAATCTTTCATCTGTTTGTCTATTGGCAAAAATACGATTTATTATTAAATGGATTATTGGCAGGTTTAATTTTAGTATCAGGTTTTATTGGTTTTATTGGCAGTCGTGTTATTCCCTTTTTTACCGCACGGCGACTCAATATCCCCCAAGTCAAAAATCACCCAAAACTCATTTTATCCGCCTTATTGTTGCCCTTATGTGCCGCATTATTGATTATTTTTCAGGTTGCCTTACCTGTATCTGGCGTATTGTGTTGTGCCGCAGGGGTTTTAGGCTTGGTGCAAGTCGTGCGTTGGTTAAATAAAGCCATTTTTGCCGAGCCTATGTTGTGGATTTTATTCGCAGGTTACACCTTAACCGCTATCGGTTTGATTTGTTTAGGTTTTTATTTTATGTCGTTTCCCATTGCGGTAAGTGTTGGCGTGCATTTTATTGCGGTAGGCGGCATTGGCGGCTTAACCGTGGGTATGATGACACGCACCGCCGCAGGACACACAGGCAGAGCCATTTATCCAGCCCCCAAAGGCTTGCCTGTGGCGTTTGTGTTGATGATTTTAGCCACCTTGGTGCGTGTGGGTGCGGTAGTTGTGGATACGGCGTATCAGCACTTCATCGCCGTATCCGCCGTGTTGTTTGCTTTGTCTTTGGCGATTTTCGTTTTCCGCTACGCACCGTGGCTCACACAAGCACGAGCCGACAGCAAAACGGGCATTATTTCAGGCAGCCTGAAAAAATAAAATCCGTTCTCTGAATAAGCCGTAGCCACCGTAACGGACGAAACCTGTTCAGGCTGCCTGAAAATATTATCAAAATATGTTATAAGCAAACTTCCTATTCATCTAACGGAGAACAATGGCGATGAACAATCCTTTACCGTCTCAATTTCCTTTAATTCAAGCCCCTTTGGCAGGGGCACAAACTTCGGCGATGACGATTGCCGCTTGCAAGGCAGGGGCTTTGGGTTCTTTGGCGGCAGCCATGTTGCCTGTGGAGCAATTAGAAAGCGAAATTCAAGCCATTCAGGCAGCCTGTGATGGTGCGTTTAATGTCAATTTTTTCGCTCATACCCTGCCTGAAATTACGCCCGAACAAAACGATAAATGGTTGAATTTGCTTGATAAATATTTTAACGAAT
>JAGBKK010000036.1 GCA_017934045.1 Neisseriaceae bacterium | reverse complement strand
GCTAACGCTGCGTCATCGCCGCCTGACGCTGGTCTGCCTAATACCAACCACGCTAATTTGTCTTTGTCGCTCATGGCTTCGTCTGCCACTAAAACCGCTCTGGGTTTCGATAAAAAGCCTGTAACTTCCACACCTGCACCCACAGGCGATAAGCGCCGCACTGCTCGAATGTTCAATGACGGATTGTCAATCGGGCCGACAAAGGTGATTTGCCCTTTCTCCACTTCCAAATCTTGTCCGTAGGCTTTGTAGCGTCCTGAAACCACATTCACCGTGCCTAACAGTTTAATGTCTTCTTTGGGCTTGGCATTCAGATTGAGTTTGCCGCCCATCACCACATTCAAACCGCTGCCTGAAAAGGTGAAAGCATCGTTAATGTCAATCGATAAATCCATCGCAATCGGCATGGTGGCGGTGTCTTGCTTGATTTCTTCGCCCACAATCAACACATCGTCATCAACTTTGGGCATACCTGCTTTGGGAAAGTCGAACTTGGCTTCGTCCAACTTCAAACCGCCTGTGAGTGCTAAACCCAGCGTGTCGGCATAGTGAATTTCGGAATTGCCACTAATCACCACACGGCGGTCGGGGTGTCGCAAAACGGGGTATTTGTCAAACAGCACATTGATATGTGCCACAGGCTGAAACCCTGTGCGTTCTACTTCGCCTGTGATATTCAACTTGCCGCCACTTCTCTCGTGCAAGAATGTTAAGTCGTCAATAATCCATTTTTTGCCGTCAAATCGCGATTTAAGAACCCCGTTATTCACCACCACGCCTGTACTCCATTGAATATAACGCAGTTTTTCGGCGTTCAGGTTGCCTGAAAGCAGGGGATCGCCCACCGTGCCACGAATGTCGGTAACGGCGTTTAACTTGCCGCCCAAGTCCATATCAGGCGGTAGAAAGGCTTTGATTTTGGATAAATCGTCTGACACCAGTTTCAGGCTGCCTGAAAGCGGTGCGTTTAAGAGATTATCGCCAAAGGTTTGGGCAATATCGATATTGGCATCTGCATTGCCGAATGCGGTTTCTGCCACTAATTTATTGTTGATTTTATTGGCAGATAACACGGACGCAAATTCTAATTTATTCAAACCTACCGTGCGTTTTTTACCTGGAATGGTTACATCGCCTGACACGCGGCGGATATTCAGGCTGCCTTGGGCGTTTTGGTCATATTGCATATTCCAATCGGCAGACAGCACCAAATCTTGTTCCACAGGCATTTCAACAATGTTTTTTAAGTGCGACAGTTGAATATTGTCCGCCCGCCCTTGCGTTTTTATGCCACCTTTTTGTCGCCACGAAAAATGTTGCAAATCCAAAAGTCCGCCAAACAATCGCCATTTGGCTTGCCCTAATTCAACTAACTGACTGCCTGCGGTGAGTTTCACAGGATTTTGCAACGCCAAATCCACCGTGCCACTTGAATTGAATTTCGACACCACACCACGCCAGTTATAATCCTTATCCAAACCGCCGCTTGCCACAATATCCGCTCGATAGGGCTTGTCCAACGCCACTAAATCGGCGTTCGCCGTTAAATTGTGCTTATCTTGCGTACCGTTTAAATCAATATTGATTTTGCTGATATTCACACTTGGCACGATGAGGTTTTGTCCGTCTAAATCCACTTTCAGCGGTGCGGTTTGAATAGGAGACGCTATCAGATTAAAGTCAAGTCGTTGTAATTTCACTAAATCTTTGTAGGCAAAGGCGTTGGCGTTGCCACTCAAAGCGGTTTTGATGTGGGCAAAATCGTCTGATACTACGCCTTTCACATTCAGGCTGCCTGAAAGCCCAAAACCAAACTGCGACAGTGTTGGGGCAGCAATATCCACATTCATTTTATCGCCCATTCTGCCCAAAGAACCGTCTGCCAAAATTTTATTTTCACCCAAACGCAAATCAATTTTGGACGGTGCAATATGATTATCCGCATATTGCACTTTACCGTTAATATTCAAAGGCATACTTGACACAACGCTGTCTTTGAACAACAACTCGGCAACAATATCAGGCGTGTCTTTCAGGCTGCCTGAAACTTTGGCTGTGCCATTCACACGCCCTGTGGGGGCTAAATCGCCCAACACCACAGGATTGAAATTTTTACTATTCAAAACAAAGTCTAACGGCATTTTTTCATACAATTTCAGGCTGCCTGAAATATCTGCCACACCGCCTTTGTCATCAGCAAAAGACGCTGTTTTCAGATTTAACGCCGTGCCTTGATTGTCTTGCACAATATCCAATTTACCTTGTGCCACCAACGCCCCACGCGTAAAATCCCACGCAATTTGCGGTTCGGCGGTTTTGCCTTTAACCGTGATTTGTCCGTCCAACGGCAATTTGGATTGCGTTGCCAAAATGTCCGACAGCGTGAGTTTTTTCACTTCTGCCGCAATATCCAGCCTATCTTTCACGCTGCCTGAAACGCTGATATTGCCGTTATTCAAAAAATCCAAAGACAAATAATCAATCAGCAACAAGCCGTTTTCGTGCATTTGAAACGCCCCATTGGCGGTAGAAAACGGAATGCCGTTCAAATCCACCGCTTGCGGTTTTTCGTTTGCCATTGCCAATTCGCCGTCTAAATGTTTGCCTGTGGCATTGGGAGCAATATTTAAAAACAATGTGGTTTGGGCAATCGGTGCAGTATGCCAAAAATCGCGTGGATTGATATTTGCGGCACGCACGCTAAAATGGTGGATTTTTTCTACGACATTGTTATTAAAGGGAAAAACTTGTCCGTCAATATCAAATAAAGCATTGGCAGAAGTTAATTGCGATTGCAACACAATATCTTTCAGGCTGCCTGAAAGATTTATTGAACCTATGGCAGGTTCTTGATTCACCGTGCCTTGTAAATCAATTTTGCCATTTAAGGCAAACGGCGTTTTATTTTCTAATAGGGCGTTGCCTTGTGCCGTTCCCCATTCTGTGCCTAATTGCGTAATGTGTGTTGTATGCTGTTTGTGGTCGTAATAATATGAAATTTCAGCATTTTTCACCAAAACTGTTTCTTTTAAGAATACGCCATCGGTTGATAATTGATCGACTGAAATTTTTAATGGCAAAGACACATTGTTAGGTAATTGCAAGGGGGTGTCGTCTTTGGGTTTATCATCTGCTGGCGGAAAAGAATTTAAATATAACTTACCTAATTGTAATTGATTGATTTTCAAATGTTTTTTGAATAATTGGTGGCTTTGCCAGTTAAATTTTAACGAAGTGAGTGCAATATCCAAACCCTGTGGATTGGTAACAGTGATATTCCCCGCCGAAAACCCACGCCACACCGTGCCTTGCAAATTATCCGCTTTCACGGTTACGCCTGCTTTTTCAGGCAACCTGAAAACCAAAGTTCTTAAACCTGAATGCGTGGCAAGCAAATAATACAGCGTGATACTCAACACAATCAACAAAACGCCCACGCAAATAAACAACCATTTGAAAAAACGGCGAATTTTGCTTTTTTTGCGTGGCGTTGCCGTGTTTTCAGGCAGCGTTGTTTCTGGGGTTTGTTGTTGTTCGTTTGACATATCTAAAACCTTGTCCCCAATGTGATATACCACGCAATATCCTTGGTGTCGTGGGCGTAAGCAATATCAAACGACAGCGGTGCAAAGGGTGAGAACCAACGCACGCCAGTGCCTGTGGCGTGTTTGAATTTCAAATCCTGAAAACGATTTTTCACATCACCTGCGTCGTGAAATAACGCCCATGCAAAATTTTTATAAATCGGATATTGATATTCCAAGCCCCAATTTGCCATGGCACGCCCACCCAATACCGCACCGTTTTCGCCAGGAATGCCAATACTTTCCGTTTCATAACCACGCACGGTGTCAATGCCACCTATGCGAAACAACAAGTCGCTAGGCACTTTGGCTTGATTATCCGTATGCACATAGCCCGCACCGCCTTTGGCGATGAATGTGCCGTATTTTTTCTGTTCAGGTGTGAAATAATAGGCTGCGTCCGCCGTTACGCGTTGCACATTGGCGGTGGATAACGCCGTGCCAAGCGTTGAACCCACTTTACCTGAAAAATACCAACCATTAGCAGGGCGTTCTTTGGTTTGAATGCGGTTGCTTTTCCACGATGCCGTAACCATAGTTACATAACTGGTGCCTAATTTTTCGCCGTTTTTAATGCGAGCGTCTTCCAAATAATATTCCACGCCCACACGCGAATCGATATTGCCACGCACACGAGCTTTCCATAAACCAGCAGCCAGCGTTTTGGTTTCCAAACCTTGTAATTCTTTGTTTTTTAAGTTAATTGATGAAGTATAAAAATGCCCACGATCATCTCGTGGTTGGGCAATCCCCAAACCCAACGATTGCTCATAACGATTTGCCGACAGCACTGCCGAGCCTGTATAGCCCCGTTTGAACATATTGTAATGCGTATAACCAAGCCGCGTACCCACGCCGTCCAAGGTGTCATACTGCAAACCAATATCCACCTTTTGGCGTGGCACTTCCACCAAATTCACTTTCACAGGGACAATAAAATCTTCTGAAACATTGTCCAAATCCGCATACGCTGCCACCGTGCCGTAATGACCGTCCTGCTCCAAATTTTCCTGATAATCGGCTAATTTATCAAAGTCATACACTGTGCCATGCGAAAACGGTGCAAGATTGCGTGGAATGCTTTCAGGATAGCGTTTTATGCCGTCAATCGACACATCACCAAAGCGAACCAACGCCCCACTGTCAATAATTACCGACAATTCAGCAGAATTGTTTTCCTTATCAATTTTGGCGTGGCTTTCGGTAATTTTTGCCAAGGGATATTTGCGTTTCTGCACGGTTTTTAACACGGCAGATTTATTGCTTGCCCAATCTTCCTGCCGAAAAGGATCGCCCACTTTAATTTGCCATTCCGCAAACATATCGTGGTAGAACGCAGGCAATTCTTCATCTTCTAACACCTTGCCGTCCAACACCAAAATCACATTATCCACGATTGTGCGTTTGCCCAAGGCAACCTGAATATCATATCGATTGCCATTTTCTAACACCTTGGTTTGACTATTAAAATACCCCTCGGTGCGTGCCATTTGATCGACTTCTTTTTCCGTTTCCTGCACCAAAAACGCAATTTGGTCTGCGTCCATATTCGGCGTTTTCTGCCGAGCATACAGCGACAAATGTTCTTTGAATAAATCTGCCATTTTGCTGTTGCCATTAGCCGTATTTTGTTCTGCATTATCAAGTGTTTCTGCACCTGTAACGGTGATATTCAGTTGATAATTATCTTTTAGGGGTCGCCTTTGGCGTGGTTGATTGTTGGATTGGGAAAGATTCGCTTGTTTTGTAGAAGATTTGATTTTCAGGCTGCCTGAACTGTGTTGTTCGTTATTCAGGCTACCTGAAACGGTTTCATCAGGTGCTGGGGTTTGATTAGGCGTATCTTCACCCATCGCCACCGCAGACGCAACTGCCATAGCACACCACAATGCTAACCGTTTCATATATTGAGCCTTTACTCAAAGATAAATCAATTCAAAAAGAAAAAGAGCATAAAGCGTAGGCATTAAACTTCCATTAAATCTTTTTCTTTGGCTTCCAAAATTTTGTCCATTTCGGCAATGTATTTATCCGTTAATTTTTGGATAGATTCTTCGCCACGGCGGTTATCGTCTTCGGAAATTTCCTTATCTTTCAATAAGTTTTTCAACTCATTATTGGCATCACGGCGGATATTACGCACGGCAACGCGTGCTTCTTCGGTTTCATGTCGCACCACTTTGATTAAGTCTTTGCGGCGTTCTTCGGTAAGCATCGGCATCGGCACACGGATTAAATCGCCCATCGCAGACGGATTTAAGCCCAAATCCGAATCACGAATGGCTTTTTCAATCGCCGCCGCCATATTGCTTTCGTAAGGTTTCACGCTGATTGTGCGTGCGTCCAACAAGGTTACATTGGCAATTTGCGACACAGGTACATCAGAACCGTAATAATCCACTTTCACTTGATCCAACAAACCTGTGTGAGCGCGTCCTGTCCGCACTTTGGCAAGATTGGTTTTTAAGGCTTCCACCGATTTTTTCATTTTTTCTTCGGCGGTGTTTTGAATTTCTTTGAGCATAATATTTTCCTTGTCGGCAAAAAATAAAGATTATAAACGATTATTCAGGCTGCCTGAAAAACAATATAATGAAACCATAAAATAAACACATCATAAAACGCCGTGAAAACCATACCCATTCGCCCTGACAACGCCCCACTGTTACGCACGCTACCGCCGTTGGCGTTGTATATTCACATTCCTTATTGCATACAAAAATGTCCGTATTGCGATTTTAATTCGCACGCCATCACAGATAGGCTGCCTGAAAAAGCATACATTGACGCATTACTGTTTGATTTACAACAAGAATTGCCCAATATTTGGGGACGCAAAATTCATTCGATTTTTATCGGCGGTGGCACGCCAACAGTTTTTCATGCAGCCTCAATAGATTATTTATTAAACAATATCAGAGCATTATTGCCAATCACTCCTGAATGCGAAATCACATTGGAAGCCAATCCCAATTCATCAGACGCAGGCAAATTTGCCGCTTTACGACAAGCAGGCGTTAATCGCTTATCGATTGGCGTGCAGAGTTTTAATCCCCAACATTTAAGCCGTTTAGGACGCATACACACCGCCCACGAAGCACGCCAAGCCGTTGAAATAGCTACAAAAATTTTCCCACAAGTGAATGTAGATTTAATGTACGCCCTACCCTACCAAAGTGCAAGCAATGCGGTGCAAGACATACAAACCGCTGTCAATTTAGGCGTTTCGCATATTTCTGCCTATCAATTAACGATTGAACCCAACACCGCTTTTGGTTTCAGGCAGCCTGAAAACTTACCTGACGATGATTTATTGTTTGCAATCGAACAAGCCGTTCATCACGACTTATTCAATAACGGTTTTCAACGCTATGAAATTTCTGCTTTTGCGTCCAATCCACAAAACCGCTGTCGCCACAATTTAAATTACTGGCAATTTGGCGATTATGTGGGCATTGGTGCAGGAGCTCACGGCAAAATTTCCTATCCTGACAAAATTCAACGCACTGTCAAGCACCGTTCGCCCAAAGATTATTTAACCGCACAAAACAAAGACAGCCAACGCTTTTTTGTTCTTCATCAAGACTTACCGTTTGAATTTATGATGAACGCCCTGCGGTTGATTAACGGCGTACCAGCCACACTCTTTAACGACCGCACAGGTTTATTATTCAGCAACTTTGACGACATTTTGAATACACTGCGACAACAAGGTTTATTGATAGACAACGCAGAACGCTTGCAAGCCACCGATAAAGGCTTGATTTACCTAAACGAAATATTACAATCTTTTCTGCCGTGAGTGTTTTTTCAGGCTGCCTGAAACATATTCGCGACACATTTATGCTCATCAATTTATAATATAACCATTTGAATTTAATATTATTTTCATAATAATAGACAAAATCTAATGGTTTATCGATGATCATTTAACCATTTTCTACTTTAACTTTCCCCCCAAAATCGGTTAAAATCCTATGTTTTTTATGGAACAATAAACCATTATTGTAGGACATTAGGTAAATGAGCAAACAAGAAATCGATCACGGTCGTCGCCGTATGCTAACTTTGGCGACTTCTGCTGCGGGGGGCGTGTTAGTTGCCGCCGCCGCTGTTCCTTTCGTTGCCAGTTGGAAACCGTCTGAACGCGCGAAAGCCGCAGGAGCTCCTGTGGAAGTGGATTTAAGTAAAATTGAAGCAGGTCAATTAGTTACCGTCGCTTGGCAAGGCAAACCTGTGTGGGTTCTCAACCGTACGCAACAGCAACTAACCGACTTGCCCACGATTGACGGCAGTCTGTCTGACCCTGAATCCAAAGTGCCACAGCAACCTGAATATTGTAAAAACCCCACGCGTTCCATTAAACCTGAATGGTGGGTGGCTGTGGGCATTTGTACACACTTGGGTTGTTCGCCGACTTACCGCCCTGACATTGCCCCTGCTGATTTGGGTGCAGAATGGAAAGGCGGTTTTTACTGCCCATGCCACGGCTCGAAATTCGACTTGGCAGGGCGTGTGTTTAAGGCTATGCCAGCCCCAACCAACTTGGTTATTCCGCCATATAAATATTTAAGCGACACCTTGGTGTTGGTTGGCGTGGATAGTGAAGGAGCATGATTATGAGAAAACAACCTGCTCAAACCAAAAGCAAAATCATCAACTGGATTGACGCACGCTTTCCGTTGATTGCCTTGTGGGAATCACAAGTCAGCAAATATTATGCACCCAAAAACTTCAATTTTTGGTATTACTTCGGTTCGTTGGCGTTGTTGGTATTCGTTATCCAAATCGTCAGCGGTATTTTCTTGGTGATGAACTTCAAACCCGATGGCAACCTGAACGCTGACGGCTTGCCTGTGGCGTTTGCGTCCGTTGAATACATTATGCGTGATGTGTCAGGCGGCTGGTTTATTCGCTATATGCACTCCACAGGTGCGTCATTCTTCTTTATTGTGGTTTATTTACATATGTTCCGTGGCTTGATTTACGGTTCATTCAAAAAACCACGCGAATTGGTGTGGATTTTCGGCTCGCTGATTTTCCTATGCTTAATGGCAGAAGCGTTTATGGGCTATCTGTTGCCTTGGGGTCAAATGTCGTTCTGGGGGGCACAAGTGATTATTAACTTGTTCTCCGCAATCCCTGTGATTGGTCCTGACTTATCCGTATGGATTCGTGGCGACTTTAATGTATCCGATGCCACCTTAAACCGTTTCTTCTCCTTGCATGTGATTGCCATTCCGTTAGTGTTATTGTGCTTAATCGTGGCTCACTTGATTGCCTTGCACGAAGTGGGTTCTAATAACCCTGACGGCATTGAAATTCACGACAACGAAGACGCCAATGGCGTGCCTGTTGATGGCATTCCATTCCACCCCTATTACACCGTAAAAGACATTTTGGGCGTGGTGGTGTTCTTAATCGTGTTCTGTTCAGTATTGTTCTTCGCACCCGAAGGCGGCGGCTACTTCTTGGAAGCCCCCAACTTTGACCCTGCTGACCCGATGAAAACACCTGCACACATTGCACCCGTTTGGTATTTCACGCCATTCTATGCCATTTTGCGTGCTGTGCCTTCTTTCATGAACACCCAAGTTTGGGGCGTGTTGGCAATGGGTGCGGCTGTGGTATTGATTGCACTCTTACCTTGGTTAGACCGTGGCGAAGTGAAATCAATCCGTTATCGCAGCAGCATTTTCAAAGTGATGGTTATTTTGTTTGTTATCTCCTTTATCGGCTTGGGCATTTTGGGTGCATTGCCTGCAACCACCGCTCGCACAGCGATTGCACGCATTTTAACCGTGGTGTACTTTGCATTCTTCCTGTTAATGCCGATTTACAGCAAAATGGGACCAAACAAAACCCCACCAGCACGCGTTACCATGAGTACGCCCAAACAAAAACTGTGGTTCTTTATTTGGGTGGCGATTGCCTTAATCGGTTCTTATATCTTTGCCAGCATCATTTAATGGGAGAACGAACATGAAACAAAAACTCAAAGCCTTGTTAATCAGTGCCGTTCTCGCTGCAACACCAATGAGTATGGCAGTTGCGTCAGGCGGTGGTCATTATCCGAAAGCGCCGATTGACTTACGCGATCAAGCCAGTTTGCAACGCGGTGCACAAATCTTTATGAACTACTGCATTTCGTGCCATTCCGCCGCAAACTTGCGTTACAACCGCTTAACCGACATTGGCTTAACCGAAGATCAAATCAAAAACAACCTGATTTTCACCGAAGCCAAAGTGGGCGACTTGGTTAAATCCGCCATGCCAGCGGCTGATGCCAAAGAATGGTTTGGCGTAACCCCACCTGATTTATCCTTAATGGCAAGAAGTCGCGGTGCGGATTATCTGTATGCCTATATGCGTGGTTTCTACCAAGACCCATCGCGTCCGTCAGGCTGGAACAACACCGTATTCGACAAAGCCGCCATGCCCCATATCCTGTGGGAACAAGGCGGATACCAAGCAGTTGATTTAGACCAAAACGGACAACCTGTGTTGGACGAACACGGACAGCCCAAACTGCATTGGGTTACAGGTGGATTACATACCAAACTCAACGGACAAACCGCCGACACCACCGAATACGACAACTATGTGCGTGATTTGGTGAATTTCATGGTATGGGTCGGCGAACCTGCCCAACAAACCCGCAAACAAATCGGCTACTTGGTGTTAATGTTCTTATTAGCCGTAATGTTGCCTCTGACCTACTTCTTGAAAAAAGAATATTGGAAAGATGTGGAACACTAATCAATAATTAGTGTCAATATTTCAGGCAGTCCGAAAACACTTTTCAGGCTGCCTGAAAGTTTTTATAGGTGGTCTAAAAGGTAAAAAACAATGCAAAAAATAAAATTACAGTTGAAAATATTATTAAGTGTTATTTTTATTGTCTTTTCACTCACAGGTTGTTTATATATATTTCAAGAAAAGTTCATTTTTGCTCCCACCACTTTACCCAAAAATTATGTTTTTCAATTCAACACTCCATTTGAAGAATTAAATATTGTTAATACCCAAAATATCACCCTAAATGGTTTGCATTTTTATGCTCAAAACACCCCCAAAGCCAAAGAAGCCATTTTATTTTTACACGGCAATGCGGATAATATTGAAAAATGGGGAAAATTAAGTTGGTTTTACACACAACAAGGATATGATTTTTTTGTATTTGATTATCAAGGATACGGAAAAAGTAGTGGTAAAATTAAAAATGAACAACAATTATATAACGATATTCACCTAATGTTTAATAAGGTATTGAATTATTTTGAAAAAGATAAAATAACCATTATTGGTTATTCGATTGGTACAGGATTAGCAGCAGAAACGGCACAACATTTTGGTATCTCAAAATTGGTATTGATTGCCCCTTATTTTAATTTCAAACAATTAGCCCAACAAAAAATGCCTTATGCACCGATTTCTTTATTGCGTTATCAAATACCCAGCAATCAATTTATACACAATTTAATTCAGCAAAAACCGAATACAAAAATTTTAATTATTCACGGCAAACACGATAAAGTGATTCCCATAGCACATTCACAACAATTATTTGCCACATTCCCACAAAACATACAATTCAAATCATTAAATTGCTGTGGGCATAATGATTTAATTATGCACGAAGATTTTTATCGCATAATGACGGAGTATTTCAGGCTGCCTGAAAGCTTTTAATGCCCACACAGCCACGAGTATTGTTGTTGAAAAATATCTATCAAAGGCAATGTCCAGCCGCTATGTTTGCCGTCTGGCACGCAAATACAGCGAGATTTGCCAAGTAGATTTTGCGTAAAGTCGTGGGTGCTAATCACTTCATCTTGTTCGCCGATAATGGCAAGTATTTGATTTTTATCTATTTTTATAATATCCGCAAACAATCGCAAGTAATCGAATAACAGCGTATTTTGACTTTCTTCAATTTGTGGCAACAGCAAAAACGGCAACAGGCAAGGGTTAATTAAAACCGTTTTGGCATAGTGTTTCATGCTTAACAACGCCGCATAAAACCCGCCCAAACTGGTGCCCACAATCGCTTGACAATTATGTTGTTGCCATAAGTTATTCAAAAACAACAAAATTTCATCAGGCGATTGTTTATCGTAATCGATTTGCGGCGAAATCATTTCCGCCCCCAAAGCCGATAAAGCCGCAAAAGAACTGTTTTCACAACTGCCACGATAACCGTGAATATTGAGTATTTTCATAGGGTTAGATTGATATAAGTAATTTTTTACTGTGGTTTGATTATATCATTGTCATAAACTTTCAGGCAGCCTGAAAAATCGTTAATGTATCAAATCTGCAACATTTGAATAAAAATCCGCACAATTTGCTTTTCTTTTGTGTTGTTGTTTTGCTACACTAATCAACAGTTTCAGGCTTCCTGAAACTTGGTTTTTGGCTTTTTAATAATGCATATTTTTCATTGTTAAAAAGTCAATTTTTGAATATTTTTCAACACATTAGGATTGACAAAATGCAAAAAAGGTGTTATAATGAACAGCAAACAGCAAACAGCAAACAGCAAACAGCAAACAGCAAACAGCAAACAG
>JAGBKK010000035.1 GCA_017934045.1 Neisseriaceae bacterium | reverse complement strand
TTGGTAAAAATGCAACACTGCTGTATTGATGTATTTTGTATCGTTTGGTGAATAAAAAGTGTGGCTATATTTATACTGTCGTAGGCAAAGTCGCCTGTTTCACTTTTGAAGTTGATTGGCTATATTGCTTTTCAGGCAGCCTGAAAAAGCAAAATCCCATTGATTTCAATGGGATTTTTTAAGCGGGGATTATTTTTTTGTAGAATAACTCCACCAATGTCCTTTTTTGGGGTTTGTCCAGCCTGTTTTTAAGTATTGGCTTTGGGGGAAGTTGTTTTCCAAAACACGGCGCGCGTCTGTGGCGAGTGTGGGTTGTTGCATTTTTTCGTAGGCACTCATCATCATTGCCAAGGCTTCTTCCACAAAGGGTGTGTTTTGAAAGCCTGTTACAATGTTTTTGGCACGATTTGCCGCCGCCAAGTATGCCCCGCGTTCCATATAATAGCGTGCCACTGCCATTTCGTGTCCGCCCAAGGCGTGTACGATTTTGGTTATTCTGTCTTTGGCATCATTGGCGTAGCGGCTGTTGGGATAGCGTTTTACGAGTTCGGCAAAGGTTAAATAGGCTTGACGGTTAGCGGTGGGATCGCGGTCTGACCAGTCTTGTGCCGCTAATTTGTTCATAAACGAACGGTCTTCGTTAAATTGCACCGTGCCTTTCAGATAAAGAATATAATCCATATCCTTGTGGTTGGGATATTCTTTTTGAAATTGCTCGATTTCTGCCAAGGATTTTTCTTTTTCTTCGTCTAAATATAAGGCGTAAGCGGAATCCATTTGGGCTTGTTGGGCAAATCGTCCGTAGGGAAAACGCGATTTTAATAAGCCATACAACTTGACGGCACGAGTATAATTACCCTTTTGCAACTCATCGTGTGCTTCGGTGTAGAGTTTTTCTACGGGCCAGTCTTGGGTGATTTGAGCGTCCGTGTCGGTGGTGCTGGTGGCACAAGCCGATAACAGCACGGCGGATACGATAATTGGTAAAACAAATTTTTTCATATATGATGAATGTGTCTGATTTTGAAAGTGAAGATTATAACGAAGTTTCGCCCCTTGCGGACGAAATTGAACTGATTATTGATAATCAATATGCAGGCGAGCGTTTAGACGCAAGTTTAGCGAAAATGCTGCCTGAATATTCGCGTTCTCGCATAACTGATTGTATTAAAAAGGGTTTTGTTTCAGTTAATGATAAAGTGGGTTCGCCCAAAATGAAAGTGGTGGGCGGTGAGAAAATTATTTTCAGGCTGCCTGAAAAAGTGGAAACCGCCAATTTTGCCCCTGAAAATATCCCTTTAAATATTGTTTATGAAGATGATGCCATTTTGGTGATTGATAAACCAGCCAACTTGGTGGTGCACCCTGCGGCAGGCAACTGGACAGGCACGCTGTTAAATGGTTTGTTGTATTATTGCCCTGATTTGCAACAAGTGCCAAGAGCAGGGATTGTGCATCGTTTGGATAAAGACACCACAGGGCTTATGGTGGTGGCAAAAACCATTGCGGCACAAACCGAGTTGGTTCGCCAACTGCAAGCACGCACCGTAAAACGCATTTATCGAGCGATTGCCAACGGCATTGTGCCGTATGACGGCAAAATCGAAACGCTGATTGGTCGCAATCCGCACAATCGTTTGAAAATGGCGGTGGTGCCGTTTGGTGGCAAACCAGCGGTAACGCATATCACGGTTTTAGAACGCTTTGAGACGCATTCTTACATTGAATGTGCATTGGAAACAGGCAGAACGCACCAAATTCGTGTGCATTTAAGAGAAGCCCGCCACCCCTTGGCAGGCGATCCACTTTACGGCAACCCACGCCACGCCTGTGCGGACAATGTTAAAGCCGCCATACAAAATTTAGGCAGACAGGCTCTGCACGCTTGTAAGTTAAGTTTAATCCACCCAGTGTCAGGCGAAGAAATGTCGTTCAAATCCGAATTGCCAGATGATTTCAAAACCGTTTTATCCGCCTTGCGTGGCGAATACACCTTTTCAGGCAGCCTGAACAATATTGATGACGATGACACTTTTGACGATGATGACGACAACGGTGTGGAAGTGGTGTATGTACGAGAGTAGTGGGCTTTCAGGCTGCCTGAAAGTGTATAGTCGATAAACTTCAAAATGATAATGCGTTCTTTCGCCTTGCCGTATTATTTATATTGTCGCAGGCGTTACGCCTTTTATTGTTTTGAAGTTTATCGACTATAACGCGACATACCTTAACAACAAGCCCAATAAGGCATAGAAAATTCTTGCCCTTGTTCTGCTGAATATGCGTACGAAGAAAGGGGCTTTATTGTTGGTATAAAACCAATCCCAATGAAACACGGCAGAACATACGCTTAAAATACTTATATTATCCATAAGTTATAAGCCAAACTGTTGCTGTAAAAACTGTATCACCACCGCCGTATTTTTGGCTGTTTGTTTGATGGAAGTGTTGCCGTCGTGTCCGCCACTTTCGTTGAGATACAGCAAGGCGTTGGCGTTTTTGTCGGTGAGTTTGGCATACAGTTTTAAGGCGTGAATGGGGGTTACGCGGTCGTCTGATAAATCGGCAGTAATCAGTATCGCAGGCAATTTTCCATTGACGCTGTCTAACTGGACAATGGGCGATAGACGGTGTAAGGCTGCCTGAAAATCCGTATGATTGGGGTCGCCGTATTCGTCTATCCACGACGCACCTGCACCAAATTGCGTGTAGTGCAACATATCGGCAATCGGCACTTCGGCAACAAGGGCGGCGATTTGTTGCGGTATTTTGCAAACCGCAGACATGGCAATCAACGCTCCATTACTGCCACCTTGCAATACCGTATGGTCAGGATTGGTGCGGTTTTTGCGTTGAATATCATTCACTACGGCGATTAAATCTTCCACCGCTTTATATTTATTTTGTCGTTGGGCGGCATTGTGCCAATCCACGCCCAATTCACCCCCACCACGCACGCAGGCAAAGACAATCGCACCGCCTTTTGCCAACCAGTGTTTGCCTAAAATTTCTTGATAAGTGGGCAAAGTATTTTCGCCAAAACCGCCATACACTAACACAATCGTGGGGGTGTTGGGGTTTTCGTTTTGACCACACCAAAAATAGGGGACTTCTGTGCCGTCTTGGCTTGTTGCAATATCTTGTTTTAATTGTAAATTTTCTATATCGAACACCGCTTTGCGGCGGCGAATAATGCTTAATTCATCACACCCTGCGTCCCACAGATACAACACAGGCGGATTAACCGTGTCTTCTGCCAAAAAATAAAATACATCACCGCCTAATGGCTGGTCGGTGAGTTCAATGGTTTTTGCAGAAACTTGCGGTGCAACAATTTCTCGCCACGCACCGCCTTCGTTCAGTTGCCACGCTTTGAGGCTCGCTGAAACATTATCAAGATAATGAATAAGGACGCAATGACGCGAAGTTTCCACACATTGCAAACTTTGCTTTTCGGCAGGATTAAATAAAATGAACGCTTCTAACAACTGACCTTTGGCAAATTTCACCGCAATCAAACTGCCTGATTTATGCGTTTGCTTGGTGCGTTGCCACGCTTTTTGCAGACGCAACAGCAAAAAGCCACCCAACACTCCGCACAATTGTGCACCGTCAGGCAAGGGCAGGGCAATGGGCTGATTGTTTTTATCCACCACAAAATATTCAGGCGTGAAAAAACCGTGATTGACACAAATCATATCCAAATCTTTGCCTTGCGTATCTAAATATCGCCACGCTTCCACAGAAACCACATCAGAGGCAGCCTGAAAAACAGGTGTTGCCGTTTCAAACGAATCGCCACGATTGAATAACCACACTTCGCGTGGATAGCCGCTGTGCGTTAAATGCCGTTCATCAAACGCAGGACACACCCACAAACTGTCTTTGTCTCGCCACTCAATGTGATTTTTACCGCAGGGAAAATGAAAACCGTTTTCGACAATTTTTTTAGTTGCCAAATCAAATTCCAATACAAACGCAGCGTCCGAGCCTTGTGGCGATAGAAAAAGCAAGGCTTGTGTGGGGCAAGTTTCGCAATGCGAAATGCCTGTTAGATACACATCTTCGCCCAAGATTTCATCAAAATCCGCCACAGAAAACAAAATTTGCCAATTAGGCAATGCGGCACGATAATATTGTGCATCGCAAGCACGATAAACCCCTTTGGGATAATGTTCGTCCTGCAAAAAATGGTACATCACATCGTTGTGTTCTTCGCACACAGGAATGTGGGTGGGGTCAGACAACGATTGTTGAATTTCTTGTTGCAAGGCATAAAATGCAGGATTTTGACACAATAAAATCTCCGTACATTGCGAAGATTTTTCTGCCAACAACTGCGTTTCTTCGGAAAATGTTTCTAAATCAGGACGATAAGGGGTAAGCATAGTCTAACCTTTTATAATAAAAAGAAAGTTCAGGCTGCCTGAAAGGTTGATTCATCATATAATAACACGGTTAAATGATAAAGACAGGTTAAAAAAATATGCAAAAAATTACCTTAATTGCCGCCGTGGATAAAAATAATGCCATTGGTGAAGATAATAAAATGGCGTGGCATATTCCCGAAGATTTTGCTTTTTTTAAGCAATATACGCTGAATAAACCGATTATTATGGGACGCAAAACTTGGGATTCACTGCCTAAAAAACCATTGCCTGAAAGACGCAATATTATTTTAAGCCAACAGCCTGATTTATATATAGAAAACGCAGAAGTTTTTAATCATATCGACCAAGTTTTTGGTGAATTAAAAAACGAAGCGGAAATTGTGATTATTGGTGGAGCTCAAATATATCGTCAATTTTTACCTTTTGCCACCGATATTCGCTTAACCGAAGTGAATTTAACCATTGAAAATGCCGATGCTTTTTTTCCTATGATCGATCATAATCAATGGCAAATGGTTGAAAAAACGCCACAAATTTCGGCAAAAAATCAATGTGAATTTGCTTTTGTGCATTACATAAAAAAATAAAAAACAGATGAGCAATCATCTGTTTTTTTATGGTTTAACCATTAGTTCGCAGGCGTAGGTTCAACATGCACTTCGCAATATTTGAAAATAATATTGTCGGTTTCTATGTTTTCACCATTCACATTGGACATTGCTTTTTCGGTCATCATATTGCCTGCTTTAACGGCAAGTTCATCAGCATTGGCTAATTCGGTTACCCAAGTGTATTTGCCGTCTGTAAATTGATTGTCTTCTTTATTGGCAGGATCGCGTTGCAACACTGGATATTCTGTGCCTTCGGAAGCAATTTTCACTGCTGTTACATCGTTGCCTTGAACCGTATAAGTAGCAGTAACGCCCACTTTTTTGCTTTCATGTGTGCAAGCATAATTGACTACGGTTTCGGTTGTTGCAGGTGCTGCTGGGGTTTCTGCCGCAGGAGCCGCCGCAGGTGCGGGAGCGGTTGTGTCGTTGGATTGATTGGCAGGGCTACAAGCCGCTACCAATAAAGTTGCAGACAAAAACAACAGGTTTAATTTTTTCATATAAATGTACTCCTTCTTGAAAACAAAATACACAAGGGGTGATTATAAGTGCAATAATGTTAAATGATGATTAAAAGAAATGATTGTGGTATTCAAATCTAACAATCATTTTCAGGCTGCCTGAATAGTTGATTTATATTATAGTCGTTAAACTTCAAAACAATAACAGGCGGCTTTGCCTGCGACAGTATAAATAATACGGCAAGGCGTGCCAACGCATTAGTGTTTTGAAGTTTAACGACTATAAAACGCTGCATCGTTATTTCGCCTTGCCAGTATTATTTATACTGGCAGCACGCTCATTGCCTTGCATGCTCTTACCCTGAATTGACTATAAAAAAAACGGCAGAAAATGCCGTTTTTTTATGTGCTTGATTTTATTCATCAACGGGTTTAAGAACGCTGTTGGTTGATTGGTTATTTTTATCGGATTTTTTTGCTTTTTTCTGTTTATTGTTTGGGCGTTTATTTTTATGTGGGGCTTTATGTGTACCACAGACAAACTCATCATACACATCATCGCGTCCCAATTTTGCCGCTTGCTGACGCATTTGATAGCGATATTCTTTCATAAAAGCTTTTTTGTCTTCGGCTTTTAAATCTTTCATTGCTTGGCGTAAAGCGTCTTTGCTTTGGCGACAAGCGTCCAGCATTTGCTGTTTGGCGTGAGCCGCTTGGCGTTGATATTTAATGGTTTCTTGTGCCGCTTGACTTGCTTGTTGCTCAAAATTAGGAGCAGCAAAGGCAGACACAGAAGCCAAAGAAATCGCCATAAGAATGGCTGTGGCAAATTTTTTCATCATCAAACTCCATTTTTGGTTAATAATTCGCGGTAAATTTTTAATCATTAAACTTAATGGATACTTAACTAATATATGAAAAATATTCCCATTATTCTCGCTCCTATGCAAGGTTACGCCGATTTTGTGATGCGGCAAATTTTGACGGAAATGGGCGGATTTGATGAAGTGGTGAGCGAATTTGTGCGTATCACGCACACGGTGCATTCGCCGAGTACTTGGCTCAAAAAAGTGCCTGAATTAAAAAACAACGCCAAAACGCAATCAGGCGTGCCGTGTACCGTGCAATTATTGGGTTCAGACGCAGAAAAAATGGCAGAAAATGCTTGTGTGGCTGTGCGTTTGGGGGCGAAAAAAATAGATTTAAATTTCGGCTGTCCTGCTCCAACGGTGAATAAACATTCAGGCGGTGCGGCTTTGTTGGCTAATCCTGAATTGATTTATCATATTGTTTCTACAATAAAAAACAGGCTGCCTGAACATACGGTACTCACGGCAAAAATGCGTTTAGGCATATCTGATACACAAAAAACGCTGGATTGTGCCCAAGCCATAGCAGACGGCGGAGCGGCGGCTTTAACGGTGCATGCACGCACCAAAGACGAGCAATATCAACCGCCAGCCCATTGGGAATGGTTTGCTACAATTAAACAACAAGTGAAAATCCCTGTGATTGCCAATGGTGATATTTTTAGCGTTGATGATTATTTGCGTTTGTGCCAAGTTTTTACACCAGATGGCATTATGTTGGGGCGTGGTGTATTAAAAAATCCTTATTTGGCAGTGCAAATAAAATCAATAATAAATAATCAAAATATTCAAGAAGTTAATGTGAAAGATGTTTTAAAAATTTTGCGTCATTTTTATCAGCAATGTGGTCAAAGTGATCCACACGGCAATTATGCCACTGCTCGCTTAAAACAATGGCTGTTTTTATTACAAGAAAATTTTTCTTCACTTTCACCATTGTTTGTTTGTATTAAGAATAAACATTCTATTGATAAAATCAATAAAATACTTCAAGATTTTCAGGCTGCCTGAATGCTTTACTTTTATTGAAAATACACTCATAAATTAAGATATAATAACCAGTTTTGCCAACATTTAAAACCATTTTGAAGAACGCATGAAAAATATCCGTAACTTTTCCATTATTGCCCATAGTGACCATGGCAAATCAACGCTGGCTGACCGCTTTATTCAGTATTGTGGCGGTTTGGAGCAGCGTGAAATGTCGTCCCAAGTGCTTGATTCTATGGATATTGAAAAAGAACGCGGCATTACTATTAAGGCTCAGACGGCGGCACTCAATTATCGGGCAAAAAATGGCGAAACCTATTTGCTGAATTTAATCGACACGCCAGGTCATGTGGATTTTTCTTACGAGGTTTCTCGTTCGCTCTCGGCGTGCGAGGGAGCGTTGCTCGTGGTTGATGCATCGCAGGGCGTGGAGGCTCAGACTGTGGCGAACTGTTATACGGCAATTGATTTGGGCGTGGAAGTGGTGCCTGTGTTAAATAAAATTGACCTGCCGTCTGCTGAACCCGAACGCGTGTGCGAAGAAATCGAAGATATTATCGGCATTGAAGCGGCAGACGCGGTGAAATGTTCTGCCAAAAGTGGTTTGGGCGTGGAAGATGTGTTAGAAGAAATTGTGCATAAAATTCCAGCCCCTGATGACCGTGATAATGAGCCGTTGCAAGCCTTGATTATTGATTCTTGGTTCGATAATTATGTTGGCGTGGTGATGTTGGTGCGTATTGTTTCAGGCTGCCTGAAAGTCAAAGACAAAGTGTTGTTTATGGCGACAGGGGATGAATCGCAGGTTGAACAATTAGGTATTTTTACGCCAAAATCCGTTTCAAAACAAGAACTTAAATCAGGTGAAGTGGGTTTTGTGATTACGGGCTTAAAAGAATTGAAATCTGCCAAAGTGGGCGACACCATTACTTTGGCGACAAATCCAGCGGCAGAGCCGTTAGCAGGTTTTAAGGAAGCCAAATCGCAAGTATTTGCAGGGCTTTATCCTGTGGAAAGCCACGATTACGAAGCCTTGCGGGACGCTTTGGAAAAGTTGCAACTTAATGACGCGGCTTTGCATTTTGAACCCGAAGTGTCGCAGGCTTTGGGCTTTGGTTTTCGCTGTGGTTTCTTGGGGCTATTGCATTTAGAAATCGTGCAAGAACGCTTGGAACGCGAGTTCGATATGGACTTAATCACCACTGCTCCCACAGTGGTGTATCGTGTGCTGATGAAAAACGGCGAAGAAATTGAAGTGGAAAATCCGTCCAAATTGCCCGAAGCAGGCACATACGACACGCTGTTTGAGCCGATTATCACTTCCACAATCCTTGTGCCGCAAGAGTTTGTCGGCAATGTGATGACGCTGTGCAATCAAAAACGCGGCGTGCAAATCAATATGCAGTATATGGGGCGGCAGGTGATGCTCACTTATGATATGCCGTTGAACGAAGTGGTGTTGGACTTTTTTGATAAACTCAAATCCACTTCACGAGGGTACGCGTCTGTGGATTATCATTTCAAAGAATTTCGTCCTGCCGATTTAGTCAAATTAGATATTTTAGTCAATGGCGATAAAGTTGATGCATTAAGTTTAATTGTGCATAGTCAGTCTGCACGCATTAAAGGACGCGAGTTAGCAGAAAAAATGCGTCAGTTAATACCACGCCAAATGTTTGATATTGCCATTCAGGCAGCCATAGGCAGTCAAATTATTGCTCGTGAAAACATTAAAGCATTAAGAAAAAATGTTTTGGCAAAATGTTATGGCGGCGATATTACCCGCAAGAAAAAACTGTTGGAAAAACAAAAGGCTGGTAAAAAACGAATGAAACAAGTGGGCAATGTGGAAATACCACAATCTGCCTTTTTAGCCGTATTACAAGTGGGGGAAAAATAAAGCAAATGTCGAATACTTTATTTTATATTTGTATTGCATTATTTGTTGGCGGTTTAGGATTATCTTTCACGGCTGACAAAAAAAGAAATGCCGAAACAAATGAATGGTCAGCAAATATACAATGGGGCTTGCTTGCCGTTATTGTGGGCTTATTTGGTGTTTTGGCTAAATTTATGAGTTTTACAGCGGTTTTGTTAATTTTTACCGTAGGCACGCTGATATTTTGGATTATTAACAAAATCAACCAAAAACACCATAAAGAAAACGCCTTTACCGATTATTTAGGCAGTTTCTTTCCCATTGTTTTAATTGTATTTTTACTGCGAACCTTTATTGCCGAACCGTTTGTTATTCCCAGTAGTTCCATGCGTCCAGGATTAGTGCCAGGCGATTTTGTTTTGGTGAAAAAATTCTCCTACGGCGTACGAACCCCAATTATCAACAATGTGCTTATTCCCACAGGCAAAATAGAGCAGGGCGATGTTGTGGTGTTTAACTATCCGCCCAATCCTGATATTAACTACATTAAACGCATTGTGGCTGTGGGCGGTGATACCGTAGAATATCGAGATAAGATATTGAAAATTAACGGAAAAATTGCAAACGATACCGCAATCGGCAGCAACAGTTTTCCACAAGACGGCACCCCGTTTCCCATTCCTGTCGAGCAATTTAAAGAAACGCTAAACGGCAAAGATTTTGATATTTTTCAAATAGTTGAAGCCCCCACATACAGCCCGTCAGGCATAGAACACAACGACCCTGCGTGTCAATATGACGACACAGGCTTTATCTGCCAAGTGCCGCAAGGCAAATATTTTGCCATGGGCGACAACCGCGACAACAGTGCCGACAGCCGCTACTGGGGCTTCGTTGATGATAAATACATAGTCGGCAAAGCGTGGATTATTTGGTTTAATAAAGAAATCAAACGCATAGGAACGAAGATTAAATAGTTTTCAGGCAGCCTGAAAATATGATATTGAGAGTGAATAAAAATGATTGAAGATAAAGAAAAACTTGCACCGTCAAGTATTAAAAACTTGCATAATGTACAAACGCTTGCTCATTTAACTATGTTTTTGGCGTGCGGATTATTTTATTTTTTTAGTGTGAAAAAAGATACTGTATTGATGACTGTTATTTTAGTGGTGTGTCTTTTTGTGGTTTTGGGTTTGTTTTTATATCAAAAATATTTAATCGGTTCGACAAAAAATTCGACTGAATATATTAAAAAACAGCAGGAAAATTTTGAATTACAACAAAAAGTGCAACAAACCATTCAACAGCCACCGAAGTGGTTGCAAGACGCGAAAGAACATTTTCGAGAACATGATTTAGAATTAGATAAAACAAATGCACGAGTAATGGCAGAAACAAAACGAAAAATGCAAGAAGAAATGGGGGACGCTTTTGATGAACAGGAGTTTGCAGAATTTGAACGAGAAGCAAATGAAATATTTCAAAAAATAAAAAAAGAGAATAATATAGAGAAAAAATTTGTTGAATATAAATTATCAAAATCATATTTACAAACATTAGAATCGCCTAAATCTTTATTTTGGTTAAATGTCATTGTAATTTCTTTGGCATATTTATTTTTTACATTTATTTATATTGCATAATGTTTCAGGCAGCCTGAAAATAAGATTTAATTTCACCGTTAGGTGAAATCTTTTACAAACGCAGTTTGTAAAAGGAGATGACATCAGTCATCAAATTGAAATTTCAACGAACCTGCGTATCGCAGGTGAAGTTAAAAAATTTTTATAGGACAAAAAAAATGAGCGACAATCAACATAATGACAGCACAATCGAAGTGCAAGATGAGAACAAAATTATCGCGGGAAGACGCGAAAAGTTAAATGAAATCAGAGCCAAAGGCGTTGCTTTTCCCAACGATTTTCGCCGAGATTCTTTTGCGGGCGATTTGCAAGCCAAGTATGGCGAAATGGACAAAGAAACGCTTGAAAATCAAAATATTAGCGTTAAAATCGCAGGGCGAATGTTGCTTAAACGCGTGATGGGTAAAGCGTCTTTTGCCACTGTTTCCGATATGTCTGGCAAAATTCAGTTGTATATTCAAAGAGATAAAATCGGCGAAGACATTTACAACGACTTCAAACACTGGGATTTGGGCGATATTTTGGGGGCGGAAGGCGTTTTGTTTAAGACTAATCACGGCGAGTTGTCGGTGAAAGTGTCTGCCATTCGCTTGCTGTCGAAATCCCTGCGACCGCTGCCTGAAAAATACGCAGGTTTGGCAGACCAAGAGCAGAAATATCGTCAGCGATATGTTGATTTAATTGTCAATCAAGAATCACGCGATATTTTCATTAAACGCAGTCATATTATCCGCACCATTCGTGAGTTTATGGTTGGAGAGCGTTATTTGGAAGTGGAAACGCCGATGATGCACCCCATTCCAGGCGGTGCGACTGCCAAGCCGTTTGTTACGCACCACAACGCTTTGGACATTGATTTATACCTACGCATTGCCCCTGAATTGTATCTCAAACGCTTGGTTGTGGGCGGTTTGGAGCGGGTGTTTGAAATTAACCGCAGTTTCCGCAACGAGGGCATTAGCACACGCCACAACCCAGAATTTACCATGATTGAATTTTACGAAGCATTTGCCGATTACAATCGTATGATGCAAATGACCGAAGATATTATTCGTGCCTGTGCCCAAGTTGCGTGTGGCACTTTGACGGTTGAGTATGACGGCAAAGCCGTTGATTTATCTAAACCTTTTGACCGTTTTACCATTTTGCAAGCCGTCAAACACTATAATCCGCATTATAGCGATGAACAATTAAACGATGAAAACTGGTTGAAAACAGAAATTAAAAAATTAGGCGAACCCTTGCCGCCCGCACAGGGCATAGGGGCTTTGCAGTTGGCACTGTTTGAGGGCAGTACCGAGAAAAAACTGTGGCAACCGACTTTTATTATTGACTATCCGATTGAAGTATCGCCTTTGGCAAGAGCGTCCGACAGCAAGCAGGGCTTAACCGA
>JAGBKK010000007.1 GCA_017934045.1 Neisseriaceae bacterium | reverse complement strand
GTTGCAGACAAGAAAAAACGCCAACGGCGTTTGCGTGCGAAATAGGGCAGCAAGCGTAGAGTGGGCAACAAGTTGCCCACGCGTTCGAATGAGTGTTCAGGCAGCCTAAATAAATTGTTTTGAAAGAATTATATTTTTATAAATCATTGCCAATGCGATTGTTTATAACAATATGATTATTGAATTTCACAAAACAGCGTGGGCAACAAGTTGCCCACCCTACGCTCGCTGTTTTCAAGCTGCCTGAAAGTGGATATGCAAAAGCGTGGGCAACTTGCCCACGCTACGCTTGCTAACTTTCTAAACCCCTTGTTTTAAACTGGCTTCAATAAAGCCGTCTAAATCGCCGTCCATCACGGCTTTGATATTGCCCACTTCGTAGCTTGTGCGTAAATCTTTAATGCGCGACTGGTCGAAGACATACGAGCGGATTTGGTGTCCCCAGCCGACATCGGATTTGGAATCTTCCAGATTTTGTTTTTCTTCATTGCGTTTTCGCATTTCCATTTCAAACAATTTGGCACGCAGCATATTCATCGCTTCTGCCTTATTGCGGTGCTGGGAGCGGTCGTTTTGGCATTGCACCACAATGCCTGTGGGATTGTGCGTAATGCGAATGGCAGACGAAGTTTTGTTAATGTGCTGACCGCCAGCACCGCTGGCTCGATAAGTGTCGATGCGTAAATCGGCAGGGTTGATTTCAATTTCAAAACTGTCGTCAATTTCAGGATACACAAACACGGACGCAAACGAAGTGTGGCGTTTGTTATTTGCGTCAAACGGCGAGCAACGCACCAAGCGGTGAATGCCTGTTTCGGTTCGCAACAGCCCAAATGCATACGCTCCTTCTAACTTAATTGTGGCACGGTTAATGCCCACCACTTCGCCTTCGTCCTCTTCCAAAATGTCGATTTTAAAACCCTTGCGTTCGGCATAACGACAATACATACGAAAAAGCATGCCTGCCCAGTCTTCCGCTTCCGTGCCGCCTGCCCCTGCGGTAATGTCGATAAAACAGTTGTTTGCGTCCGCAGGTTGATTGAACATGCGTTTAAATTCCAAGTCGGCAATGCGTTTTTCCAACGCTAAAATATCGCTTTCCACAGCGGAAAATGCATCTGCGTCTTGTTCTTCTGCCGCCATTTCAAGCAACATTCGGTTGTCGTCAATGCCGTTTGACACTTCGTCAATCGTCAAAACCACATCTTCCAACATTTTGCGTTCTTTGCCGATTGTCTCTGCTTTTTTGGGGTCATTCCACAAATCAGGGTCTTCGGATAAGCCGATAACTTCTTCTAAACGGTCTTTCTTGCCGTCGTAGTCAAAGATACCTCCGAATATCGCCATTTCTTTGCGATAAGTCGTCTAATAAGTTATTGAGTTGATTGATTTTTTCTTGTTCTATCATTTTAAATACTCCAATATTTCAGGCTGCCTGAAAATCGATAGTCAAACAAATTCAAAACATTTTTTTAATTATCAATATGAAACGACTCCATACGAATCATCACCACTGGGGCGTAAATGTTGGGGAGTTTTTCAATTTCAGCAATCGCCGCTTTAATGTATTTTTCTTGTGTGGTATGCGTGAGAATCACAATTTCGGCAATTTGTTCTTGTTTAATCACGCCTTTTTGCGTCAAGGCTTCAATCGAGATTTTTTCTTGGGCGAGAATATTGGCAATATCCGCCAAAACGCCGCTTTGGTCGGCAGCCTGAATACGCAAGTAATAACCGCTTTTGACTTCGTCCATCGGCAAAACAGGCGTGTGTTGCACTTTGGACGGTTGGAACGCCAAATGCGGCACACGGTCGGCGTTGTCGGAAGTAATCATTCGCGATAAATCGACAATATCTGCCACCACCGCACTGGCTGTGGCAAGTTCGCCCGCTCCTGCACCGTAATGCAGGGTTGAACCCACCATATCGGCATGCACCCATACGGCGTTCATCACGCCATTCACGCTGGCTAACAAGCGTTTTTCAGGAATCATCGTGGGGTGAACACGCAATTCAATGCCGTTTTCGGTGCGGCGAGTAATGCCCAACAGTTTAATGCGATAGCCCAATTCTTCGGCATATTTAATGTCTTTGGCGTCTAATTTGCTGATGCCTTCCAAATAACATTTGGAGAAATTAAGCGGAATGCCAAACGCCAAAGAAGCCATAATGGTGATTTTGTGTCCTGCGTCGTGTCCTTCAATATCAAAAGTGGGGTCGGCTTCGGCATAGCCCAAGCGTTGGGCTTCGGCTAATACTTCGGTGAAAGAAGAGCCTTTTTCACGCATTTCGCTTAAAATAAAATTGCTGGTGCCGTTGATAATGCCTGCAATCCATTGAATGCGATTTGCCGCCAAGCCCTCACGCAGGGTTTTAATAATTGGAATACCGCCAGCCACAGCGGCTTCAAACATGACGGTTACTTGTTTTTCTTCGGCGGCGGCAAAAATTTCGTTACCGTATTCGGCTAACAATTTTTTGTTGGCGGTAACCACATGTTTGCCGTTTTCAATCGCTTTCAAAATCAAATCTTTGGCAATGCCTGTACCGCCGATGAGTTCCACGACAATATCAATTTCAGGGTGCGAAACCACAGCAAATGCGTCATCGGTGAGCGTGGTTTCAGGCACAAACATTTCAGTGGTGTCTAAATCGTTGCGTTTGTCTGCCGCCATAAACAGACGAATTTGTCGTCCTGTGCGGCGTTCAATTTCGGCGGCATTGTGTTTTAAAACCTTTGCCGTACCACCGCCAACCGTGCCTAAACATAAAATACCAACATTGATGGGCTTCATTGAATGCTCCCTGAAAATTTTGCGTTTGTTAAAAGGGCTTTATTTTATCTGAAAATAAAGGGGTTGAGAACATTCTTGCTTTAATGATAGAAAAAATTATCGTATGGTCAATATAATGTTAAAATGCCAAGCGGAAATCATTTTATATCGATATAAAATATAAATTAGGAATAAGCGTGTCAAGTCATTATTTTTATTCAAAAAAATTTTGGTTTTGGAGTGTTATCGTTGTTATTGTCGCCGTGCTGTTATTGGCATTGGTAGGGCAAGTGTTACTGAATTTTATTTTCGACCAACAAAAAGTATTTGCACAAATTGAACAATTATTTAATCAAACACCTTATACTGTTTCATACGAAACTCGCTTGCGTAAATCTTGGTTTCCTGAACCCAATATCAGTTTATATAATGTTGAAATTAAAGATACACAAGGCACGATTTTTCACAGCAAACGCATCAATATTCGTTTTTCTTCTGCTTTATTATTAGGTCAGAAAAAAATAAAAAAAGTAACCATCAACTATCCTGAATGGCATATTAAAAAAAATAATCAAAATAATTGGAATGTGGCACAATTATTTTCATTAAATTCCAATAATCAAAACATACCCAATCGCATTGTTATTGCAGACGGTGTGTTAAATATACATTATGACCAACAACATTATCGTATGCAGAATATTCAACTAACAGGTGAGAATATGCAAGAAATTGGTCATATTCAAGGTTCAGGTCAATGGATAAAAAACAAAACCAATCATGCCGATTCTGCTGTTCCTTTTCAATTTCAAACTTTATTACAATATAAAAATCATACTTTATTGATACAAGATTTTTCAGGCAACCTGAATACATTATTACCTTATTTTGGTGAAACCGATGTTCAATGGCATTTACCTTATTTTCGTTATAATCGAGAAAAAAATATATTTACAACAGGTCGTACAGCTATTGATGGACAATCTAAAAATCGCACCTTATCTTTTAATATCCAAGATACAGGTTGGATAATGAATCATGAGACACAAAATTTAGAATCACCAAAAACCACCGCCATTTTTCATTGGACAGATAAAAACAGCGAATGGAAAGCTAATATTGTTTTAGAAAAATCATTATTTGATCAATATAATTATCATACCAATACGAGATATAATTTAACGCGTAAAACATCAGAATTAATTCACACATTAGACGCAACTTCACATATCAAAATGGATAAAAATTGGCAACATATTGACCTATCCAATTTAAATATTCAAACGGTACAAAGTAATATTGATAATACCCATTTATTGTGGCAAACCAATTTATCAGGCAATGCTGATTATGCCGTTCAACAAGGTGTTGCCAAAATTTATTTATCAGGCACATTAGATCAACAGCCCATGCAAATGATTAGCCAATATCACCCACAAGAAGAATATGCTTGGCAAAGTAAAATTGCATTAAATACACTTAATTTAACACCGCATATTGATATAGCCAATCGTCAATTACCTGCCTTAAAAGAAGTGGATCAATTTTTAGTGGAATTATCCAAATCATTAAAATATTTGGGTAATAAAAAAATGCAAGCCGATTTAAGTATTGATCGCTTAAAATTAGGCGGTGGGCAAATCAATCATTTTTCTGCCACCATGGAAATAGATAAAAATCAAGCTCAATGGAAAAATATACAAGCCAAAATTTATGGTGGTACTTTACAAGGCAGCCTGAAACTCAATAATGCCTATCCGCCCACTTATACCATTAACCAAGATTTAGCCAATATTGATGTGGGTAATTTATTATTTGATACCATTGGTTATCCTTATTTTTCTGGAATTGGTAATGTGTATGTGGATTTAAAAATGAAAGGGGGTTCAAATACACCAGCAGGCATTGAAGGCGATACGGTGTTTATTGTGGAAAATGGTTTAATGCGTGGTTTGAATATTGATGACTTAATGAAAAATAAAGCCAATTTTTCAGAGCATATTTCACATAACACTTTGGGATTTAATAAAAATACGGTTGCTCCTTTTACTTATTTTTCTATGCTGACACATTGGAAAAATGGCATAGGTGAAACACCCACTGCGATTTTTGAAAGTGAAATGTTTAATATTGACGGTGTGGGTACTTTTGATTTAAATAATCAAACATTGGATTATAACTTTGCTTTAATGGGTAAATTATCCGCACAAAGCGATCCTATTTATTTACCCTTGCATATTATGGGTAAATTAAACGACCCACAATATACTGTGGATTATAACGCCGTGGTGCGTGATGCTAAAAATACCGAAGAACGCCAACGAGCCGTACAAGATTTATTGAAACAACAATGGAATTTATTCAAACAATCCACAATGAATTAGCGAATAAAGATTATCTGGCAATTTGGGTGGATTTTATTCCGTCTGATTCATTGTTATCTTATATTAAAACACATTACCCTAATGTGTGGATTGATTGGGTATGTGTGAATAATCACAATTTTTCCAAAAATTCTTTATTACACAATATTCGTAATCCCAAAGGTGTCTCTTATTTTCCTATTTCAGATAAACAACGCTTATGGTTATTTTCAGGCAGCCTGAAAAATTTAAGCGAATATTTTGGCGGTAGAAAATTACTGTATTTAGCCCAAACTCATTCTGCTGATTTATTGCCGTATATTCACAAAAATGCCAATAGCATATTGGAAATAACTGTGCCTGTTGATGATCAACCATTAAAGGAATGGTTTAGGCTGCCTGAAAATTGTATTATTCCTAAAACAGTGGCGATTATTGGCGGTGGCATTGCAGCGGCGGCAACGGCGTTTGCGTGTGCTGCTCGTGGTTTGCAAGTATTTGTTTTTGAAGAAAATACTCTCGCAAGTGCAGGGTCAGGCAATCGCCAAGGTTTGTTGTATGCCAAAATTTCACCGCACGACACCATACAAACGCGTTTGCTTTTACAAAGTTATGGCTATTCGCGGCAATTACTTGAATTATATTTAGATAAAGAATTTTGGCAAAATTGTGGCGTGGTGCATTTGGATTTTAATGAGCAAGAAACAAAAAGAAATCAATTATTGGCTCAACAAAAATGTGGTTTATATCAATATTTAACAAAAGAAGAATTATCACAAATAGCAGGAATTGATTTTGATATTGGCGGTTTATTTTGGCAAAATGGTTGTTGGATTCACCCACCTGCGTTGGTTAAACAATTATTCAATCATCAAAATATTACGGTATGGGAACATACAAAATTATTAGATTTTAATGCTCAAAACAATCAATGGCATTTAAAAACCAATCATCAAAAAATTTTTAATGCAGACGCAATCGTTTTTTGCACTGGTGCTAATAAAGAGTTAATCAATCAATTAGGTTTAACTATTTTTCAAATTCGTGGGCAAACCGATAATGTAAGTGCCAATTCTTTTTCAGGCAGCCTGAATATTGCGTTAAGTGGGCAAAGTTATATTTCTCCTGCTTGGCAAAACGCCCATTGTTTTGGGGCAACTTTTTCGCCGAATAATGCGGACACGCAAATTTCGCCACAAGATAGCCTTGAAAATCAACATAATTTAATTAAATTGCACCGACAATTAGGCGAAACATTGACTTTTCAGGCAGCCTTAAAACCGCATTGTGCAATTCGTGCAGACGCTTATGACCATTTACCGCTTGTGGGACGAGTGGGTAACTATTTGAAAATGAAAGAAATATACGCACCGCTTGCCAAAGACAAAAACTATCATTTTAAAAACACGCCACCGTGTCCGTATTTGCCGAATGTGTTTGTCAATATCGCCCACAGTTCAAGGGGCTTGGCAACCGCTCCTTTATGCGGCGAAGCGGTGGCGTGCGAAATGTTGGGCTTGCCCAATCCTTTGGGTGAAGCGTTGCGAGCCGCCTTGTCGCCCAATCGCGTGATTATTCGTGATTTGATACACAACAGATAATACGCCATTCTTTGTCAAAATATAGGATAATAAACGCTATTTTTTAATCAACAGAATTGACCGATGATAAATTTACGCAAAAAACCTGTTATCTTATTGATTTTAGACGGCTTTGGTGTGCGGCAGCCTGCGGAGGATAATGCCATTTCTAATGCTCATACGCCTGTTTTGGATCGCCTTTATCAACGCTATGTAACTGGCACGATTGACGCGTCCGAACGCCGTGTGGGCTTACCCACTGGGCAGTTTGGTAATTCCGAAGTGGGGCATTTGAATATTGGGGCAGGGCGTGTGGTGGAACAGGATATTACACGCATTGATATTTCTATTGAAAACAATCAATTATCTGAAAATCCTGTATTGCAACAGGCGTTAAATACCGCACACAATGGCAAACTGCATTTGTTGGGGCTGTTTTCGGACGGTGGTGTGCATAGTCATGTGTCGCATATTTTTGCGATTGCAGATTGTGCGTTGCAAAAAGGGGTGCAACAAATTGTGTTTCACCCATTTTTGGATGGTCGCGACACGCCGCCAAGAAGTGCAGAAAAATATTTACAGGCATTAGATGATTATTGTGCCAAACACCCACAAGCGACAACTGGCGTGGTAGTGGGGCGTTTTTATGCGATGGATCGCGACAATCGCTGGGAACGCGTGGAAAAAGCCTATAACGCTTTAACAGGGGCTGGTGCGGATTTTCAGGCAGCCTCATCAACAGACGCATTAACACAAGCATACAGCCGTGATGAAAACGATGAGTTTGTGCAAGCGACTATTGTTAATCCGAACGCTATTATTGAAGACAACGATACAGTGCTGTTTTTGAATTTTCGAGCCGACCGTGCAAGGGAATTGACAAAAGCACTCACATTTGCCGATTTTGACGGATTTTCACGACAAATCGCACCAAAATTAGCATTTTTCGCGTCCATTACTGCGTATGGTGCAGAGTTTCAAAATCCTGTGATGTTTCCGCCACAAACCATTACCAACGGTTTTGGCGAGTATATTTCGTCTTTGGGCTTACGCCAACTGCGTATTGCGGAAACGGAAAAATATCCGCATGTAACTTACTTTTTTAACGGTGGCAATGAAAAGCCTTATGACGGCGAAGAACGGCTGTTGGTGCCGTCTCCGAAAGTGGCAACTTATGATATGCAGCCTGAAATGTCGGCGTTTGAAGTTGCCAATCACATTGTTGAAGCGGTAGAAAACGACCGTTTTGAAGTGATTATCTGCAACTTTGCCAATGGCGATATGGTGGGGCATACAGGCGTGTTTCAGGCAGCCGTTAAAGCGGTGGAAACATTGGATAGTTGTTTGGGCAAAATTATTTCTGCGGTGCAAGATAAAGGTGGTGAAGTATTGATTGTCGCCGACCACGGCAACTGCGAGCAAATGTTTGACGAAGAAAATAATCAACCGCACACGCAACACACCACCAATCCTGTGCCGTTTATTTATGTGGGCGAAAAAGCGTCTATTAAATCAGGCGGTGCATTAAAAGACATTGCCCCCACACTGTTGGCGATGTTGGGCTTACCGCAACCTGTTGAAATGAATGGAGAAAATTTAATATTATGGGAAAAATAAATCAAATAGCAACGCTTGTTGCCTTGTCTTTATTCACTTCATTTGCGGCAGCAGAAACCACGCAAAAAGATTTAGATAACATTCGCCAAGAAATCAAGCAAGTTGATAAAGAAGTCAGCCAGCAAAAAGCCCAACAAGATAAATTGGAAGCCCAAATTCGCCAAACCGATAAAGAATTGGCAAAACAGCGGGCAGAATTAGCCAAAATTGACAGCGAAAAACAAATTGCCGTTGCCGAATTAGAACGCTTACAAAAAGAAGCCAATGACTTAAAAGAACGCATTGACGCAATGAAACAACAGGTGGCACGCCTGTTAGAAAGCCGTTATCGCAATCGCACGCCAGAGGCGGTGATTATGCTGCTGCAAAACAAAAATCCCAACGAAAAAGGGCGGCAGTTGCAATATTTGCGAAAAATTCAGGCAGCCAATCAGCAAACAATCACCCATTTGGGCGAGCAACAAATTCAATTACAACAACAAAGCGAACTCATCAATCAACAAATGGCAAAAATTCAAGCCTTAATGGAACAACAACGCAAAATTATTGCCGATTTAGAACGCAAGAAAAAAAGCGACCGTTTAGCAGTTGCTAAATTGGATAAAGATATATCCAAAAATGAAAATAAAATCAAAGAATTGCGTGAAGATGAGCAAGAAATGTCATCATTATTAAAACGCCTTGCCACTACCAAAAACGAAAAAACCGACAGGCAGCCTGAAAAAAATAATCTCTCCCAAAACACCGCATTTACCAAACAGCAAGGCACATTATCGATGCCGATGAACGGTAAAATTGTCGGACGCTTTGGCGAAGAAAAACCGTCAGGTGGCAATTACAACGGCATTTACATTGCAGGCAATGCAGGCACTGTGCGAGCTGTGGCAAGCGGTAAAGTGGCTTATGCCCAAGAATTACGCGGTTACGGCAACACCGTAGTCATCGACCATGACGGCGAATATTTAAGCGTCTATTCGGGCTTATCGATGTTAGCCGTAATGGCAGGCGACAGCGTTTCGCCACGCCAACAAATTGGCGTAAGCGGAGCTATGCCCAACGAAGTGGCAGGGCTGTATTTTGAACTCCGCCACCGTTCGCAACCCATCAATCCAGCGAGCTGGTGGAAGAAGTGAGAATTTTTTCAGGCTGCCTGAAACTTCTGCAACGCAAAAAATTGATAATAAACGGCAAAAATAGGCTATAATCGGCAGATTTTTAATAAAGATTGTTTGTTATACCGTTTTCAGGCAACCTGAAAACCGTATGAGTTAAAGTAAGACGGAACACAATTTTGTCATTACTTCATCACAAACGCCCTACCGATGGTTTGTGAGTAACAATAAAACAATAGAAACAAAGAATGAGTAAATATGAGGGATTGTGGTTAAAAACAAGCTAACCACTTGTTTTTGATGTTGTTTTACTTATTCAGGTAGGGAGGTCTTATGCAGGAAAACAAAGACTTGCAAGACGAACATATTGCACCGTTGGAAGCAGAAGAACATGATAATCCATTTCCCATGCGGGGTTTGATTATTATTTTGGTTGCCGCTTTGGTGTCTTTTGGTTTTTACAAACTTTTAGGCAGTTGGTTGCCTGATACGGAAATTGTCAATGCCAATACGCGTAAGGGTTTGGCATTGTTGCTGTTTATTGCTACTTTGTGGCTGACAGAAGCAGTGCATATTTCCATTACTTCATTATTGGTGCCTATTGCCGCCTTATTGATTGGCATAGGGCAGAATAAATATGTAACTGATAAAGTTACCAAGGAATTGTTATCTATTGAAAAAGTTGATGCTTTAAACATTAAAGCAGCGATGGCATCTTTTGCTGATCCCATCATTTTCACATTCTTTGGTGGTTTTGCTTTGGCAACCGCTTTGCATATTCAAAAATTAGATAAAAAAATTGCTCAATGGTTAATTTCTTTATCTGGTAACCGTTTAGGTTTGTCCGCTATTCTTATTTGCTTGGCAACAGCTGCTTTGTCAATGTGGGTATCCAACACTGCTACTGCCGCAATGATGTTGCCTTTGGCAATGGGTATCTTGGCAAATATTGATATGCAAAAAGACCGCAACACCGTGGTGTTTATTTTGTTGGGTATTGCCTATTCTGCGTCCATTGGCGGTTTAGGTACAAAAGTTGGTTCTCCACCCAATGGCATTGCATCAGCAGCATTGGAGTACGACTTCTTGGCTTGGATGAAAGTTGGCTTGCCGATTATGTGTCTGTTATTGCCACTTATGTTGTTATGTATGTATGTGGTGTTCCGTCCAAATCTTAAACAAAAAATCGAAATTAAAGTCGAAAACATTCCTTGGACTCGTGCTCGCATTATGACCACTATTGTGTTTATCTGTGCAGCATTATTGTGGTGTTTCACCAAACCATTGAATGATTATGTTTTCAAACCCAATGATATTCCCTTGCGTTTGTCAGACGCATTTGTGGCGATTTCTGCCGCCATTGCGATTGTTACTTTGGGTTTAGCAAAATGGAAAGATATTTCAGAAAACACTGAATGGGGTGTTCTTATTCTATTCGGTGGCGGTTTATGTTTGAGTATGATTTTGGATAAATCAGGTGCGGCTTATGTATTAGGTAAAGCCTTTGCCAGTGCTTTCTCTGGCATTCCCACTTGGTTGTTAATGGTTTTGGTATCTATTTTCGTGATTGCCATTACCGAATTTACTTCCAATACCGCATCTGCCGCTTTATTGGTGCCTGTATTCGGTGCGATTGCCGCACAAATGGGCTTACCCAAAGAAACTTTGGTGATCATCATCGGTATCGGTGCGTCCTGTGCATTCGTTATGCCAGTTGCCACACCACCTAACGCCATTGTGTTTGGTACAGGACAAATCCGCCAAATGGAAATGGTCAAATGCGGTTTGCTGTTAGCCGTTCTGTCTGCGGTGGTATTAGGTACCTATGTTTATTTTGCTTACCCAAGTTAATCTAAATTGTTTTACCCAAACAAATCAAAACAGCCCTTTGGGGCTGTTTTTTTTTGAGAATTATTTTCAGGCAGCCTGAAAACAGTATTTGCAGAAGACACAAAACCGTTTAAACTGTTTTACTGTCAAATTGCTTAAAGGGAAATAAAAATGAAATCGTCATTGATAATTGTGGCATTGTGTTTATGCTTACCAACCGCGTGTATTCCAGTGGAATTGCCTGCACGCCATTCTTCTCACATCGTTTCCGAACGCAACAGCAATGCCAATGAACATATTTTACACATTGGTTTTAACCCCAAAGTTGGCGATACCGCCATTCTTCGCGTTGCCGAACAAAACCGATTACCCATTATTCGCCGCACCCAAGACACCGTCAGCGTGCGTTTGCCCAAAGGCACAAATGTTAATCGAGCAATTAATCAATTCAAAAATGTACAAGGTATGCGAACCATTGATTTAGAAAAAGTATATCGAATACAATAAGTTATTGACTTTCAGGTTGCCTGAAAGCTTATTGGAGACCCCTGCAAAACTCGTCATTCTGAGTTTTCCGTAGGAAAATGAAGAATATCAATTTGTTGTTTTACAATGAGATTCTTCGCTATCGGCGAGTAATGACGAAAGGTGAAAAATGGGTTTTGCAGGGGTCTATCGCAAGGAGATTACCACGATTTGAACTTTGTTCAAGGCTCGCAATGATGGCGTGGGTATTGGTTTAGCATTTCAGGCAGCCTGAAACACCGTCATTCTGAACAGTAGGCGAAGAATCTCGATTGTTAGATATAGTCGAACAACTTCAAAATTGAAATGCGTTGGTTCTCCTTGCCGTATTATTTATACTGTCTTCGGAAAACCGCCTGTTTCACTTTTGAAGTTGTTTGACTATAAAGATTCTTCGCTGTTGTTCAGAATGACGGAAGTATTTTTCAGGCTGCCTGAATATTTTGATTTATTTCTTCTGCCATGTATCTCGTAAAGTAACCGTGCGGTTGAATGTGGGTTTATCCGCAGAATGGTCGAAACGGTCGGTTACAAAATAGCCCAAGCGTTCAAATTGCCAGTGCGATTCGGGTGGCAGGGTTTGTGCAATCGGTTCAACAAAGGCGGTGATTTCTTCAATTGAGTTGGGGTTAAGAAACTCGATAAAATCACGGTATTCGCCGTCGTCCCCACGCACTGCGTCTGGGCGTTCTTCGGTAAATAGGCGATCGTAAAGTCGAACAGTCGCAGTTGGTGCGGTTTCAGGCAGCCAGTGGATTACGCCTTTGACTTTGCGGTCTTCGGGGTTTTTGCCCAAAGTGTCGAAATCAACCGTGCATAACAATTTGATAATATTACCGTTTTCGTCTTTCGCCACTTCATTACATTTAATAATATAAGAATGACGCAAACGCACCTCGCCGCCAACTGTTAAGCGTTTGAAACCTTTGGGCGGTATTTCTGCAAAATCGTCTTGTTCAATATAAATGGTGGGCGACAGTTTCAGTTCTCGCTCGCCAAATGCGGCGTTTTCAGGGTGATAAGGGGCTGATTTTCCTTGAATTTTGCCGTCTTGGTAGTTGGTAATTTCAACGGCTAACGGCTTTAACACTGCCATTAGGCGTGGAGCAGTGGTTTGCAAATCTTCACGAATTGCCCCTTCTAAAACTTCCATATCCACCACATTTTCGCTTTTGGAAACGCCCACGCGTTTGGCAAACAGCCGTAAGCCCGCAGGCGTATAACCACGCCGCCGCATACCTGAAATGGTGGGCATGCGTGGGTCGTCCCAACCTGATACAATTTTTTGCGTAACTAATTGATTTAATTTGCGTTTTGAAGTAATGGAATACAGCAATTCCAGCCGCGAAAATTCATATTGATGTGGGCGACTTGGAGCGGCAACATTTTCCACCACCCAGTCATACAGCGGACGGTGGGCTTCAAATTCAAGCGTACAAATTGAATGCGTAATGTGTTCAATCGCGTCCGACAAAGCGTGCGTGTAATCATACATCGGATAAATGCACCATTTATCGCCAGTGCGGTGATGATGAACACGGCGAATGCGGTAAATCACAGGGTCGCGTAAATTCAGGTTGCCTGATGCCATATCAATTTTTAGCCGCAGGGTTTTGCTACCGTCAGGAAATTCGCCTGATTTCATTCTGCGAAATAAATCCAAATTTTCTGCCACAGAGCGATTGCGGTACGGGCTTTCCTTACCTGCTTGGGTGAGCGTGCCACGATAATCACGCATTTCGTCCGCCGTCAATTCATCGACATAGGCTTTGCCTGCTTGGATTAACTCTTCGGCAAATTGATACAGCATATCGAAATAATCAGACGCAAAATGCTCTTCATGCCATTGAAAACCAAGCCACGCCACATCTTCCTTAATCGAACGCACATATTCGTCCGATTCTTTTTCAGGGTTGGTGTCGTCAAAACGCAAATTGCAGCGACCGCCATAAATATGGGCTAAACCAAAATTCAAACAAATGCTTTTGGCGTGTCCAATGTGCAAATAACCGTTTGGTTCTGGCGGAAAACGCGTGATAATGCTTTGATATTTACCGTTTTTTAAATCATCTTCAATAATGGTGCGAATAAAATGATTGTCCGCAAATTCTTCGTTTGTCATCATAAAAAAACCTATTCAGGCAGCCTGAAAAAATATAAAGGGGGTTATTTTACTCTATTTCACAGTGTTCAGGCTGCCTGAAAACACGCTTGGTTTTTTTGGCAAAATATTTTTTTCAAGTATTCTGAAAATAATTAACATTTTTGTATTATCTGATTTAAATCACAGCCATCAATGAATAGAAATAGCATAATCCGCCAGCAGATTATTTTTTATGAGGGAAATAACAAATGAAAAAAACACCGTCAATATGGTTGGCTTGTTTGTTTGGCAGTCTTTTATTGACTACGGCTTGCGAGCCACAACAACAAAACACCACAAGCAAGCGTCAAAATAATATGTCATTGGGTGGCAAACCAACCATTGGTTTGGCAAATTGTTGTGAAAAAGGTTTGGTGGCAACCATTGATCAATATGTAACGGCAGTGGAAGAAGAAGTGCAGAAACAAGGCGGTAAAATGCTTTCTTTAACTGCTAACGAAAATCAAACCAAAGACAATCCTGATATGCAATTGAATCAAGTCAAACAATTGATTGATAAGGGGGCAAAATCGGTGATTGTAGTGTTCGTTTCTGATCGTGAAGCGGCAGATAATCAGATCAAAATCATTGAATACGCCGAAAAGAAAAAAGTGGTGATTGTGGCAGGACGGCGTGCTGTGCCACAAAAACTGTTTTCGCAGTTTAATAATTTATATTCCATTACGGTTTCGCCGAATGTTTTGGGTATGCAACAAGGCAGAATGGTGGTGGAACAATGGAAAAAGAATCCTGCATGGGATAAAAATGAAGACAAAAAAATGTCGTTTGCCGTGTTGCGTGGTCCGCAAGAAGCCACACAAGCGAAAACACGCAGTGATAATGCCTTAAATGCTATTCGCCGTGATGACGAATTAAACAATGCCGAGATTGTTTTATCGGCACATACTTCTTGGAAACGCGAAGATGCCAAAGCAACCGTGGCAAAATGGATTAAATCAGGCAAAATGGATCAGGTGGAAGTGTTGGTGGCAAATTCTGATGAGTTGGCATTGGGTGCGGTTGATGCCTTAAAAGAAGCCAAAAAAGCGTTAATTCCCATTTTTGGCATTAACGCCAGCAAAGAGGGCGTGCAAGCCATTTTAGACGGTGATATGGTGGGCAGTATTTTGCCTGATTCACCAACCATGGGCGCTTTAACTTATCAAGTGGCAGAAAATTTAGCACGCGGTAAAGAACCTGACGACAATTTGCTAGGTAAATATCACTTTAAAGATACGCGAGTCATCAATGTGATGCCTGTGATGGTCAGCAAAGAAAACGCCATTAAAATGCGATTGTAATCAGTTGGTTAATCCCTTAAACACGCTGTATAAAAAATACGGCGTGTTTTTTTCAGGCTGCCTGAAACGCAAAAAAACCTTGAAAAATCGCTTAATAAGCCTTATCTTTCACCCTTGAATTTGTCTTAAAGGAGGTAGCACCCCAATGTTAAAACGCATTTTCTTATTTATTCTCACCAACATTGCCGTGATGGTGATGATTTCCATTATTTTGGCGATATTGAGTGCCTTTGGCATTAACACCAATCCCAACACTATGGTGGGTTTGTTGGTGTTTTCTGCGGTGTATGGTTTTTTTGGTTCGTTTATTTCGCTTCTGTTATCCAAAACTATGGCGTTGCGTTCAGTGGGCGGACGCGTGATTGAACAGCCTACCAATCAAGAAGAAGCGTGGTTATTATCCACAGTCGAACGCTTGGCTATGCAATGGAACTTAAAAACCCCACAAGTGGCGATTTACGATTCGCCTGATCCAAATGCTTTTGCCACAGGTGCCAGAAAAAATGCGTCTTTAATTGCGGTTTCCACTGGCTTAATGCAAGGTATGACCAAAGACGAAGTGGAGGGCGTTTTGGGACACGAAATGGCACACATTGGCAACGGCGATATGGTAACGATGACGCTGATTCAAGGCGTGGTGAATACTTTTGTGTTTTTCTTCTCACGCATTGTGGCACAAATTGCCGCTGCACAAGTCAAAGAAAATATGCAAACACTTGTTTTCCTTGTATGCAATGTCGTGTTGCAAATCGTGTTTGGCTTATTAGCCAGCGTGGTGGTGATGTGGTTCTCACGCATGCGTGAATACCGTGCAGACTCAGGTTCTGCTAAATATGTGGGTTCAGGCAAAATGATTGCCGCACTTCGCCGCTTGCAACAAATGCACGGACAAGAAGTTGATCCCTTGCCGCAATCCGTGAATGCTATGGGCATTTCAGGCGGAAAAGACTCTTTATTTTCGACACACCCGTCATTAGAAAATCGCATTGCTAAATTGCAACAAACGCCTATGTAATTGATGAATAAAAACCTTTCAGGCAGCCTGAAAGGTTTTTTTTTGGTGAAAGAAATCGTTTCAGGCAGCCTGAATGCGTGATTTCCCTGCTAATTCAAGTAATAAAGAACGCACGGTTTCCCACGCTTTGCCGCTTGCCACCCCTTTAATTTGTTGATCTGCCAAGGCACAAGTTTGCAGGGCATTCATTAAACGGCGAACGCCAATGCGTTTTAAGGCTTGTGGGGCAAGTGTTTGTTTGTCGCCCCACAATCGCAAAGGATTACGCACCTGCATAATGCTTTGCCCTTGTCGCAAGGCGGCATGCAAGCGAAGTAGGGTGCGAATATCTTCGGAAACCGACCACAGCAATAAAATGGGTTCTTCGCCTTCTGCTTGTAGTGCGTCTATCAATCGCACCACGCGTGCCACATCGCCTGATAGCCACGCATTCGACAGTTGAAAAACATCAAATCGTGCCACATTGGCAACCGCATTTTGTGCGTCTGCCAACGAAACAGTCGCTCCTTTATCGTGCAGTAACGCCAATTTTTCAATTTCTTGTTTGGCTGCCATTAAATTGCCTTCAACGCGTTCGGCAAACAACAATAAAGCGTCTTCTTCAATATTCAAATGGTATTGCGATAAACGATTTTTAATCCAATGGGGCAAATCATTTGCCAAAACGGCTTTGGCTTCAAATACTTGTGCGGCTTTGGCAAGGGTGGCAAACCATTTACTTTTGGTCTGCGTTTTATCCATTTTGGGAAGAAAAATCACCACGGTGGTATCGTCATTTAATTTACCCACCAAATCAATTAAAGCATTGCCACCTGTTATTCCTGGTTTTCCCGTAGGTATATGAATTTCCAATAATTTTTTATCTGAAAATAAACCTTGACTTTCTACTGCGGATAAAATTTCTGACCAGTCGGTTTTATTATCGACATAAAACGCTTCACGCATAGAAAATTGCTGTGCATTTGCGGCTTGTCGCAAAGCGTCCAAGGCTTCAAAGCGTAGTAAATCTTCATCGCCATAAATGAGATATAAAGATGATAAGGGTTTAGATAAATCAAACATTATCAACACCTTAATTGTTATCGTTAAGATAAGGCAGTTGTCGCACAATTTGCACTGCTGCGTCTTGATACATATCTTGCCACAGGGCTTCTTCTTCTAATTGTTTGCCGAATAAATCGTTATCGGAATAAGATTGTCTGCGTTGCAGGCTCACAAAAATCGGCTTGCCTATTTGATTGCCATGCAGTTTTACTTCCACGCCCACTTTCAACGAGAAAATATACTCCGACACCGTGCCAATACGAGACAGCGAACCCACATCACGATTTTTTTCCATTTGAATGAGCAAAATTTCTGCCGCATGGCTTGCCTTGTTTGAATGTGCCACTTCTACACTGTGGCGTTTGAGTTCATCGTGCAGATACTCTTCCAATTCTTGTGTTTGGCTGATTTGCCAAGATTGATACGGCAAAGGTCTATCGATTTCGCCCATACCACGCAGATGAAAACCGCAGGCAGATAAGGCAAAAAGACTAATCAGCATTCCAATTCTCAAAAACGACATATTCTTCTCGTGTTGCGATAAAGGGTTTATTGTAACCGAAATTATCTGCGTTCAGGCAGCCTGAAAAAATTATTCTTCACGAAACAAACACTTGCCACCGTTTTGTTTTGCCATATTGTCTAAATAGGCGTTGTGGGCGGTTTCTTCGTCTGTGTTGGCATGCAAGACTTTTAAATTTTGTGGCAGGATAAAATCAGTTTGGACGGTTTGAATTTGACCCACGGTTGGTTCTTCTTTGTCTGCGGTAATGTCCAAGCCGTATTGCTCTCGCGTCATTGCTAAATACACTTCGCCCAACAGTTCGCAGTCGATTAAGGCTCCGTGAAAAACGCGTTTGCTGCGGTCAATTTTAAAGCGATTGCACAAAGCGTCTAATGAATTTTTTTGCCCTGGAAAGCGTTGTTTTGCCATGACCAAAGTGTCGGTTACTTGGCAATTTAATTCAGCAATTTCAGGCAGCCCCATACGGCTAAATTCCATATTCAAAAAGCCCACATCAAAGGGGGCGTTGTGAATAATCAATTCTGCTCCTTGCATATAATCGGCGATTTTTTGCCCCACTTGGGCAAAGGTTGGCTTATCTGCCAAAAAGGCGTTATCCAAACCATGCACTTTAACCACTTCTTCTGGCACTTCGCATTCAGGGTTAATGTAAATATGCAAATTCGAGCCAGTAATGCGGCGATCAATCATTTCCAAAGCGGCAAACTCCACCAAACGATCGCCCGATTTGGCATATAAACCTGTGGTTTCGGTATCTAAAATTAACTGACGAATAGACATTGTTTTTTCCTTTTTTCAGGCTGCCTGAAAGTTATTTAATGATAAAAATTGATTAAATTGTTTGGGTAATACACAATTTTCTAAACTTTTTTGTGAGAATAAAAATCTGCCATCACAAATAAATCCTAATTCTTGCCAGTGTACACTATTTAATTTATCAACAATATCGTTAATTATCTGACTATTACAATTAAATTTCGGAAATATTGCCAATACTGAACCGTCATAATTTGTACAAGAATGCGTAAAGAATGGTTTTTTATTGCGTGTTTTGGTATTGACATAAATGCGTGGCAAGTCGCTTTTATAATAATCTCGTCCCCAACAATACCAATTTGTTTGATTAAAATTTCTAATTTTTCTGTTAATGAGTTTATCCTTAAATTGCATTAAATATGGAATATTTTGATTATAAATCATTTTGCGTGTTTTGCCTGTTTGTGCAGTTTTGGAATAAACAAAATCTAAATTGCCAAATTCTTCATTGACAAAAATTTCATCACAACCGCTCACCGCTCCGACTTTAACAAAAAATAAATCGCTAAATTTAATCTTGTATTGATTATCGGTAAATAATAATTGTCCATTAACACAAGAAAATTCTTTAATAATATTTGTGTTGCGTTTGAAATTATTTTTTTCAAAACGCCAAATGGCACAATTCGGTTGTGCGTCTTGAAATATTTTCATATCGCCCAAGTCAATAAAATCAGTAATTGTGCCGTTTTGATAAATAAATTCATTTAATTTAATGGCAGAAGTTGATTTTAAAAAATCTCTTGGTGTAATAAAAATCAATTCACCACCATTATTCAAATGTAAAATAGATTTATAAATAAAAAATAAATATAAATTACTGCGTTTGTCAAATAATGATGAATAAGGTGTAATTTTGGATTTGGTTGATATTAAAATATCTTGATAACGCACATAAGGCGGATTGCCAATAATGGTATCAAATGTGTTATCTAATGAATAATCAAAAAAATCGATATTTAATATATTATTTTGTTGGAATTTTTTATCAATTTCAATACCAATCACATTATCTAAATTTTTAATAAAAGCCCCATCACCACAAGACGGCTCCAATACCGTGCCAAAATTTTTGCGTAACGATAACATATCTGCCACAATGGTTTGTGGTGTAAAAACTTGCCCTAATTCAGACACATTTAATATATCATTATTGTTCAGGCAGCCTGAATTATCTTGTTCACAAAATAAATCATACATATTCGGCAAAGTATTCCTTAAATGATAAATAAGCGTTGGCTCTTAATTTTAATGATTGTCCAAAAATAGATAATATAAATTTTTGTGCTTGTTGGTAATTTCTATTTATCGGATTTCTATTATCATTCCAACATGCTTGAAAGGGTAAATTATTACCATTCGGCACTAATTGAGTAATGGTTTTTAATGATGATAGAAAAATATCTTGGGTATTATCTTTATTAACAATTAAAAAATAATAATCTTGATTGTTTTCACAAATATTTTCTTTTAATTTTTTAAAATACTTATCCCAAGAAATACCATTTTTGAAATCGGGTATTTTCCCTGTCAAAGCATAATAAATACCTAATTTGCAATTTAAATTATCAGCGGTTTCAGTGGTGCTGACTTTAATATTCACCGGATAAAAAATGCCATTATTTTCAAAAGCAAAATCAAACCAGTCGCGAATTTTTGGACGGTGAATAGCAAAATGCTGATCAATCAATGCCACAATTTCATCTTCATTAAAAGCCGAATTAACTCGCCCATCACGCGTGGTTTGGCTTAATAAAAGATTTTGCTGTTGTAAAAAATCTTTTATTTCAATGAGTTGTTGTGGAAAGAGAACGCTATTCATTTTATCTCCAAATTCAGGCAGCCTGAAACTTATTTATTTTTTTCCACCACCCAAGAAATTGGATAACTTTTTTCGCAGAAAAAGCATTTTAGGCGTGGTTCGCCGTGTGCTGATTTGACGGTGAAAGTGCCGACCACAGGTTCATTGTGAGACGCACAGTTATCGTTGGGGCAGGCGAAAATGCCTTCGACCTTTTCAGGCAGCCTTGGTTTGATTTTTTGTGCCACTTCAAAGTTTTCAATCACATTCACTGTGGCAGTCGGTGCAAATAGGGCGATTTGGGCGGCTTCCGCTTCATCAAAACGAATATTTTGTATTTTAATCAAGTCCTTATTGCCGCGTTTGCCTTTTAGATTAAAGCCCACCGTAATGCGGTTGCCGCTTTCGTCTAATTTGAAATGGCGTAAAATTGCCAAGCCAAGCCCAGCAGGGATATGGTCGATAACGGTGCCGTTTTCAATCGCTTCCACGGTCATGGTGGTGTTGTCCATTTTTTTGCTCCCTTAAATATTTTCGTTCAAAACTAATGACAAAATGGCTTGGCGTGCAAAAACGCCGTTTTTGGCTTGTTCAAAATAATACGCAAACGGCGTATCATCAACTTCGGCAGCGATTTCGTCAATGCGTGGCAAGGGGTGCAACACTTTTAGGCTGCTTTTGGCGTTTTTCAGCGTTTCGCAAGTTAAATTGAATTTGCCTTGAATTTTCAAAAATTCCTGCTCATCAAAGCGTTCGCGTTGCACGCGTGTCATATAAAGAATATCCACCATTTGCACGGCTTCTTCCAAAGTCGGCAGAATGTGGTATTGAATGCCTGCTTCGTCCAACTCTTCGCAAATATAGTCAGGCATTGCCAAAGACGGCGGCGAGACGAAATAAAATTCACACGCAAAATGCTTCATCGCTTGAGCCAAAGAATGCACGGTTCTGCCGTATTTCAAATCGCCTGCCATAGCGATTTTGAGATTATCTAATCGTCCTTGCGTTTCAAAAATGGTAACCAAATCCAGCAAAGTTTGCGATGGGTGTTGGTTGGTGCCGTCTCCTGCGTTGATAATTGGCACGGCGGAAAACTCGCTTACCAAGCGTGCTGCACCGTCTTTGTGGTGTCGCATTACAATCGCATCGGCGTAAGAACTTAAAATACGAGCGGTATCCGCCAGCGTTTCGCCTTTTTTAACACTGGTGTTCGCTGCGTCTGAAAAGCCGATGACGCGACCGCCCAAGCGTTGAATGGCGGTTTCAAACGACTGACGCGTGCGGGTGGAAGGTTCAAAAAAACAGGACGCAATCAATTTGCCGTCCAACAGATTTTTTTGCGGATTATTCTTTAATTTCAAAGCGGTATTAACCACTAACTCCAAATCTTGACGAGAAAATTCGGCAATCGAAATAATATTGCGACCGTATAAAAGATTAGCCATTGTGCGATTTCCTTGAAGTTGAATTTCAGGCAGCCTGAATAGGGTGAATTATCGCATTTTTACGGCGTGTGATTGTGGGAATTTTTAGGCAGCCTGAACTGCTTTGCGGTATGATTGTACTTGTTTGTCATACAGGAGTTTGCGATGAAAGTGTTTTGGGCATTGTTTGTGGCGGTGAGTTTATCGTCTTGTGTGGTGTATTACCAAAAAGAAAATGTGAATACTGCCAATATGGCAAATAATGAAATGTGCCAAATTTTAAGCGAGCAATTTCCACATATTGACGAACAAGCATTGCACGATTTAATTAAAGGAAAAATTAAATCAAAATATTATTCAAGTAAAGAGTTCAAACAAGCGGCACTTGATAGTGGTATGAATTGTAATGAAAAAATAAAGAAATGCACTTATCAATGTGGATTTATTATTGAAGATAAATATAAATCACCGTATTGGGCAAGAATTAAAGATAAAACAGTAAGGTACGATTATACCGTATCTTTGGATTATTCAGGTCGAGACGCAATAATTAGCGTTAAACGGCATATTCAGGAGAAAAAACATAAGCAATTCAATAAGTAATTGTTTTTTAGGCTTGGCAGATTAAAATTTCAACAATCCCGAATAGCCAATTTTTACCGCCAATATTAACAATATAGCAAAATTGAGTATTTTGAAAAATCGGGTGCTGATTTTATTTCGCAACCATATCCCAATATATAAACCGATAATTGAAAATACGGTGAGCAAAAATATTAAGCCATATTCGCTTTTTTCTAACAATAAATATTGATTTCTCAACATATAAATTTGCACCATTTTGGCTAATAAAAAACATAAATTACTGGCTTTGGTAATGCGATTTTTATCATCGCTTTCACTAAATAAATACATTAACAAAATAGGCGACATGGCATTAGTGGCACCGCCAATAATACCTGCTAATAATCCAAATAAAATCATATTGTTATTATTAGCCTTTATCTTAATGCTTTTGGCTTTGCCATAGATATTCAATAAGCCATTGATTGAATAATATAAAGTAACACTTGCCATAAGCAAATATACCCAAGATATGGGTAATATAAGCAATAGTTTGACCCCCAAAATACTGCCAATAACACTGCTGATTGCCAATAGTTTATAGGTTTTAAGATAATCAATAATTTCTTGCCCAATTCGTTTTTGATTATGGCTACACAGCACCAATAAACTCATTAGCAAACTTGGCAGTGCCACTAATGCAACCACTTTGGATAAAGGCATAATAAATGTGAGCGAAGTGGTTGCCAACATAGGAAATGCCATACCCGCAATGCCGTGTAGTATGGACGCAATAATAAAAACAATAGATAGGATTATTCCTTGCATAGAGTACTTTATTAGACATATCGGCAGACTTAAAAAAGTCCGCCTTTATGTTGTGCGTTTAAAAATTGAATTTTGCAAGAGTTTTTAAATACTAATTCTTGCTCTAATATAATGTCTGGACTTATCCGTATAATCCGTTCGGGCGTGTAAGCCATTGGCATTATCAACAATGATTAAATCATCATCTTGTGCAGAAAACTCTTGTATATCATTAGAGTTTTTAATCAAATTGACTAAATAATCAAGAGCATCAAGCATTTCTTGTGTTACTTTCTCTTGATTTTCTGAAATTCCTTTGTAGAGACAATCATCTCTAAATCTAATCATTGGCGTATTTGCGGATAAAATATTTCCCCATATAACACCCTGTTTATCATCAAATGACTTTGGTGTTTTAAATGGATATTGATTATTTGTCAAAATATGCAAGTACTGACTACCAATATCTGTTTTTGACAGTTCCTTGACAATATCCGATGATTTAAGAAATAAAGAATTTCCACCATCATTTGCAGTTTTCACAACATACATTACCAAGTACTGTTCAGGATTTTCACTGAAAGATGAATCACTATGAAGTGGGCATTCGCCAACATCTTCTGAAAAAGTAATGTCGTTGTTAGACGCATAGTCATCACCACGATATTTAATATCCCAAAATGTGGATTTCAATTCATCGTCATTTTTATGATTGGTTAATTTACCTAATTGAGAAAGAAAGTCAAACAACTTTTGATTTCTTTCTGTTTCCCCAAAGTTGCCCAAATTAAGACCACGAACAATGCAATATCCTACATTGCTCACTGTTTTGCGAATTTCTGCCACAATATCATTGCTGGTTGCAAATAAAATAAAGTTTCTGCTCATAATGAGAACTCCTTGATTTTTTGTTAAAATGGCGACCATTGTAACAAGTAATTATTTTTTGTCAATAGTTGTGCAAAATAGTCAATAATTTTTCTTCACTCAATCTCTTCACAACGGCTTACAACATATCGAATAATCACAATAAAATACGCTAAAATGTCCAATCTTAAAATTGAAAACTTTCAGGCAGCCTGAAACCCTATTACACACCTATTTTTGGACAATTAAATGAGCATTTTAAGCATTGAAAATTTACATTTTGCCGTAGGACACCATGCTTTATTGGACGGTGTTTTTTTGAATATAGACGCTGGCGATAAAATCGGCATTGTGGGTCGCAATGGGGCTGGGAAGTCGTCTTTGTTGAAAATTATTGCAGGCAAAACACCTGCGGATGACGGTAAAATCAGCATTCAAAACGGCTTGAAAACGGTGTTTGTACCACAAGAATCGGCGTTTGATGAGTGTGCTTCTGTGTTTGATATTGTCAGCAGTGGCTTGGGCGACATTCAAAACGATTTGCGTTTGTATCACAAAATAAGTCAGGAATTGGCAGAAAATCCACATAATGAAAATTTATTAAAACAATTTCAACAACTTACCGATAAAATTGATTTATCAGGCGGTTGGGCAAAAGATGCAATGATTAGCAAAGTGTTAAGTGAGTTCAGGTTGCCTGAAAATGCGTTGATAAAAACGCTGTCAGGCGGTCAGAAAAAACGCACGGCATTGGCACAGGCATTTCTTCAAGAACCTGATATTTTGTTGTTGGACGAACCCACCAATCATTTGGATATTGACGCAATTTTTGAATTAGAACAAATGCTTAACAACTTTTCAGGCAGCCTGATTGTGATTACGCACGACCGTCAATTTTTGGACAGCGTAACCACCAAGATTGCGGAATTAGACAGAGGCAGTCTGAAAGTTTATGATGGCAATTTTTCTTATTATTCAAAGCGTAAGGAAGAAGAATTGGCGGCGGAAGAAACGCATAATCGCCTGTTTGATAAATTTCACGCCCAAGAAGAAGCGTGGATTCGGCGGGGCATTGAAGCACGACGCACACGCAATCAGGGCAGGGTGAAACGCTTGGAAGAACTACGAATAGAGCGTGCGGCACGCCGTGAGCGACAAGGTAATATTGTCTTAAAATTAGACAAAAAAGACGCAGGCGGAAAAATTGTAGCAGAGTTGGAAAGTGTGTCTTTTTCTTATGAAAATCAAATAATTATCAACAATTTTTCGGCGGTTTTTCAACGCGGCGATAAAATCGGTTTAATCGGCAAAAATGGTGTAGGCAAAACCTCGTTTTTGCGTTTGGTGTTGGGCGAATTGTCGCCACAAGTGGGGCGTGTGCGATTGGGCTTACGCAATCAGGTAGCATATTTTGACCAAATGCGAAGCACATTAGATGACAACGAAACCGTGTTTCGCACCATAGGACAGGGCAATGATTTTGTGGAAATTTCAGGCAAAAAACGCCATGTTGCGTCTTATTTAGGTGATTTTTTATTTGAACCGCAACGCTTGCAATCGCCTGTATCGTCCTTATCTGGCGGCGAACGCAACCGTTTGTTGTTGGCAAAATTATTTACCCAAGCAGCCAACATTTTGGTGTTGGACGAACCCACCAACGATTTAGACATTGACACCATTGAAGTGTTGGAAAACTTTTTGCAAGAATATGACGGCACAGTGTTTTTGGTGAGCCACGACCGCCGTTTTTTGGACAGCGTCATCACTTCATCGGTGGTATTTTTGGGCGATGGCAACCTGAAAGAATATATTGGCGGTTTTGAAGATTACCAAGCCGCACGCAAACGCGAATTAGCCACACAAAACGATTTCAGGCAGCCTGAAAAAGTGGCTGTTGCAAATGATACTCGCCCCAAACGCAAAACGGATAAATTATCTTTTAGCGAACAAAGGGAATTAGACGCACTGCCTGATGAAATAGATAAATTAGAACAACAAGTTACTGATTTACAACAACAATTAGCAGACGGCAGTTTATTTAAAACCGATTACCAAAAAGCTTTACAAATGCAGGAAGAAATCGCCCAAATCGAGCAGATTTTAGAAGAAAAAATCAACCGCTGGACAGAATTAGAAAGCAAGGCAGAAGCGTTGAAGAAAGGTTAGTGTGAGCAACTTATTACCCACACCATTCAACATATTTTCAGGCTGCCTGAAAAAACTACAACTGCGAATTTTTGGCAGGGGGATTGAGTTTATCTGGTATTAAATCGCTACGAGACAACAGCATTAACACGCCAGACACCACCATTCCTAATGCGATTAACGGTGATAAATTCAGTAAATCACGGTAAAACAAATACACTGCAATGCCGCAGTAAATCAGCAAAGGGCCTGCCACAATCGATTGTTTGTTAATGCCGTCAAAAATCAGCACGGCAACACCAGCCACGCACAGGGCAATCGCCAAGATAATATAAGACGGTGGCAGAATATCGGTGGCACGCAAAAACCACAATGCTCCGACAATAATCAATGCCAATGGCCAAAAAATAGACGGTTTGTTCATCTTCATACCTCAATTTATGCGAATTTTAAACACCACTTTTTTCACTTGATCTCGATCATCTACTGCCAACTGACTGCGGTGCGGTTCATTGGGAAAATAAATGCAAAAGTATCCTTTTTCAAGTACATATTCCGCCATCGGCAGACTATCAAAAAAGGCAATGTCTTTTTCTTCATCAAAATCTTGAACACAAGCAATATCATCACGCGGTGCAATATGATGAATTTCTTGCCCTTGCAACACAATTTGCACATCGGCATATTTTCGATGAAATTCAAAATCCTTGGGCGATAATACGGTTTCGTATTCATCAATATTAAATCGCACAGCAGGATTATTGGTTTCGTAACGCCCAATCATTTTGTCTGCAAAATCCGCCTGATTTAAAATGCTTAAAACCGTTTCTAATTGTGGCATTAAGGGCAAGTAATCGCGTAAATGGTCTAATGAATCGTAAATCATTTTTGTCTTTTCCTTGTGATTAAAATGCAAATTATAAGAAAAAATATTCAGGCAGCCTGAAAAATATTTAAAATATCGTTTTTTTTATGACACACAATCAACAATGCTTGAATTTTCTTTACGACAACAAGACGGTTTTGCACGGCGAGGCAGCCTGAAACTTAATCACGGCACAGTCGAAACGCCTGTGTTTATGCCTGTGGGTACTTATGGTTCAGTCAAAGCGATGTCGCCTAAAAATTTGAATGAAATTAACGCACAAATTATTTTGGGCAATACTTTTCACCTGTGGTTGCGACCTGGCAACGATGTCATCAGCCACTTTGGCGGATTGCACGATTTTATTGGCTGGGATAAACCGATTTTGACGGATTCAGGCGGTTTTCAAGTGTTTTCTTTGGCGAATATGCGAAAACTCACCGAAGACGGTTGCACATTTAAAAGCCCTTTGAATGGCGAAAAATTGTTTTTATCGCCCGAAATTTCTATGCAAATTCAAACGGTTTTAAATTCCGATATTGTGATGCAGTTGGACGAATGCCCTGACGGCAATTCCGACAAACAAACCGCAGATAAATCGCTGGAATTAAGCCTGCGTTGGGCTATGCGTTCTAAAAACGAATTTGAACGCTTGAATAATCCCAATGCCTTGTTTGGCATTGTTCAGGGTGCCTTATTCGAAGATTTACGCCAAAAATCATTAGCAGGTTTATTAGAAATCGGCTTTGACGGTATTGCCGTGGGCGGTTTGTCGGTGGGCGAACCCAAACCCGAAATGCAACGCATTTTGCGAAGTTTAGCCCCAATTTTGCCTAACAACAAACCGCATTATTTAATGGGCGTTGGCACGCCCGAAGATTTGGTGTTTGGTGTATCTTGTGGCATTGATATGTTCGATTGCGTCATGCCCACACGCAACGCTCGCAACGGTTGGCTTTTCACATGCTTTGGCGATATAAAAATTAAAAATGCTCGCTATAAAATGGACGACAAACCGTTGGACGAAACCTGTACTTGCTACACCTGCCAACACTTTTCGCGAGCCTATTTGCACCATTTACACCGCGTAGGCGAAATTTTGGGTTCGCAACTAAACACCATTCACAATTTGCATTATTACCAAACCCTAATGGCAGAAATACGCCAAGCGATTGAAAATAAAGAGTTTAACGCCTTTCAGGCAGCCTTTTATGAACATCGCAATAGGGGGATTGAATAAGGGTTCAACCCCCTGCTTATCATTAGTCTTGAAACCGCTCTTCTAAAATTGCTACGGCAGGTAAGGCTTTGCCTTCTAAAAATTCCAAGAACGCACCGCCGCCTGTGCTGACATAGTTGATTTTGTCGGTAACGCCAAACTTGGCAACTGCGGCTAATGTGTCGCCGCCACCTGCGATTGAGAAAGCGTTTGAGTTGGCAATGGCGTTGGACAAGGCTTTTGTTCCGTTTGCAAATTGATCAAATTCAAACACGCCCACAGGGCCGTTCCACACGATGGTGCCTGCATTTTGCAAAATGTCGTTCAACACGGCAGAAGATTGTTCGCCGATGTCCAAAATCATATCATCGCTTGCCACTTCGCTGATTTTTTTGGCTGTGGCTGTGGCGGTTTCGCTAAATTCATTGGCGACAATCACATCGACTGGCAACGGCACTTGTCCGCCTTTGGCTTCGATTTTGTCGATAATGCGGCGAGCGTCTGCCACTAAATCGTGTTCTGCCAACGATTTGCCGACATTAAACCCTTTGGCTGCCAAGAATGTGTTGGCAATGCCACCGCCGACAATCAAGCCATCAACTTTATCTGCCAGCGTTTCTAAAACGGTGAGTTTGGTGGAAACTTTGCTACCGCCGACAATCGCAATCATTGGGCGTTTGGGGTTTTCCAAAGCCTGTGCTAATGCGTCCAATTCTTCTGCCAACAATAAACCTGCACAAGCGACAGGTGCAAACTTCGCCACAGCGTGCGTTGATGCTTGGGCTCGGTGAGCCGTACCAAACGCATCGCACACGAAAATATCGCCTAATGCGGCATATTGTTTGCCTAATTCATCAACATTTTTCTTCTCACCCTTGTTAATGCGAACATTTTGCAACATTGCTATCTCGCCAGCGGCAAGGGCAGGGCGGTGAGATATGTCATTGATAACAGACACTTTTTTACCTAATAACTGACCGACATATTCGGCAATCGGCGTAATATCATCTTCGGGGTGAAATTCGCCTTCTGTGGGGCGACCCAAGTGCGTCATCGCAATCACCGCCGCACCGTTGTTCAAACAGTATTCAATCGTAGGCATTGACGCACGAATGCGTGTATCGTCCGCAACCTTACCGTCTTTCATCGGCACATTCATATCCACACGGATTAACACGGTTTTGCCAGCGACATTTAAGTCAGTCAGTTTTTTGAAGTCCATTTTTGTTCTTTCAAGATAAGTTAATCAAAGTCTTTCAGGCAGACTACCCATTTCAGGTAGCCTGTGAAAACAACTATCCTATTGTTTATACAAAGGAATAGCCAGCGGTTTCTTTTGTTTATCATACAGCGGAGCAACCCAAAAATACGCTCGATTGCCATTTTTTTCCATACGACAAAAAGCAAACGCAATATTCACAATACATTGCGTTGGCGTGTTTTTTATATCTAATTGTTGAGCCACTTCTGCTGGAAAAAGTTTTTTGTATTCAGCCACTTGTTGTTCTGTTGCGTCTTGCAAACGACAATCGCCCGAATAGCCACACACAGGCTTAAATTCAGTTTCATGCGATAATTTGCCGTCCATTAACCACTGCCCATTTTTTTGCGTAAAGTGCATCGTGGTTGCCGTTTCACCTGTTTTCACATTTTTCAGCACAAAATAACCTTCATCTTGTGCGTCCAAAGCCACTGCTGGCGTTACGCATAATAAATAGAGTAGGGTAGTGTATAACTTTTTCATTTTTTTGCCTTTTTTAAGTTTTCAGGCAGCCTGAAACGAAGTAGAGCGAAGTTAAAAAAACAATTCGTCATTCTGAAATAACAGAATGACGAAACATTATTCAGGCAGCCTTTTTCAACAACGGATACCCCAATTTCTCACGGCTTTCGACAAATTTTTGTGCCGCTTGCCGACTTAACGCACGAATGCGGCCGATATACGCCGCGCGTTCCGTAACCGAAATGGCACCGCGAGCGTCCAATAAATTAAAGGTATGCCCCGCTTTTAGCACCAATTCATACGCAGGCAAGGCAAGCGTTGCGTCTTCCAATGCCAACAGCCGCTGTGCTTGGTTTTCAAAGTGATTAAACTGCTCTAACAACCAATCCGCGTCCGAATATTCAAAATTATACGCAGACTGCTCCACTTCATTTTGATGATACACATCGCCATAGGTTAAAAATCTGCCGTCAGGCGTTTTTGTCCAAAGCAAATCATAAACATTTTCAACGCCTTGCAAATACATCGCCAAGCGTTCAACGCCGTAAGTAATTTCACCCAAAACGGGCGAACAATCAATGCCGCCGACTTGCTGGAAGTAAGTAAATTGCGTTACTTCCATACCGTCCAACCATACTTCCCAGCCCAAGCCCCACGCACCGAGTGTGGGATTTTCCCAGTCGTCTTCCACAAAACGCACATCGTGCAGCGATAAATCAATGCCCAACTCTTTCAGGCTGCCTAAATACAAGTCCTGAATGTTGTCTGGTGCAGGTTTTAAGGCAACCTGAAACTGATAATAATGCTGCAAACGGTTGGGATTATCGCCATAGCGACCGTCTTTTGGACGGCGAGACGGCTGAACATAAGCCGCAAACCAAGGTTCAGGACCCAAAGCCCGCAAACAAGTCGCAGGGTGCGAAGTGCCTGCGCCCACTTCCATATCAAACGGCTGAATCACCGCACAGCCTTGCTTTGCCCAATAATTTTGTAAGGAAAAAATCACTTCCTGAAAAGTTGGCGTGGTCATTTTGGTATTGAAATTCAAAAAATAAAACCGCTATTTTACAATGAACAATAGCGGTATTCAAATGATTAACAAGAAGTTTCAGGCTGCCTGAAAAATATTATTCAAAACTAAAATCCTCGTCCGCCGCCGCCGTGGCGGTTGCCGCTGCTGCCTATGTGTGTGTGCGAGCCGCCGCCGTGTCCGCCAAATGAATTGGGCGTAGGAATGATGCGTACACGCGTTTGGCTGTCAATCATTTCATCGTAGGTGTGATTAACTTGGCTGATGGTGTTGTTTTTCCAAACAGCTGGAATAGGGCGTTCGGGCAGGCGATAATGGCGGCGTGTGCGGAAAAATGCCAATAAGCCTGATAATAAGCCAGCCAAGCCGCCGCCTGCAATGTCGGTACTGGTTAGGGGGCTGGCTGACATTTCTTTATCCAAGGCAATCACATAGTTTTTTAACGATAGGTTGTAGTCGTTATGCCCACGCATATCATCAGCAAATTTGTTCAACAGTTTATTCCGCTTGCGGTCGTTAATGTGGTCAATGGTGGTGTTGCCAGAAGTGGAAAGATACACTTGCCGTCCTTGCCCCATTGCGTCATCGGTAACCACCAGTAACAGCGTGCCTTCAATGTTTTGTCCGTATTGGTATTGGGTGAGTTGGTCGAATAAATCATCTGCCACAACCATTTCAGGCTGCCTGATGGTGCGTTCGGTTACAATATAAGAATGACTGCGTGTTTTGGCGTTGAGTTGGCTTAAACTGGCTTCAATTTGATTTTTTATTTCTAAATCAAGAACTTGTGCGTTATCGATTACCCATTCTTGGGCATAAATCAGGCAGCCTGAAAAGAGCATCACTGCGATGATTAAGGTGTTTTGTATGATTTTTACCATAAGAAAAATCCTCCCAAAAGTGCCAAAATCAGCACAATCAAGCCAATAATGGTGGCGAAAATGCCCACTTTCACGGTATCGGTGGGCAAATCGCCTGCGGCGACGCCTGTCTGTCCATTGACGGCAAATTGGTAATCCACGCCACGATAGTGATAATTCAAAATATACACGGGCAGTAAGGTGTATGCCACATCAGCCACACGATATTGGCTGTTGTCTTGTTCGTCCAAAATGCGATCGCAATTAGCGGACGCTCGCAGTTGAAACAGAGCGTGTTGCGTGGCTTGTTGCAGGGCAGAGCGTTCGGCAGTCTCCTGCGGCAAGGTAAAGCGTTCTGACTGAAAACCGCTTAAATAACCTGTGTTAAACGCCGTTTCATCAGCCGAATTAAAAGGGTTAATGGCGTTGATTAAGTGTTGATTGATTTTGTTAAACGATAAAAAACGAATGGCAGGCATATGCATAGTGCCGCCGCGTTCGATACGATAGCGTTCGGTGGTGATTTCTTCACGATCGCCACGCAGGCGGCGGTGTTCGGTTGCTGCGGTGGCGTGATAATCAATGTCTGCGTCAATATCAATATCCCAATAGGGCAGATACACGCCGATAATGTTATGTTGTTGATTTGAAACGGTAAAATCTTTGGGTAGAAATTTTTTATCGCTTGTCCATTCGGCAAATTTCTGCACTGCTTGTTTTTGGTCGATTTTGAACGGAATAATTTTATGCGGACGAAAATTGCCCTGCAAACGACTTTCAATAATCACAGGCGAATGGCAGTAATAACAAAACGAAGCGGTGGTGGTGTCGCCGCACACCACTTCGGCTCCGCAATTCGGACAATTATATTGGCGAACTTCTGTGCCGTCATCGTGCGTTTCGTGGGCGTGTTTTTCTGCCCATTTTTCTTCGGTTTTTTCAACAAACGCTTGTAATTCGTCTTCGGTACAAGTCCTGCCGCAATATTCACACTTAAACCCACCTATTTTGGGATTAAATGAAATGGGGGCAGAACAGCCAATACATTTGTAGTTTGTGATACTCATAATTTCAGGCTGCCTGAAAAATTAAAATCGCAGTTGTAAATTCAGTTTAAAATATAATTGCCCATTTTCAATAAATAAAGAGCCATATCTATGTCTTGTTGTTGATGGCGTATCAAAACGAATATTTTGATATAAATAATTTTCTAAATTTTCCAAATCAGTAATATGATAAGCCACTTGTTCTCCGTCTTGTTTGACAACAATCGTTCCTTGTGCCAAATATTTTCCGTCCCATTTGCTACCTGCAAAAAAACCTAATAAAACTGCCACTAATAGTTTTTTAATTTTAATTTTTAATCCTAATAAATCGGTAGAAAATAAATTATTATATTTACTGAATACCGCATTTAAATTATCATCAATTTTATTTGTACGATTATGATGAAACTCCAATAACATTAAAGAAATCAATTTAGGCATACAACTATCTACTAAATCTAAATTATATGCCATTGTTGTTTGTTCTATTCTATCAAAACACAATTCACCGTCATTTTCATAGATAGCAGAAATTCTATCCTTTAATTTCGTTCGAGTATCAATAGCATTGATTTTATCTAACAATTTTGGCGACAAATTTTTTACTTGATAAATGAAATTTGTATTACCAGAAGCATTTAGTAAAGTGGGCTTATTACCTAAATAAGATTTGATACCAAAACCATTGTCTTGATATTTCATATCCTGATTTTGAATATCCAATACAATATCAGATTTTTGATTTGCATTTCCACCTTTAATCAATGAAATACCTAATTGTGTACTGATTAATTCAAATTCTGATATTTCAAAACTTGCTCCTTGTTGATTTTTGATTGTTAGTGCTAATTGTTGCAATATATCATTGTTTAATAATTCAGATATATTGATAATTTTTTCTTTTCCTGTTTGTTTATTTTTCACGATGATATTATCATTTTCAGATAAATAATAATCTTGTTGTATATTTAATGTGGTAACTTTATCAACTTGAAAAATTTTTTGTGTTTCTTCTAATGATGAATTAGCCAAAACTAATTGTTTATCATGTAATAATTTAAGAAAAACATATAATTCTGTCCATTCACCTTTATTTTTAGAAGATTTCATCGTGTTATCTCCATTATTTTTGTCTAATTCATTCATATAATTTATTAAAGATGATGCACATATTTTTATTGCATCAACCGCAACACTATTTCCTAATTGTTTCATTGCTTGTGATTTAGGTACAGGAAATACAAAATCATCAGGAAATCCTTGCATTTTTTTGGCTTGTTCTGGCATTATTTGTCGCACTTCACCATTGACTAAATAATGATCCCAATTTCTTCTATCGCCAATTTTGGAACCGCGTCCGCCCACTCGCAATGTATAACCAATTTCTCTATCACATTCTCCACCCCAAATATCAGACATATTGTATTTTAAAGGCGTGTTTGCTGGAAATTGAAAATTACGCAATAATCCGTCATCACGAAAACCAATCATAAAAGTGCGTGGTCTTAATTGTGGCAATCCATAATCAGAAGCTTTAACTATTTTGTAATAAAAACTGTATTCTAATTCGTTTTCTATAATTTTACGAATAGTTTGAAATGTTCTACCATTATCATGATTAATAATACCACGCACATTTTCTAAAAAAAATGCTTTGGGTCTTTTATATTTTAAAATATCTACAATATTAAAAAATAAATTACCTCGCTCCGATTTGTGCGTATCATTAAATCCTCTTTTATAACCTGCTTGACTAAATGGCTGACACGGAAAACCTGCACACAACACATCAAAATCAGGTAAATCAACAGGACTTATTTTTCTAATATCATCATTAAATAATCCCTGTTCAAACAATTCCTTATTTTTATCTTTAAAATTATATTCATAAGTTTTTCGAGCATATTCATCAATTTCAGAAGAAAAAACACATTTACCGCCTATATCTTCCATGGCTAAATGAAAACCGCCAATACCAGCAAATAAATCAATAAATGTAAATTGTTTCACTTTGTTTAATTCCTTAAATATGCTTTTCAGGCAGCCTGAAAACCCCCCAATCACCCTAATTTTTCGCCACATTCATTGCAGAATTTTGCTCCTACCACAACGCTTGCACCACATTTACCGCAAATGCTTGCGGTGGCAACTTTTGTGCCGCATTCGGTGCAGAATTTGGCGTTTTGGGGTAGGACAGTGCCACATTGAGAACATTTGTTGTTTTCAGGTTTTTGCGTACCACACGAGCCGCAGAATTTGCCGCTGTTTTTCGCTCCGCACGCACATTGCCATTCGTTGGCAGTGGCTTGTTGCGTTGCTTGGGCTTGTTGTTGCTGCATTTGCATTTGTTGTAAATTGGTTTGCGATGATTGCCCCATAAAGCCACCGCCTGCCGCCATGCCAATGCCCATACCCATAAACGAAGTGCCTGCTCCTGCTTCGTTACTGCCTGCGGCTTCCATACCGCGTGCGATTGAGCCTTGCACATAGCCTTCGCGGATATTAGGGTCGGTCAGCACTGACCCTTTATTACGCATATTGATGATTTCTTTGGATTCATCATCGTAAGAAATGCTGGCAATCCCCACCGACAGCACTTCCATACCGCGAATTTCTTTCCACGAATCGTCCAAAGTTTGTGCCATAAATTGCGACAATTCACGCCCTTTGGAAGGTAGGTGCGAAATACGAATGCCGTCAATCGATATTTGATTGATTGCCGTTTGCAATGCTTCTAAAAATTCCGACAGATATTGTTCGTTAATATCGTTAATATGAACCTGCGATGTATTTCTTGGACAGGCTTCCTGAAAAAACTTAATAGGGTCAGTAATCTTAATTGAATAAGTACCAAACGAACGCACAAATAATTCGGCATTGTAGAAATTATCAAAATAATTCAAAGGATTAGGTGTGCCAAACTTAATGCCTTTAATCTCTTGCAGGTTAATAAAATACACTTCTTGTTTTTGGCTTGGCGTGCCTGAAAACTTAAAACGATTCCAAGCGTCTATTAAGGAATCTTTAAATTCGCCATTAAACAAACTGGGCATAGACGAATTATCGACTTTATAATAACCAGGCTCGGCGGAATAATCGACAATTTTGCCGCCATCGACCAACATCATAAATTGATTTTGATTGACATGAATAATTGAACCGTTGCTGATAACATCAGACGAACCCTTGTTATTATTATTGCGTTTTTCGCCGCGTCGCACGGAAACGCCTTTGGTCATCACCACGCCCTCGTGCATATCCGCAGCTTCCACCACATCCAACCACTGGTCAGCCAAGTTACCCGAAATTGCGTCAAACGCTGCCACAATCAGTCCCATTTTCAGTCTCCAAAATAATGATTGATAAAGCGAAAATTTTACCACTTTCAGGCAGCCTGAAAGATTGAATTAACCCATTTCTTTGCCCATTTCAATCGAACGATTTTGGCAAGCGATGACCGCTTGTTGGATTATTTTATCGGTTTGAGCGTTTTCAAACACTGCTAACGCCGCCGCCGTAGTGCCGCCTTTGGAAGTTACTTTGTGTTGCAATTCGCCAAAGTCTTCGCCTGATTGCTGTGCCAAATTTGCCGCACCGATAAAGGTTTGCAAAACCGACTGCCGTGCGTTGTCTTTTGACATACCTAAATCGCAGGCTGCCTGAAATAGGGCGTTCATTAAATAAAACACATACGCAGGACCGCTGCCTGAAATGGCGGTGATGGTGTGTAAATCGTCTTCGTTTGTAACCCAAATCGTTTTGCCGACAGCGTTCATAATGGTTTGGGCTAATGATTTATCGTCAGAAGATACGCCACTATCGGCAAATAAGCCTGCCATACCCATACCGATTTGTGCAGGCGTATTCGGCATAATCCGCACAATGCGGTGTGTGCCGTTTAACCAGTTAGATAGCGTCTGACAATTTAAACCTGCGGCAATCGACAGCACCAACGCACCGTTGGCTTGTACGCTTGATAAGGCATTTTGCATATCCTGCGGTTTGACGGCAAGCAGTAAAATATCGTCTGCCGTTAAAGCAGGTAGGGCATTTTCTACTGTAATATCAAACGCTTGCCGCAAAAACGCTTGCCGCTCTTCGTTTTGTTCTGCCACAAACAAGGCAAAATCGCCGTTATTTTTTAAGCGAGAAAGTAAGGCGGCACACATATTACCACCGCCAAGAAAGTATATATTTTTCATAGTGTTATCCTTTTTTAGGCTGCCTGAAAATTATTCTGCCATTACGGTAGTCAGCCTGCCTACTCTGACGATTGATTTGCTTCGTCTACTAATTTGTTTTGTAAATTCTCCGTTGAATTTTAGGGTACAAAGTGTTGGATTATCATCGTCAAGATATGCAATAAATACCAATCTATTTATTTGATTGTTTTTTATGTTTATTGCATTATATCCTATGCGATTTTTATCCGAAATCATATACTGATGAAGTATCTCGGGTAAAGTAAATTTTATTATAGGCTTTTGTTCATTATTCAATGTAATAGTCCATTTATTTGAATTTCCTTCTTCCCAAGTTATGGCAACATCTTGATGAGGATTTTTTTTCAATATTTCATTAACATTTTTATTTGAAAACAGGGGAATTATATATGGACTATTTCCAGTAGCCAAATAAATAAGTTGCCCAGCAATATTTTGCTTTAAATCAATTATCTTTTGTACCAATTCTGTAACAGTATCTATATTTAAATCAGGTATTGTATTTATTAATTCCCGAATATAAACACTCTCATCTATCTCATCTATTTTTTCATTAATCACTTTAAAAAAGTATTCTTTAAATAAAGAAAATTTTTCTTTCGGAATATTATCATTTCTTTGCGAAAAAATATCATCTATTTTTTCTACAATTTCTCTAATTGGCTCTATGATTGTTTCATACTCATCACATGTTAAATCGATTAAATGAATTTTGTGTGCAATCGCAAAGCGTTGAGCATCTTCTGTGAAACCTGAAGTTGAAAAAATTGCATAATGGTATTGGTATCTTTCAACAGATAATTTTTCATTATTCGTTTTTACTGTTGAATAATTGGTATTTACATCTTCTAAAATACCCACACCCATTCTAACTCTATCAATACCAACTTTCTTCTGAACATCATAAAATTTAGCTTCTACAAACAATCTTAAAGGATAAATAAAAGGGGGCGTAATTTTAAATTTTCCCAGCGTATCAAATTGGTGAAATCCCCCACGCCCCCTAACATTTAATCCATTAGGTTTCGATACAATTTCATTATCATCTGCTTTTTTGATAATTTCATATCCATTTATTTCAATCAATTTAGATAGAACTATCTCCAAAAGATAACCCCTAGCCTGTGATTTTTTCATATGTTTTTCACAATTTTAAAAGTCAATCGAAACCATTGTTGGATTGATTCTTTGTAGAACCTTTACCCAATTTTGTCCCATTCGCTCATTACAATAAGCGATAAGTGCCGATTTTAAAGCATTTCTAAAAATAGCACTACTCCCACTCAATCGTAGCAGGCGGTTTGCCTGATATGTCATACACCACGCGGTTAATGCCTGCGATTTCGTTGATAATGCGGTTACTCACTCTGCCTAATAAGTCGTATGGCAATTCTGCCCAGTGAGCCGTCATAAAGTCGTTGGTAATCACCGCACGCAGAGCGACAACATAGTCGTAAGTTCTGCCATCGCCCATAACGCCCACTGATTTCACGGGCAGAAATACCGCAAAGGCTTGCGAAGTTTTGTCATACCACGACACGCCGTTTTCGTCTTTGGTGTTTCGCAATTCTTGAATAAAAATATCGTCCGCACGACGCAAAAGGTCAGCGTATTCCATTTTCACTTCGCCCAAAATTCGCACCCCCAAACCAGGACCAGGGAAGGGGTGTCGATACACCATATCTTGTGGCAAGCCTAACGCCACGCCCAACTGCCGCACTTCGTCTTTGAATAAATCTCGCAGGGGTTCTAATAATTTAAGATTCAGCGTTTCAGGCAGCCCACCGACATTGTGGTGCGATTTAATGGCGTGGGCTTTTTTGGTTTTTGCCCCCGCACTCTCAATCACATCAGGGTAAATCGTACCTTGTGCGAGCCACTTGGCATTCGGCAATTTTGCCGCTTCGGCTTGAAACACTTCCACAAATTCCTTGCCGATGATTTTGCGTTTTTGTTCAGGGTCGCTAACACCTTGTAATTTCGACATAAATTGTTCGGCGGCGTTAATGTGAATAATTTTGGCATTCAGGCTGCCTGAAAACATATTCAGCACATTTTGTGCTTCATTCAAACGCAACAAACCGTGATCGACAAACACGCAGGTAAGTTGCGAACCAATCGCTTTATAAATCAACGCCGCCGCAACCGAAGAATCCACGCCGCCTGATAAACCCAAAATCACTTCGTCATTGCCCACCGTTTGACGAATTTTTGCCACCGCTTCATCGATAAAATTCGGCATTGTCCATTCGGGTTTTGCCCCGCAAATATCTAATACAAAGCGGTTCAAAATATCCTTGCCGCGTGGCGTGTGCGTTACTTCGGGGTGAAACTGCACGCCGTAGATTTTTTTAGCCGCATTTTCCATAATCGCCACAGGGCAAGACGGCGTATTCGCAACGGAGACAAAATTTTCAGGTAGCCCTACAACCTTATCGCCATGACTCATCCACACATCTAATTGATTGTTCTCGGCAATACCGTCTGTCAAAGCATTTTTTTCAACAGAAACAGATGCATAGCCAAACTCGCGTTGATTGCCCGCAGCCACTGTTCCGCCAAGCGTATGAGCAATCCATTGCATACCATAGCAAATGCCCAACACAGGCACGCCAAGATTCAGTATTTCAGGGTCGGCTTGGTAATCCGAGTTATACACGGAATTAGGTCCGCCAGAGAGAATAATCCCTTTCGGATTAAAGGCTTTAATTTGTTCGAGCGAATAATCATACGCGTGCATTTCGCAATAAACGCTCGCTTCACGCACACGCCGTGCAATCAGTTGGCTCACCTGCGAGCCAAAGTCAAGAATAAGAATTTTGTCCATAGTGTTAAGTTTTCAGGCAGCCTGAATGATTTAAAAAAAATAGATTTTAACATTTTATTAGGGGATTTTTGATGATGAATAACTTTTCAGGCAGCCTGAAAATTTTGTGATAGAAACCCCATAATCCCCTTTTTGAAAACCGCTATTTGCGGTAGAATACCGCCTTTTATGGCAGGAATTTCTTAAACAGTGTTAGAAATTCATCAAATACCGTGATTTAGGGCATTGGTTCTAAACACAAACGAACACACCGTTAAACTTTTTTCTCGAAAGGCACAACCAAAATGGCTAACACTCATCAACCAGAACCCTTTGAAAAACTTGAAAAAATCAATCCTGATTTACTCACCAAAGAAAACTTGCCCGTGTTTATTGAAGAAGTTTTGGGCTATAAAGGTCGCATTACCGCCGAAGATTCAGGCTCTGCACCGCTACCTGAAAGTTATCCTTACCGCAATCGTATGCAACGCAAGCAGTACGAAGCGGAAAAGAAAAAACTGCAAATTGAATTACTCAAAGTACAAAGTTGGGTGAAAGACACAGGACAACGCATTGTGTGCCTGTTTGAAGGTCGCGATGCGGCAGGTAAGGGCGGCACGATTAAACGCTTTATGGAACACTTAAATCCGCGTGGTGCCAGAACCGTGGCTTTGGAAAAACCGAATGAAATTGAAAAAGGTCAATGGTATTTTCAACGCTATATCAAAAACTTACCTACCGCTGGCGAAATCGTGTTTTTCGACCGTTCGTGGTACAACCGTGCTGGCGTGGAACGCGTGATGGGCTTTTGCCAACCGCATGAATACTTGCAATTTATGCGTCAAGCTCCAGAAGTGGAAAGAATGTTGGTTAATTCAGGCATTCATTTATTCAAATTCTGGTTTTCGGTCAGCCGTGAAGAGCAACTTCGCCGCTTTTTGTCTCGCCGCAACGACCCATTGAAACACTGGAAACTCTCGCCCATCGATATTCAATCGTTGGATAAATGGGACGACTACACGGACGCAAAAAATGCAATGTTCTTCCACACCCACACAGGGGACGCACCTTGGACGGTGATTAAATCGGACGACAAAAAACGCGCTCGCCTGAATTGTATCCGCTACTTTTTAAGTCAGTTGGATTACCCCAACAAAGACCCGAAAGTGTTGAAAGAATTAGACAACAAAATTGTGCTGGTTCCCAATCCGCAATTCAAAGATCGCATTGGTGCGGAAGAAATTGGTTGATTGAATTTTTTATTAAAAACGCTGTTGAAAGACAGCGTTTTTTGTTTTCAGGCAGCCTGAAAAAATTTTGACAAAGGTTTGGGCAAGGCTAATTGTTGCATTTCATTATATGAATAAAAGCGTTGATTTTCTAATGTGTCGCATTTATTTTCAGGCAGCCTGAAAAAATAAGGCGTAATGTTTAACAAACGGTGCGTTAAACGGTGCGTAAAAGTTTCTTTTTTCTCTAATAAAATCAAGTTATTATTGATGATAAATTGATGAAGTGCGTTTTCATCTTCAAAACAGGGAACGCAAAATAGACTTGCCCAAATGCCTTTATTAGGGCGTTTTTCTAATAAAAACCGATGATTATATTCAACAATCGCCCACAACATATCGACAAATTGAAGAGCCGTAGGCGTTTTTTTGCGTGGCAGTTCGGCAATGCGATTTTGGGCGAATGCTTGACAGATATTATTTTGCGGACAAAGCGAACATTTGGGTTTGCTATGCGTACAAACCATTGCTCCCAAATCCATTAAGCCTTGAATATACGCAGGTAAATCCTCTTTATTAGGTGGTAATAATTGTTCGGCAATGTGCCACAATTTTTTTTCAAATGCGGCGTTTTGCAAATCGCCGTCCAAAGCAAAAACACGACACAAAACGCGTTTCACATTGCCGTCTAAAATGGTTTCAGGCAGCAGATAAGCAAACACCGCAATCGCCGCCGCCGTGCTTCTGCCCACACCTTTCAGTTTTTGTAATTCAAGTCGATTGGCTGGAAATTGACCGCCAAAATCTTCCACAATTTGCCGTGCGGCGGCGTGCAAATTTCTCGCACGAGTGTAATACCCCAAACCAGCCCACAGTGCCAAAACTTCGTCTTCATCGGCATTTGCCAAGTCCTCTACCTTCGGAAAGCGTTGCACAAAACGCACAAAATAATCGCATACTGTTGCCACTTGCGTTTGTTGCAACATAATTTCAGACAGCCAAATTTTGTATGGGTCATTAACTTGCCAAGGCAGATTATGCCGACCGTGCTTTTTTTGCCAATCAATCAGTTGAGTGGTAAAAGTATTATTCATCGTTTGAATTATTCCACCACCGTAGGCCAATTAGCGTCATCAACCGTGGGGTAACGCAATTTCATCGAGCGTAAATGGGCGATGAGAATTTTCATAATAATGATATTACGCGTAGATTTTGAATCGGACGGCACGCAATACCACGGAGCATAGCCAGTGGTGGTGGCACGAATAACCGCTTGATATTGTTCTTGAAAATCGTCCCACAATTTGCGGTCTTCCAAATCAGATAAATTAAATTTCCAATGTTTTTCTTTATTATCCAAACGGCGTTGAATGCGAAGTCGTTGTTCTTCTTTGGAAATATGCAAAAATAATTTCACCACCGTAATACCGTTTTCTGCCAACATTCGTTCAAAATCGTTGATTTGTCGCAAACGGCGAGTGGCTTCTGCGTCATCAATCCAGTGGCGAACTTTGGTAATCAACACATCTTCATAATGACTGCGGTTAAAAATCACCACTTCACCGCGTTTGGGGGTTTCTTTATGAATTCGCCACAGGTAATCGTGAGCCGCTTCGTCAGGCGTGGGCGATTTGAACGCACACACGCGTGGCGTAAAATTCACATTGCGAAAAATACGCCGCACGGTGCCGTCTTTGCCTGCGGTGTCCATACCTTGCAAAATCACCAACATTCCGTGCCGACTGTCGGCTTGAAAAACATCTAACAAAGAACCCAATTCAGGCGAGTGATTGTCTATCCATTTTTCGCGTTCATCTCGTGTTTCGGGAATGCCTTTTTTAATCATGGTTTCTGTGGTGCGAATATCGAACGAAGCGTCTGTTAAATAACGGCGAATTTCTTTGGCTTTCATTGTTTTTCCTTTCGTAGCGTAGTTTTCAGGCTGCCTGAAATATATCAGGATTTTGAGTAAATAAAAATGTTTTGTATCAAAAAATATTCAGGCAGCCTGAAATGGTTATACAATCTTGCTTTTGACTTTTCAGGCAGCCTGAAACTTATGAATAAACCGCCATTTTCTTTTAATCTTGACCAAACCCTTTGCAAAGACCGTTTTTTCTTGCAAAAGGCATTCAGGCAGCCTGAAAAGTTTGGTGGTATTCACTCGATAGAAAAGAAATATCAAAAATCGCACAATCAATTTTTGCAACGACAGAATTCACTACCGCAACCGCAATTTAATCAAAATTTGCCTGTTTTTCAATCGCTTGATGATATTAAAAATGCGATTGAAAACAATCAGGTGGTGATTGTGTGTGGCGAGACGGGTTCGGGCAAAACCACGCAGTTGCCGCAGATTTGTTTGGCACTGAATCGTGGGGCGGCTGGTATGATTGGACATACGCAACCACGCCGTTTGGCGGCATCATCGGTGGCGGTTCGCATTGCTGATGAGTTGGGCGAGACACTGGGCGATAAAGTGGCGTGCAAAATGCGTTTTACCGATAATTCTTCGCCCAAAACGCTGATTAAACTGATGACGGACGGCATTTTGTTGGCGGAAACGCAATCCGACCGCTATTTGACGGCGTATGACACGATTATTATTGACGAAGCCCACGAACGCAGTTTGAATATTGACTTTTTATTAGGCTACCTGAAAAATCTTCTGCCACGCCGTCCTGATTTAAAAATCATCATCACTTCTGCCACGATTGACGCTACTCGCTTTTCGCAACATTTTGAAAATGCTCCTGTTTTGGAAGTTTCGGGCAGAACTTTTCCTGTGGAAATTCGTTATCGTCCCATCAATCAAGACGATGATGAAATGGACATTGAAATGCCCGAAGCGATTGCGAATGCGATTGATGAATTGCCGACAACAGGCGATATTTTGGTGTTTTTGCCAGGGGAGCGAGAAATTCGTGAAACGGCAGAATTTTTACGCAAATCGCATAAAGATTGTGAAATTTTGCCGTTGTTTGCACGATTGTCGAACGCAGAACAGCAGAAAATTTTTCGTCCTAATCATACAGTCGCTAAAATTCAAAATGAGACAAGGCATCGAGACGCAGACAGTATAACTAATACGGCAAGTCGAGATAACGCCGTATCATTTTTGAAGTTTAGCGACTGCAAAAATCGCCGTGTGATTTTAGCGACAAATGTCGCTGAAACTTCGCTCACTGTGCCGAATATTCGTTTTGTGATTGACACAGGGCTGGCTCGTGTGAAACGCTATTCGCCGCGTTCGAAAATTGAAGAATTGCAGATTGAAAAAATTTCGCAAGCGGCAGCACGGCAAAGGGCAGGGCGGTGCGGTCGCATTGCGGCTGGCGTGTGCATTCGTCTGTATGGCGAAGATGATTTTAATCAGCGTCCTGAATTTACCGACCCTGAAATTTTGCGGTCGAATTTAGCGTCCGTGCTGTTGCGAATGGCGGCGTTGAAGTTGGGCGATATTCACGCTTTTTCGTTTATTGAAAAGCCTGACAATCGTTATATCAATGACGGTTTTCAACTGTTGCAAGAGTTGGGGGCGATGACTGCTGAGCGTCAATTAACGCCAATGGGTCAGAAAATGGCGAAATTGCCGATTGACCCTAAAATTGCTCGCATGCTCTTGGCTGGGGTGAAAAATCATTGTTTGGCGGAAGTTTTGGTGATTGCGTGTGCGTTGTCTATTCAAGATCCACGCGATAATGCACTTGAAAATCGTGAAGCGGCAAACAAGGCACGTGAACGCTTTGTGGATAAAAATTCCGACTTTTTGGCGTATTTGAATATTTGGGATAGTTTTCATAAAGAACGCACCAATGGGGCGAGTAATCGGCAGTTATTGGCGTGGTGTCGGCAGTATTTTTTGTCGTATTTACGAATGCGAGAATGGCGAGATTTGCACAAGCAATTAGCACAAACCCTTATCGAATTAAACATCGCAAAAGAAGAAGATTGTTTCAGGCAGCCTGAAACTATTGTGCAGAATAAAGTGCAACAGATTGATATTCATAATAAAAATGCGGATTTATCCGCACAATTTAAGCAAAAGGCGTTAGATAAAAAACAACGCCGACAAATCAACAAGGGACGCAAACAAGCGTCTTATGAAGCCATACACCGCAGTTTAATCACAGGTTTGGCGGCGAATATCGGCTTCAAATCGCCTGACGGCAATGATTATCTGTCCGCTCGTGGCACGCATTTTTATGTTTTTCCTGCGTCTTGTTTGTTCAAAAGCGGTGCAAAATGGATTGTGTCGGCACAATTAACCGAAACTTCACGAGTTTATGCACGAGACAACGCCAAAATCGAGCCTGAATGGGTGGAGCAAGAAATGCCGCATTTGGTGCGATACCACTATTTTGAACCGCACTGGGAGCGTAAGCGTGGCGAAGTGGTGGCAAGCGAACGCGTTACGCTTTACGGCTTAACGCTTTTGCCTCGCCGTCCAGTTTCTTACGGACGCATTGACCCTGAAACTTCGCGTGAGATTTTTATCCGTCAAGCGTTGGTGGGCGGTGAATGCGATTTTCAGGCAGCCTTTTTCAAACACAATCGCCGTGTATTGCAGGAAATTGAACAAATCGAACACAAAACAAGAAAAAGTGATATTTGGGCAGACGAAGAAAGCCTGTTTGCGTTTTATGATGAAAAAATACCACAGGCATATATTCCTGCCGTAGGGTGGGCATTCTTGCCCACCGAAACGGACGCAAACCTTTCAGGCAGCCTGAAAAATAAAAACAGTAACGCCGTAGGGTGGGCATCCTTGCCCACCATTGCACCGCAAGGTGCAAATCAAAATACACAAATAAAAGATAATCTTTCAGGCAGCCTGAAAAATAAAGATACTGTCATTGCGAGCGAGCAGGGCGAGCGTGGCAATCTCCAAACAACGAAGAACGAACCAAATGATAACAATCGTAGGGTGGATTTCCAATCCACCGACAACGCCGCAGGCGTTGATAAAACGCTTTCAGGCAGCCTGAAAAATCAATCAATGCCTAACGGCATTGCGGTGGGCAAGAATACCCACCCTACGGCGGTTATCGGTGGCTCGAAAACCCACCCTACAACGCAATCAACAAGCCAAAAAACCATTCCCATTGTCGATTTATCATCATTTGAAATTTGGCGACAACAAGCCGAACAGGAAAACCCCAAACTCTTGTTTTTAGACAAACAAACCCTGTTGCAACACGCCAAACAAAACGCCATTGACGAGCAATTTCCTGAATATTTACAAACGCCAGACGGCAAATTCAAACTGTCGTATCGCTTTGAACCGCATCACCCAATGGACGGCGTAACCGTTGCCATTCCCTTGTCGGTGCTCAATCGCATGAACGCCAACCGCTTGGAGTGGCTGGTGGCAGGTATGTTGCGAGAAAAACTTACGCTTTTGATTAAAGCCTTACCCAAACAAATTCGCCGTTTGTGCGTGCCTGTGCCACAATTCATCACCCAATTTTTATCACAAGATATTGATTATTCAGAACAAATTATTCCACAATTAGCACGCTTTATCGCCAAAACCGCAGGCGATATGCGATTGTTGGACGAGATAAAAATAGACGAATGGACAAATTTCAGGCTGCCTGAATATGCTTATTTCAATATCAAAGTGATTGATGACAGCCACCAAGAACTCGCCATAGGGCGAGATATAAATCAATTAAAACAACAACTTGGCAAAGCATCGACCGCCGCTTTCCGTGATTCTTCCAACGAATTTGAACAAGACAATCTCACCGCTTGGACAATCGGCAAATTGCCTTACAACATTAAATTTGCACGCAGCAAACGGCAGTTGGTGGGTTTTCCAGCGTTAAAAGTGGAAAAAGACGGCAAAATCGCCTTGCGACTGTTCGATACCGAAATCGAAGCCCAACAATCGCACCGCACAGGCGTGGTGGCATTGATGAAAGGGCAATTCAAAGAACAAATCAAAGATTTACAAAAAGGCATTCAAGATTTCACCAAAATTGCTTTAATATTCAGACAGATAGCAAGCGATACCTTAAAAGAAGAAATCACCAACGCCATTTGCGACCGAGCGTTTATCGCCGATGACGACTTGCCACGAGACGAAAAATCGTTCAAAGAACAAATTAAAAAAGCCAAAAGTCGTCTGCCAGCGGTGAAAGTGGCGATGAACGAACATTTGCTCGCCACCGCCACCGCCTACAACGAATTGCAAAACAAACTATCCAGCGGCAAACACCCACTGTGTAGCGTTTTGCGTCCCCTGTGCGATAACTTGCTCCACCCCCAATTCATCACCCAAACGCCCTATGAACAATGGGTGCGAATGCCGATTTACATCAAAGCCATGAGCGTGCGAATGGACAAATACGGCAACAACCCCACTCGCGACATGGCACGAGAAGCCGATATTCAAGCCCTATATAACGAATGGCAAAACAAAATCAACGACTTGCAAAAAAACAATCAGCCCATTTGTCGCAGCCTGAAAAACTTTTATTGGAAAATCCAAGAGTTAAGAGTATCCCTATTCGCCCAAGAACTCAAAACACCCTATCCTGTGTCGTTAAAACGGTTAAATAAAGAGTGGGAGGAGATGAATAAGGTGGTGTAAAAGCTTTCAGGCAGCCTGAAAAAAACCGCAATCTCTAATCAAGATTGCGGTTTTTAGATTAAAAATCAAAGCGTTATTCTTGCGGTTTTTCCGTTAGCTTTTCTGCTACGGGTTTTTCTAATAAGGCTTTAATCGACAGTTTTACGCGACCGCGATCGTCTATTTCTAACGCTTTTACTTTAACGCTTTGTCCGACTTGCAGATAATCTGCCACATTTTTCACGCGTTCGTGGGCGATTTGGCTGATATGCACCATGCCGTCTTTACCTGGTAAAACCGACACAATCGCACCAACATTGTTGTCCAACAATTTCACCACCGTACCGTCATAGGTTTTACCCACTTCCACTTCGGCAGTGATGGCTTCAATGCGTGCTTTGGCGGCTTCGGCAGCGGCGGTGCTTGTTGCGGCAATCACCACTACGCCGTCATCGTCAATGCTGATTTCGGTGTTGGTTTCTTTGGTGAGCGTGCGAATGGTCTCGCCGCCTTTGCCGATGACATCGCGAATTTTGTCTGGGTGAATTTTCATCGTAAATAAGCGTGGGGCGAAGTCGGACATTTCTTGTGGTTTTTCAATGGCTTGTTTCATTAAGCCTAAAATGTGCATTCTGCCTTCTTTGGCTTGATTTAAGGCAATTTGCATAATTTCTTTGGTAATGCCTTGAATTTTAATGTCCATTTGTAAGGCGGTTACGCCATCTGCGGTGCCTGCCACTTTGAAATCCATATCGCCCAAGTGGTCCTCATCGCCCAAAATGTCGGTTAAAACGGCAAATTTATTGCCTTCTAAAATCAAGCCCATAGCAATGCCTGCCACATGGGCTTTGAGCGGCACACCTGCGGATAACAGCGACAAACAGCCGCCGCACACGCTTGCCATTGATGATGAGCCATTCGATTCAGTGATTTCGGACACCACACGAATGGAGTAATTAAATTCTTCTTGCGGCGGCAATACAGCCAGTAAAGCGCGTTTTGCCAAGCGACCGTGTCCGATTTCACGGCGTTTGGGCGAGCCAACACGACCCACTTCGCCTGTGGAATAAGGCGGAAAGTTGTAATGCAACATAAAGCGGTCAGTGTATTCGCCGCTTAATGCGTCAATGATTTGTTCGTCTTTTTGCGTGCCGAGTGTGGTAACGGCTAACGCTTGGGTTTCGCCACGCGTGAATAAGGCTGAACCGTGTGTGCGTGGCAAGACATTCGTTTTAATGTTAATCGGACGCACGGTGCGTGTATCACGACCGTCAATGCGTGGTTCGCCATTCAAAATTTGCGTCCGCACCACTTCGGCTTCTAAATTGTGGAAAATATTGCGAATTTCGTTGGCAGCCAAAGTATCGGTTTCTTCGGTGATTAACGCACTTTCCACTTTTGCCCAAGCGTCATTCAGTTGCTGTGTGCGTGCTTGTTTTTGGCGGATTTTAAAGGCAGCCTGAATGTCTGCACCTGCAATTTCTTTGATTTTGGCGATGAGTTCAGCATTGGGTTCTGGCGGTGTCCAGTCCCACACCACAGGATTCACTTCATCAGCAAACTCGTTAATCGCTTTGATGACGGTTTGCATTTCGTTATGCCCAAACACCACCGAGCCTAACATCACTTCTTCGGACAACTCCTGTGCTTCGGATTCCACCATTAACACCGCTTTCGCCGTGCCTGCCACCACCAAATCTAACTGTGTTTTTTCTAATTGCGTTTTTGTGGGATTTAACACATATTCGCCGTCAATATAAGCCACACGAGCCGCACCGATGGGTCCTGCAAACGGCACGCCTGATAAAACCAACGCCGCAGACGCACCAATCATAGACGGAATGTCAGAATCGATTTCAGGGTCGAGCGACACCACCATTGCCACGATTTGCACATCGTGATAAAAACCCTCTGGAAACAGCGGACGAATGGGGCGGTCAATCAGGCGACTGGTCAAAATTTCCTTTTCAGAGGGTTTCCCTTCGCGTTTGAAAAAACCGCCAGGAATTTTGCCAGCGGCATAAGATTTTTCTAAATAATCAACGGTTAAGGGAAAAAAGTCCTGACCTGCTTTAATGTCTTTGGCAGCCACCACAGTTACCAAAACCACCGTATCGCCCATAGAAACCTTAACCGCAGCAGACGCTTGACGAGCAATCTCGCCTGTTTCGAGTGTTACGGTATGAGTCCCATATTGAAATGTTTTTGTATGTTTGTTAAACATTGTTTTTTCCTTTAATAACAATAAGATAAAACACCGCAGACACTGAAACTCTAATTAAATAAACTTGTTATTGAATTTACTTAATTAGCGTTTCAGGTTGCCTTTGCGGTTACGAAAAATGCCTTGTTTATCGTGTTGATAAACAAAGGCGTGATTTTAACATAGAATGCGGAAACAAATAAACCGTTATCTGTTTCGTATTTTTTGCATTAACGCTTTGATTTTACTGTGGTCTTTAATACCTTTGCGGATTTCCACGCCTGATGATAAATCAATCGCTTGGGCGTTACTTTGTTTAATTGCCGACTGCACATTATCCAGTGTTAAGCCACCTGCCAAAATCCACGGACGATTAATGTTTTCAGGCAGCATATCCCAATCAAAGGAATCGCCTGTGCCACCGTATTCTTGGGGGTGATAAGCGTCAAACAGCAAGGCTCGTGCGGTTTTGAACGAGTTTAAGGCAGCCTGAATGTCGTTGCTATTTTGCACACGCACCGCTTTAATATACGGACGATTGAATTGCTGGCAAAATGTTTCATCTTCATCGCCGTGAAATTGCAGATAATCCACAGGAACGCTGTTGATAATATGTTGAATTTCATCGATATTTTGATTAACAAACAATCCCACCACACTCACAAAGGGCGGTAATTTTGCAACTATTTTTTGTGCGGTTTCAAGCGATACACAACGGGGACTTTTTGCAAAAAAAACCAAGCCGATAGCGTCTGCTCCGTTTTCTGCTGCACACAATGCGTCTTCAATATTCGTAATACCGCAAATTTTAGTTCTTTTATAAGACATTGATTATTCTCCAAAAAACCATTTTGGTGTGGGTTGCTCCACAATGCCCCATTCAGGTGGATAGCCAACTTTGGTTAAATATAAGCCGTCTGCCATAAAAGTGGGCGGTGCTTTTTGGCGATTTTTGGCAGCAATCACTTGGGCAAAATCGTCCTGCGTGATTTTGCCTGAACCGACATACAGCAAAGCCCCCACCATATTTCGCACTTGATGATGAAGAAAACCTGACGCGGCAAAATCAAAGCAAATAAAATCGTTTTTTGCAAAAATAGTTACAGAATACATTGTTTTTACAGGTGATTTTGCTTGACATTCGCTGGAACGAAACGAAGAAAAATCTTGTTCGCCCAAAAGCAGTTGGGCAGCTTGTTGCATTTTTTCTATCGAAACAGGGACAAATGTCCAGCCCACTCGACCTTTTAAAATTACAGGACGCACAGGAGCGTTGCTTAATACATAACGATATTCACGGCGACAGGCGTTAAATCGTGCGTGAAAATCGCTCGGCACTTCTTGGGCAGACAATACGGCAATATCAGGCGGTAAATGCGTATTCACACCAGCCACCCACGCATTGAGTGAGCGTTGCGAAGTGGTGTCAAAATGGGCAGTGAGATTAAGTGCATGCACGCCACGGTCGGTGCGACCTGCGGCAATCACTTCCACTTGATGACCTGCAATCGTGGATACCGCTGTTTCCAAGGCTGCCTGAACAGTCGGCAAGCCGTTGGGCTGTTTTTGCCAGCCACAAAAAGCGTGTCCCAAATAGCGAATGTTTAATAAAATGCGTGCCATTTTTCAGGCAACCTTTACCAAACCGAAAAATATAATACAAATGGAATCATAAATGCGATTGCCATAAAAGCAATTAAAAATATAATTCCCCATAAAACGCCCCACCAAATATTACGGCGTGGATAATTTTCTCCATATCGCTGTTCGATAATTTGTTTTTGTTTTTTGCCAAAACCAAAATACCAACCTAATACCGCAGGTAATCCAAAAAGAATGGAAACATTATTGATTTGTTGTTCTAATTGTTGTTGATTGGCAATATTAAGCATAATAATCAATGCAAAAATTGCTAATAAAACAATAATCCACACAATGCCAATCCATATATTAGCTTTGGCGTATTTTTCATCGCCCAAGCGTTTCCAGTTGGCGGCGTGTAAAAAACAACCCACAGGCAAACCAAATAAAAAAGCAAATACAGCAGACGCTGTTGGATTAAATAATTGCGGTGCATTTTTATCTTCTAATGAAGTTTTGGGTGCTTCGTATGGGTTTTCATTTTCTTGGCTATTCATATGATTTAATTTCCTGTTACAAAATGCGGTATTTGCGGAATAGACAAACCTGCACGCAGATATAAATCGTCTAATTTTTTCATCAATTCAATCAAGGCTAAACCGCGATGACTGATACGATTTTTCAGGCTGCCTGAAATTTCTGCCGCTGTTTGTCGGTATTCGGGAATGTAAAAATGTGGGTCATAGCCAAAACCGTTTTCGCCCTTGGGTTGATGTGTCCAAACGCCTTCCCACACACCTTCGGCAATTAAGGGCATGGGGTCGTTTTCGTGTCGCATTAACACCAAGCAACAAGCATAATAAACTTTTTTATTTTCAAATGGTTGCAACATTTCCGATAATTTTGCATTATTGTCTTTATCTGACTTTTGTTCTCCTGCAAAGCGTGCCGAATGAATACCTGGTTTGCCGCCCAAAGCGTCCGCACAAATGCCCGAATCATCGGCTAATGCAGGTTTGCCACTGAATTTGGCTGCATTGCGTGCTTTGGCTAACGCATTTTCAATAAATGTGCTGTGTGGTTCGGCACATTCAGGAATATTCAGTGTTTTTTGCGAAATAATGCGAATATCATAAGGGGCAAAAAATGCAGAAAACTCTTTGATTTTACCTGCATTATTGCTGGCTAACACAATTTCTGGAAAAAGCGACATAATCAATAACCCATTTAGGCTGCCTGAAATTAAACGGAAATCATATCAAAGTTTGTCAGGATAAAAAATATAAATTTTTGCTAAAAACAAATGCAGATTTTATAATGGGTATTTTTTAATCAATTGTTTTGCAATGATAATTGTGTACAATCAAGAAACATTTTTAATTTTCTTTTGCCCGTTTAATATACGCCCCCACATTGCCTAATTTGGTTTCAATGTGTTCGTAGCCTCTGTCCAAGTGGTAAATGCGATCGACTATGGTTGTGCCGTCTGCAACCAAGCCTGCAATCACCAAACTGGCAGACGCACGCAGGTCGGTTGCCATCACTTTTGCTCCTGATAATTTAGCAACACCTGTAACCGTTGCGGTTTTGCCGTTAAAGGAAATATTCGCCCCCATACGATTAAGTTCAGGCACATGCATAAAGCGGTTTTCAAAAATATTTTCGGTAATGCTTGCCGTGCCGTTGGCAATGGCGTTCATCGCCATAAATTGAGCCTGCATATCGGTGGGAAAAGCAGGATAGGGCTGGGTTTGAACGGAAACAGCATTCGGTCGATGCACCATTTCGGCAGAAATCCAATCTTTGCCGCAAGTAATCACCATTCCTGCAGCGAGCAATTTTTCCAAAACAACTTCCATAGTGTGCGGAGCGGTGTTTTTCAGCAATAATTGACCACGAGTCATCGCCAACGCACACAAAAAAGTGCCTGCTTCAATGCGATCAGCCACAATGGCGTGTTGCGTGCCGTGCAGTTTTTCCTTGCCTTTGATGCGTAAAGTGGGCGTGCCTAAACCTGTGATTTCTGCCCCCATTTTGATTAAACACTCGCCTAAATCGGTTACTTCGGGTTCCATGGCAGCGTTTTCTAACACCGTCTCACCGTCTGCCAACGCCGCTGCCATCATCAAGTTTTCCGTGCCTGTAACGGTTACTGCGTCCATCACAAAATGGCAACCTTTTAAGCGGTTGGCTTTGGCTTTGATATAGCCGTGTTCAATGGCAATATCCGCCCCCATCGCCTGCAAACCCTTGATATGTAAATCCACAGGACGAGAGCCAATCGCACAACCACCAGGCAAACTGACTTGTGCTTCGCCAAAGCGTGCCAACATGGGACCTAACACCAAAATAGACGCACGCATGGTTTTGACTAAATCATATTTGGCACGAAAGTCATTGATTTCTTTACAACAGATATCAATTTGCGAAACACCGTCCTGCTCGATTTTTGCCCCCATATCGGACAATAAACGACAAGTGGTTGCCACATCTCGCAACATTGGCACATTCGATAAATTCAGGGTTTCGGCGGTCAATAGGCTGGCACACATAATCGGCAAAGCCGCATTTTTCGCCCCTGAAATCACAATTTCGCCTTTCAAAGGGCGATCGCTACCGATGATATGTAGTTGTTCCATTAAAAAGTGTCTCCTTTGAGATAAAATGTGTAGGTGTGCTTTTAAGCCACCGCAAAATATGTTCAGGCTGCCTGAAAGGCGGTGAGATATTGCTCATAGTTTAACACACCCAGCCTGAAAATATGCCGCGATTTCCTGCGTGGATAATCTGCCACTTAACCCCACAATCAACTTGGCTAATGTGTTTTCCAGCGTGTGTTTGCCGCCGTTGATTGCTCCGATTTGCGTTATGGCGTGATTGCTTGCGTAACGATTATTCACTTCGCTTTGCCACACTTGGCTTAATATAATCAAGGGCTTACCGCTTTGGCAAAAGTTTTTTGCCTGTTGTAAAAATGCTTTATCATCAGGCAAATTGCCGTTGCCGTATGCCAAAATAATGGCAGCGTTTGCGTGATTAGGTAATTCAAGCGGAAAAGTTGGCACAGGGTGAATAACGGCAATATTCAGTTGTGGATTGATTGTGGTGATTTTTGGCACAATTATTTTTTCAGGCTGCCTGAAATACTGCCATTGATTGTTTTTCATCTGTGCCAACGGTGTTTGCCAAATGCTTGAAAATGCTTGATTATTTTCGGTAGAAATTTTGCGACAGTCAGCAGGGTCAAATAGGGTGCGAGAAAACACCAAGCTTACACCAGAAAAACCTTTTTGAATCAAAGAAATAGCCGATAAAAGATTATCAGGTGCGTCTGAATGTTGTTCAACCCACGCTTTTTGCGAACCTGTGAAAATAATCGCTTTGTTTGTATCCGCAAACACAAGGCGGAATAGGGCGGCGGTGTATGCCATAGTGTCCGTGCCGTGCAGAATAATCACCGCGTCTGTGTGCGGCAATATTTGGCGGATTTGTTCAATCCACTGCCCCCAGTGTTGTAGAGAAATACAAGAAGAATCAATCGCTTGCTCGCTTGATATAAACGATAATTCAATATCTTTCAGGCTGCCTGAAAAGTGTTCAGCAATTTTTTCAGGCAAACCACTATCAGGTACAAAACCTTGCGGTGTATCAACCATACCGATTGTGCCGCCTGTGTAAAATAAGGTGATTTTCATTGTTGTGCTTTCAGGTTGCCTATTTATCAATCATCGGCAAACTGCCCAAAGACAGTTCAGAAATAGACTGCAACTGGCTGATTGCCATATTTCGCAGAAGTTGTAAGCGTTCAGGTTGCCCTTTGCCTTGCTCAATTAAAATGGCGTTGTAACTTTCCATATTTGATAAGACTAACAACTGTTGTAGTGTTGCGTCATCTCTGATATTGCCCTTTTTGTCTTTGTTTTCTGTTCGCCATTGTTTGGCAGTTTTGCCGAATAGGGCAACATTGAGTATATCCGCTTCGTCGGCGTATTGCAGGCTGATTTGTTCTTTGGTTAATTCGGGCAAAATGAGATATTCTTTAATTGCGTCCGTATGCACTTTGTAGTTGAGTTTGGCGATTTCGCGATTTAAATTCCAGTCTAATGAAAGGCGGCTTTGTTCATCGGATTTCAGCCGTTTGTAGTCTTTGATAATATAAAGTTTGAACTCGGGGGAGAGCCAAGACGCAAATTCCAAAGCAATATCTAAATGAGCAAAAATGCCGCCGCCATATCGCCCTGACTTTGAAAGCAAGCCGATTGCATTAAGTTTTTCCGTCCAGTCTTTAATCGAAAAAACAAAGGCATTTGTGCCAGCGTCCGTTTTAAACTTATCGAATTCGATAAGGTTAAAATTTGAGTTGTGCAAGGTTTCCCACAAGCCTAAAAATTCCACAATATCACGCCCACGCAACCAGTTGTGAATAGTTATAGACGGTTGAATGCTGCGGTATTTGGCAATATCGGTGAGCGAAACATATTCATTCTTAAAGTCTTGGGTGTAAATGGCAATATCCAAGCCTTTGGCGTGTATGGTTTCTTTGGCGATTTTTTTGTTCATTTTATATTCCTTTTACAAAAATACCATTCAGTCATTTAATTTCCCGTTTGGGGGACATTTTTGTTTGTGTTGAATTTGATGATGAAGAATTATCTTTTTTTCTTAATAAATAAAGTGTCATTAAACCGCCGAGAAAAACGCAAATGGGTATAGAAAAAGGATATTTTTCTCCCATTAAAAATCGACACAAATCACCTGTTGCAAAAGAATATGCAGAAATGCTAATAAGCATTGAACCTAATACGCCACATACTATTTTTGCATTTGGCTTATCGTCCATCAATTCTAAAACAAATGCCCAAATAAAATTTTGAATACCGAAAATAAACAAAAAAAGTAAAATACAAATTAAAATTTCAATAATAGGCAGTAAAAGAAACATTGCTGGATTGATAAGTTCATTCGATTGTACCGTTTTGATGACAACCATTATGGATATATAAACGCCAGAAAACAAAGCCATACACAAAGTTAATAAAAAAAATTTTTTCCACACTCGTTTCCAACGAAAAGAACAGGGTTGTTTATGTGTTTCTTCATCAGAAGTAGGCATATAGCGAAAAAATTCACTCGAATAATTTTTTTTATTTTGGTTAGGTTTGTTTATCATAACTTTCTCTATTTGCGTTATAGTCGGACAAGTTTAAAAGAATAAAAGGTATTTTTCGTAGCAACACAAAATAATACAGCAAGACGGATAATCTATTTCAAATTATTAACGGTTTGTGTCATAGCGTGAAATCAATCTTTCAGGCAGCCTAAAAATGCTTATTTTACCGCCACTTCCACAGCAATCGGTTTTAACACTTGCAAATCTTGTGGATTGATTTTAACCAACAGTCCGCGTTTGCCGCCGTTGATATAAATTTCAGGCAACGCCAAAATGGTTTTTTCCACATACACAGGTAACGCCTGTTTGGTGCCAAAGGGCGAGCAGCCGCCAACCATGTAACCCGTTAATTTTGTTACAGTTTCAGGTTTTACCGTTTCAATATGTTTTGCCCCCAAAAAACGAGCCATATTGCGTGTGGAAATTTCGCAATCGCCGTGCATTAACACAATCATCGCATTGCGGTTTTCGTCTTGCAGCACAATGGTTTTAATCACGCAATGCTCATCAACACCCAATTCTTGTGCCGAATGTGCCGTGCCGCCGTGTTCGACATAATCATATTCAAACGCTTCAAACGCCACATTGTGCGTGCGTAAAAAACGAATGGCTTGCGTGGTGGGGATTGGTTTTTTACTCATATTTTATACTTTCAGGCTGCCTGAATGTTTGTTGTATCAATAGGTTGGGGCATAATCGGTGGGCAAAAATGCCCACCCAATGAGATTATGGATTTTGTTGTAAAAACAAAGAAATATCAGTAGCTAATTGCTGTGCGGTTGTGCCGTAAGGTTCATACACCGCGGTTTGTCCTTGTTTATCAATAAAATAAATGCCTGTGCTGTGATCGACTGTGTAATTATCGTTTTTGGTTGGCACTTTATTACCCACCACTCGCCATTCACTTTTCAGTTGCTCCAACTGCCCTAATTGCGGACGCAAGCCCACAAAATCAGGGTGAAAGAGTGTTACATAATCTTTCAATACATCGATCGTATCGCGTTCAGGATCAAGCGTTACAAAATACACAGTCAAGCGTTTCTGCTCGTCATCAGACAGTTTTTTGACGGCATTTTTTAATAACACCAAAGTGGTCGGACACACATCAGGACAACGCGTATAACCAAATGCCACCAAAGAAATTTTATCGGCAGGTGCATTCAATACCACATCTTTACCCACCGTGCTGGCTAATGGTAATGTTGAACCTAATTTTTCATCAGCAATCAGGCTGCCTGAAATTTCTTGCGATTGTGTTGCAGGCAAAACAGGTGCAGACGACTGTGGTGCTTGCGGTTGCGATTGAGATGGCGACTGATTTTGCGTTGCTTGTTCAGACGGCTGACAAGCAACCAATAAAGCAATCAAGGGTAGGGCGTATTTGAACATTACTTTTTCCTAATATAATAAAAGGATAATATTATATCGTGTTTATCCATTTTCAGGCTGCCTGAAACCTTTATTCACCTGAATTGGCGTTTTTCTCGGCGAAACTGGTCATAAATTTACCCAACAATTTTTCCAACACCATAGCAGAGTTGGTTAAGGCAATGGTGTCGCCGTTTTTCAGTTGTTCAGGGTCGCCGCCTTCTTCCAAGCCAATGTATTGTTCGCCCAAAATGCCCGAAGTGAGAATTTGTGCGGACGCATCTGAACTAAATTTATATTGTTCGGATAATTCCAGCGTAACGCGGGCTCGATAGGTTTCGGGGTTTAAGCCAATGTTGGCAACGCGTCCCACCACCACGCCTGCAATACGCACAGGGGCTTTGGTTTTTAAGCCACCAATATCGTCAAAATCAGCATACACCGTGTAAGTTTTGCCACTGTTGCCTGTGCCGCCACCTGTGCCACCTGCCACTTGTAACGATAAAAACACCAATGCGGCAATACCAATCGCCACAAACACGCCTACCCATAATTCGATTGTACTTTGTTTCATTTTTTATCCTATAAACATAAATGCGGTTAATACAAAATCCAACGCCAAAATCGCCAAAGACGAAATCACTACCGTACGCGTAGTTGCTCGCAAAATGCCTTCGGCGGTTGCGTGTGCGTGAAAACCTTGAAATACAGCAATTAACGCAATCGCAATGCCAAACACAAACGATTTAATTATGCTATTTAAAACATCATAATGCCAATCTACGCCTGCCTGCATTTGCGACCAAAAAATGCCAGCGTCCAAGCCCAAATGCTTCACGCCAATTAAGTACGCACCATAAATGCCTGATACATCACAAATAGCGGCAAGCAAAGGCATAGAAATCACCCCTGCCCAAAAGCGTGGTGCAACCACGCGTGCCACAGGATTCACCGCCATCACATTCATCGCTTCCAACTGTTCTGTGGTTTTCATTAAGCCAATTTCGCTGGTCATCGCACTGCCTGCACTGCTGGCAAACAGCAACGCCGCTAACACAGGTCCAATTTCTCTCAACAGAGACGCGGCAACCGCAAAGCCCAATACATCAGCGGCTTTGAACTGCACCAAAATGTTATACACCTGCAAGCCCAACACCATACCCATAAACAGCCCAGACACTGCCACAATGAGAATGGACATCACGCCTGAAAAATAAAGTTGGCGAATGGTTAAGCGTAGGCGTTTGACACTATCACCCGAACGAAGAAAAATATTGAGCAAAAACAAAGCCGTAGCACCCAAGCCACGAATAAACTCAATCGTAAAATGCCCAATAGCACGAAAAAAGTTTGTCATTTGTGTTGTAAAATCCTTGTGTTTAGTTTTCAGGCAGCCTGAAAGCATATTTATTTAACCAAAATGAGCATGAACTGCTAAATTCTGTTCCGCTGCTTTTTGGTAAAATTTTTTTAATTCATTAAATTCATCTTCTATCCACTCTTGCACTTGACATTCTTCAAATAAAGGAAAGTCTTTTAATTGCAAATCTTTTAATTTTTCTGCAATTTGTTTTACAGTTTTATTATCAATATAACTACCACAATAACATTCAAACCACCAACAGTCAGACCCCCAATCAGAGCCAGGATAGCCATACTTACCCAAAACAGCATTGCTTAAAATATTATCGAATATCGGTTCGTCTGAACCTGTCAATATACGATGTAACCAGTGAAATGCTTTGCCAATATTTAAATCAAAAAAAGGTTCTTCTTTATAATCAGTATCTTGTAACCAATGCTCAATAGCAGTCTGCGAATGAGCGTTATAAAATGCCCAAATTCCCATAATTTACCCAACCTTTCACGCCACTTTTACCAAATCATCTTTCAAACTGGTTTTAGCAGGATAGCGATATTCCACAGGGCCATGTGGTCTGCCGTTAATAAATTGTTGCACCCATTGTTCATCGGTGTTTTGCATTTCATCGGGGCTGCCTGAAAAAATAATTTTGCCCTGTGCCATAAATAAAATTCTATCAACCAGCGACAAAGACGCACCAATGTCGTGGGTTACCATAATGCCTGTGGCGTGCAGGGCTTTGGTTAAGCGGGCGATTAAGTGGGCGGTTACGCCCAAAGAAATCGGATCAAGCCCTGTAAAAGGTTCGTCATACAGCATTAACGCAGGGTCTAATGCAATGGTGCGAGCCAGAGCCACGCGGCGGCTCATACCGCCTGACAATTCGGACGGCATTAAGTCCTGCGTACCACGCAAGCCCACTGCGTCTAATTTAAGCAAAACCAAGTCGCGGATTATGCTTTCAGGCAGCCGTGTGTGCTCTCGCAAAGGAAACGCCACATTGTCATACACCGATAAATCGGTAAATAACGCCCCAAACTGAAACAAAACGCCCATAGCACGGCGGTATTCGTATAATTCCGTGGCAGAAAATGTGGCTAAATCCTTGCCGTTAATTAAAATTTTGCCTGATTTGGGCTGCAACTGGCGTGTAATCAATCGCAACAGCGTGGTTTTACCGCACCCTGAACCGCCCATAATGGCAACCGATTCGCCATGGTGAATGGTAAAGTTAATATCGCTAATAATCGGTCGTTCGCCGTAAGCAAATGATATATTTTGAAATTCTATAAATGGTGTATTCATCATCTTATTCTTCGTCTAATTTAACCACAGGAGAATGTTGTAACAGTTTGAATTGATTGTCTTTAAATTCAAAAGCGAACGAACCTGTTCCTAACTCATCAACCGCACCTTGAACCAAAAATAAAGTACTTTCTGCTTGATAATCAAAGTCTTGATTAACCCACACGCCGTCAGGATTATTAGGAACAGCGTCTGGATAACCTGTAATCATCATACCGTCATAAATTTTGCCTGTTTTCACATCAACAACATTAAACGCAACACAGGAAGTGCCACAGCCATAGCTCACCAACATATAATGCCCTGCAAAGTTAATATTATCAGGGTTTTCGCGAGCGGCTCGCAAACCTGCACGCATACGCGTCCGCATATTGTGTTTTTTATCCGCAATATCTCTGGCAATTTTACCTTGATATTTGCTTGTGGCATATTTTTGTGGTTCGATTTGCTTAAATCGTTTGACTAATTCTGGTGCATTTTTATCAGGCGTAGCGGCGGTATATTCTTCTCCCAAAGCCACAGCATTCATCAAAGAAAGTGATAAAAATGCGGTAATTATTTGTTTTTTCATAATATTTTCTTTCAGTAGCAATTTATCTCAATATCAATAAGTATCGACAAAACAAGCGATTGTATTGAACAGGCACTTGGTGAGAAAGTCTTTTTTCAGCGTGTCGTATTATATTATAGAACCCCTACCAAAACCCTATTTTTCTTAACCATTGTAAAGTTTGTTCGTAATGAAACGCTTAAAAAAACGAAAGAAATTTCAGGCAGCCTGAAAAAATCAATTAAAAACAATAGAGTAATTTGCTTTTTTGATATTTCTTGCAAAAAAATAAAAACTACTGTATTATCCACCGTCTAATTTTTCCGTTTCTTGCCGGCTTAGCTCAGTTGGTAGAGCAGCTGACTTGTAATCAGAAGGTCGAGGGTTCAACTCCTTTAGCCGGCACCAATCTCAAAAAGCAGTGTAATCAATCGGTTATGCTGCTTTTTTGTTTTTCAGGCTGCCTGAAACAATTTCAAAATTCACTCAATCATATATGATTGAATACAGGTTTTGACAAACCTGTATTCATAAACATTTTGCTTAACAATTAAAAAGAAAGGTTTTAAGCGATGAAAATTTATTTAGCATTTTTATGTGCCGCATTGGGTTTGACGGCGTGTGGCGGAAAAACACAAACAGAATCAGACAGTGCTATCGATGATCATCAGCCGATGACCGCTTTGGAAAAAGCAATTGATGAACAAGATAAATGTTTGGAAAAAACACTCGAAGAAGCAAAAAAAGATTATGAACAACGATACGGCAAAATGCCCACTGTGATGAGTGAAAAAGAATTAGACCAGTGGAACGATATTTTGAATAATCAGCACGGAAACGATTGTCGGGCTGAAATGGATAAGGTTGATGAATTAAGTGGTAAAGAATAAAAAATAAACAAAAGCGTTTGTTTTTGAAGATAAAAACAAACGCTTTTTCATTTTCAGGCAGCCTGAAATTATTTTAAATTATCCAAATAGCGTTCGGCGTCTAATGCGGCTTGACAGCCTGATGCGGCACTGGTAATGGCTTGGCGGTAGATTTTGTCTTGCACATCACCTGCGGCGAATACGCCGTCAATATTGGTTAAGCCCACATTGCCGTCTTTGCCGCCTTGTGTTTTCAGGTAGCCTGTTTCGTCCATTGCCAACTGACCTTTGAAAATGTCGGTATTCGGTTTGTGTCCAATGGCAATAAACACGCCTGTAACTGCCACTTCTTCCGTGTTGCCGTCATTGTTTTTCAAGCGAACGCCTGTAACGCCGCTGTCATCGCCCAAAATTTCGTCTAATTGGGCGTTGAGTTTCAAGGCGATTTTGCCCTCACGCACTTTATCATACAGTTTATCAACCATAATTTTTTCTGCACGGAAGGTATCACGGCGATGAACCAGCGTTACTTTGGACGCAATATTTGCCAAGTACAAGGCTTCTTCTAACGCCGAATTACCGCCGCCGATAACTGCGACTTCTTGATTTTTATAGAAAAAACCATCGCAAGTGGCACAAGCGGAAACGCCTTTACCTGCAAATTTTTCTTCGCTTGGTAAGCCTAAATATTTGGCAGACGCACCTGTGGCGATAATCAAGGCATCACAGGTATAAACGCCGTTGTCGCCTGTGAGTGTGAATGGTTTTTGTTGCAGATTGACGCTGGTAATTTCGTCAAAAATAATTTCCGTGCCAAAGCGTTCGGCGTGAGCCAAAAAACGCATCATTAAGTCAGGACCTTGCACGCCGTCAGGGTCAGCTGGCCAGTTATCCACTTCGGTGGTAGTGGTTAATTGCCCACCTTGTTGCATACCCGTAATCAAAACAGGTTGCAAGTTCGCCCGTGCGGCATAAACGGCAGCGGTGTAACCTGCTGGACCTGAACCTAAAATAAGCAATTTGCTGTGTTTTGTGTCGGACATTGTTTTTTCCTTTCTTTATGGAATGTTGTTGCCTTTTCAGGCAGCCTGAAATTGTTTTTCGTTATCCAAACCGCGTGGTGAGCAAATTGCCCAACCTACGATTTTTCTTTCATTCTTTGCAAAAACGCTTCACGCGTTTCTAATGGGTGCAAAAAGCGTGCTAATTCGTTTAATGCGTCTAAATAAACTTGTTGTTTGAAATCAACCACTTCATCGGCTGGTGCCCAATAGTCGTGCCAACGCCAAGCGTCAAATTCGGGTTTTTCGCTGGCTCGCAGGCACACATCGCATTCTCTGCCTACCAATTTCAGCAAAAACCAAATTTGTTTCTGCCCACGAAAAGGGCGACCCCAGTCGTGTTGTATCCACGAGTCAGGCACATTGTAGCGTAGCCAATCACGCGTTCTGCCCAAAATGCGAACATGCTGCGGCAATAAGCCAATTTCTTCCAACAATTCGCGATACATCGCATTGGTGGCACTTTCGCCAGGCTTAATGCCGCCTTGCGGAAATTGCCACGCAAACTCGCCCACACGCTTGCCCCAAAAGACTTGCTTGTGCTTGTTGGTTAAAATAATGCCCACATTCGGACGGTAACCCTCTCGATCTAACATAATCACACAATGTTTCAGAATAGGGGGCAATTTTCGCACATCGTCAAATAATTTTAAATAATGTTTGTGTGATTATCTGTTAATTATCTGCAACGGCTAATATTGTGCAATATGTTATTATGAAAATCAATCTATAATTTTTTATGTATAAATTTAATCTATCAAAGACAACAATAATGGATAACAAAGCGAGTATGCTTTTTTTATGTGCTGACTAATCCGTGAGAATATATGATTGATAGTCTATTTTTATGATAGAATAAGGGGTTTAATTTGAATGGGCGATATAAAGAGGTTGGCAAAAAATGAAAAAAACCCCTTTGATTTTATCGGCGATTGTCGTGGCAGTAGGTGCTGTTTATGTGGGCGGTGCGTGGTATTGTGGTGGTAAGACAGAAGCGACGCTGGCGGCTCGGGCAAAATTGTTGCAGGGTTCGTCTGGCTTATTAAAAATGGTGTCGTATGATTATCAACGCGGCCTGTTTTCTAGCACGGAAACGCTTTCACTGCGTGTGTCGCCACAGCATTTGGCAAATGCTGGGCAGTTTTTGCCTGACCGCATTAAAACGCTGTTGGATTCGCCTGTCATCATTCACACCAAAGTTCGCCACAGTCTTTGGGGGGCAAAAGCTGACAGTACATTTGAATTTTCAGGCGAACAGCAAAAAATCATCAAACAACTGTTTGGCGAAACTGTGCCGTTTGCAATGACCGACCGTATGACGCTATCAGGTTCAGGCAGTCTGAAATTTACCATTTCGCCGTTTGATTATGAAGAATTGTCAGGTATTCAAATTAAATGGCAGGGTTTAACTTCCGTTACCGATTACCAACCTTTATACACTGAATATAAAACGGCGATTGACAATCCAGGTTTTAGTGCGTCTTTAACGGATATTTTTAGTGCTTCGTATGACGGTTTAAAATATCAATCGCATTCTTTGCCGTCTGATCCTTTACCCACAGGCAGCACCAATTTTTCGCTACAAAAAGTGGCAATGCACTGGAATCGTGATAAGGTGGATTATAAAATCCGTCTGAATGAAGTGGTACGCATGGTCAGTGGCTTGCAGGTAGGTGGGTTTATCAATCCGTCCATTTCTATTTTGCCGCCTGATGTGGGGGCAGAAAATATCCATTTTTCCGTTTCTTCGCACCTTGATAATCACTATTTATCAGGCGAGGGCAGGTTGTCGTTTGCACGATTAAATTATGGCGATGAAGTGTATGGTCCGTTAAATGTTGCCGTTCAAGGCGAACACTTAAACGCCGAAGCCTTGGTGGCGATTGCCGACAGCGTAATGAACGATCAAACCACCAACGCCGATGAATGGCGTAACGAAGTGTTGCAAACCTTGCGTGGTAAAGGAGCAGCGTTATTTACCGACAACCCCAAATTTACACTTTCTACTTTTGATTTGACCACACCGTCAGGCAAAACTTCAATGAATGGTTCATTTGCCTTAAACGGTGTGGTTGTCAATGATTTGAACGATTTTTCTGCCATTATGCCCAAAGCGGCAGTGGAATTGAAATATCAAATTCCGCAAGCGGTGATTGAAAGTTTTGCCCACAGCCAAATTCAAAATTTATTTGATGTGGAAGATCAAAAAAATGTCAATGAAATTCAAGAAACTGTGCGTTTGATGATGAACAATATGATTGCCGATATGCAACAAAAAGGCTACCTGAAAGTGGAAAACGGTTTGTTATCAGGCGATATTGTGTTAAACAAAGGACAGTTGCTGTTAAGCGGAAAAGCCGTGGATACTTCGTTTGAACCTGATGATGAATCCTTATTTGAAGACGAAGAAGAAGAATGTGTTGAAGGCGAAGAATGCGAAGAAGACGAAACCACGCCCGAACAAACCGCACAATTAGACAATAACGGCATACTCAAAACCGCCGCACAGCAAAAATAATTGTCGGGTAGGGCATTTGCTACCTACTAAACAAACCTTTCAGGCTGCCTGAAAAATAGGGTGGGTGTGTCAGTTCAGCAAACAAAAAAATCTTTTCAGGCAGCCTGAAATAGTTTCGTTCGTTGCGATGAGCAGAAAAATCACACGACAAAAATTTTCAACCACAGGGCAATAATCATTATGGCAAAAATCATTCAAAACCCAATTGTTTTAAGTATTGCAGGTTCAGACTCGTCCGCAGGGGCTGGCATTCAAGCAGATTTGAAAACCATCAGTGCTTTGGGCGGATACGGTTGCACGGCAATTACCGCCGTTACCGCACAAAACACGCAAGGCGTGCGTTCCTTAAACCCTGTGCCGACAAGCGTTTTGCAAGCACAATGCGAAGCGGTGTTTGACGATTTAGACATTTGTTCGGTAAAAATCGGTATGTTGCCCAACGCCGACAGCATTCGCACAGTCGCCCAAATATTGCAAAAATATCGTCCCCCCTTTGTGGTTTTAGACCCAGTAATGGTGGCGACTTCGGGCGATTCTTTGGTGGAAGACAACATTTGCCAAGCCTTGTTAGAACACTTATTGCCCTTGGCAGACATTATCACCCCCAATTTAAGCGAATTAGCCCAATTAACCGACTGTTCTATGGCAAAAATCAACGATGAAACCTTAATTAAAATTCAAGCCCAAAAATTGTTGAGTAAGGGAGCAAAAGCGGTACTTGCCAAAGGCGGACATTTAGAAAACAATACCGCAACCGATTGGCTAATTATGCCTGATTTTTCAAAGGCATATCAAAAACCGCGTATTCACTCCAAAAATACCCACGGCACAGGTTGTACGCTATCATCTGCGATTGCCACGATGAGACCACAAGTAGCCGACTTATCCGAAGCGGTTGCCGCTGCCAAAAACTTTGTACATGGTGCGATTGAAGCGGCTGCCCACTGGCAATTAGGCAAGGGACACGGTCCATTAGATCATTTTTATAGCAATTTATCGAGTTATCACTTTACGGCATAGCATAAATATCGTTCAGGCAGCCTGAAACCTTCATCACGAAAGAACAAAATGACACACAATGTAGATATAGAAGAAATCAATAAATTCAGTAATTTAGCCGACAAATGGTGGAATAAAAACGGCGAACTCAAAACCTTGCACGATATAAATCCTGTTCGCTTGGCGTTTATTCAAGAATATGTTGAATTAAGCGGCAAAAAGGTGATTGATGTCGGCTGTGGTGGTGGCATATTAAGCGAAGCGTTAGCCCAAGCAGGAGCAAGCGTTAAAGGCATTGACTTGGCAGATGCGTCCTTGGAAGTGGCACAACAACACGCCCACGACAACGGTTTAGAAATTGATTATCAAAAAATTTCTGCCGAACAGTTGGCAGAAGAGTTGCCCAATTCATTTCACGGCGTGGTGTGTATGGAATTGTTGGAACATATCCCTGATCCGCAAAGCGTGATTAACGCCTGTGCGGCTTTGGCAGAGCAGGGCGGATATGTGTTTTTTTCCACACTCAACCGCAACCTGAAATCGTATTTACACGCCATTGTTGCGGCGGAATATGTGTTAAAAATGCTGCCACGCGGCACACACGAACACAAAAAATTTATTACGCCTGCCGAATTGGTACGCATGGCACGCAACGCAGGCTTGGAAACCATTGCCTTACGCGGTATGAATTATCGCCCTTTAACAGGCGATTATGTGTTAAGCGAAGATACTTCGGTAAATTACTTAATGTGTTGTCGGAAAGTGTGATTAGGGTTTTCAGGCAACCTGAAAACCCATAAAAAAACCTTTCAGGCTGCCTGAAAGGTTTTTTGATCAATGCGTGATTCGCCGTACGCTGTTTTCTGTATCGCCTGCCAATGGCGGAATAATGGCGTTGTTGTCGGCAGAAATCGGTTCTTGATAAGGTTCAGGTTGGCTTTCTAATGCAAAATTGAACACTTCATCAATCCATTTCACAGGGCGAATGGTTAAGCCTTGTTTGACATTATCAGGAATTTCTTCCAAATCTTTGACATTGTCTTGTGGAATCAGCACAAATTTGATGCCGCCACGCAAAGCCGCCAGCAGTTTTTCTTTTAAGCCGCCAATCGGCAGAACTTCGCCACGCAAGGTGATTTCGCCTGTCATTGCCACATCGGCTCGCACAGGGATTTTGGTTAAGGCAGACACCATTGCCAACGACATCGCAATGCCTGCGGACGGTCCGTCTTTGGGCGTGGCACCTTCGGGTACATGCAGGTGAATGTCGTGTTTTTCGTAAAAATCAGGGGCAATGCCCAAACTGGCAGCACGAGAACGCACCACGCTTAATGCGGCGGTGATGGATTCTTGCATCACATCGCCCAATTTGCCTGTGCGAATAATATTGCCTTTGCCTTTGAGTGCCACCGTTTCAATGGTGAGCAATTCGCCACCGACTTCTGTCCAAGCCAAGCCTGTAACTTGTCCGACACGGTTTTGGTTTTCGGCTTTGCCAAAATCAAAGCGTGGCACGCCAAGATAATCTTTCAGGCTGCCTGAAACCACTTTCACAGGCAATTTAATGTTGTCTGCTGTTTCGCGTTGTTTGACTACTTTGCGGCAAATTTTGGCAATTTCTCTATCTAATGCTCTGACACCTGCTTCGCGTGTGTAATAGCGAATAATGCCTTGAATAGCGTCTTCGCTGATTTCAATTTCGCCGTCTGCCACACCATTGTTTTTGATTTGTTTGGGAATAAGATATTGCATGGCAATGCGGATTTTTTCGTCTTCCGTATAGCCTGATAAATGGATAATTTCCATTCTATCCATTAACGCCGTGGGGATATTCAGCGAGTTTGCCGTTGCCACAAACATCACATCGGATAAGTCAAAATCCACATCAATGTAATTGTCGTTAAACGAATGGTTTTGTTCAGGGTCAAGCACTTCCAACAAAGCGTCCGCTGGATCGCCCCTGTGATCGTGTCCGATTTTATCCACTTCATCTAATAAAAACAAAGGGTTATTTGTGCCTGCTTTGGTGATATTGCGAATCACACGACCTGCCATTGCCCCCAAATAAGTGCGGCGATGACCACGAATTTCGCTTTCATCATGCACGCCGCCCAACGCCATTCGTACATATTTGCGTCCTGTGGCACGGGCAATCGATTCGCCCAAGGAAGTTTTACCTACGCCTGGTGGCCCCACCAAACACAAAATTTGGCTTTTGACTTTTTCTACGCGTTTTTGCACGGCAAGGTATTCCACAATGCGTTCTTTGACTTTTTCCAAACCGTAATGGTCTGCGTCCAAAACTTCTTGTGCTTTATTAATATCTTGATTAACTTCGCTTTTTTTATTCCACGGCAAGTCGATGAGTGCTTCAATATAATTTTTAACAATATTCGCTTCACTGGACGACGGCGGCATTTGTTTGAGTTTTTTCAACTCGTTCATTGCCACTTCTTCCGCTTCCGCACTCATTTTGGCTTGTTTGATTTTATCTGCCAACAAATCGTTTTCAGCGCGTTCTTCTTCTTCGCCCAATTCTTTGTGAATGGCTTTGATTTGTTCATTCAGATAATATTCGCGTTGATTTTTATCCATTTGCCGTTTGACTTGCCCACGGATTTTTTTCTCCATTTGCGAAATTTCGGTTTCGTTTTCCAAATGATCCATAATCAATGCAGCTCGTTCGTGCAAATCAGTGGTTTCTAACAGGGCTTGGCGTTCAGGCAACTTAATTTGCAGTTGAGCGGCAATCGTGTCCAAAATCAGCGTTAGGCTGTCTAATTCCAAAATGCCATTGACCACTTCATTGGCAATGCGTTTGTTGTTTTTGGCAAAGCGTTGAAATTCTTCCAAAACCGAACGGCGTAAGGCTTCGTCATTTAAGGGCGAAAGTGTGGGTTCAGACAATGATTCATAATCAGCCAAAAAATAATCTTCATCATGCAACCAAGTGGCAACCTTGGCACGATGAACCCCTTCAACCAAAGTTTTTACCGAACCGTCAGGCAATTTAAACACTTGCAACACATTGGCAACCGTGCCTGTGGTGTATAAATCGTCTTCGGTTGGTTCTTCAATACTGGCATCTTTTTGGGCAAGCAACAGAATTTTATCGCCGTCTTCCAAAGCGTCTTCCAAAGCCAAAACCGACTTCTCACGCCCCACAAACAAAGGCACAATCATACCAGGATACACCACCATATCACGCAGGGGCATCACGGCAATTTCAGAAACATAGGGATTTTTAACTCTCGACATTGTTCTAACTCTCTTTTTTTCAAAATGTGTGTTGATTGTCAAAGCCAAAATGATAAACGACTTTCCTATATGGGGGGAAAAAAGATGATTTCAAGTGGCAAGGTCAATGAGTAATTGCAATGTTTCTTGAAGTGCAATAGCAAGTCCCAAAGTCCAAGCAAATTGTTCATCGTTGATATTTTGTGTTATGGCATGTTCGCCATACAAAACACCCAAGACAGCACCTGTATCGGTGCAAATAGGCAAAGCCCAAATTTGTTTGCATTCAGGGTAGCATTGAGATGATAACTCGCCACTGGTAATCCATTCATCTGTTTGTGGTATGCGATTAAACCACGCCGAAAGAGCCACACGCACCGCCAAATGCTGATTTGCCGTATCATCATTCACAGGCAGTTTCACCACAGTGGGCAAACCTGCGTGAGAAATACGCATAATTTCTTGATTTTTCAATATAAAAATAGATAATGAATCTGCCAAAATATGCGTTTTCACCGTATCCACAGCAGCAAATAAACGACACAGCGTTTCTTCACAATTTTCAGGCAGCATAGACGATAAATGGATTTCATTTTGTTGCCAAATGTTTTGCCGATTGATAGCCGAAATATCTGCTTGTTGCAGTAAAATTGCTAAAACTTGTGCGGCATCTTTCACAAGATTTTCATCAATATCAATACCTTGTTCTAATAAATAAGAATGAATGCGTTGTTTCATCGTGTCTTCCACAAAAAAGATGAATGTTATCATTGTTTTAAATTATTTTCAGGCAGCCTGAAAATCCATATTTGCAATAGAAAAGAAATTTAGTATAGAATTTAACAATCTTAAACACAACACAAGGAAAACACAATGGAACACAAGTTACCTCAATTACCGTATGCATTAGACGCTTTACAGCCTGTTTTTTCCAAAGAAACAATGGAATACCATTATGGCAAACATCATCAAACTTATATCACCAACTTAAATAAACTGATTGTTGGCACGGAATTTGAACATCTGCCGTTGGAAGAAATTGTTAAAAAATCCACTGGCGGCATTTTTAATAATGCGGCACAAACTTGGAATCACACCTTCTACTGGCTGGGTTTTACGCCCAAAGGGCAGGGCGTGGCGAATGGCGATTTATTGAATGCCATTAACCGCGATTTTGGTTCGTTTGCAGATTTTCAGGCAGCCTTTGAAGCCTGTGCTGCCAATACTTTCGGCTCTGGCTGGGCGTGGTTGATAAAAACCGCTGACGGCAAACTTGCCTTGCGTTCAACTGCCAACGCCGCTACCCCTTTAACCGAAAACGGCGTAACCCCACTTTTAACCTGCGATGTGTGGGAACACGCTTATTATATTGATTACCGCAACAGCCGCCCCAATTACTTAAAAGGCTTTTGGCAAATTGTCGATTGGGCAGTGGTTGCACAAAGATTTGCAGCGTAATTCAGTATATTTTTATTAAAAAAACAAGCGGTTATTATCTAATCGCTTGTTTTTTTGCTTTCAATCAAGCATTTTTCAGGCTGCCTGAAAATTAGAATACGATATTAAATTTTTGCAAAATTTCTTTGAGTGAAGGGTCGTCTTTGTCTTTTTGATAACCCTGTTGCCAAATTTCGCGTGCTTCGTTTTGTTTGCCAAGCGTCCAAAGCACTTCGCCTAAATGAGCAGCAATTTCGGCTTCGGGCATTTTTTTGTATGCCGATTGCAAATAAGGTAAGCCTTTTTTGGCGTTGCCTTGACGATAATACCCCCAACCAAGACTGTCTTGCACCGCGGCAGAATCAGGCAATTGTTTGATGGCTTTTTCCAATAATGCCACGCCTTCGTTAATGCGTTCAGGAACAAACAACATTGTGTAACCCAAGGTGTTTTGTGCATTAGCATCATCAGGGTCGATTTGCCAATATTTTTCCAAATCAATAACGGCTTTATCGAATTGTCGCAGTTTATCGACATAAATCGAACCACGAGCATGATATAAAAGAGCTAATATATCTTTATTAGGTATGATTTGTTTTTCTATTTGTTCAATTTTTTCAGTTAATTCAGCAATCGCTTTTTCTGTACTTTGTGATTTAGAAATATAACTGATTTTTAAGCGAACTAAATTTTCTGAATTAAAAAATACGCCTTGTTGTGTTGGTAAGGCAACAATTTTTTGTAAATATTCGTTTAATTGTTCCCATTTTTTATCATAATTGGCACTAATCGCAAGGAGTGAAAGTTTGTCATAATCATAATCGCCATCGTGAATTTTATGAGTCCATTGTTTAACATTTTTCGCATCTTCATTATGTAATGAACCCATAGCGGCAAATAAAGCCGTACGACTTTGTTCTTTTTTATTACCAATTGCATAGGCTTTGTCAAAAAATGTTAAAGCCTGTTTTATATCTTCTTTTTTTAACAATGAGATATATCCAGCTTGCATATAAAGAATTGCATTAGGATTGGTTTCTAATTGTTGTAAAACAATTTTTTGTGCTGGGTCATATTTTTTTTGACGAATTAAAGATTCAATATATAAATTTTGCCAATAATTAGATAAATTTTTATGGTAATGTTTATTAAAAAATTCGTCCAAAATATTGGGAGAATAACGGGAAAGTAATTCCAAAGTGATAATCACTGGATTTTTTGGTTCATTTTGATTTGCCAAGCGTTTTAAGGCAGCCACAGCATTGGGTTTGTTATCAGCAATCGCCGCATACAGTGTATCAGCCACAGCCGCTTCGGACATATTAGGATATTGCATACAAATATCGTGCATGGTATCCGACTGTTGTTTGGCACCTTGAACATCAAGTAACGCCAATTGTGCAGTTTTTAAAAACAGTTGGGGGTGTTGATCTGTTGGAGCTTCTTTTAAGAGTTGGGCAAAATCGTGAATGGCTTGTTCGGTATTTCTCATCGCTACCAACTGTTCCCACGCCATTCTTTTTTGAGCAAAAGACGGATTGGGTTCAAACGATTGCCATTTTTGATGAAACGCCTGTGATATGGGGACAACCCCTTTTTCCAAGGCAATTTGCATACCGCGTTCGGCAATTTCAGGACGCGATTCCTTGTTGAGAATGAAAGCATACAACGCCAAAGATTCTGCCGTTGCATTTTTTTGCAATAACATTTCCGACAAAATCATTTTATATACCGCATCAGCACGATTGCTGATTTGTTCATAGCGTTCTTTATCATCTGGTTTAAAAACGCTCTCTTTGGCAATTTCTTCTTTGGCAGATAGGTTGCCTGAAAATGCCAATGACAATAAAACAGCGACTAATGTGCGTGAAAAACGATAGGACATTGTTATCTCCTTTTGGGGAATAGGGCGTTATTATAGTCGATTTATACCAAAATCATACAGCGTTGGAAAAGCCTTGTCGTATTATTTTATACTGTCTGCGGCTTTACCGCCTTGTCTGCTTTTGCTCTAAATCGACTATATAAATATCTTTCAGGCAGCCTGAAAGTTTTTAATGCCTTGATTGGCTAATTGATCGGCAATTTCATTGTCGCTATGACCGTTGTGTCCTTGCACCCATTGCCATTGAATATTAAATTGTGCTGCCAATGCGTCCAACTGTTGCCATAAGTCGGCATTGGCAACGGGTTTTTTGGCAGCCGTTTTCCAGCCGTTTTTTTTCCAGTTGAAAATCCATTCGCTCATGCCTTTTTGGACATATTGACTGTCGGTATAAACAATCACGCTGCCTGAAAAATTTTTTTTCAATGTTTCTAAACCTTTGATCACGGCGGTTAATTCCATTTGATTGTTGGTGGTCTGTTCAACGCCACCACACAGTTCTTTGCTGTGTTCGCCATAACGCAACAAAACCCCCCAGCCACCAAGCCCAGGATTGCCTTTGCACGCACCGTCTGTGAAAATATGTACTGTTTTGTCGTTCATTTTGTTTTATCTAAATGCTGTTTTTTGCTTTTCAGGCAGCCTGAAAACAAACGGTAGGTTTTAAACCCACCGTTATCGTCAATCAAATTCAAAAGTGAAACAGACGGCAAGCCGCAGACAGTATAAATAATACGGCAAGGCGAGCCAACGCATTTCAATTTTGAAGTTGATTGACTATATTTTACTTCACCCCACCACCAAACGCTTTATATAAATCCACACGATTATTGAGTTGTTGCAAGCGTGTGTTGATTAGGGCGGTTTCGGCGGTGAAACTTTGGCGTTGTGCGTCAAGCAAATCCAAAGAACTGGATACGCCGTGTTTGTGTCGCATTTCGGTTAATTGCAATACGCGTCCTGTTGCTTGTGCAATTTTTTCTTGTGCTGCCGCTTGTTCGGACAAGGTTTTTTGAGCGTTCAAAGCGTCAGAAGTATCTCGAAAAGCGTTTTGTACGGCTTGTTCATATTGCACAATCGCCATATTTTTGCGAATGTGCGATAAATCAAGGTTGGATTTTAACGCACCCCAAGTGAAAATCGGCACTGTAATTTGTGGGGCAAAACTCCAAGTGCGTGCCGTGCCGTGAAATAAGTTATCCAATTCGCCTGTGGCAAAACCGCCTGAACCTGTTAAGCGAATGCTGGGGAAAAACGCCGCGCGTGCCGCTCCGATTTGAGCGTTGGCGGCTTGTAGGCTTTGTTCGGCAGCCAAAATATCGGGGCGTTGCGTGAGAATGTCGGACGCAACACCAGCAGGAATTTGATGATTAAACTGTGCTTGTAAAGTCAAGGGTTTGCCTTGTGGCAAGTTTTCTGGTAGTACACCGCCCACTAATACCGTCAAGGCATTGCGAGCCGCATCTCTTTGCGTCTTCGCGGCGGCGTATGCGGCTTTGGCTTGTTCAATTTGGCTAATCGATTGATTAAGAGCAATATCGGAAATCACCCCAGCCTTGTGGCTGATTTCCGACAAACGATGACTTTCTTGCCGTGTTTTCAAAGTCTTATCGGCATACGCCATACTTTCTTCGGCAGATTTCATCGCAAAATACGATTTGGCAACGGCGGCAATAATGCTGATTTTTGCCGCATCACTATTGTGGCGAGCGGCAAAATAATTATGCACTGCGGCATTGTTCAGACTACGCACGCGTCCAAATAAATCCAACTCCCAAGCGGACACGCCCAAGCCAACGGAATATTGTTCCGAAATATAGGCTTGCCCAGTCATACTTAAATCCTGTGGTGTGCGACTTCTCGTCATCGAACCGTTTGCCCCAATGCTTGGTAACAATTCCGAACGCTGAATGCCATATTGTGCGCGTGCTGCGTCCGCATTCAAAGCCGCCAAACGCAAGTCAGTATTGCGTTGCAAGGCTTGATCGATTAACGCCACCAATTGTGGGTCGGCAAAATACGCTTTCCACTCGGTTTCCACCGCACGCACCGCATTCGCTTGTGTGGTGTTATTGTCGTCAATCGCAGGAGCATTGACTTCGGGTCGTTGATAATTCGGTGCCATGGTACAAGCCGATAAAAAAACGGCAGTTAAAATGGCGGTTAAAACATGGGGTTTGAATGTCATTTTTTTTGCTTTCTTTTTAAGTTATTCAGTTTCAGGCTGCCTGAAAACCATTCGGTGCATTAAGGTGGGCAACAAGTTGCCCACCCTACGACTACGCCGTTTCTTCCTTACCTTTGAATACTTTACGCACGGTTAAGTAAAACAGTGGCACAAAACTTATTGCCAAAATTGTGCCAATCAGCATACCCCAAAATACGCCTGTGCCGATGGAACGCTGGCTGGCGGAACTTGCACCAGACGCAATATACAGTGGCACAACGCCCAAGATGAATGCAAATGATGTCATCAAAATGGGGCGGAAACGCAAGTGGGCGGCGGTTAAGGCTGCCTGATAAGCGGTAGCACCGCTCTTTTGCAAGTCTTTGGCAAATTCCACAATCAAAATGGCGTTTTTGGCGGATAAGCCAATCACGGTTACCATACCGATTTGGAAATACACATCGGCGGCGTAACTGTGTCCGCCCAAGCCTAATGTGTTGCGAATCCACACACCCAATACCACGCCCAAAAAGCCCAATGGTACAACCAACATTACGGCAAAGGGAATTGACCAACTTTCGTATAACGCTGCCAAGCACAGGAAAATAATGAAAATGGAGAACGCATACAAAATATAACTTTGTGCGCCTGCTTGAATTTCTTCCAGCGTTGCATCTGTCCATTCAAAGCCAAAGCCTTGGGGCAGTTGTTTGGCAATGCGTTCCATTTCGGCAATCACATCGCCACTGCTGTATCCTGGTGCAGGAGACGCTGTGATTTTCATCGCAGGATAGCCGTTGTAACGCACGGTCATTGTTGGACCATTCACCCATTCCGCCGTTGCAAAAGCGGACAACGGCACAGGTTCGCCACGCATATTCGGCACGGTTAAGTTAAGAATGTCTTCGGGTTGCAGACGGTCTTTGGGTTCGGACTGCACAATCACGCGTTGCAATCTGCCGCTGTTGTCAAAGTCATTCACATATTTTGAACCAATGGCGGTGGATAACACCGTGCCAATGGACGCAAAACTTACGCCTTGTGTGGCAGCCGCATCACGGTTGATTTTAATGTGCATTTGTGGCGAATCTTCCAAGCCCTCTGGACGCACGCCTGTGAGAATGGGGCTTTGCATCGCCATACCGATAAATTGATTGCGTGCAGCAAGCAAGGCGGCGTGTCCTTTACCGCCACGGTCTTGCAAGCGGAATGAAACGCCGTTACCGTTGCCCAAGCCCATAATGGCAGGTGGCACAACGCCAATAGCGTAGCCGTCTCGCAAAGTACCCATCATCATACCTGTGATTTTGCCTGCCATTGATGATGCGTCTTGTCCTTTTTCGGTGCGTTCTTTCCAGTCTTTAAGCGTTACGAAACCCATACCGACATTTTCACCGCTACCGTTAAAGGAGAAACCGCTAATGACCGCAATGTTTTGCACTTCTGGCATAGAACCTACGACATTTTCAAAGGTTTCTACGGTTTTCATCGAGCGTTCCATCGTTGCCCCTGACGGCAGTTGATACATCATCATCAGGTTGCCTTGGTCTTCTTCGGGAATAAAGCCTGTGGGCAAGCGAGACATCGTAAAGACAGCCACACCAATAATCATCAGATACAAAATCAGCATTCTTGCACCGCGTTGTAAAAGCCGTGCTGTGCCGCGTTCATACGATTTGGCAGTGGCAGCAAACCATTTGTTAAACCAGCCGAAAAAGCCTTTTTTATCGTGATGATTTTCTTTCAACGGTTTAATCAGCGTGCCACACAATGCAGGTGTGAGTGATAACGCCAAAAACGCCGAGAATGCGATGGATACCGACATCACAATCGCAAATTGACGGTAAATATTGCCTGTGGAACCGCTGAAAAACGCCATCGGAATAAACACCACAATCAAAACGGCGGTAATACCGATAATCGCACCGTAGATTTGATCCATACCTTTTTTGGTGGCTTCTTTGGGACTTAACCCCTCTTCTGCCATAATGCGTTCGACATTTTCCACCACCACGATTGCGTCATCGACAATAATCCCAATCACCAACACCATCGCAAACATCGTCAGCACATTAATCGACATACCCAGTGCATAAACAACGGCTAACGCCCCAAGCAAGGCAATCGGCACAACAATCGTGGGAATTAAGGTGTATCGCCAGTTTTGCAAGAAGATAAACATCACGATAAACACCAAGATAATGGCTTCCACCAAAGTATGCACCACTTTGCTAATGGAAAGCCCTACGAAAGTGGAAGCGTCATACGGCACTGTCCAAGAAACGCCCTCGGGAAAATAGCGTTCAAGTTCTTTCATTTTGGCTTGAATCGCCGCCGACACTTCCATCGCATTGCCTGTGTTGGACAACTGCACGCCGATACCCACGGTTTGTTTTTTATTCAAACGCATACCGACATTGTATTCTTGCGAGCCTAATTCCACGCGTGCCACATCTTTCAGTCGCACGATTGAACCGTCCGCATTCGCACGCAGAATAAGGTTTTCAAATTCTTCCACACTTTGCATACGGCTTGGCACGGTAACGGTGGCGGTAATGGTTTGATTAAAATCGTTTTTCAGGGTGCCTAATCCGCCCATATTCCCTGCGGCAATTTGCACATTTTGCGTTTGAATGGCGGTGTTAATATCGCCAAAACTTAAATTCAGTGCTTTGAGTTTTTCGTTATCTGCCCAAATCCGCATAGCGCGTTCTGCACCGAAAAGTTGCACCGAACCCACACCTGGTAAGCGTTGTAATTCAGGCAAAATATTGCGGTTGGCGTAATCGCCGATGACATCTTTTTCTGCCCTATCCGACTGCAACGCCACCAACATTAAGAAGTTGGAACTTCGCTTAAACACTTGAATGCCCAACTGGGTAACCATTTCAGGCAAGCGACTTTCCACCCTTGACAACCTATTTTGCACCTGCATTTGGGCAATATCTTCGTTGGTTTCGGTGGTGAAAGTGAGTGTCAGGCTGCCTGAATTAGCAGACGATTGCGATTCCATATATTGCAAGCCGTCAATGCCGTTCATCGCGTCTTCCATAATCGACATCACACTGCTGTCGATGATTTCAGCGTCCGCACCAGGATAGGACGCAATCAGCATAATTTTAGGCGGTGTAACTTGCGGATATTGATTGACAGGTAAAAATTTAATCGACACCAAACCTGCCATAATAATGAAAATAGCGACAACCCAAGCGAAAATCGGGCGGTCAATAAAAAATCGAGCCATAGCGTTTCCCCTTAATTATTGTTTTTCACCTGATGAAGTTTCAGGTTGCCCTTTTTGGGGTTGTTCGGATTGATTTTCCGTTTTTTCAGGTTGCCCTTGTTCGCTTGGATTTGCGTTTTCAGGTTGTCCTTGTTCTGCTGGATTTGCGTTTTCAGGCTGCCCTTGTTGTGGAGCCTGACCACCTTGACCTTGTGGCATACCTTGTGGTGGCATATCTACACCCCACGGCTTGGTTTGCACTTTGGGTGAACCTGTCATTTGCACCACCGCCATACCATCAACAATCACCTGATCACCAGCATTCAAACCGCTGGTAACAATCCAGTGATTATTTTGTTGTCCTGCCACAACAACAGGGCGTGGTTCGTAGGTGCCGTCTGCTTTAACGATCATCACCGTATCCACTTGCCCTCTTGTTACTGCTTGTTGTGGAATCAATATCGCATTCGGCATTTCCGTATTCGCAATACGCACCGACACAAACAAACCTGGGAATAAAATCTTATCAGGATTAGGAATAGACGCACGCAAAGACACCTGCCCCGTAGTGGCATTCACCGTAGGGTCAGTAAATAATAATTTGCCTGTGTGTTCATATTCCGTGCCGTCATTGAAAAACACGCTCACAGGCACTTCGCCGTCAATCGCCGAAATTTTGCCAGCCGCAATATCTTTACGCATTTTCATCACTTCATCGGCTGATTGCGTAAAGTTAATGTATAAAGGATCGTCCTGATGAATAGTCGCCATCAGCGTTGCGGCGTTGGGGCTAACCAACTCGCCTTCGCTGACATTCGCACGACCAATGCGACCTGAAATTGGAGCGGTTACATGGGCATAATTAAAATTGATATTTGCGGTTTCTAAATTAGACTTGGCAACTTGATAGCCTTGCACAATCGCGTCCCATTCTTGACGACTGATTGCCCCAGCTTCCATTAAGGGTTTCATACGATTCATATCGGCACGGGCTTTATCAAACACCGCTTGTGCAGACGCTTTGGCGGCACGATACGGTGCGTCATCAATCGTAAATAAGGCTTGCCCTTTTTTCACCATTGAACCTTCTTCAAACAGCCGTTTCAACACCACGCCCTGCACACGAGCACGCACTTCCGCCGTGCGAGACGCTTCCAAACGCCCTGTTAAAACCGTATCCAATTTCACCGTTTCAGGTTGCACCGCAATCACCGAAACCACAGGTAAACCGCCTTGTTGCTGTTGTTGTTTGGGTTTGCAAGCGGTCATTGCCGCAACCATTGCCAAGGTGAGTACCGTATTCCTAAAAAAAGTTGTGCGTGTCATTTTAAAAATGCCCCAAAAAAAGAATGAAAATAGCCAATGTAAATTAACAAAAACTTAATAAATCAACGCATTAAATACTTTCAGGCAGCCTGAAAATATTGCTTAATACTTGACTTATATCAAGGAAAACCAACAATTGTACGCCAATTCCAAAATTTTCGTAAGCGTGAATTATACATACATTTGTGAATGTAAATAATGTTTTTTTGCATTGCATAAAGCCTTTCAGGCTGCCTGAAAAAAACCTTTCAGGCTGCCTGAAAGGTTTTGTGATGATTTATGCTAACTTCGCTAACTGCTGTTTGATTTTGTCATGTTTCTCGGTTAAGCCTGCCAACTCTTCTTTATCTTTGGCAACCAAGTGGGCAGGGGCTTTTTCGGTGTAGCCTGATTTCGACAGTTTGGCATTGAGTTTGTCTAATGCTTTTTGCAATTTTTCCAACTCTTTATTCAGCCGTGCTTTTTCGGCGGCTTTGTCGATTTCCACTTTCAACATTAACCTTGCATTTGCGGCAACGGCGATTGGTGCGTCTTCGTCTTGTGGCAGACTGTCCATTAAACGCACTTCGGTCAGTTTCGCTAAATTCGGCAAATAGGGCAGAATGGCGGATAAATTGTCCGTGCTTTCCAATAACAGCGGTGCTTTGACGGAAGGAGCAACGCCCATTTCGCCACGCAAATTGCGAATGGCATTTACCACTTCTTGCAATGTTGCCATTGTTAAGAGGCTGCCTGAAACTTGTTTTTCCTGATATTCAGGATATTTCGCCAACATAATGCTATCAACAGTTTTAGCGTTTGCTAATGGAGCTACGGTTTGCCAAATTTCTTCGGTGATAAACGGAATTAAAGGGTGCAATAAGCGTAAAACGCTTTCTAACACTTGCAACAGCACAAAGCGTGTGTGTTTTTGTTGTAACTCATCGCCCACTTGGATTTGAATTTTGGCGAGTTCCAAATACCAGTCGCAATATTCATTCCACACAAATTCATATAAATTTTGTGCCGCTAAATCAATGCGATAGGTGTCAAAGGCTTCGCTTGTTGTGCGTGCGATTTCGTTTAGGCGAGACAAAATCCATTCATCAGCAAAGGTGTTTTTTGCTGTATTTTCAATCGCTTGATTATCGCAATTCATCAGCACAAAACGGGCGGCGTTCCACAGTTTATTGCAGAAATTGCGATAGCCCTCACAGCGTTTGAAGTCGAAATTGACAGACCGCCCCAAAGACGCATAACTTGCCATCGTCATACGCAATGCGTCTGTGCCGTAGGCAGGAATGCCGTTGGGGAAGAGTTTTTCGGTGGCACGAATGACTTGCGGGGCTTTTTCTGGACGGCGAAGCCCGCGGGTTCGTTTTTCTAAAAGTTGTGGTAAATCAATGCCTTCAATTAAATCCACAGGGTCAATCACATTGCCTTCGGACTTGGACATTTTTTTGCCTTCGTGGTCTCTCACAATGCCGTGAATATACACATCTTTGAACGGTACTTTGCCTGTGAAATGGGTTGTCATAAAAATCATTCTCGACACCCAAAAGAAGATGATTTCATACCCTGTAACCAACACATTAGACGGCAAAAAGGCGTTTAATTCAGGGGTTTCCTGCGTTTTGCCTGTCCAGCCTAATGTAGAAAACGGAACAAGTGCGGAAGAAAACCAAGTGTCCAACACATCTTCGTCCTGTTTTAAGTTCAGGCTGCCTGAAAGTTTTTGGGCTTCTTCCAAATTGCGTGCCACAAACACATTGCCGTTTTCGTCATACCAAGCAGGAATGCGGTGTCCCCACCACAGTTGGCGAGAAATACACCAATCTTGAATATTGTTCATCCACTGGTTGTAAGTATTCACCCAGTTTTCAGGCACAAATTTAACCGCACCGCTGGCAACCGCTTTTTTGGCTTTATCCGCCAACGACAAGCCTTTGTAAGGCGAATCAATTTCTTCATATTTAGGCGTTGCCGTCATGGCGACAAACCACTGGTCGGTAAGCATAGGCTCAATCACACTGCCTGTGCGGTCGCCTTTTGGGGTCATCAATTTGTGGTCGTCAATTTTGACTAATAAACCTTGTTGTTCTAAATCTTCAACAATCAATTTGCGAGCCACATAGCGGTCTTTGCCGATATATTTTTCAGGCAGACTGAACGATGGTTTGGCTTTACCGTCATACGAAAAAACGCCTGCATTTTCTGCAATTTTGGCGGTTAAATCCAACACCGAAATTAAATCGGTATTATGGCGTTTGCCCACTTGATAGTCGTTAAAATCGTGTGCTGGCGTAATTTTCACGCAGCCTGTGCCAAAATCTTTTTCCACATAATCATCGGCGATAATCTCAATTTCACGCCCAGTTAAGGGCAAAATCACCTTTTTGCCGATTAAGTTTTTATAGCGTGCGTCATCAGGGTGAACCGCCACTGCCACATCGCCCAACAGCGTTTCAGGACGCGTAGTTGCCACAATCAAACCGTCAGATGGATTATCCACAAACGGATAACGAATGTGCCACATTTTGCCGTTTTCTTCGACATTTTCCACTTCCAAATCCGACACCGCTGTGCCAAGAACTGGGTCCCAATTCACCAAGCGTTTGCCACGATAAATCAAGCCCTGTTCATACAAACGCACAAACACTTCGGTTACGACCTCCGCCAAATTGTCGTCCATCGTAAAATATTCCTTGTCCCAATCGACCGAACAGCCGACACGGCGAATTTGCGAAGTGATTGTGCCACCTGATTCTTCTTTCCACGCCCAAATTTTTTGCAAAAACGCGGAACGCCCCAAATCATGCCGAGAAATATTTTGAGCCGCTAACTGCCGTTCCACCACAATTTGCGTAGCAATGCCTGCATGGTCAGAACCTGGAATCCAGCAAGTATTCTCGCCTTTCATTCGGTGATAACGCACAAGCGAATCCATAATCGTCTGATTAAACGCATGCCCCATATGCAGCGTGCCCGTTACATTCGGCGGCGGCAGTTGAATAGCAAACGATTGATTGCCCTGCATAGTCGGACGAAAATAACCGTGTTTTTCCCAATGGTTGTACCAATTTTGTTCAATGTCGGTCGGTGAATAAGTGGTGTTTTGCATTTTGTGTTTGAAAATAAAAAATCAAAAGGTGGAATTATACTTGATTTAAGCAGTTTCAGGCTGCCTGAAAACTATAAATAGGCAGTCATCTTGTGTTGCAAAATCTGTTGTAATTTTTCGTCCATAAAAGCAAATTTATCAGGAATATTCAAACAAATCAATTTCTTATCTTGTAATTTGTCTGCATATTTTTCGCGAATACGGCGAGCGTGTTTTTGTTCCATACAAAAAATCATATCTGCCCAACCGATAAGACCTGCACTTACTTTAATCCGCGCATTGGCTTCTGTGTCTGCCGAACGCACGCGATAATTGTGATAACCGTCAAACAATTTTTCCGCCGTTAAACTGCGTTGTTTGTTTTGACTGCATAAAAATAATATCTGCATATGGAAATTTTAAATGGCTATAAAAAAAACGCCTACTGGCGTTTTTTTTGAATAATTACATCGTAAAAGTCGGACGCGGATTATCTAACAAGCCCATTAGGTTTTTTTCAATAAATTCTTTGGCAGATTTGCCAATTTCGTCCGTAGGAAAGGCGAAGCCGACACCTGTGGGTTTGACGGTGGAAGTGCTTTTTGGGTTAAACCACACGGCTTTACACATCATTGGAAAGGGTTTTTCGTTTTCCATAATGTCCAAGATAATCATTTGTTGTTCGCCCATTTGGTATTCTGTGTTGGTGGAAATAAAAATACCACCCATTCTTAAAAAACGCATATAAGAATGGTACAACAAGGTGCGATCTTTAATTGCCACACGAATAGGTAGTTTTGCAGGTCCTTGTGCCATTGTTCAAATCCTTTTTATAAAGTGAGTTTTAAATAATCAATCAGCAGACATTCTACCGTAAGTTTCACATTAAGGGTATGTTGTCCGTAAGGTACCAGGCGGATTGATTGGTCATATAAGGCAAAAATGTCACTAAAATTTAATTTATTAGCTAATTCGGTGAGTTTTTTGGCGTTCTGTGGATAAAAAAGTACTTCTTCATTGTCGCCGTGCAACGCCGCAATTAAATCGACCAACCATTTGTTAAACCATTCTAAAAATAAAGAAAGCGGTTGTTTTTTGCGATCAAATTCGGCGGCGATGTCTAATATGGCAACCATTCGTGGCACGGATAATACGGCTAACAGTTGTTGGCGTAATGCGTCTAATTCTGCGTCAAACTCAAACAGGGGCGAGCCACCGTGAAACGCCAACATTTCATACGCATTGGGGATTTTTTGTTGCTGTAAAAATTCCACTGCCGCAGCACGCGTGGGCATATTCAGGGGAAAATGACGGCAACGGCTTTTAATGGTGGGCAATAAACGGTCTTTACTGTTGGAAACCAAAATAAACACCACCGTGTCGGACGGCTCTTCCAACACTTTAAGTAAAGCATTGGCTGCCTGAACATTCATCGTTTCCGCTGGGTGAATGAGTATCACACGGCGATGACCACGCAAGGGCGTTAAATGAATGTTTTTGATGACTTCTCTGACTTCTTCAATTTTGATTTGTAATAATTTTTTGGCGTTGTCGTCTTCGTCTTTTTTGGGTGTGAGTTCGTAAAAATCAGGGTGCGTGCCTTGTTCGCTTAATCGGCAAGACGCACAAACGCCGCATTGTTCAAACGGTTGGGGCGGATTTTCACACAACAAAACAGCCGACAAATGGCGTGCAAATGCGGTTTTGCCAATGCCTCGTCTGCCTGATAATAGCCAAGCGTTGGGAATATTATCGCCACAATGGGTGATTTGTTGCCAAGCATTTTCGTGCCAAGGATAAATCATTGTTTGCCTTTCCACTGTTTCAGGCAGCCTGAAAGAATATGCAATAAATGATTTTGCACCATTTGTTTGTCTTGATTGCTGTCAATCACCGCATAACGGTGCGGATTTTTGGCAGCTTGCTGTAAATACACTTGTCGCACACGAGCAAAAAACGCAGGGTCTTCTTGTTCAAAACGGTCTTTTTGGCGAGCCTTTGCCACTCTTTCTTGCGAGATTGCCACAGGCACATCAAAAATAATCGTCATATCAGGACGAAAATCGCCTTGCACCCAGTTTTCAATCGTGGCAATGCGTTCAGTGGGGATTTGTCTGCCACCGCTTTGATACGCATAGGACGCATCGGTAAAACGGTCGGAAATCACCCATTTGCCTTGACGCAAAGCAGGATAAATCAGTTGCTGTAAATGTTGGCTTCTGGCGGCAAACATCAGCAAAGTTTCGGTATCAGGCGTGATTTCGTTGTCTTTGTGCAACAACAAATAACGCAATTTTTCACCCAATTCCGTGCCACCAGGTTCGCGTGTGTAAAGGGTTTGAATGCGTTCGTTTGCCAAAAATTGTTGAATAAACGCCAAATGCGTGCTTTTGCCCGCTCCGTCTATGCCGTCTAAAACTAAAAAAAATCCGTTCATAATCAATAAGTTGTATTGCTTTTCTCTTGTAAGGTGGGTCTTTAACCCTGCATACGCTCCGATAAAAGCGATGAAAATAATTAAAAACAAATCTTTCAGGCAGCCTGAAATATGTTTTGCATTGTCGTTTTTTAGGATAGGCTACCCAAATAAATTGTCTAACGACAATTTATTTGGAGATTGCTTCGCATTCACTCACAATGACGGCAAGGCTTTCAGGCAGCCTGAAAGATTATTTATGGTGGGTCTTCGACCCACCTACGGCATTATTTTACCATTTACCAATACGAACAATATTGTTTAAACACACGAATGGTTTTGATGACGGCATTTTCAATATCGCGGCGATATTGGTCGTTGTTAATCCACGCTTCATCTTGGGGGTCGGTAACCACGCCGATTTTTACTTGCACGGCTGGAATTTCGGCTTCACGCAAAATCGGTAAATCGCGTTCGTAAATGCCGTATTCTTTCACCACCAAGGGCAAACCTTCGTGTTCTTTGTGAAAATACGCAGGGTCGCGTTGCAAGGGTTTTAAGCGGAAACCCAATCGTTGGGCAAAACACAAAGACGCACGGTATTTTTTATTGCGTTTGGAAACATACATTGAATAGCCTTCAAACGATTGCGTGGATTTATTCATCGTTAAACCGTCTTTGGTTTCGCTTTTCAGGTAGCGTTTGGGCGAGACATCGTGATGAATGGATAACAGTAAATCTGCCTCCCAAATATTGGCTTGTTCGGCACGATGCACATCGCTCACATAACCATACTCACCGCGTGTGAGTTTCACTTCCCAACCTGCGGCTTCAATGCGAGGAATTAACTCTTTAACAAAACGGTCGTTGTATTCCACTTCCCGCATACCACGCACACCCGCCATACCAGGGTCGTGAATGGAATAACCTGAATCTAATGCTAATACGGGTTTTTTCCATTTGTAAGCATTGGTGCGGCTTGATTTTTTCTTCGCGGTTGGTGATGTTTTTTTCTCCACGGTTTCCGTTGGAACCTTGGGTGGTGTGGGGTTTTTTTCTACCGTTTTTTCTGCCACAGGTGGTGGCGATTTTTTTTCAACCACAGGTTTGGGCGGTGGCGGTGATTTTTTACTGATGGGTTTATCGATTGAACGCTTATTTTCTTGGCGTGGTGTTTTCTTTTTGACCACAGGCGTGGTTTCTTTTTGCACAGCAGTTTGCACAGGCACAACATAATCAGGCTTATTATCCACTCGCCATTGTACTTTACCATCAGTGGATAAAGTGGTGGTTTGCATAGGCATTTCATCTGCCCACACGCTATTTAAGGCAAGCGATAATAGCCCACAAGAAAGAAGAAGTTTTTTACCAGACATCATACACCTTCCTTCAAATTGGTTTATTTAAAGACGACGGTGCTTCCCCGCATTGGCTGTCGATGACATGCAAAATTAATTATATGAATGATAGATCGTGTCTATCATACGCCGATTTTGTTGATTTGAAAATGTGTTATATCAAAGTATGTCAAGTTTTCAGGCAGCCTGAAAAAGTAAATAGGCTGCCTGAAATCAGTATTGACGGTTAATTGGGACAATATTGCTTAAAGGCACGAATGGTTTTGGAAATGGCTTTTGCCATTTCATCGCGGTATTGCCCGTCATTGAGCCATGCTTCGTCTTTTTCATCGGTAATCACACCCAATTTCAATTGTACAGCAGGAATTTCGGATTGATACAACAAGGGAATATCGCGTTCATAAATGGCGTATTCTTTAACCACCATATTCAAGCCTTCGTGTTCTTTATGAAAATACGCAGGATTGTGTTGCATGGGTTTTAAGCGAAAACCTAATCGTTGTGCAAAACACAGTGATTGACGGTATTTTTTATTTTGTTTGGAAATATACATTGAAAAACCTTCAAACGATTTACCTGACGAATTAACCAACACGGTATTGCCATCAATAACTTTTTCTTTCAAAAATTTTGCAGGTGCCACATCGTGATGAATGGATAACAGCAAGTCTGCGTCCCAAATATTGGCTTGTGCGGCACGGTGTTTGTCGCTAATGTATTCGTGGTCGCCACGCACCAATTTCACTTCCCAGCCGACTGCTTCAATGCGTGGAATTAACTCTGCAACAAAACGGTCGTTGTATTCTACTTCGCGTTTGCCACGCACGCTTGCCATACCAGGGTCTTTAATGGAATAGCCTGAATCCAATGCCAATACTGGGCGTTTGAATTGATATTCTTTAACCACAGGGGTGTTGGTTTTTTTAATGCGTGGTTTATCCCAATCTTCGCCATATTGTTGTTTGAGCAAGGCTTCTTGTTCGTCTTGTATTTTTTTAAATGACATATTGTTGATGACCGCTTCTTGTGATTGCTTTTTGCCCAATAGGCTATCTACGGAAACAGAAATCCCCAAAAAGTACATCGTAGCGACAATGCCTGCAACCACCATGGCAATCAGTAACGCAATCATTAAAAAATTTTTCATCACTTCTCCTATTTTTGATACAGTCGATAAACTTCACAAATCGCAAATTTTGAAGTTTATCGACAAGACAAGTCGTCAAGTTAAAACAGGCTCTTAATCGCTTGCCACGACAAAATTTCAATGCCTGTAAATTGTTCTAATAACCATGCACCTGCCAAAAGAAAGGCAACAACGGCAAGAATAATCATCACACTTTTCATACTCATTTTGTGTTACTCCATATTGCGAAATGTTAAAATTAACTCTTTGAAATCATTAGGATTTTTAGTAAAAGTAATTTCACCTTTGGGCGGAAAATGAAAATCATGCAGGCGAGACAACCAAAAACGCAATGCCGCTTTACGGTGCAGATTATTCATTGCTTGTTTTTCGTCATTCGTCAAAGGTCGCACGCTTTCATAGCCTGATAACATTGCCTGATATTTTTTAGGCAACAGTTTGTTGCTTGCATCATCACGCGTCCAATCATTTAAGGCAACGCATAAATCATAAGCAAACTGCCCATTGCAGGCGTAATCAAAGTCCAAAAATCCACTGACTTCATTATCTGACAATAATACATTATCACGAAACAAATCGGCGTGAATAATACCAGACGGCAAATGATTTGGAATATGTTTTAGATTATCAATTTCTTGTTGTAACAATAAGTTATCATCATTATTCAGGCAGCCTGAAAGTTTATTGACACATTTATTTCGCCAATTTTCGCCACGCCGAGAAGTATATTTTAACGGAAAATCAAGCGTTGCTTGGTGCATTTGAGCCAATGTTTTACCCACGGCATAGCATTGTTTTTCATTGGGATTAAGTTCAATTTTGCCTGACAAAAAAGAAATCAACGCCGCAGGTTTGCCACACAATAGCCCAAATGCTTTGCCTTGTTGTTGTAGCAGTGGGGCAGGGCAGAGAATGCCGTGTTGTTGTAGATGACTACACAAATTAAGAAAAAAAGGCAAATCATTTGCCGACACTTCTTCGTAAATCGTCAGTACAAAGCGTTGTGGTGTGGGCGTTTGAATATCAACAAAATAAATCGAATTGGTAATACCGCCTGCTACGCCTGTAAAAGAAAAAGGCACATCAAAACCGTATTGGCGTAAAAATTGTGCCATTTCTTCGTTACTTACTGTCGTATAAACCGACATATTTTAAACCCTGCCACGAAATATTAAACAGCACTATTGTAACAATTTTTTATTTGATATGAATAGCGTATTTTCAGTTTATCTGATATTTGTTTGAACCCAAATGGCTTGGCAATTCCTTTATTGACTGGAAACTTTTGCAAAACCTATTGCGGTTATGGCGAGACTGTGGCTATAACTGGTTAAATTAAAAGCAGACTTTATTGTCTGCTTGGGTTTATTTTTTCACAGGTCTTTGCCAATTATCCAAAGTAATTTGCTTGGCTCGTGCTACGGTGAGTTTGTCGTTTGGGCAGGTTTTGGTAATCACGCTGCCTGCACCTGTGGTGGCACTGTTACCCACTTTCACAGGAGCAACCAATAGCGTGTTCGAGCCGATAAATACATTATCGCCAATTTCGGTGCGGAATTTATTCACACCGTCATAATTGCAAGTAATCGTGCCTGCTCCAATATTCGTGTTTGCCCCAATATCGCTGTCGCCAATATAAGTTAAGTGATTGATTTTACTGTTTTCTTTAACAGTGGATTTTTTCACTTCCACAAAATTACCGATATGTACATTGTCCGATAAAACCGTATCAGGACGCAGTCGAGCGAATGGACCAATTTGAGCATTGTTGCCAATCGTGCAATTTTCTAAATGACTAAACGGTTTAATCACCGTATCATCGGCAACCTGAACATTTTTTAAGACACAATTTGCCCCAATTTGCACACGATTGCCCAACACGCATTCACCTTCAAACACAGCGTTAATATCAATAAACACATCTTTGCCGCATTGCAATGTGCCACGCACATCAAAGCGATTGGGGTCTGCTATGGTAACGCCTGCGGTCATCAAGCATTCGGCGGTTTGGCGTTGGAAAATGCGTTCTAATTCTGCCTGTTGCAATTTATTATTCACCCCTGCGGCTAAATAATGGGCAGGCAAGGCAACACCAATCACAGGAATATGGTCGGCAACCGACAGGGCAATCACATCGGTTAAATAATATTCGCCTTGTGCGTTGGCGTTTTTCAGGCGGCTAGTCCAGTCGGCGATTTTGGCAGTGGGCAGAACCATAATGCCTGTGTTGATTTCATCAATTTCCTTTTCTTCGGGCAGAGCGTCTTTTTCTTCGACAATACGCACAATATGCCCATTGTTTTCACGCACAATTCTGCCGTAACCTGTGGGGTCATTCAGTGTATCGGTCAGCAAAACCGTGTTTTTGCCGTTATCAGCGGCGGTGATCAAGGCTTTCAAGGTAGGCACATCAATTAACGGCACATCGCCATATAACACAAGCGTTACGCCATCTTTCGGCAGATACGGCAAAGCACACGCCACGGCATGCCCTGTACCTAATTGTTCGGCTTGCTCAATCCACTGCACAGGGCGTTCGGTTTGGGCTTTCACCAATTCCTTGCCGTGTCCAATCACCGCACCGATAAAATCAGGTTGTAATTGCAAAGCGGTGTCAATCACACGACTAATCATCGACTGCCCTGCGATTTCATGCAAAACTTTGGCGCGGTCGGAGTACATTCTCGTGCCTTTGCCTGCGGCAAGAATAAGAATGGAAAGTTGATTCATAATTTTTTTCTCAATATAAATTATTTGATACGCGTATGCTCAATACCGCCTGAAATTTCGCCAAATACTTCGGTTTTACTGCTGCCGTCTGTGGCACAGGCAGATAGGGCGAGTAGGGCGGTGCATAAAATGAAAAAACGCATAACCATTTCCTTAAAATTTTCAGGCTGCCTGAAATCAATGAAAATCGTTTATTATACGCTTATTTATCGCTTTTTAGCCTGCCTGAATACTGTTGTTTATATCCATTAACGCTTGCAGTGGATTTTTGGCTTGCGTAATTGGTCTGCCAATCACCAAATACGAACTGCCTGCGTTAATGGCTTGGAGCGGAGTCATTGTGCGGCGTTGATCGTCTGTTTGATTGCTTGCAGGGCGAATGCCAGGAGTTACCAACAAAAAATCATTGCCAATTTGTTGTCGCAACAAGGCGGCTTCTTGTGCCGAACACACGATACCGTCCAAATCGCTGTGTTGTGCTAATTGAGCTAATTTTAAAACCTGTTGTTGAACAGGCGTTTGAATGCCGATTTCTGCCAAATCGTCCGCCGTCATACTGGTTAAAACGGTTACCGCAATCAGTTTGGGGCGATTTTGAAAGTTTGCCACCGCATTTGCCGCCGCTTCCATCATTCGCTTGCCGCCTGATGCGTGCATATCCACTAACCACACACCCAATTCCGCTGCCGAACGACAGGCATTCGCCACTGTATTCGGTATGTCGTGAAATTTTAAATCTAAAAAGATTTCAAAGCCTTGCGTCATCAATTTTTCAACCAAACTGGCTCCTGTGGCAGTAAAAAGTTCTTTACCAATTTTTAAGCGACATAAATTAGGATTAAGTTGGCGTACAAATTCAACTGTTTGTTTTTCATTAGGAAAATCCAAGGCAATAATGATTTTTGGGTCAGATTTTTGGCTTTGCGTATCGAAGATTAAAGGGTTCATTTGTGAATTACTCTAAATTAAACAACAGATGTTTATTTTATCAATTTGCGTTCAGGCAGCCTGAATAATTTATTCAAACCGCATAAACAAAGGTGGGTCGAAAACCCACCCTATCAAACTACCCCAACTTGGCTTTCAAAATTTCCTGCACTTGTTGTGGGTTTGCTTTGCCGCGTGATGCTTTCATCACTTGTCCTACCAAAGCGTTAAAGGCTTTTTCTTTGCCTGATCTATATTCTTCTACGGTTTTGGCATTCGCCGATAACACTTCTTCAACCATTTTTTCAATCGCACCCGTGTCGGTTACTTGTTGCAAGCCGTCTCGGGCGATAATTTCTTCGGCGGATAAATCGCTCTCCCACATGGCTTCAAACGCTTTTTTGGCGAGTTTGCCTGACAGTGTGCCATCGGCAATTTTCTTCACCAAACCTGCCATTCGTGTCGATGAAATCGGCGATTCTTCCAAAGATAAGCCGTTTTTATTCAACGCCGCCGCTAATTCGCCGTTAATCCAGTTTGCCGACAATTTGCCTGCCCCTGATTCTTTCGCCGTTTGCTCAAAAAAGGCTGCCTGAATACGCGTGGCGGTTAAAACGCGTGCGTCATAATCGGTAATGCCATATTCTTCGATAAATCGACCTGCCATTTGCTTGGGCAGTTCGGGCATTTCGGCTTTTGCTTGATTCAACATTTCATCGCTGATGATAATCGGCATTAAATCTGGGTCAGGGAAATAGCGGTAATCGTGTGCGTCTTCCTTGCTACGCATAGCACGAGTCTCGCCTGTATCAGGATTAAACAGCCGTGTTTCTTGAATGACTTTGCCGCCGTCTTCAATCAACTCAATTTGCCGTTCAATTTCATAGTTAATCGCTTGTTCCAAAAAGCGGAATGAATTTAAGTTTTTGATTTCACAACGCGTGCCAAACTCTTCCTGTCCCACTGGTCGCACCGACACATTCGCATCAACACGGAAAGAACCCTCTGCCATATTGCCATCGCAAATATCCAACCAAGTTACTAACGAATGCAAGGCTTTGGCATAAGCCACTGCTTCGGCTGCCGAACGCATTTCAGGCTCGGACACCACTTCCAAAAGCGGCGTGCCCGTGCGGTTCAAATCAATGCCTGTGGCGTTTGGTACGGCATCGTGAATGGATTTGCCCGCATCTTCTTCCATATGAGCTCGCGTTACATTGATGGTTTTGACATTTTCGCCCACCACAATATCCAACTGCCCAAATTCAATAATCGGATAGGCTAACTGACTGATTTGATAGGCTTTGGGCAAATCAGGATAAAAATAATTTTTGCGGTCAAACACATTTTTGCGGTTGATTGTGGCGTTCAGTGCCAAGCCCAACTTCAAGGCTTTTTCCACAACCGCACGGTTTAACACAGGCAAAGCACCTGGAAAGCCCAAATCGACAACGCAAGTATGCGTGTTGGCGTCTGCCCCAAAGGCGGTTGAAGCCCCTGAAAAAATTTTCGAGTTCGTGTTTAATTGCACATGAATTTCTAATCCAATCACTGTTTCCCAAGACATTTGCTTTAATCCTTCTAAGTTAGTTGTTTTCAGGCAGCCTGAAAAGGCTGTCGAAATATTATCTACCAATAAATTGTTTTGCCACAAGGCAAAACATTAAACCTAATGGCTTATTATCTAATAATTCCCCGTGTCGATTGTTCAAAAAAGGGAATAAATATTTTTAACTCGTCCGCATTTGCCGCCTCTTGCAGAATTTGTTGTTTGGCGGTTTCAAACGGTAAATCTTGACGGTATAAAATTTTATACGCTCTTTCCACATTTTTAATTTGTTCAGGCGAAAAACCGTTGCGTCGCATACCTTCTTTATTTAAGCCCGCAGGAGTGGCTCGATAGCCTGCTGCCATAAAATACGGCGGAATGTCTTTATGCACGCCTGCGGCAAAAGCGGTCATTGCATAATTGCCAATGTGGCAGAATTGAAAAACCAGCGTATAACCGCCCAAAACCACATAATCGCCAATCGTAACATGCCCTGCCAAAGACGCATTGTTGGCAAAAATGGTGTGGCTACCCACCACACAATCGTGTGCCAAGTGGCAATACGCCATAATCCAGTTGTCATCGCCCACACGCGTTTCGCCAATGCCTGTAACCGTGCCAAGATTGAATGTGGTAAATTCGCGAATGGTGTTGCCATTGCCGATAATAAGACGGGTTGGTTCGCCACGATATTTTTTATCCTGCGGTATCGCACCCAAAGAGGCAAACTGAAAAATGGTGTTGTTTTCGCCAATTTCGGTATGCCCCTCAATCACGGCGTGTTCTTTGATAACCGTGCCTTTGCCAATTTTGACATGCTCGCCAATAACCGTGTAAGCACCAACGGTTACGCTATCGTCCAATTCGGCATTCGGGTGAATAATTGCGGTGGGGTGAATTTTGGTCATAGTATTTATCTTCCTAATATTTTTCAGGCTGCCTGAAAGGGTTTTAATGCGTTAATATGATTACAAATTTCAAAAATATTTTTGCTATCTATATTTAAATATTTTAATAATTCATTGCTATCAATATTCATATAATTTAATAAATTTAATATCGTTTGATATGCTTTTTCTGTTTTTAATGTTGAAATAGAAGTTTTCGCTCCCTTTTTATACATACAAATGGTTTCGTGATGAGCAATTCTATTGCGTAATTCATTGATTTTCTTTAATTCTTTTGCAAACCATTTTTGATTATAATGTTGTGTATGCGTGGTTGTTTTGGGGCGTTTCGGAGCAATTTTTAATAAACTTTGTCCTGTTGCTTTAAACTGTGCTGATTCAAACATATACCGCCAAAAACCAAAATGCAATTCTGCCAACAGTTTATCGTGCGAAGTGGCATTTTCTTTGCGTTTTTGCAATTTATTCATCGCTTCAATAATACAGTTTTTGCAATATTCACAATCCACATTATCAAACATACCGCCTTTTTGTATGGCTTGGTGTAACCAATGATTGATACCGCTATATGTTTGAATACATTGATTTATTTTGTTGCGTAATATGACTTCAAACATAGCAATCACCGCAAATAATTGTTGCGATAATTGAATATTGTAAGCATATAACAACAAGGCTTTTTCTTTATCTTGACAAACTGCGTCCAAATAGCGTTGCAGTCGCGGACGAGAAAGCAGTTGCTCAAAGTATTCATAATCCATAAAAAACGCCTTGATTAAGGTTTGACAAAATGACCTAAAACGAGATTGACAAAGTAAAATTTTTTTTTTACAATCCGCTCTGTAATCCCCACAGAGTCACTGAGTTTTCTCAAACCTGTGGGTTAATAATTTTAAAACACTTATGCTTTCAGGCTGCCTGAAAATGGTGGGCAAGAATGCCCACCCTACACCATTATTTCACCTTGCGTTTGGCACACATAATTTCCGCTTCGGCGGCGATTTCGCCATCAACTGTGGCAACCGCTTTGAACTTGCCGATACCGCGTTTATCTGCCAACAATTCCACTTCCAACACCAACTGATCGCCTGGCACAACTTGGCGTTTGAAGCGTGCATTATCAATGCCCACAAAGAAATACAACTCGCTTTCATCGCGTCCGCCCAAACTCAAAATCGACAGTGTACCTGCCGCTTGAGCCAACGCTTCAATCACCAACACACCAGGCATCACAGGAAAATCAGGAAAATGCCCCTGAAATTGCGGTTCGTTGTACGAAATATTTTTAATCGCTTTTAAGCGTTTGAAATGTTCAAATTCCAACACACGGTCAATCAGCAAAAACGGATAGCGGTGCGGCAAAAGTTTTTGTAACTCTTTGTTTTCAATCGGTAATGTAATTTCCATTGCTTGGTTTCCTAATTTAACAGTCCGTCTATTGTACCGAAAAATCGCCGTAATCGTTAAATTTCTGTAAAATACACGCTGTTTCAGGCTGCATGAATAATATGTAAGGAATATCCCAAATGAAAACCTATCCCCAAGATTTATCAGGAAAAAAACTGCGTATTGCGATTGTTTGGTCGCGTTTTACCCCCGAAATCGGCAAACAATCTTTGGACGCTTGTGTGGCACGATTGCTTGAATTAGGCGTAAAAGACAAGCATATTGCGGTTGCCAGCGTGCCTGGTGCGTTGGAAATTCCTTTGGCGTTGCAAAACTTTGCCGCCTCTGCCCAGTATGACGCACTGATTGCCATCGGCACGGTGATTCGCGGCGAGACTTATCATTTTGAATTAGTTGCCAACGAATCTGCCGCAGGCATATCGCGTACCGCTTTGGATTTTAATCTGCCTGTGGCAAACGCCGTTTTAACCACCGAAACCGAAGAACAAGCCCAAGTTCGAGCCACCACCAAAGGACGCGAAGCCGCCGAAGTGGCTGTGGAATGTGCTAATTTAATCCGTGATATGGAAAATGGTTTTTATAGCCAAACAAATTCAAAATCGTAATACTTATGCCATGCTTTGCGGTATGCGTGATACGATTGCATTTTTGAATTTGTCTGACGATATAACAAGGAAGAAAAAATGAATAAAACCAAACCCTTGCCTAAAACCCCCCGCCGCCGTTCTCGTGAATTTGCGGTGCAAGGCATTTACCGTATGTTGCTCAATCCTGACGAATCGATGAACAACATCATCAACGAAATTCGCCACACAGAAGCGTATGATAACGCATTGAATAACAAGAAAAAACCACAAGTTGATGACGCATTTTTCGCCCAAATTCTCACAGGCATTGCTGCTCACAAAATGCACTATGCAAAATTGTTGCGACCCCTGTTAGACCGCGATGAAAGCGAAGTTTCACCCATTGAATACGCCATACTCTTTGTCGCCTGCCACGAATTAGCCCAAATGCCCGAAAACCCCTACCCTGTGATTATTAACGAAGCAGTAGAAATCTGCAAAGCCTACGGCGGCACAGAAGGCTACAAATTCATCAACGGCATTTTAGACAAATTAGCCCAAGAATTACGCCCCAACGACCCCGTGCGATTAAACAAAGCCCAAGCATAATATGCCCTTTATTCAAAATATTTCTAAATTAAAACAAAGAGATAGCGTTTATGCTACTCTTTTAGAAGAATGTGCGTATTATCAACAATTAAGCCACGAATTAAGAAAAAGGCTGCCTGAAAACATTGCACCGCACTGCCGTGTCGCCTGCGTGCGAGACGATTTATTAGTGATTTACGGCGACAACAACATTGTGGTCAATCGCCTAAAAATGCTGTTGCCCGCCATATTAGACGGCTGGACAAGCAAGCCCGATAACATTCGCCGCCACAAAGTACTGCTTGCCCCCGACAATCAACCCAAAAAACGCCCCAACACACTCACATTAAGCACAGCGGCACGCACGAGCCTATCACAAACTGCAGACAAACTCACCCATCACCCAAAACTTGCCGCCGCATTAAAACAATTATCTATGAGCCAAAAAGAAAAATAAACTTTCAGGCAGCCTGAAAAGTTATAGTCAAACAACTTCAAAATGTTAAAAACTGTGTCATTGCGAGACAGGACGAAGTCCTGTCGTGGCAATCCAATGAATTGCATAGCAATTCATCAACGCCACAGGCGTTGTAACGGACTTATCTGTTATCATTTCAGGCAACCTGAATTGCTTATGAACCTTGTCGTTACAACGCCTTGCGGCGTTGGTGAAAAATCTGCGATTTTTAACTTCACTTCGTTCGTTGAACGCTGTTTCACTGGATTACCACGCCTTGACTTTCGTCAAGGCTCGTAATGACACACAGGATTAAATTTAAATTGCAAAATATTTATACACAGTGCGTTATTTTTATTTTTTGTATTTTGAAGTTGTTTGACTATATTTACGGCTTACTCAAACTTCACACCCTTAAAATAAAGGCAGTTTATTGCACTTTTCGCTATAAATTTGATGTTTTTTTTCAAAATATCTATTTTTACTTTATAAATATTTTTTATATACACTTTTTTTGAAATTTAATTTCAAGAAGTTTATCACTCAATGCAATGTTTTATAGATTATTTTTAAATCAATAATGTTTTATTGCAAAGTTTTATTTTTGCTATGAAATTTTATTGCATTAAATTTCAAATAGGTTCAATATTTATTCGTAAAATTAAATTTTATGAAATTTTATTGCGAAAGAAAGCGTATGAAAATCATCACTGCAATTATTAAGCCGTTTAAGTTGGACGAAGTGCGTACTGCTTTGTCGGAAATTGCCATACACGGTATGACCGTAACCGAAGTCAAAGGTTTTGGACAACAAAAAGGGCATACTGAAATTTATCGTGGGGCGGAGTATGCGGTTGATTTTCTGCCCAAAGTGCGTTTGGAAATCGCCGCTGCGGACTCGGAAGTGGAACACATTATCCACACCATCGTGAAAACCGCTCACACAGGCAATATGGGGGACGGCAAAATTTTTGTAACGCATTTGGAACACACCGTCCGCATTCGCACAGGAGAAATTGATGATAATGCTGTCTAAATTTTTTAAATTAAATTCAGGCAGCCTGAAACACTTGGCACAACACATCAAATAAAAGAGAAATTAAAAATGAAAAATCAATCACTTAAATTATTATTATTGCTTTCAGGCTGCCTATTGCCAATGTATTCTTTTGCACGAGATACGGAAAATTGGATTAAACCCTTGTCCCATGTTAATTCGGGCGATACGGCGTTTATTCTGATTTGTTCGGTATTGGTATTATTGATGACCGTGCCTGGCATTGCCCTATTTTACGGCGGAATGTCGCGTAAAAAGAATGTATTAAACACCATGATGATGAGTTTTTCAGCCGCCTGCACTACTTGCGTTTTGTGGGTGATATTGGGTTACTCATTGGCTTTTACGCCCAATAATGCGGTGATTGGCGGATTGGATAGAATATTTTTATTGGGTATGAATTTGGATTTGCAAAAACAAACCACTTCGTTTTACGGCGGCGACAGCACCGTGCCAGAAGCGGCGTTTATGTTTTTTCAAATGACTTTTATCATCATTTCAACCGCCATTATGACAGGCTCTTTTGTTGGACGAATGAAATTTTCGGCAACCATTGTGCTGACTGCTTTGTGGTCTATGTTGGTGTATGTACCCATTTGCCACTGGGTTTGGGGTGGCGGATTTATGTCTCATCACGGTGTCATGGATTTTGCAGGCGGCACAGTGGTGCATATTACCGCAGGCGTTTCAGGCTTAATCACAGCATTATTTATTGGCAAAAGAATGGGTTACGGCAAAGTGCCGATGACCCCACACAATATGGTTTTAACCCTGATTGGTGCGGCATTTTTATGGTTGGGTTGGTTTGGCTTTAACGCAGGTTCGGCAGGTGCCGCCAATGCGTCTGCGGCTATGGCTGCTGCCGTAACGCAAGTATCCAGTGCCAGTGGTGCGTTATCGTGGCTATTGTGTGAAAAAATCGCCAAACAAAAACCGTCTGCATTGGGTTTAGCGTCAGGAGCCGTAGCAGGTTTAGTCGGCATTACCCCTGCCGCAGGCTTTGTCGGTATTCCTGCCGCATTGCTTATCGGCTTACTCACTGCCGCCGCCGCTTATTTTTCATCGGTTATCTTAAAAAGAAAATTAGGCTATGACGATTCATTAGACGCATTTGGCATACACGGTTTTGGCGGCATTGTCGGCTCGATTTTGACAGGATTATTATTTAGCAATGAAATTTTTGGCGGCAATGCCACTGTTTTCAAACAAGTGTTTATTCAAATCGCAGACGGCGGAGTTGCGATTGTATATAGTGTTTTAATGACCTTGATTTTACTGTTTATCACTCGATTTATCTGCGGCGGATTACGCGTCAGCGAAGAAGACGAATACCGTGGCTTGGATTTATCACAACACGGAGAAAAAGTAGAATAATTATGTTCAAAATGTTTCAGGCTGCCTGAAAAAATAATAAAACAAAAAAAACGCCCGATATAACTCGGGCGAAAATCTACTCTACAAAGGAGAAAATATGAGGAGAAACTATGCTTGGGCAACCACTGCCGTCACCCAATGGTCGCTATTATACACAACTCGAAAAACAATGCAACAGATTTTTATCAAAAACGAACATTTTTTTGATAAAAAGCAACAAATGTGAAAATAAGCGTCTATGATGCGATATAATGGTGGTGCGTTAATTTTAATTTTTAATATAAATATCAATATATTATAAACAAATGAACGATTTTTTTCTTTTTATTCGTTTTTTGATACCTGTCCTACCGTTGGGCGTGGTATGGTATGACATTGGACGCATAACCGCGACACAATTTTCTGCCTTAACAGCCTTATTTCAGCGTTCAGTTTCAACCGAAATGTGGCTTTCAGGCGTTCAGGCAGCGGTGATTGTGAGCGTATTTTTGCTGTTATCGGTCGTTTTTTTGGTCTTACTGCACCTGCACTGGCGTGGCGTACAAGGCAAAGCATTGGCATTGGGCTTTGGGCGTTATTTGTGCATTTTTTTGGCGATTGCCTTGGGCTTGCCTGCCTTATGGGAATGCTTTTGGCTGATTATCGACTTTTTCACCCACCCCAAAAGCATCATCATCGACACACAACACCTAATAATCGCCCTGTGCGTGCCGTATATTTCGCTATTGGCATTGTATCGGTTGATTTTGAATTTTCGTTATCAAAAAGTTTCAGGCAGCCTGAAAAAAAACGACAGTTAATCAACTGTCGTTTTTTATTATTAAATATCAAATAATTACTTCAATCTTAACTCTGCCGCTAATGCGTGGGCGGTTAAGCCTTCGCCGTGTGCGAGTGTTGAAGCGATTTTGCCTAATTCGTCTGCACCGTTTTCGGAAACTTCAATCAGGGAAGTGCGTTTTTGGAAGTCATACACGCCCAAAGGGGACGCAAAGCGGGCAGTGCGGCTGGTGGGCAGAACATGGTTGGGACCTGCACAATAATCACCCAAACTTTCGCAGGTGTAACGACCCATAAAAATCGCTCCTGCGTTGTGGATTTTTTCTGCCCATTTTCGTGGATTTTCGACCGACAATTCCAAGTGCTCAGGCGAAATAAAGTTGGCGATTTGGCAGGCTTCGTCTAAATCTTTCACCAAAATTGCCGCACCACGATTGTTTAATGACGCTTCAATGATTGAGTGGCGTGGCATTTCAGGCAGCCTTTTTTGTATTGCATTCAAAACCTGATCAATATATTCATCGCTCGTTGCTAACAAAATTGCTTGTGCCATTTCATCGTGTTCGGCTTGACTGAATAAATCAATCGCAATCCAGTCAGGATTAGTTGTGCCGTCTGCAATCACCAAAATTTCGGACGGTCCTGCCACCATATCAATGCCCACGCGTCCGAAAACTCGGCGTTTAGCGGCAGCCACAAAGGCGTTGCCAGGACCTGTGATTTTATCTACTTGTGGCACGCTTTCTGTGCCATAAGCCAAAGCCGCAACCGCTTGGGCGCCGCCGATGGTAAAAACTTCCGTAACCCCTGCAATATACGCTGCCGCCAACACAATATCGTTCTTTTCACCATTAGGCGTGGGGACAACCATAATAATATCTCTCACACCAGCCACATGAGCGGGCATAGCATTCATCAGCACAGAAGACGGATACGCCGCCTTGCCACCTGGTACATAAATGCCCACCTTTTCCAAAGGCGTGATTTTTTGCCCCAGCGTTGTACCTGTTGCGTCCGTATATTGCCACGATTGTTGTTTTTGCCGTTCGTGATACTGTTGAATACGCTCTGCTGCGGTTTTTAACGCTGTTTGCACGCTTTCAGGCAGCCTGTCAAAGGCGTGTTTGAGTTCGTCTTGCGATAAACGCAAATCTGCCATTTTTTGAGCGTTAGTATGATCAAAACGGTTGGTGTATTCAATCACCGCACGATCGCCTTGTTGGGCGACATTGCGACAAATGTCCGCAACAATTTTGTCAATATCCGCATTTTGTGCGGTTTCAAAAGCAAGTAAGTCATTCAATTCTTGGTAAAAATTGGCTGATTGAGTGGATAAGCGTTTCATTGTTGTGTTTTCCAAAAGTAAAGTAGAAATGTATAGCGAAATGAGAGATTTTTCAAGTATCATCTTGCTTTTCAGGCAGCCTGAAAACAAAAAAGCACACTCATCGAGTGTGCTTTTATCATCACAAACAAAAAGATTAAACCACGCCTTGTGCGAGTATGGCTTCTGCCACTTTTTTGAAGCCTGCAATATTCGCACCATTCACATAGTTAATGTAGTCGCCGTCTTTGCCGTTTTCCACGCATGCTTGGTGAATGCTGTTCATAATGCTGTGCAAGCGTTGATCGACTTCTTCGCGTGTCCAAGATAAGCGAATGGCGTTTTGACTCATTTCCAAGCCCGATGTGGCGACACCGCCTGCGTTGGACGCTTTGCCAGGTGCGTACAAGATTTTGGCTTTTAAGTATTGCGCAATCGCTTCGTTTGAAGACGGCATATTTGCCCCTTCGGCGATACATTTCACGCCGTTGGCAAGCAAGGTTTTCGCGTCTTCTTCGTTGATTTCGTTTTGCGTTGCACACGGCAGAGCAATATCGCACACCACACCCCACGGTTTTTGACCGTCAAAGTATTGAACGCCTTGTTCTTTGGCATAAACCGACAAGCGTTCGCGGCGAACATTTTTGAGTTCAAACAAGGCTTGTAATTGAGCAGAAGTCATACCGTTGTCGCCAAATAATACAAAGCCGTTAGAATCGGATACGGTCAAGACTTTCGCACCCAATTCAATCGCTTTTTCGCATGCGTATTGAGCCACATTGCCTGAACCTGAAACCACCACGCGTTTGCCAGCGAAACTGTCGCCTTTGGTGGCTAACATATTTTGAGCAAAATAAACCGTGCCGTAACCTGTGGCTTCGGGGCGAATTAAAGAGCCGCCAAATTCCAAGTTTTTACCTGTTAAAACGGACGCAAATTCATTGCGTAAGCGTTTGTATTGACCGTATAAATAACCCACTTCACGGCCGCCCACGCCGATGTCGCCAGCAGGCACATCAGTATCGGCACCGATATGGCGGAACAATTCCGTCATAAAAGATTGACAGAAACGCATTACTTCGCCGTCTGATTTACCTTTGGGGTCGAAGTCCGAGCCGCCTTTACCGCCGCCCATAGGCAAAGTAGTTAAAGCGTTTTTGAACACTTGTTCAAACGCCAAGAATTTCAGCACGCCCAAATCCACAGTGGGGTGAAAACGCAAGCCGCCTTTGTAAGGACCAATCGCAGACGACATTTGAATGCGGTAGCCACGATTAACCTTAACTTCGCCTTTGTCATTCACCCAAGGCACACGGAACATAATCACGCGTTCAGGCTCAACAATGCGTTCTAACAAGCCGTGTTGCGTGTATTTTGGATTTTTTTTCAAGAAAGGGTCAAGACTGGTAAAAACTTCTTCCACCGCTTGATGGAAAACGGTTTGTTGTGGGTCGCGTTGTTTCACGGTAGCCAACAGAGTGTTCAAATCGTATGACATTGCTTGTTTCCTTTTAACAAGTTTTCAAAAAAAATGAAAGGTTTTGGGGAACTTTCCCCAATGTTGCGTTGCATTGTATCACCGCTTTTATGGCATATAATTTTAATTTATTTTTATTTTAAGAAATTTTTATTAACTTAATAATTATAAATTAGAATTTTAATTCTCAATTTCTTGTTTTTGTAGAATTATTATATAAAATATTATGATTGATTAAAACAGTGAAATTTTATGCCAAAAAATAATATAAAAAAGCATTTTTATTTCTTTAATTGAAACTAATATACATTTTTCAGGCTGCCTGAAATTTTTATATATAATTCACTTTTTCAGGCAGCCTGAAATTGATGACACAATGAATCAACTTGAATTTTTTGACATTCCGTCTCCGTGTATCGGCGTTTGCACAGCCAACAGCAAAGGCTATTGCAAAGGCTGTTTGCGTAGTCGTGATGAGCGAATGTATTGGGCGAAGTTGTCGAATGAAGACCGCCGCAAGGTGATTCGTTTGTGTGCTGCTCGCAAACGCAAATTGTTGGACGCCATCAGGCAACAATCGTTACAAAACCGCGTCAATGTTGCACCGCAAATAGATGATTTATTTGATTAGGTTTGCCTAATCTATTTTAAAGGGGGATAATACGCCCTTTATGAACACGATTAAGCAATTCAAAATCATATATAAATAGTATGCTTTTGAATTGCCTAATCACAACCACTATCAAAAACAAAAAGGTATCACAAATGGCGAAAGCAAACGAACAGGAAATTGAACTGTATCAAGGCTCAAAACGCATTCACCCCAAATGGACAACGGGCTTTTTTTCTAAATGGCGGATTGCGATGGTGTTAATCACGCAATTTGTTTTCTTGATTGTGCCTTGGTTTAATTATGACGGACGGCAAGCAGTGCTTTTGCATGTGGCTGACCGTCATTTTTACTTTTTTGGCTTGGTACTTTTGCCGTCTGACTTGATTTTTATGTCGGGCATTTTGTTTATGGCAGCGTTTGGGCTGTTTTGGTGGACCACCATCGCAGGGCGGCTGTGGTGCGGTTACGCCTGTCCGCAAACGGTTTATACCGAAATTATGATGTGGTTCGACCGTATTTTTGAAGGCGATCGTGCCGCACGCTTAAAATTAGAAAAAGCACCGTGGGACGCACGCAAAATTCGCATTAAGTTGATGAAATATACCGCCATTTTCTTAATGTGTGCGTGGATTGGCTTAACCTTTATCGGCTGGTTTACCCCCATTCGTGAAGTGTTCAAATTCAATATGACAGGCACACAATGGGGTGTGGCGATTTTCTACGGCTTTGTTACTTTCTTGCTTGCCCATATTATGCGTGAGCAAGTGTGTAAATATATGTGTCCTTACGCACGCTTCCAAAGTGCAATGTTTGATAAAGACACGCTGATTATTTCTTACGACCCTGAACGCGGCGAGCCTCGTGGTAAAAAGAAAAAGGGCGATGATACCAAGAAAGGCGATTGCGTAGATTGCACCTTGTGCGTACAAGCCTGTCCTGTGGGCATTGATATTCGCAACGGTTTGCAATATGAATGTATCGGCTGTGCGGCGTGTATTGATGTGTGCGATGAAGTGATGGTTAAACAAGGCAAACCCAAAGGCTTAATTCGCTACACTACCGAATCCGCTATGGAAAAAGCCTATCCTGAAAGCAAAATTTGGACACGCTTAAAACGCCCACGCGTGGTGGGTTACGGCTTGATTTTGGCGATTATTTTAACCGCATGGATTATCGGCATTTTCAACCGTCAAAATGTGCGTGTTGATGTGATTAAAGACCGTGGCGTGATTGCTCGCTACAACGAAGTAGGGCGTGCGGAAAACACCTATACCTTGCGTTTCTTAAATGCGTCCGACAAAGTGCAAGTGGTCAATGCCGAAATCACAGGCATTGACGGCATTCAATTAACAGGCGTACCTGCCAACTACGAACTAAATCCTGGCGACCCCGTTTCCTTGCCCGTGCAAGTGTCGATTCCTGCCGAATTAGCCAACGCCGATGACGGCAAATCCACACAACACATTTTCTTCAAATTCACCTACAAAGCCAAAGACGGCAGCGAAGAACGCACCTTTGAAGAAAAAGCGGCATTTGTCAAAGAAATTCGTTAAAACATAATCCAAACCGCAGAGTGAATACTCTGCGGTTTTTTCAGGCTGCCTGAAAAAACTTTTTGTATTCACCATACAATCGTTTAGAATACAGTTTTTCAGGCTGCCTGAAACAATACGAAAGCACACAAAACGATGAATGAACAACAATCTAATCAAGACCAACAAACTCGCCCCTGGTATAAAGAGCCTTGGACTTGGGGCATTATGGCAGGACCTGCCATCGTGGTGGTAGCAGGGTTTATTACTTTGGGCTATGCGTTAAGCGTTAAAGATTCTTTGGTTACTGACGATTACTACAAAGAAGGCAAAAACATTATTTTGGAAGTGGAACGCGACAAAACCGCCGCCGCTCATCATTTGTCAGCACAAGTGTATATACAGCCGAATTTAGACGGTGCGATGGTAATTTTGGACGGCGAATACGACACCCAAAGTAAATTAACGCTCACCTTTTTTCACAATCTGCAAGAGAACGATTTAACTGTGGAACTTATGCCTGCCAAGGCTAAACAATATACGGTGCAATTTCCCAAACCGTTGGCAGACGGCAAAAATTGGACGGTGCGTTTGGAAGATGATGCTAATCAGTGGCGTTTAGAAAAACGCTGGAATACCGATAGAGACGGCAACGCTTTTCAATTAACGCCAAAGTATAACGAAACGCCCCAAGCGTAAGACACAAAAATGACAGATGATTTTATCTCTGTCGTTTTTTTCAGGCTGCCTGAAAGTAAAACCGTTCTTTTTCACGCCATAAACCGTCTGCGTTTTGGGCGACAAGGGCGATGAGTGTGTTTTGTTGTGGCAGTGAAAAAGTGTCTATTTTTTCACGCAGGGCAGGGGCGATGTGTTCTTGAAAATTCAGCGTAATCCAGCGTTCATTTGTTTGAATTTCAGGCAGCCTTTGAATTATCGGACAATGCCAAGCGTTTGGTGCGAATGATTGGTCAGGCACACACACCAAACCACGCATAACGCAAGGTTTCAGGCTGCCTGAAAAATGGTTGTGTGTGTAATAATCAAAAGAAAAATGAATTTCTTTTTGTTGTAATTGTTTGCCATTCGGTGAATGATTTAACCAAAAATGCCATAATTGTTGAGCATAGTTTTTTATTTCTTGGGTTTCTTGTAAATTTTTTAACAATAATTGTGGATTTTCATCTAATTGTTTCATAAAACGAAAGCCATATTCGCCCAATATTTCTTTTACCGCAATTTCGTTTTTATCAATAATGGGGGGTGGGGCGGTTAATAGTGTGGCTAATGCTCGAACTTGGGGGTTGAATAAATACCAAAAAAGTGCGTCTTGTGCGTAATTCATTTTAATCACCGTTTATTTTCAAAATAATATTGCGTTGTTTCGTCTTGCCGTATTGTTTTATACTGTCTGCGACTCACCGCCTTGTCTTATCATCAAACAAATTCAAAAGTGAAACAGGCGGCGTGTAGAAGTTAGTATAAATAATACGGCAAGACACGCCAATACATTTCAATTTTGAAATTGTTTGACTATATTTTAAAAATAAACGGTGATTTTATTTTTATTTACTGGTAAAAACACGATATAAAATACCCAACATTCCTAATAATAACATAAGGGTGGCGTATAAAATCCACGAAATCCACGGTTCGATATTTTTCAGGCTGCCTGAACAAAATAATATTAAAATTAAATACCAAACAATGGTGAGTAGAAAAATAAAATTGCCGTAGATTTTATTTGTGCGTGTAATAAATACTGCCCATAAGGGGGATAATATTAAAAAACCTGCCAATAATTGTGCGGGGTGGGTGTTAAATTTTTGTAAAAATAACGCCCAAGTATCGCTAATTCGTGCGGTTTGATTGAGTGTGATTTGCTGAAACAACAAAACCCCAGCAAATGCCACGATATGGGCAATCAGTGTAAGCCAAATTTTGAGTTTTGTTTTATTCATTGCTGATACAAAAAATTTAGAAAATCAAATTGTTTGTTGTCTCTGCGAAGACAATGGTGTTGAAAACCCACCCTACGAATTACGCCGTCAATTCATCTGCCAAGCGTTGGGCTGCCTGAAAATCAATCGCCCCTTCGTAAATTGCACGCCCTGTAATCGCCCCTTCAATACCGCTGTCGGCAACCGCACACAAAGCACGAATATCGTCCAAATTGGTCAATCCGCCTGACGCAATCACAGGGACGCTTAACGCATTCGCCAATTTTTGTGTGGCTTCCACATTTACGCCACTCATCATACCGTCTCGTGCTATATCGGTATAAATAATGGATTGCACGCCTGCGTCTTCAAATTGTTTGCCTAAATCAATTGCCGAAATGCTACTTACTTCTGCCCAGCCGTCTGTGGCAACTTGTCCGTATTTGGCATCAATGCCCACAATAATATTTTGTGGAAATTCACGACAGGCTTGGCGTAAAAATTCAGGATTTTTCACCGCCGCTGTGCCGATAATTACATAACGCAAGCCGATTTTTATATATTTTTCAATGGTTTGAATATCACGAATGCCACCACCTAATTCCACAGGAATATGCTGACCTACGGCGGATAAAATGGTTTCAATCGCCGCAAAATTTTGCGGTTTGCCAGCGAACGCACCGTCCAAATCCACCAAATGCAAACGCCTTGCCCCTTGGCTTAACCAGTGCTGTGCCATTTGTTGCGGATTGTCGGAAAATACCGTGGTTTCATTCATTAAACCTTGTTTCAAACGCACGCATTGTCCGTTTTTTAAGTCAATCGCAGGGATAAGCAACATAGATAAATACTCCAAAATAAGTTTCAGGCTGCCTGAAAAGTGTAAAACGCCGTATTTTACCGTTTTTTCTGTAATGCTGAATTGCTTTTTAGGCGTATCTTATGTTTAAGTTGGAGTATAATTTGCCCTACATTTAATGCAACATTCAAATTTTCAGATTCAAATTTTAAGGATTAAACCTATGATTAAAGAAGTCCCTGCCGTTTTTGGCAGTGTTTTTGCCCCTGAAATGCCTGTGGCAAAATTTGAACAAGGTGCGTGGCAAGAAACACAATGGCAACCTTCGGATAAACTCGAACTGCACCCTGCGGCACACTGTCTGCATTATGGCAGTGAAATTTTTGAAGGTATGAAAGCCTTTCGTCATAACGACAATTCTGTACATATTTTTCAGTTAGACGCAGGTGTGGAAAGAATGCGAAAATCCGCCGCCGCACTCTATCTGCCTGTGCCAGACGCACAACAAATGAAAAATATGATTATCGAATTGGTTCGCCGTCAAGCCCATTTCGTGCCTGATCGCCGTGGTGCGGCGTATATTCGCCCTGCATTGATTGGCACAGAAAGCATTGTCGGTGCCGCTGGACACCCATCGCACACTGCTTTGTTGTATATTTTGTTGTCGCCTGTGGGCGATTATTTCAAACAAGGTTCGCAGTTGCGGATTTTTGTGGAAACCGAGCATATTCGCTGTGCTCCGCATATGGGCAGTATTAAAACAGGCGGCAATTATGCGGCGGCTTTACCTTGGACGATGATTGCCGAAGAAAAATACCACGCTCAACAAGTGCTGTTCTGCCCCAAAGGCGATGTGCAAGAAACAGGAGCGTCCAATTTTATTTTGATTGACGGCAAAACCTTAATCACCAAGCCTTTGACGAGTGAATTTTTACACGGCATTACACGCAGAAGTATTCTGCAAGCCGCACGCGACAATGGCTACACGGTGGAAGAACGCCACTTTACGGTTGATGAAATTGTTCAACGCATTGCAAGCGGAGCAGAAGCCGTACTTACAGGCACGGCGGCGGTATTATCGCCTGTAACCCACTTTATTATTGACGGCAATGAATTGGTTGTAAAATCACAAAGCGAGGCTTTAAAATTACGCAAATTCATCACCGATATTCAATATGGAGACGCTCCTGACACGCACGGCTGGCTGACCAAAGTCGGTGATTTTCCTGCATAATATTATGCTAATATAATCACTGTTTCAGGCAGCCTGAAACAGTGATGACACAAACCACAAACCAAAAAGGAACCCACAATGGCACTTTTAATTAGCGATGATTGTATTAACTGCGATGTGTGCGAACCCGAATGCCCCAACAACGCCATTTCGCAAGGCGATGAAATTTATGTCATCAATCCAGACCTTTGCACGCAATGCGTAGGACACCACGATGAACCGCAATGTCAAATGGTCTGCCCAGTGGATTGTATCGATGTCGATCCCAATCACACCGAAAGCCCAGACGAATTGCAAGCGAAGTTTGAACGCATTACCAAATAATCCCAAGGGCGGAAATCAACTTCCGCCTTTATTTTTCAGGCAGCCTGAATGAACAAGAAATCTCAATATTGGCTTTTTGGCGTTATCTTTTTTTTATTTGCTTTAATCATTTTAACGCTGTTGTGGGAATGGCAAATCGCCCCCATACGCAGTGGCGGTTCGTGGTTAATGCTTAAAGCCGTGCCTTTAACTTTATTTGTTTCAGGCAGCCTGAAAGGTTCTATTCGCACCCTACAAAAACTCTCCTTATTGGTGCCGTTTTATATGGCAGAAGGCATTATGCGTCTCACCGATTTATCTTCTTTATCAAAATATTGTGCCATCGGTGAAGTTATTTTAAGTGCTGCATTGTTTATTTGCGTTTTAGGTTTTATTCGTCAAAAACGCAAGGAAAAATAAGCACAAAAAAGCCACAGCAAACACTGTGGCTTTTTTGATTGATACAACTTATGCTAACGAAGCACTTTCGCGTCCTGACGAAGTGGCATGATGTGCGGAATGTTTTTCCTTATGTTTCAAAACCATACGGTCTAATTTATCCATTAACACATCAACGGCGGCGTACATATCGCTTTCCACCGTTTCCACATGCAGATTTGAGCCTGCCAAATGCACATCGGCTTCGGCTTTGTGATTAAGTTTTTCCACCGTCAGCGTTACGGCAATGGAAATGACATCATCAGCGTGGCGGTTAATGCGTTCCAATTTTTTTTCGATATGCTCCCGCATGCCTGCGGTTACATCAATGTTGATTCCTGTGATTTTCAAGTTCATACCTTGCTCCTTAATCAAGGGGTTGAAAAAGAACTGCGGATTTGTGTTGATGACCACCAAAATGCGTATTTCATTATCTTTTGGCGATAATCGGTGCTTATTAAAGCAAATCTATTCGCTATTTTCCTTGCTTTTTCGCAAAAATCCAAGTGTTTTTTTAAATATCTCATTTTGATAAGAAACACGGTTATAATGCTGAGTTTTATATATCCAAAACCGCTATGCCCAACAAACGCAAAAAACGCAAATTATCCACCCGAATCAAAAAATACCTGATTACAGGTGTTTTGATTTGGTTGCCCATTATTGCTGGCATTTGGACAATTAACTACATTGTAACCACTTCCGATCATCTGATTCGTTTAGCCCCAGCCAAATGGCAGCCTGAAAACTTGGTGGGACACCATATTCCAGGTTTAGGCATAGTCGTGGCACTTTTTATTTTACTGATTACTGGCGTTTTGGCACGCAATTTTATCGGCAAAAAAGTGGTGCAACTGTGGGACAGTTTTTTTGGACATATCCCTGTGGTGAAAACCGTTTATACAGGGGTGAAAAAAGTGTCCGAATCATTGCTGTCAGATTCCAGCAAATCATTCAAAACGCCGCTTCTGGTGCAGTTTCCACACCAAGGCGTTTGGACAATCGCCTTTGTTTCAGGCAGCCTTCCGAATGAAATTCGTCATTCACTCAAAGACGATGAAGACGAATATCTGCCCGTGTATGTCCCCACCACGCCTAACCCCACAGGCGGTTACTACATTATGGTTCGCCGTGCTGATACGCGTCCTTTGGATTTAAGCGTTGATGACGCATTAAAATACATTATCTCATTAGGTATGGTGATGCCAGACGGCTTGCCACAACCTAAAATAGAAGATGATGACGAAGAAAATTAACCTAATTTATTTCATCAATGAAAGAAAATAATATGCAACAAAAAGACTACCAAAGCACATTAGACAACGCTGAACTGTTGTTTGATGCCGAAACCTGCCATGCCGCTTTGAAAAAAATGGCAGCAGAAATTACCGTAACCATGAAAAACGATTTTCCTTTGGTTCTGCCGATTATGGGCGGAGCAGTGGTGTTTGCAGGGCAGTTGTTGCCGCTGTTGCGTTTTCCTTTGGATTTTGATTATGCCCATGTGTCGCGTTATGGTGATAAGTTGGTGGGTGGCTCGTTTGAATGGACGCACTTGCCCAAATTAAGTGTTGAAAACCGCCATATTTTGATTTTGGACGATATTTTGGACGAAGGGCATACCATGGCGGCGATGAAAGAAAAAGTGTTGCAAATGGGGGCGAAATCCTGTCGCTGTGCGGTTTTTGCCAATAAACTTCTGCCTCACGCCAAACCGATTGCCGCCGATTTTGTTGGCTTAAATGTGCCAAACCGCTATGTATTTGGCTTTGGTATGGATGTGAGCGGTGCTTGGAGAAATCTGCCTGAAATTTATGCGTTGAAAGAGTAAAAGTGTTAGGTATTTTATCCTTGCTTATCGTAATGATTAACAGTAATTAACAATAATCCAACCAACTCAATTCAACAGATACTGTCTGTTGAATTGAGTATTTTTGATAAATACCGTAAAATTTGCATTTTGTATGTAATACTATGTTGCAATATAAAATTTGAATTAAAGGAAATTTGATTGAAAAATGATATTAAACTTTTAAATTGTGATTATAAAGATTTAATCATTCAATTTGAAAAAGAAAAAATTGAACTTGATTGTATTCTTACTGACCCACCCTATAATATTTCACGAACTCATCAACTTGGTTTTTCAAATATGGGACGAAGTGGAATGGATTATGGAAAATGGGATTATGGATTTAATCAAACTGAATGGATAAAAGATTGTGTCAAATTTTTAAAAAATGGCGGTTCAATCATTATTTTTAATGATTGGAAAAATCTATCTTTTATTACAGAAACTCTTGAAGATTGTGGATGTGTAATAAAAGATTTGTTGCGTTGGGAAAAATCTAATCCTATGCCACGCAATGTTCAGTCTCGTTATGTTATGGATTTTGAATGTGCAGTATGGGCAGTGAAAGGTAAATCAAAATGGACTTTTAATAAACCTGATGAAGTATCATATTTGCGTCCAGTTTTTAAAAGTGGTATTGTATTAGGAAAAAATAGATTACATCCTACTCAAAAAAGTCAAGATGTTATTGAACAAATTTTAAAAATTCATACTAATAAAGATGATTTAATTTTCGATCCATTTGCTGGTAGTGGAACAACAGCTATTGCCTGTATAATGTTAGATAGAAAATTTATTGGTAGTGAGATTGATGAACAATATTTTAAAAAAGCGGAGAGAAGAATAAATGGTTGTATCGCCACTAAATTACTCTGGTAATAAAGCTAAAATATTAAAGCATATCATTCCATTATTTCCCAAAGATACAAAGATATTTGCAGATATTTTTTGTGGGAGCGGTATTGTTGGTCTTAATTCTTCAAACCAGAAGCTCATTTTAAATGATAAAGAATATCGAATTTTAGAATTATTAAATTATTTTAAAACAAACAAATTAGAAAATATTCTTTCCGATGTCGCACATTTAATTCAGGTTTATAACTTAACAGATAGTAGAAATAAACCAAAAGGATATTATAAAGTTTATGCTAATGAAGGTTTATCAAGATACAATAAAGTTGGTTTTTTTAACCTTCGACAAGCTTATAATGAACAACCTAATAATGTTAAATTGTTTGTGTTAATTATTTATGGATTTAATCACTATTTAAGATTTAATTCTAAAAACTTATTTAATGTTCCAGTGGGTAAAATGGATTTTACTCAATCATTATATTTAAAAACCATTGAATTTGTAAAATTGCTACAAGAAAAGGATATTGAATTTTTAAATTTAGATTTTAGAAATGAAAAATTGTACCAAAATGCGGATTTCTTTTATTTTGATCCACCTTATTTAATTACTAATGCACCATATAATGTTTCTTGGTCTGAAAAAGATGAAGATGATTTATATGAAATTTTAGATTTTTTAAATGAAAAAAAATTAAAATTCGCATTATCAAATGTGATGTATTCTAATGGTAAAATAAATAAAAGATTAGAAAAATGGAGTAAAAAATATCAATTATGCGAAATTCAACGACAATATACTAATGCAAATTACAGAAGAAAAAATTTAAGTGATACTTTGGAAGTTTTAATTAAAAATTATTGAAAGGATAATGAAATGGGTAGAAGTGGCAACAGAGATGGATATAAAATATTCTCTATCAACACAACAGTGAGAAATCCACAGAGAAATTTGGAATTTTTAATACATTTTAAAAAATTTGATGGTTTTGTCTTTGACAATAAAATGAAAATCAATTATTTAATTGAATTGGTTAAAAATGGTGTATATAAATTTTCAATTATTCCAAATCATATAAAGGAAAAATTAGAAAATGATATTTTGTTAAACGATAAAGAAATAGATGAACTTCTATATAAAAATCCCCAAGCAACAGGTTTTGCTGGTCGTGTTATGACGCAATTACGCTCATTAAAAGATCAAGGTCTGTTACTTTTTACTGGTAATTCCAAAAAACCAACTATAAAAATGACTCGTTTAGCCTACTTGTTGGCTAATAAAGAAGCTTATGTTACAGATATTTATTCTAAAATAATGATAGGATTACATGCTAACAATCCAACAAGAACAAAAATTCATAATAAATCAAGAGTTTTTCTTAATACAATTTTTGTTATTGATTTGCTGAAAAAAGAATGGAATAAACAAAACAAAATTGCCAAAGGTATTTTGAAACATGAGTTTGTTTTTATTTTAGGAATGAAGGATTGTAATTATAAAAAGTGTGTTCAAGATATTTTATTATATCGTTCTAAAAACGGTCTAAAAAATAATTTTGGTGATATTAAAGAATATTTATCAAATAATTTAGGTTTATTAGAAGTTACTAAAAATACAATAAAAGATTATACAGATGAAGTATTTCGTAAATTTGAAATGACAGGTTTGTTAGTTTCAAAGGGAAATTTTGAAAATATTTATTATGATTTTTCTGAATTTAATGTAAAAAAAATTGAAGCAATTTTAGAATATTATAAAGATTATAAATTTGAGACATTTAATAATGCAGAAGAATATATAAATTTTTTAGAAAATGTTACATTGCCTTGGATAGATAATATTGAAGTTCGTAAAGAAGTAATTAAAAATAAAGCAGAAAAATTACAATTAAATGTTAAAAAATTAGATTTTTCTGATTTAGAAATATTAGAAGATAGTTTAGATCGTCAATTTTATTCAAAATCTTTAAGAAAAGTTATTGATGATATTGAGTTAGATAATATATATGACGAATTAGAAATCTTAATTCAAAATTCTGATACAAAATCGTCAATGGAAAACATTCCAGAACCTTTACGGTTGGAGTATCTTTTAGCATTAGTTTTCGGTAAAAAATTTGGTTCAGAACAATTATTTTCAAATTTAATTTATAATGAAAATGGTGTTCCTATTTCTTATGCACCAGCAGGAAAAGTAGATTTAGAATATAAGGATTTTCTAATTGAAGCTACAATGATTAAAAATCGCAGTCAGCAACTCAATTCGGAAACAACAAGCATTGCACGCCATATGTATGAAAAGAAAAAACAGAAAGAAAATGAATTAAGAACTATACTTATTGCCCCATTTATTCATTGGGATGTGGCGTTGTTTTTTAAATTCTGTACAAAAGAGTTTGAAAGTAAATTGGCACCATTAACAATTAAAAAATTTCTCGAAATTATCAAAAGTTCAAATGATTTGAATGAATTTAAAATTAATTTTGATTCTTGTGTTAATCAATTAACTCAATTAAATAGTGAAAATTATACTGATTTTGTAAATAATTGATTTATTTTTTAATTTTTGAAATTTTTTTAATGGTACAAAATTTCATTTCTTTTTATAAGAAATCACTCTATCCAAAACCCAAAATTGAACGGAGCAAATAATGCAAAAACACACTTTATCTTTATTAACCATGCTTATTCTTTTTCAGGCAGCCTGTACAACGCAGACGGTAACGCCTGAACGCACGCTACCAACGCCAACAATACCAAGCACACCGCAACCGCAGGTTCAAAACGAACCTTTGCCGCCTTGCAACGACCAACTGTGTTTTATGCAACGCTCGGCGCATATTGCCACGCAAGACGAATGGGCAGATTTTTTCAATCAAGTGGAATACAAAGACAATATTATTGAAATTATCACGCGTCCTGCAACTTCGCGGCCGTGGTATCGTTTTGGGGCGGATAATGCGTCAGCGAAACGCATTGCGGACGGTGTGGCGTTTTATAAACAAAATCAACGCGTTGCACTGCAAGCCGAGCAAAATTATGGCGTGTCAGCCAGTGTGATGACCGCCATTTTAGGCATTGAAACCGTTTATGGTCGCAATATGGGGTCGTATCGAGTAGCGGACGCTTTGAATACGCTTGCTTTCAATTACAACAAACGCTTGGATTTTTTCCAAGACGAATTGCGTGCCTTAATGCAAATGAGTAAAGAATTAAACCGCAATCCGCTGGATTTTACAGGCAGTTACGCAGGGGCAATGGGTATGCCACAGTTTATGCCGTCGTCTTATCGCAAATGGGCAAAAGACGGCGATGGCGATGGCTTTGCCGATATTTGGACAAGTCGTGCAGACGCTTATGCGTCTGTTGGCAATTATTTGAAAGAACACGGCTGGAAAACAGGCGGACAAGTGTTTGTGCCGTTGTATCCGTCCTTTGAGCAAATGCCGCAATTAGACGCATTTTCGGCAGAAAAAACGGGCTTAAACCACACCGTAGGCGAATTTCGGCAAATGGGGCTAAACATTCCGCCCAACATTCAAGACGATGAAAAAGCAATGATTTACCGCTTGGAAACCGCCCCCAACGAGTTTTCTTATTATTTGGGTTTGAATAATTTTTATGTGATTTGGCAATACAACAACAGCCGAATGTATGTGCATGCGGTGGGCTTAATTGCCAACGGCATACGGCAAGGCGTTTCTTATTGAAGTTGTAGGGTAGGCAACTTGTTGCCCACGCGGTTTTATTTTCAGGCAGCCTGAAATTTTAATTTTAATTAAAAGGAAAAAACAATGTCTCAACCTTATTACCCACACCCCATTATTGCCAAAGAAGGCTGGATTTTTATTGCCTTGTTTGCATTTATCAGTTTGATTTTATTGCTGACTTGTCCATGGGTTTCGATTATCGGCTGGCTTTTAACGGCGTTTGCCGTGCAATTTTTCCGTGATCCACCACGCGAAGCAGGTTCGGACGATGAACTCGATGTTTTGTCGCCTGCGGACGGTAAAATTGTGGTGGTGGAAAAAGCCACCGACCCATTTCGCCAAGTCGAAGCCCTGAAAATCAGCGTTTTTATGAATGTATTTAATGTGCATTCTAACCGTGTGCCGCTAACAGGCACGGTGGAACGCGTGGATTATTTTGGCGGCAGTTTTTTGAATGCCGCATTAGACAAAGCTAGCGTGGAAAACGAACGCAACGCTATTTTGCTTAAAACCGACACAGGTTTTGCGATGACTTTTGTGCAAATCGCAGGCTTGGTGGCTCGCCGTATTGTCAATTACGCAAATAACGGCGACCACTTAATTCGCGGCGAACGCTACGGCTTAATCCGCTTTGGCTCACGCGTGGATTTATATTTACCACCTGAAAGCACCCCCAAAGTGGCGATTGGCGACAAAGTTTTTGCCACAAGCACCGTATTAGCAAGGCTGCCTGAAAAAACAGAAGTTATTGATAATAAAGAAGATTAAATTTTTCAGGCTGCCTGAATATATGTTTCAGGCAGCCTGAAAGGAATAAAAATGATTGAAGAAGAAAACCCATACGCACCGCCAATAAGCAGTAATGATAATTGTACCTTTGACGGCGATATTACCACGCAATCATTGCGTTATTTAAATCGTGCAAGCAAATTTGCTATGTTTGCAATCATTGTTTGTTTGGTTTATGTCGTTTATTCTTTGGTGATGACATTGTTGTTTGAAACTCGGTTGGCTAAAATTTTGAGTACTTTTTTTCATATGCTGGTTACGATTTTTATCGTTTGGTATGCTTGGAAATATACTCAATGTTCTAAAAAAATTCATAAAAATCAAAATACTAATAATTTATTAGAATGTTTTTATTATTCAACCAAAGTACAAAAAATATTTGGTATTTATTCAATTTTGCTTTTATCCGTAATGGGTATTGCTTATGCATTTATTGTGTTTCTGTTTAGTAGTTTAATTAAATAAATTTTAAATAAGGACAAAATAATAATGGATATGTTAATCGAATTAGAAAAAGCCGCAAAATGGTCAAAAATTAACGCTTATACTTATTTAATTTGCGGTTTTATTTTAGGTATGTCGATAATTTTTTTGGGGGGATTTTTTTATATATCTAATAAAAGTCAAAGGGGCGGTATCGGTTTGAAAGGGCCAGGTGAAACGCAGTTAGAACTTGACCGCCGTTTAATCGGACAAAAAATTGCACGATTAAACAAACGCTTATCCGAAGTCAAAAAGAGTAGGGCGGTGCAACGGCACAATCGCCAACGCAACAACAAGCCTGTATTTGCTTTGGTGGGCTATACCAATGTCGGTAAATCGACCTTGTTTAATGCCTTAACAAAATCCGAAGTTTTGGTTAAAAATCAACTCTTTGCCACACTTGATACCACCGCTCGCAAATTGTGGCTGGCTCCTGAATGTGAGATTATTTTGACCGACACAGTCGGTTTTGTGCGAGATTTACCACACCAACTGATTGACGCATTTTCAGCAACTTTGGAAGAAAGTTGTTATGCCGATATTTTATTGCATATCATTGATATTTCAGATAAAAACTATCAAGAAAAAGCCGATAATGTCGATAAAATTTTGTCCGAAATTGGGGCAGGTGCAATACCGCAAATTAAAGTTTTCAATAAAATTGATCAAATCCCCAACACCAACACCGAGATTTTTCGCAATACACAAGGGGTAATTTGTGCGGTGCAAATTTCAGCCCAAAACGCACAATCTTTGGCTATAATGCGAGAAGTTTTAATAGAAATTTCAGGCAGCCTGAAAGGAAAAAATAATGACTGAACAAACCTTGTATCAACAATTAGGCGTAGGCAAAGCCGCAGGCGATGGTGAAATTCTGCGTGCTTTACGCACCAAAGCCGAAAGCGGCGAATTTTCATTAGAGAAAATTCGTGAAATCAAAAGCGTTTTGTTGGACGAAGCCAAACGCGCTGAATACGACAAAACCATTGAACCCAAACCGTTGTCGGACGAAGAAAATGCCAAAGTGCAACAAGTGATTGCACAATACCAAATGCAAATGGCGATGGAAAGTGCCAAAGACGATCGCTTGGAATTTTTCCAAAGTAAAATGGGCAAAATGGTGCTGTTTCTGATTGCAGTGGTGGTGTTGTCGCTGTTGATTGGGTTGATTATATAGTATTCAGGCAGCTTTCAGGCTGCCTGAATATTTATTTATGGGCAACATTTCAATTATTTGCACCTTACACAAGATAAGTTCATTTTTTTGCAGTGCAATTAAGAAAAATTTAATTTTTGTCAAAACAATTTACAATATTTGTCTGTATGCTGTTTAGTAATTTCTAATAACCAATCGTGGTTTTAGAAAGAGTGCAAAAAGGGCTGTGGTAGGTTGTTTTGCCCATTTTGATTAACCCCACAAATGAATTGGAGACATAAGCATGAAAATTTCACAAGCATTGGACGAATGCATGGCGATTGACGGTGCAATTGCAGCGTCTGTTGTCGATTCTAACAACGGTTTTATGTTGGGTGCCCAAGGCAAAGGCTTGGACTTGGAATACGCTTCCGCAGGTAACACCGAGTTGTACCACGCCAAACAAAAAATTATGAAAAACTTGGGTTTGACCAATGAAACCATTGACGATTTCTTGATCACCTTAACCACGCAGTTACACATTCTGATGCCTGCTCATCACTTGGACGGTGTGTTTATCTACTTCGTGTTGGATAAAAACAAAGGCACTTTGGCTTTGGCTCGCCGTCAATTAAAAGACATTGCTGGCAAATTGGAACTGTAATTAAACGGTTTTCTCAATAAAACGGACGGTTATTTAAGCCGTCCGTTTTTATCGTTATTTTTTATGCTTTGGCAGCCCAAGCGTTACACCAACCATTAGCATTCACTTCAAAACCTTTGTACATTGTACAAGTACCTGTTTGTTCGTTAATGGCTGTGTAATTAGTGCAATTAGCACATTTCTGTCCATCTTTATATTTGCTGTATTTTTGTTTATCAACTTGGGCAGTATCTGGCACATAGCCCAAAGCCTTGGCTGCTGGATTGTTATCAGCACTCAATGGTGGCAGAGCCATCGCTTGACGACCCAAAACTGTAACTGCGGCAACCGCAGGTACAACCTTAAATAAAAAAGTTCTACGATTAGTCATTTTGTGTTCCTTTTTTTAATATAGTCAAACAAACTCAAAATAAAGATGTGTTGGCGTGTCTTTTTGACATTTGTTTGACGATACTGCTTAACGGCAGTTGGTTTATGGTGAGACAAAAGTTTTGCCAACGGTTTGCAGAAAATAGAATAACAAAATATCCACATTTCTGATTTAATTATACAATAGAAAAAAGATTTTTAATAATTGATATTTATCATATTAAATATAGCATTCTGCTATCTAATTTAATGATTTTTATTATAAATTATTACAAAACTTGTTACACTTCAATGGTTGTTAAAATGATTTGCGAAGCAAACAAACCGTAATTTCAACGAAGTTGAAATAATCATTTGTCAATTTTTCATCGAACCGACCCAATGCTTGTTTCCTTGCGAAAAGATAATTTATCTTGTCATTAAATTTCTTCCATAACACGCCCAAAGCGTGAGAAAATATAGCCTTTTGATTTCAGGCAGCCTGAATGGTTTTGAAAACACATTGGAACAATCATTTTGACACAAGTGATTATTGCAATGTCTTTTTAATTCAAGGATATATCTATTATGTTACAACAAGGAATTGTATTACCAGCACCTACTGAACGCCCTGCGGAAACTTTATTGGTGAATGTTTTTCCACAAGAAACGCGTGTTGCGGTGTTGGAAGATGAACAAGTATGCGAAATTCATATTGAACGCCAAGAAGGGCGTGGTTTGGTGGGCAATGTGTATCTTGGTACCGTCAAACGCGTTCTGCCTGGTATGCAAAGTGCGTTTATTGACATTGGTTTAGAACGCTCGGCATTTTTGCATATTGTTGATACGGTGGAACACCGCCGCAATCCAAATCACACTCGCCGTATTGAACAAATGATGTTCGAAGGACAAGTGTTGCCTGTGCAAGTGGTGAAAGATCCCATTGGCAATAAAGGGGCAAGGGTTTCAACACAACTTTCTTTGGCTGGGCGTTTTTTGGTGCATTTGCCACAAGACGACCATATTGGCGTGTCGCAACGCATTGAAGATGAAAACGAACGCATGCGTTTGCGTTATCTATTGAAAGAAATGACGGCAAACGAAGAAGCCTGCGGTGGTTTTATTATTCGCACAGGTGCGGACGGTGTGGGTGAAGAAGAATTGCGTGCCGATTTTCAATACCTATCATCAGTTCGCCGTAATATTGAAGTAGGCACGCGTACACAAGCAGCCCCCATTTTATTGCATCAAGATTTGCCTTTACATTTGCGTGTATTGCGTGATATTTTCAATAAACAAACGCGTCAAGTATGGGTTGATGACGAAAACGCATACAATGAAATGTGCCAATTTGCAGGGCAATATGCACAAAATGCCAACAATAAAATTTCATTATTCCAAAAGAAAGAAAAAACTTTATTTGGCACTTATGGCATTGATGACGAAATTCGCCGTGCCTTGTATCCCCGCGTTAATTTGACTGTTGGCGGTTATTTGGTGATTGAACCAACCGAAGCGATGACTACGGTTGATGTGAATACAGGCGGTTTTATCGGACGGCACAATTTTGATGAAACCGTACTGAAAACCAACTTGGAAGCTTGCCACGCATTAGCACGAGAACTGCGTTTGCGAAATATTGGCGGTATGATTATTGTCGATTTTATTGATATGGTTAATCCCAGTCATCGTGAATTAGTGTTGCAAGAACTTGCCAACGCCTTGTCATACGATCGCACAAGAGTTACGCTGAATGGTTTTACATCATTAGGTTTAGTGGAAATCACCCGCAAACGCACGCGTGAAAGTTTGTATCATTTATTAAGTCAAGATTGTCCTTATTGCCATGGCAGAGGGCATATCAAAACCATGCGAACAGTGTGTTACGAAATTCTGCGAGAAATTCGCCGTGCGTCCGAACAAGACCATATTCAACAACTGCGTGTCTATGCCGCACCGTCTGTGGTGGAAATGTTGATAGATGAAGAAGCCGCTGCACTGAAACAACTGTTAGACAGTATTACGGTGGAAGTTTCACTGTCGGCAGAATCGTCTTATACGCAAGAACAATTTGATATTGTGGCATCTTGATATATAAGGTTTCAGGCAGCCTGAAAGGGTTCAGGCTGCCTGAAAATAGAGAAATTGAATATAATGAAAAAACTGTTTTTTTTATTGTTGATTTGTTTTATAAATAATGCTTTTGCCGATAATCCAATGCAAGCAAAAGTGATTGAATTAAAAAATGAAAAAAATAAATCTTTTGATTATTCTGTCAAAATAGTTCAAACCAATTATTCTGAAATCAATAGAAAACTGGAACAACAATTTTGCGGTTCATGGTATCATTTGCTTGAAAAAGTTGAGAAAATTGAAGAAGAAAAAAAATGTTTGCATAAAAATATTCATCAAGCAATTGATGAAGAACTCAATGCGTTAAAAGAATATACCAAAGAAAATAACGATACATATACTTATAAATCTTTTGAGCAGTCATATCATTATATTGGTAAACATTATTTTCAGTTGTGTTCTTATGATTATAATCGTGGGTCGTTTTTTGGTAATCAAAGTTTAGTATATTGTTTTATGTATGATATTCAAAATTTAAAAAAACCTACTTTGTTGAAAGAAAATGGAATATTTGATTTTTTAAATGAAAAACAAAAAAATAAACTCATCGATTTAATCATTAAAAATAATCCTGATGAATTTCAACAACAAGCAGATATGATTTCAGATATAGCAAATATCATTATTGAAAACCAATCAAATAAAAATAATTATTTGCTTAAAATAAACTACTATGCCTATTACGGTCAATTAAGATATGTAGAGTTCAATATTCCCGAAGAAATACTACGCACAATTATTCCAAAAAAGTTTTTCCCTAATTTACCATGAAAAACCGCATAGACCACGAGCCTGCTTTTTTGCTTTCATCAACGGCTTGGCGTGAAAGCAGTTTGAAAATTGACATTTTTAGCCAAAATTACGGCAGAATGTCCTTGATTGCCCGCAGTGCCAGACGGCGGCAGTCGGATTTGCGAGGCGTTTTGGTGCCGTTTGTGCCGCTTTCTTTGTCGTGGTTTGGCGGTAGTGAATTGCAAACGCTACACAAAGCCGAATGGTTGGGCGGTTGGGCTCAACCCACAGGTAAAAACTTGTTGAGTGCGATGTATGTGAATGAATTGATACTCAAATTCACAGCCATAGCCGATCCGCACCCTGAAATTTATGATTTATTAAAACGCACAATGCAAGCGTTATCGGCGGGCAATCATATTCAGGCAGCCTTGCGACTGTTTGAATGGCAACTTTTAACCTTTTGCGGCTTTGCTCCTGATATTCAATACGACAGTCAAGGAAAGCCAATTAACGCCGACAATTTATATGCTATTTATCCTGAACAATCGATTGAATGCGTGCCAACTGTTTTGCCCAATACGCTGTGCGTTTCAGGCGAAACGCTCATCGCATTGGCAAATGGCGAGTTTAATCATAAAGAAGCACTTAATCAGGCTTTGCAAATCAATCGTTTATTGATTACGCATAAATTAACCGAAATGCACCATCAAAACGCAACCATACACAGTCGCACGGTTTTAACGCAGTTAAAACAGTTTCAGGCAGCCTGAAAGACTACTTGCAAAATGTTACAATGCACCACTGTTTTTTATTTTTTTAGTTCATTTCAATGAATCCCACCGACAGCAAAATCTTAAAAATTTCAGCCACCACTGCGGAAAAATTAGCCAAACTGCATTTAAATTCGCTGTGGGATTTGATTTTGCACGCTCCGTTACGCTATGAAGACGAAACGCACATTACGCCATTGGCTGATTTGCGCGTAGGGGAATCGTGTTTGGTGGAAGGCAAGATTATTCATCAAGAAATGCAGTTTCGCCCACGCCGTCAGTTGATTGCACGCATAGAAGACGCGTCAGGGCATTGTTTGTTTTTGCGTTATGTGAATGTTTATCCCAATTTGCACGCACAACTTGCCACAGGCAAAACCGTGCGTGCATTGGGGCAAATTCGCCAAGGTTATTTCGGTTTTGAAATGGTACATCCTAAAATCATCAATGTCGAAAAATCCAATGAACTTAAAGAAACGCTTACGCCTGTTTATCCTACGGTGGCAGGTTTAAATCAAACCACACTGCGTAGAATAATCGCCAAAGCATTAGAAAATGTAGAATTAAACGATACGCTGCCTGAACACTTATTACAAAAATTAAATTTACCTAATTTTAATCATACAATCAAATTGTTACACGCACCAACACCTGAATGTTCTGCGGTGGATTTAAATAATAAAAACTTACCGTTTTTTCGCCGTTTGAAATTTGATGAATTATTCGCACAGCAATTATCTATGCAATTAGCTCGTAGCGAGCGAGAACAACAAATGGCAACGCCATTAAAAAATACAGGTGAATGGGTAAAAAAATTATTGTCGCAATTATCTTTTTCTTTAACAAATGCCCAAAAAAAATGTTTGGACGAAATTCAAGCCGATTTAGCCAAACCGCACCCGATGCACCGCTTATTGCAAGGCGATGTCGGTTCTGGCAAAACCATTGTGGCAGCGGCGGCAGCTTTGTCGGCGATTGAAGCAGGTTTTCAGGCAGCCTTAACCGCACCAACCGAAATTTTAGCCGAACAGCATTTCAGCAAATTTGCGACTTGGTTTAATGCGTTGAATATTCCGATTGCGTTTCTTTCAGGAAGCCTGAAAAAAAAGGAAAAACAACAAGTTAAAGAAGATTTGCAATCAGGAAAAGTGCGATTTGTCATCGGCACGCACGCACTTTTTCAAGACGATGTTGTGTTTGACAATTTAGGTTTGGTGATTGTCGATGAACAACACCGTTTTGGCGTGGGGCAACGGCTTTCATTCAAAAACAAAGGCAACAATGTTCATCAACTGATGATGTCTGCCACGCCCATTCCGAGAACTTTGGCGATGGGCTTTTTTGCCGATTTAGATGTTTCGGTGATTGACGAAATGCCGCCTGGTCGCACGCCTGTAACCACCAAACTGATTAACAGTATTCGCCGCGATGAAGTGGAACGCTTTGTACGCAAAACCATTGCCACAGGACGACAAGCCTATTGGGTGTGTCCGTTGATTGAAGAATCCGAAACCTTACAACTGAAAACCGCTACCGAAACATTTGAACGATTATCGCAAACATTTCAAGAACTTAAAGTAGGTTTGATTCACGGCAGAATGAAAGCCGCTGAAAAAAATGAAGTCATGCAACAATTTGTTTCAGGCAGCCTGAACCTATTGGTTGCCACCACCGTGATTGAAGTGGGCGTTGATGTGCCGAATGCGGCGTTAATGGTGATTGAACACGCCGAACGCATGGGCTTATCACAACTGCACCAACTGCGAGGTCGCGTAGGGCGTGGCGGAGGCGACAGCGTGTGCGTTTTAATGTTTGCCGAACCATTAAGCGACACAGGACGCGAACGCCTACGCATTATCTATCAAAACACAGACGGCTTTGAAATCGCCCGCCAAGACTTGCAACTGCGAGGTCCTGGTGAATTTCTCGGAGCCAAACAAAGCGGCATTCCGCTATTGCGTTTTGCCGACATTGAACGAGACATTGATTTATTAGAAACCGCCAACCGTCTTGCCACGCAAATCATTCAAAATAATCAACAAGATATAATCACAAAACACTTAAACCGCTGGTTGCCGAATAGGGAAGTATATTTGGGGGTTTAATCTTTTACCGTAGGCTTGACTTTCAGGCAGCCTGAAAAACCGTCAAAAAAATAGTTAGCATTTGCGAACCTTATCAAACAAGCATTATCCGTTTAAAATAACCGTCATCACACACAAGGGGCGGTTAAAAAATGTTGAGAAATCAAAGGGAATGGATAGAATATTACAAGCAACAAGAATTTATTCGTTCTGATTACCGACTTGCTCAAATTTGGCAAGTATCGAGAGCCAAAATCAGCCAATATAAAAGCGGACGCCTGCGGCTGCCGTTACAATTTCAAATCATTATTGCGGACGCTTTACAGATTGAAGTTATTGAAATTATTGCCAGTATTGAAATGCACCGCAAGCCAAATGACACGGTAAAGAGTGCGTATTTTAATGCGTTAAAAAAGACGATTGGGACAAGAATGTCTTTACAATGTCGGAGCGGTTATCGTAATTTCCGATAATATGTATTATGTAAAATTTTATATTATCAGATGATCAGACTTATCAAACTTATCGGTCTTTTAGATTTAGGTATGTTTGCCCTTTTGCATGAGACTTTTTCTTACAATAAGTATTCAGGCTGCCTGAAAACTTTAACTTTCTCGCAAAATCTTGGCAAGTTTCTGTATCAATCTATGCTTCATTTTATTTTGATTGCGTTTATGGTATTTTCTGCTACCTGAATAATTGAATAACCGCTTGACCGATTAGCGGTTTTTTTCTTTCAGGCAGCCTGAAAATTCATATAAAATAACGCTTTTTTTCACACAAAAACGATTATGGCTTTTGCATCTTTATTAACACTTTTAGACGATATTTCCACCACTTTGGACGATGTGGCAGTGATGACTAAATTGGCAGCGAAAAAAACCGCAGGCATTTTGGGTGATGATTTGGCGGTGAATGCCGAGCAAGTTACGGGTTCAAGTGCGGATCGTGAATTGCCGATTGTATGGAAAGTGGCATTAGGGTCGCTGGTGAATAAGGCGATTTTGGTGCCTTTGGCGTTGATTTTATCGGCGGTTGCACCATGGTTGATTGTGCCACTTCTGATGATTGGCGGTTGTTATTTATCATTTGAAGGCGTGGAAAAAGTGCTTGATTTTTTTCATAAAAAATCACATTCTTCAACGCCAAAAACGCCCACTGTATTCAATGAAAAAGAACGCATTAAAGGGGCAATCCGTACCGATTTTGTGTTATCCACAGAAATTATTGTGATTGCCTTGGGCGTGCTTTCAGGCAGCCTGTTAGAACGCTCTATTGCTTTGATTTTAATTGCTATTTTAATGACTGTTGGCGTGTATGGCGTGGTGGCTTTTATTGTCAAAATTGATGATATGGGCTTGTGGCTGTTGAAAAAACCGTCCGCCATAGCTCAATCGATGGGAAAAATCTGTGTTGCGGCAATGCCTTACATTATGAAGTTTCTCACCATTGCAGGCACGGTGGCAATGTTAATGGTGGGCGGCGGTATTTTACTGCACAACGGCTTGGCTTCTGTTGCCCATTATTTAGAACATTTACAACCGCCCTACTTTGCCACCCTGCTCTCGTCTTTTATTGTGCCGATTGCTTTGGGCTTTGTGGCAGGTTTATTGTTGGTGGGGGTTTGGCATTTGAAAGAAAAGATTTTTCAGGCTGCCTGAAACCTATTTCAACGGCACATAGCCACTTTGGGCGACAATTTGTTGTCCTTCTTCGGACACTGCCCAATCGATAAATTTTTGAACATTTGGGTTCGGATTATTCGCCACATACACCAATACAATATCGCTGACCAAAGGATATTGTTTATTGGCAATATTATTTTTATCAGGATAAACACCGTTAATGGCAAGCATTTTGACTTTACCGTTTTTCACCAAACCCTCAACATAATAACGAAAAGAAAAACCAATCGGCGTTCCAAAATAACCGCGAAATGTTTTTTTTATTTTTTGATGATTTAATACTTTAAGTAACGCCGTTTGCGAACCGCTGCCTGAATTTCGTGTTAATGCTTGAATGTAACGCTTTTCTCCGCCCACTTCTGCCCAATTTTTGATTTTTCCTGTATAAATATCTTCAATTTCTTGCAAGGATAAATTATCTACTGAATTATTTTTATTCACTAAAAATACAAATGCTTCATAACCGATTGGTTCAAATTTAAGTTCTACACCTTTGTTTTTTGCATATTGCAACTGTTCTTTGGACGGACGAGCAACCATAATAATATCCACTTCGCCATCGACAATTGCACGATACGCCCCACGCGTATTGCGATATTGCAAAGCGGAAGAAGCGGTAAATTCGCCATTTTCCATTTGCACGGAATGTTCAGGATAAATCGCATTCACAAAAGCGGAAAATACAGGAAAAAGAGCCGCCGCACCGTCAATTTTGGGCAAATCGCCATTTAATTTCTGTGTACTGTTTATTTTAATAATTTGACTGTTTGCGTTAAAAGGTAGAAATTGATGAATTTCAACCGATTTTGCTTGCATTTCAGGTGAAGTTTCATTGATATAACGGCGAGTGATTTCTAAATAAAAAAACAAATTAAATAAAACAAAACCCAAAATTAAAGCGAATAAAATAAAATATTTTTTCATTATTTTTTACTCCACATTGCCAATATAAGAAATGATGGAGCAATGCTGTTGTAAATAAAAAGTATAAGCCAATAGACTTAAAGTAAAAATAGAACCGAGAATGCTAATAAGCAATAATGCTCGAATATAGGTTTTGTCGGACATAAGATGAAATCCAATAATAATTTACATTAGACTAAAATTAGAAAAAGAAAGATAAAAAAACATAAAAACAATTGCCACATCAATACTAAATACTACACTTGCTGCTATAAAGTTGGCACGGCATTTAGCATAAATTATTTTATCTTTTTTTGGCGTTTGTTTATACGATATTAAAGCATAAACAAACCAAAACAAAACAGCAATGGGCAAAATAACAACAGACACACCCAAGATGATACCTAATAAAACTTTCATTTAATCAATCCAATCAATAATCGCTATAAGACAAACAAGACCAATACACCAAAATAATCCTAAAAACACCCATAAAGCACAACGCCATTGCGTTTTACGCACTTCATATTCCAGAACGCTTTTTGCTTTTTTATATCGGACAAAGCTAACAATTAACCAAATAATTGAAGCCAATGGCAAAATAAAAACCATTGCCAATAAACAAAGAAAAAATATGCCACCCAAATCCATATTCAATGCTCAAAATGAAACGGCAAAATAATACCATAATCTAATCTTTCAGGCAGCCTGAAAGAGATTTTTTACGACTTCTCAATCCGCCGAATATCGCGTAATTTAAACCCACAAGCAAACAGTGTGGCAAAGTAAGAAACCATGCCTGCACACACCAACGCCAACAGTTGCAGCACCCGCACAATGGCTCGTCCGTCCCAAGTGAATGGCATTAGGGTTTGTTTTTGTAAGCCGATTAACACGGCAAACATTACGATTAACGCCACGCTTAACCGCAACAGAAATTTTTTCATTGCAGAGTCGGGTTGGTAAATGCCTTTTTTGCGTAATAATATATATAAAATCAAAGCGTTAAGGCACGCTCCTGACGCAATCGCCATTGCCAAGCCTGCGTGTTTGAAATGCCACACCAATGCCAAGTTCATACATTGCGTAAAAATCAGCGTAGCAATCGCCACTTTAACAGGCGTTTTAATGTCTTGGCGAGCGTAAAAACCAGGGGCTAACACTTTCACCATAATCAAGCCGATTAAGCCTGCGGAATACGCCATTAAGGCTTTTTGCGTCATTAGTGCGTCGTGGGCGGTAAATTCGCGATAAGCAAACAGTGTGGAAATTAACGGCAAAGACACCGCTGCCAAGCCTACTGCCGCAGGCAAAGCGAGTAACAGCGTTAATTTAACCCCCCAATCCAAAAGCGATGAAAAACTATCGCTGTTTTTGTCGGCGGCGTGTTTGGACAGCGTGGGCAGTAGCATAGTGCCTAATGCCGCACCCAAAATGCCTGTGGGCAGTTCCATTAAACGGTCTGCATAATACAGCCACGACACACTACCCGTAGGCAAAAAAGACGCAAATATATTATTGATAACCAAAGAAATTTGTGCCACAGACACGCCCACAATCGCAGGTAACATTTGCTTTAAAACCCGCCTTGCCCCTGTATGCTTAAAATTTAATTTAGGCAGCCTGAAAAAACCTAATTTGTGTAAAAATGGCAGTTGAAAACCTAATTGCACCACGCCGCCAATCAAAACGCCAATCGCCAAAGCGGTTACAGGCTCATCAAAATAAGGCGAGACAAAAATCGCACAGGCAATCATCGATAAATTTAAAAATACAGGCGTAAAAGCAGGAATAGTAAAACGATTGTAAGTGTTTAAAATGCTACCGACAAAAGATGATAATGAAATCAAGAAGATATAAGGAAAAGTAATGCGTAATAATTTTGCCGACAAAGCAAATTTATCAGGTTCAGCCACAAAACCTGGTGCGGTTATGCGAATCACAAACGGTGCGGCAACAATCCCCAAAATAGTAATCCAAAACAGCACAAACGCTAATAATCCTGCAACGAAGCGCGCAAAATCAACGGTTTCAGGCTGCCCTTGGGTGTTTTTGTATTCCGACAAAATTGGCACAAATGCTTGCGAAAACGCTCCTTCGGCAAAAATTCGCCGCAGCAAATTAGGCAATTTAAACGCCACAAAAAAAGCGTCCGTTGCCGCATTTGAGCCAAACATTTGTGCGGTAATCGTATCACGCACAAAGCCTAAAATACGCGAAATGGTGGTCATTCCGCTGATTTTGGCAAGGGTTTTGAGTAGATTCATAAATGTTCAATCGTCCGTCTAATCAGGTGTTATTTTATGTGAAATAGCAGGGTATAATGTTCAATTTTTATCATCAAATTAAATATTATGACCAAAGAAGAACAACCTGCGTATTTTACCGAAACCATCGATGAATTTACTGCTGCCGAAGAACAACTGGTTCATATTCGTCCCGCAGTCAGTATTTTTGGCAGTGCCAGAATACAACCTAATCACCCTGTTTATCAACAATGTCAGCATTTGGCAGAATTGTTGTCTAATACAGGTTTTAACATTATTTCAGGCGGCGGACCGGGCATTATGGAAGCTGCCAATAAAGGAGCAAAAGCGGGGCGTGGGCGTTCTGTGGGCCTAAATATTGAATTGCCACATGAACAATTTGCCAACCCATATCAAGATATTTCATTGAATTTTAAGCACTTTTTTTCAAGAAAATATATGTTTATTCGCCATTCGATTGCTTTTATTGCCATGCCAGGTGGTTTTGGCACTTTGGACGAAGTGAGCGAAGTTTTGACTTTAATCCAAACCAAAAAAATGCCCCCTGCCCCCATTATTTTGTTTGGTAGCCACTTTTGGACAGGATTAAAAGAATGGTTACACAATGTGATGCTGCCTGAAAAATTAATTTCACCTAACGATACGGATTTATTGCAAGTGATGGATAATCCACAAGAAATTGTGCAAACCATTTGTCAGCATTATCAACAAATCGCCAGTATGCAAGATCCACAATGTGAATGTGGGAAATGGCGAATATAAACCCTTTCAGGCAGCCTGAAAATATAGGATATTCAAACCATTATGGCAAAAATCAAAACGCAATATTCTTGCACCGAATGTGGTGGCGTATCGCCCAAATGGCAGGGCAAGTGTCCGCATTGTGGGCAGTGGAATACACTCACCGAAGAAACTGCTGTATCGTCTGATAACACGGCGGCACGATTTCGTTCTTGGACAGGGCAAACGGCTGCTATTCAAGAATTAGCCAGCGTTGCCGCCGAAGAAACGCCACGAATGCCTTGTGGTAACACGGAATTAGACCGCGTTTTGGGCGGTGGCTTGGTGGCTGGGGCGATGATTTTGTTGGGCGGCGACCCTGGCATTGGCAAATCCACGCTGTTATTGCAAATTCTCTCGCAATTAGCGGCAACGCAAAAAGTGCTGTATGTTTCAGGTGAAGAATCTGCCGCACAAGTGGCTTTGCGTTCGCAACGCTTGGGGCTATCCACCAACGGCGTATCCTTGCTGCCTGAAATTCGTTTGCAAGCCATTTTGCACGCCTTACATCAAGAAAAACCAGCGGTTGCGGTGATTGACTCCATTCAAACGGTGTATTCGGAAGAAATTAACTCTGCCCCAGGTTCGGTGTCGCAGGTGCGAGAATGTGCGGCACAACTCACACGCCTTGCCAAGCAAAACGGCATTACGATAATTGTGGTGGGGCATGTAACCAAAGACGGTGCGATTGCAGGACCGCGTGTGTTGGAGCATATTGTCGATACAGTGCTATATTTTGAAGGCGACAGCCATTCTAATTATCGTATGATTCGAGCAATTAAAAACCGCTTTGGTGCCGCCAACGAATTGGGCGTGTTTGCGATGACAGACAAGGGTTTGAAAGGCGTTGCCAATCCGTCTGCGATTTTTTTATCAGGCTATCGAGACGATGTGGCAGGCTCGTGCGTTCTGGTAACACAAGAAGGCACGCGTTCTTTATTGGTGGAAATTCAAGCGTTGGTGTCAGACGCACACGGCTTTACCCCCAAACGCTTGGCAGTGGGATTAGACCAAAACCGTTTGGCGATGTTAATTGCGGTGCTGTCTCGCTATTCAGGCGTGGTATTTTTCGACCAAGATGTGTTTTTGAATGCGGTGGGCGGCGTAAAAATCATCGAACCCGCCGCCGATTTAGCGGTGATGTTGGCGATGTTATCCAACTTCAAAAACCGCCCCCTACCCCCAAAAACGGTGATTTTCGGCGAAGTGGGCTTATCAGGCGAAGTGCGTCCTGTGGCACGCGGTCAAGAACGCTTAAAAGAAGCGGAAAAATTAGGTTTTACCTGTGCGATTATCCCCAAAGCGAATATGCCCAAAAACACCAAAGATTTTCCTAAACTGAATATTATCGGCGTATCCACAGTAGCTGACGCCGTGAGTGCAGGCTTTCAGGCTGCCTGAAAGCGTTTATGGTTAAAAAATGCGTTTTTCTTCCGCTTCTTCCAAAACTTTTTTCAAATAATTGATTTCATCAGAACGATGAAAATAAACAAAATGGTAATTGGTACAAAATGGGGCGAAAATATGGCTATTTTTTGAAAAGACAAAATCACCACATTGATCTTTTCGATATATATTTATCGTATTTAAATTATCAATTATTCCGTGTTCTTTTGATAAATCATGATAATAAGTGCCGTAAAAATTAGAATACATTAAATCTTTTGCCTTTTTATACATTTCAGAATTTGATAACAATCGTGTTTCTGCGTCAGGTGTACCTATGGCAAAAAATTCATTGGTTTTTGGATTAAAATGGTAATTTTTAACATCATAAGTATCAATATTTGTTGATTTTATTTCTTGATTTTTCATAAAATCATAACGAACAAATTGTGCATTTTGATTATTGTTTTTAATCACATATTCTTTGTAATCTTTTATCGGTGTTTTAATAAAATAAAGTTCCTTACCATTATCGGAAAATTTTGGCATTTCGATATATTCACCAATAAACTCCTTACTGAATATTTTATTAACTGAATTGAGAACACCTTTATCTTTATTCAGTTGATAAATTTCAATTATATTATGCGTATTATCTGCATCAACTTTGCCATTATTTTTAAATACTTTTCTGGTAAAAATAGCCAATTTTTTACCTTGTTTATCTGTAAAATCGGAAAAATAATGCCAAGTATAATCATCATCATAATTTAATTCCATTTGAAATGGAATATGAAATTCTTCAATAAGCTTATCATTTACCAAATCATAGAAGAATATTTTATATTTCGTAATCAATATATGATTTTTATTTTCAAAAATTTGATTTTGTTCTTCTTTTGAAAACTTTGTTCTTGCATTATTGAAAAAAAGATAATTATCATCAACGACATCGGCATATCCTAATGGAATTTTTTTAACAGAGTCATCGTGTAAATTAAAAATAAAAGTTTCATCTCTTCCTGTAATCATTAACTTACCACTGTCCAATAATTTTACTTTTGTTAATTTTTTATTATTAGCAATATATTCATTGATTTTTTTTGTTTTTTGATACATTTCACTATTATATCCATTAGGCAAATCCAAATTAAACCATTGAATATGTCTTTCTCTATCTTTATTTTTATCATGATAAAATCTGTTTTGATACAAAACAACTATATTTCTATGACTATCTTGACTTGTCGATATATAATCAACAATTTTTCTATCATCTTTCATTTCAGGTTGCAATTCTTCTTTATCAGGATAATCCAATATACTCCTGCGTTCATTAAAGAAAAACTTTTCCCCACCAGTCATTCTATACACATAATAATTATTGTAATAATAATGTATTGAATAACCCATTACGGACAATAAAATAATGGCAAAAACAATTAAAAACGATTTTGAAAAACCGCGTGATGATTTTTGTATTTTTGGCAAATTTTCTGATTTATTTTCAAGCACAATCGTTTGATTATATTCTGCTCTTTTTTCTTTATTTAACAAAGTTTCTTTGATTTCTTGTATTTCTTCTAATGATAAATCACCATTTTCGGCTTTACGGCGAATGGCGTTTAATATAATATTTTCAGAAGCATTGGGTAAAATATTTAATAATTCATAAAAGTTTTTTTGTGAATGAATAATGGTTTGATTGTATTCCGCTCTTTTTTCAAGATTAAGCAGCGTTTCTTTAATGGTTTGAATTTCTTCCAATGAATATTGACCGCTTTGAGCAATGCGTTGCAAAGCATTTAAAATGGTTTTGTCATCAGCGTTCAAAGAAATATTTAATTTTTCGTAAAAGTTTTTAGCCATTTTTTACTCCAATTTATTTGCCAATGCCTGTGCCAACTTTTCTGCCACTTCCTGCCAATCAGGACAAGGTTGAATAAAATCAGCCACTTGCGTCATTTCTAAACCTGTGTAACCGCAAGGATTGATTTGCGAAAATGGCGACAAATCCATATTAACATTCAACGCCACACCGTGATAAGTCGCTCCGTTTTTAATTCGCAAACCCAAAGACGCAATTTTTTTGCCGTTTGGTGTATAAACACCTGGGCGTTTGGGGTCTGCGGCAGCCTGAATATGATAATCGGATAGCGTGGCAATTACGGCGTTTTCAATGCGACTGACCAATTCTCGCACGGAAATATTGCGGCGTTTAAAATCAATCAGCACATACACCACCACTTGCCCCAAACCGTGATAAGTAATCTGCCCGCCACGGTCGGTTTCAATCACAGGAATATCGTTAGCGTAAAGCAAATGCTCCGCACGCCCTGATTTACCCTGCGTAAAAACAGGAGCGTGTTCCACCACCCACAATTCGTCCTGCGTATCAGGCGTGCGGTTGGCAGTGAAATCTTGCATTTGCCGAAAAATAGGCAAATACGGCTGATTGCGTCCTAAATATTTGATTTTCATATTATTTTATATCTTTCAGGCAGCCTGAAACAATTAAATATAACGCTATTTTATCACTGATTATTTTTTTCTTTCAGGTAGCCTGAAAAACCACAAACCCCTTACGAAAAAACACGGATTTATGCTAAAATTCACCGTTTTTTAATATTCATTTTCAAGGCGGTTTTTCAATTATGACCGATCAAAATCAATTTGCCAAAGAAACGCTCCCTGTAACGCTTGAAGACGAAATGCGGCGGTCTTATTTAGACTACGCAATGAGTGTGATTGTGGGGCGTGCCTTGCCTGATGTGCGAGACGGCTTAAAACCTGTTCATCGCCGTGTTTTATACGCTATGCACGAATTAAACAACGACTGGAACAAAGCGTATAAAAAATCCGCACGCATTGTGGGTGATGTTATCGGTAAATATCACCCACACGGCGATAAGGCAGTGTATGACACCATTGTGCGTTTGGCTCAACCTTTTTCTATGCGTCATATGTTGGTCGATGGGCAGGGTAACTTTGGTTCGGTCGATGGTGATGCTCCTGCGGCGATGCGTTATACCGAAATTCGTATGGCAAAAATCGCCCACGAAATGTTGGCAGATATTGATAAAGAAACGGTGGATTTTGGTCCTAACTATGACGGTTCAGAACACGAACCTTTGGTTCTGCCCACGCGTCTGCCTGCCTTGTTGGTGAATGGTTCGGCAGGGATTGCGGTGGGTATGGCAACCAACATTCCGCCACACAATTTGGGTGAAACAGTTGATGCGGCGTTGGCTCTATTGGCTGATGACAATATCAGCATTGACGATATTATTAAAATCTTGCCTGCACCTGATTTTCCCACAGGGGCAACGATTTACGGTTTAAGCGGTGTCAGAGAAGGCTATAAAACAGGTCGTGGGCGTGTGATTATGCGTGGCAAAACGCATATTGAACAAATCGGCAAAAACGGCGACCGTGAAGCCATTATCATTGACGAAATTCCTTATCAAGTGAATAAAGCCAAAATGTGCGAGAAAATCGGCGAGTTGGTGCGTGATAAGGTGATTGAAGGCATTTCCGAAATGCGGGACGAATCCGACAAATCGGGTATGCGTGTGGTGATTGAACTCAAACGTGGTGAAAACGCAGGCGTGGTGTTGAATAAACTTTACAAACTCACGCAGTTGCAAGACACCTTTGGTATCAATATGGTGGCGTTGGTTGATGGTCAGCCAAGATTACTGAATATCAAACAAATTTTAAGCGAATTTTTGCGTCATCGCCGTGAAGTGGTTACACGCCGTACGCTGTTTGAATTACGCAAAGCACGAGAACGCGGACACATTTTAGAAGGCTTGGCAGTGGCGTTGTCGAATGTCGATGAAATCATCGCCTTAATCAAAGCGTCTGCCACACCGCCAGAAGCGAAAGCTGCATTGTTAGCCAAACCTTGGCAATCGGCGTTGGTGGGCGAAATGTTGCACCGCTCACTTGACGATGTGCGTTTGATTAAGCCACAAGGGCTGCCTGAACATTTAGGCTTGCAAGAAAACGGCTATTATCTTTCCGAAGCCCAAGCCCAAGCCATTTTGGATATGCGTTTGCAACGCCTAACTGGCTTGGAACAAGACAAAATCATTGCCGAATACAAAGAAATCTTGGATATTATCTTGGATTTATTAGATATTTTGGCAAAACGCGAACGAATCGACCAAATCATTCACGATGAACTCGTGGCGTTAAAAGAGCAATTTAACGACCCACGCAGATCCGAAATCGACCCATTCGGCGGCGATATTGACGATGAAGACTTAATCCCAGAACGCGAAATGATCATCACCCTAACGCACAGCGGTTACATTAAAACCCAGCCTGTTGATGATTATCAAGCCCAACGCCGTGGCGGTCGTGGCAAACAAGCCGCCGCCACCAAAGATGAGGACTTTGTCGAAAGTCTGTTCGTTGCCAACACGCACGATTACCTGCTGTGCTTTACCAATTTAGGGCGTTGCCACTGGATTAAAGTGTATCGTCTGCCCGAAGGCGGTCGCAACAGCAAAGGCAGACCGATTAACAATGTGATTAACTTGTTAGAAGACGAAAAAGTCGAAGCCGTCTTACCTGTGCGAGATTTCCCTGACGACCGCTATGTCTTCTTTGCCACCGCCAAAGGTATGGTGAAAAAAGTGCGTCTGTCGGCATTCAAAAATGTCCGTAAAGACGGCATTAAAGCCATTACGATGAAAGACGGCGACAGCCTAATCGGAGCGGTTGAAACAGGCGGTTCGGACGACATTATGCTGTTTTCTAATTTAGGTAAGGCGTTGAAATTTAACGAATACCACTGGAAATAAAATCAATTAGACGATGACGAATCGTCTGATGACGAAGTGAATGAAGACAGCGACAACACCGATGAAGCCACCGCCAAAGCCAACGGCGTGCGTCCGTCAGGTCGTGGTTCAGGCGGTTTGCGTGGTATGCGGCTGCCTGAAAACGGCAAAATCGTGAGCCTACTGGTTGCGACACCTGATAGCGAATTGCAAGTCTTAACCGCCACTCAAAACGGCTACGGCAAACGCACGCCGATTGCCGATTACAGCCGCAAAGGCAAAGGCGGACAAGGCATTATTGCGATTGACACAGGCGAACGCAACGGCGAGTTAATCGGTGCGGCACTGGTTAATCCCACGGACGACTTAATGCTGATTACAGACGGCGGTGTGTTAATTCGCACCAAAGTCGAACAAATCCGCGAAACAGGCAGAGCCGCCCAAGGCGTTCGCCTGATTAACCTTGATGACGGACAAAACTTGGTGAGCATAGAACCCATTGCCGAAAGCGATGAAGAAGACACGGCAGAAGAAGAGTTATCAAACAATAACAACAGCGTAGAATAATTTTTCTATTTTAAAACCCCGTTTCAGGCTGCCTGAAAGGGGGTTTTTATTTATTGTCATTATTTTTTCAGGCAGCCTGAAAAAATAATCGAAGCGTTATATTTATAGTCAAACAAATTCAAAAGTGAAACAGGCGTAATTCCTGCGACAGTATAAATAATACGGCAAGGAGAACCAACGCATTTCAATTTTGAAGTTTATCGACTATACGGCAAGGCAAACCAACGCCACATAATTTTGGTATGAATTGAGTAAAACTATTGATTATCTCGCACCCATTTCAACCAAGCGGTGAAGAGTTTAGGTTCAATCGCGGCAATAACCGAGCGTTTGAAAGTGTGTTTGCCGCTCCAAAAATCATCACCTTCTAATGTGGCAAGTTGTCCGCCTGCTTCGGTGGCAATGAGACTGCCTGCGGCGTAATCCCACAGTTTTTGTCCGCCGTGCAAAAAGACATCAAAACGACCTGACGCTAAATAGCACCAATCAAGCGTACTGCACCCCATATTGCGTTGCGAACGGCAAGGCGACAAGTTTTGCATACGGTGGGCTAATGTACCTGAACGCAAGTATTTGACTTCCACAGCAGCAACGGCATCTCGTAAAGAATGACAAGCATTTTGGCGTAAAGGCAACGGCGTGCCGTTAAGAAATGCCCCCTGCCCTTTAACGGCATAAAACATTTCATCACAAAATGGGTCAAATGTTACGCCCATTTGACTTTCGCCATTTTTCACAAACGCCACCGACACCGCAAAATGCGGAATGCCTGCCACAAAATTGGTTGTGCCGTCAATCGGATCAATCACCCACAAACCGTCAGGATTGTTGTACCACAAATGGCGTTGTTCATCAGACGACATTTCTTCACCCAAAGCAGGACAATCAATAATTTGCTTTAAGCCTGTTATCAACGCTTGTTGTGCGGATAAGTCGGCTTCGGTCATCAGCGTGCCGTCTGCTTTGGTGCTTGCACCCACGCGTAAAAACCGCGGCATAATTTCTTCTGCCGTGGTTTGTCGAATTAAATGCTGAATGCGTTGTAGTGTTTCCATAAAATACTGTTTCAGGCAGCCTGAAATTAACCCAACTCAATCCCTGATAACTTCGCCACCGTGTTAATGTCCTTATCGCCCCTGCCTGATAAATTCACCAAAATGATTTGTTCTTTATCCATTTTGGGGGCGTTTTGAATTGCCCACGCCAAAGCGTGGCTACTTTCCAACGCAGGGATAATGCCTTCAAAACGGCATAAATCGTGGAAAGCGGATAAAGCTTCATCATCATTCACGGCAGTATATGCCACGCGTCCGATTTTATGCAAATGTGCGTGTTCTGGTCCGACACCAGGATAATCCAAACCAGCCGACACCGAATGCGTTGCCGACACTTGCCCGTTTTCGTCCTGCATTAAATAACTTTTAAAGCCGTGCAGAACGCCAACAGGACTGTTGGACGAAATGGGTGCGGCGTGTTTATCCAGCGTTTCCACGCCCAAACCGCCTGCTTCCACGCCCACAAGACGCACCGATTGTTCGTCAATATAAGGGTGAAACAAACCAATGGCGTTTGAACCACCGCCCACACACGCCACCGCCACATCAGGCTGTCTGCCCACTAATTCAACCATTTGCGTTTTGCATTCATTGCCGATAACGCATTGAAAATCACGCACCAATTCAGGATACGGCGCAGGACCTGCGGCTGTACCAATGATATAAAAAGTATCATCAACGCACGCCACCCATTCACGCAAGGCTTCATTCATTGCGTCTTTCAGGGTGCGTGAGCCGCTATCGACCGCCACCACTTTCGCCCCCAACAATTTCATACGATACACATTCGGAGCTTGTCGCACAATATCATCTGCCCCCATAAACACCGTGCATTGCATACCAAAGCGAGCCGCCACTGTGGCACTTGCCACGCCGTGCTGACCTGCCCCTGTTTCCGCAATCACGCGTTTTTTGCCCATTCGTTTGGCAAGCAACGCCTGACCAATGGTATTGTTAATTTTATGAGCGCCGCTGTGATTCAAATCTTCGCGTTTGAGATAAATCTTCGCCCCACCCAAATGTTGGCTTAATCGTTCAGCATAATAAATCGGAGACGGTCTGCCCACATACAACGCCAAATCATGGTTGAATTCTGCCCAAAACGCAGGATCATTTTTCGCTTGGGCATAAGCAATTTTTAATTCGTCCAAAGCACGAATCAGCGTTTCCGACACAAACGAACCGCCAAATTCACCAAAAAAACCTTTTTCATCTGGGGCAATGTATGACATTTGATTATCCTATTATTTTTTCAGGCTGCCTGAAAGATTAAAAATTGTGTATTCTACAATGTTTCAGGCAGCCTGAAAAATCAAAATAGAAACGCCATACAAAAAAATTACTGTTATGACGAGCTTTGACGCAGTCAAGGCGTAGTCATCTCCTAATTACAAAGAACGGCAATGCAAAAAGTCTTTCAGGCTGCCTGAAACATATTTTTTGATTGAAAATATAGAAAAAAGAGGATTATTTTTTTACAATACGGCGTTTCCAACACAAAATAAGGAATTTTACAATGATTAAAATTGTCGCCAAAATGCCCGTTGCTGCTGACAAAGTCGCTGATTTCAAAACACTCGCTCGTGAATTAGTGGAAAAATCTCGTGCAGAAAGCGGTAATGTGTTTTACACAATGAATATCAGCCGCAACAACCCCAATCTATTTACCGTAATCGAATGCTGGAAAGACCAAGCCGCTGTGGATTTTCACGGTGCAACGCCCCACTTCACAGGCATTCTGCCCAAACTCGCCGCAATGTGCGATGGTGAAATTTCGATTGAATTGTTTGATGAAGTAGATTTGTAATTATTTGAATTGATGATAAAAATGGCTTATTGAGACCCCTGCAAAACTGGTAGATATGGATACAGTTCAAGGCGTAGTAGCACAAAAAACGAATACATAACAAATAGTTAGGCGAGTTTTTTGAGCGTAAGCCCAACGCTTCAAATGTGCCATATATGCCAGTTTTGCATTGGTCTCTGAAATGATTTTTTTTATAAGGATTTTTGACGATGAAAAACTTTATCACCAATAATTTTGTGTTTGCCAATATTATTCCCGAAAAAGCACAAGGCTCTCGCGTTTGGGACGATAAAGGCAATGAATACATTGATTTAGCAGGCGGTATTGCGGTGAATGCGTTGGGGCATTGCCACCCTGTTTTGCTTGACGCACTCAAAAAACAAGCGGAAAAATTGTGGCATATTTCCAATTTATACACCACGCGTCCCACCCAAGAATTAGCGGAAAAATTGGTGCAGCACTCGTTTGCCGATAAAGTGTTTTTTGCCAATTCAGGAGCAGAAGCCAATGAAGCCGCTCTAAAACTTGCTCGCAAATATGCTCACGATAATTTTGGCGAAGACAAACACGAAATTGTTTCTTGCGTGAATAGTTTTCACGGCAGAACGATGTTTACCGTGAGTGTAGCAGGTCAGCCTAAATAC
>JAGBKK010000034.1 GCA_017934045.1 Neisseriaceae bacterium | reverse complement strand
GAACCACCAGTTGCACCACCTGTTGAACCGCCAGTTGTAGAACCACCAGTAGAACCACCAGTAGAACCACCAGTTGAGCCACCAGTTGAACCACTATCAGAGCCGCCTGTTGAGCCACCAGTAGAACCACCAGTAGAACCACCAGTTGCACCGCCAGTTGAACCACCTGTTGATCCACCTGTTGATCCACCAGTTGAACCGCCAGTTGCACCGCCAGTTGAACCACCAGTTGAACCACCAGTTGAACCACCAGTTGAACCACCAGTTGAACCACCAGTTGAACCACCAGTTGAGCCGCCAGTTGAGCCGCCAGTAGAACCACCTGTATCACCGCCAGTTGAGCCACCACTATTTGGGTCTTTATCGCCAGAGAATACCAAACTTAAAGTTTTGGTATCGGTCAGTTGCACTTTGCCCAATACATTGATTAAGCCTGCAATGCTCACTTTAACATTGTTTTGTTTGGCACCGTTATTTTTGGGAACGGTTACAGAACCTGCGGTTTGGATTAAATGGATTTTGCTGTCGGCGGTTAAACCTTTGGCGTTTTCCAAATAAGCATTAACAGTAGTTTGTTTTAAATCAGTTGCCCCTGTATCGGTTAATTTTAGGGCAACAAAACCGCTTTTCACCGAAGACGGCAAAAAGAAGTTAATGGTTTCAAAGTTATACAGATTTTTTGCCGAAAGCGTATTGGCAAGCGGTTTGGCTTTGCTTTCACCTATGTTTAGGACATTGCCTGTGAGTTGGTCTCCTTTGGTTTGTTCATCAAGAACACGACCGCCATAAATATTGCCTTTAACTTGACCACCTGTATAGGTAATCGAGTTATTATTCACATTTTTTTCATAACTTGTATAAGATTGAGAATAATCACTATACCCACCAAAAACATCACCTTCAATCGTGCCACCTTTAATGGTTACAGTGTTACCTGTGCTGTTGTCATGCTGACTATAACCGCCATAAACAACTCCAATCGAGCCATCTTTAATGGTTACTGTGTTATTTGTACTGTCTCCCCCACTACGACCCCCTATAACCCCATCAATTTTACCACCGTTAATGGTTACAGTATTACCTGTTGTGCTGTTACCCCAATCAGCATATCCGCCATAAACATTTTGAGTCGTACTGTTGTTAATAATTACAGTGTTGTTTGCAGTATTGCCATATCTATTGTAAGCACCATAAACAACACCCATGGTACTATCGTTAATGGTTACGGTATTCTTGTTGATATTTTTAGCATTTAGACTATACCCCCCAAAAACATCATCATCAATCGTACTTTTGTTAATGGTTAGGACATTATTGTTGGCTTCGCCATAAGAACTCCACCCACCAAAAACATAACCATTAGCACCAGTTTTACTGTTGCTAATAGTTACGGTATTGTTGCTGGCATTACCATACTGACTATAACCGCCATAAATAGCCCCCATATCATCAGAACCTTTACGAGTGCCAATGATAGTACTGTTGTTTATATTTACGATATTATTTTCGACATTTTTAGCGTTGGTTTTATTCGATTTATCATAACCGCCGTGAATAGCTCCTTTGTGTGTATTCCCACCCAAATCCACATTCACTGTATTACTGGATACATCGGTAAGTTCCGAATTATCGAAATCATCTACCACCGCACCTTGCAAAACGCCGTTTAATTCATAATAGGCGGCATCGCCATTGTGTTTAATGGTGTAAATCGCTCCTGCATTCACAACAGGACTTGCCCCAAAAATAGCAGCGGCTAACAGGCTTAATTGAAATGCATGTTTCTTTTTCATCGCATTATCCTTGTAAAAAAGAAGTTAAAAAACAAAAGGGAACTCTAAAAATTCATTTTTCAGGTAGCCTGAAAAAAATACTGTGTCATTGTCGTATCACTTTTGACACGCGAATTTTTAATTTTTAGATAGCCCAAACAAATACGGAATTTTTTATTCCGTACAGCCGTCATCATAATTGCATTTTTTTTTTTTTTTTTGTCAATCACTTACGATTAAGACTTTTGCTGATTAAAAAGGCTATAACTGATATAAATCAAATAAATTTTCAAAGGGTTAGCACATTTTTTTGGCGTAAAAAATTTTTTTCACACGGTGCTATTTTTGACATTTTTTGCAACAAATAAAGTATTTTTCGCCTGTTTTTCAGGCAGCCTGAAAAAAGCGTATGCATAAAATCTTTGCAAAACTCAATCTGAAACAAAAAAGCGTGCGGTATAGAGTGGGTAGCCGCCCCACCACTCTGCCTGCGGCATTGCTGTTAAACAATTTAAGGCTGCCTGAAAAACATATTCTGCTGTTGTATTGTGTTCTATCACTACGGTGAGTTGGCAACCCACCCTACAAAAGACCCCTGCAAAACTGGTAGATATGGATACAGTTCAAGGCGTAGTAGCACAGAAAAACGCAGACATAACAAGTAGAAAGGCTATGTTTTCGAGCGTAAGCCCTACGAAGAAATGTGCCATATATGCCAGTTTTGCAGGGGTATAGTCAAACAACTTCAAAATTGAAATGCGTTGGTTCTCCTTGCCGTATTATTTATACTGTCTTCGTCTCGCCGCCTGTTTCACTTTTGAAGTTGTTTGACTATAATATGATTGACGATAATAACGAAATTCGTTAATATGCAATTATGATTACTGATTTTCGTTGTAAGGATACAGAGCAACTGTTTCGTGGTAAGCGTGTGGTTCGGTTTGTGAATATTGAGCGAGTGGCGATGCGTAAATTACAACAATTACACGCCGCAACCGATTTAACATATTTGCGTATTCCGCCGAATAATCGTTTGGAAGCGTTGTCAGGCGACCGACTTGGGCAATACAGTATTCGCATTAACGACCAATGGCGAATATGTTTTGTATGGCAGGACGGACATGCTTCAAATGTGGAAATCGTGGATTATCATTAGGAGATGAAAATGACAAGAGAAGTTCCTTTAATTCACCCTGGTGAAATTTTGTTAGAAGATTGGTTAAAACCTTTGGGATTAAGCCAATACGCTTTGGCAAAAGCAATCGGCGTTCCTGCTCGCCGTATCAATGAAATTGTCTTGGGTAAGCGTGGTATCACCGCCGATACTGCTTTGCGTTTGGCTGCATTTTTCGGCACAGACGAACAAAGTTGGCTCAATCTGCAAAGCCATTATGACGCAGAACAGGTGCGTCAAACAATCGCAACGCAATTAAATAATATTCACCCCTTTACGCCTAACCTTGTCATGGCGTAATGTTGTTAAATAAGAATAAACGCTTTTCAGGCTGCCTGAAAAAATTGACCGCCATTGCGAGCCTTGCCGTATTATAGTCAAACAACTTCAAAATTGAAATGCGTTGGCTCGTTTCGCCGTATTATTTATACTGTCTTCGTCTCGCTGCCTGTTTCACTTTTGAAGTTGTTTGACTATATCAAGGCGTGTAATAACAGTTAGGGCTTGTATTCAGTTTTGTATGCTTTTTTGGACACCAATAAACCCAATAAAATCAAAGCACAAGCGATAACCAGTGGCGTTGATCCGCCCATTCGCATATACGGCGTTTGTCCTGTATAGCCTTGAATTTCGCCGATTAGAATATCGTGCGTGTCGCGTGGCAGTTGGGCGATGACTTCGCCAAACGGATTGATAATCGCTGTTATGCCGTTGTTGGTGGCACGCACCATATATCTGCCGTTTTCCAAACTTCTTGCTTGCGAGTGTTGCAGTTGCAACGCCATCGCGTTAGAACGCCCAAACCAGCCCATATTGCTGACATTCGCCATTAAACTTGCCTGTTTAGCCGATTGCACCAATTCATCGCCAAAACTGTCTTCATAGCAAATATTAAAGGCGATTTTTTGCTTTGCTAAAAGCAACGGTTGCTGATTTTTTCCGCCACGCGAAAAATCGCTTAACGGCATATTCATCATCTGATACAAACCAGCCGTCAAAGCGGGTAGGGGACGAAACTCGCCAAACGGCACTAAATGATTTTTGGCGTAATATGGGATATTTTCAGGCTGCCTGAAATTATATTGCGATAAATTGATAACCGCATTTTCATAACCCAAACCGTCAGGCGTTTCCTGCACAATGCCCGTTGCCAAAGCGGCTTTGTTGTCGCGTGCCGTGTCGGCAAAGCGTTGCAGGGTTTCAGGGGGCAACATTTGTCGCAACAGCGGAATGGCACTTTCAGGCAGGATAATAATGTCCGCATTGTCGATTTTGGCAACATCTAAATAATATTGTTCCATATCCACCCACATTTGTTTGGGGTCGAATTTCATCGTTTGTTCGACATTGCCTTGCACCAAGGCGACCGTATTTTGGGTGCCGTCAGGTTCTGTCCAAGAAATATGCGTTAAAAGGCTGCCTGAAAGCAAAATAGCCACAATAAAAATAATATATCTTTTTGATTTTTCTATATAAAATAATGCCAATAAAGCAGACAAAAGCACGGTGAGTAAAGACACCAACAAAATACCGCCAATCGGCGTAAAGCCTGATAAGGGCGAAAAATCGGCAATTTGCGAATAACCCAACAAGCCCCACGCAAAGCCTGATAATAAAACGCTTCGCAGATATTCCGATAACACCCACAATATCGGCATTGCAATCGCCCATTTGATTTTTTCAGGCAGCCTGAATTTTTTAATCAGCCAAAAAACCAAAGCTGGATAGATTGCCAAATAAGCAGGCAACAGCAAAGTCATTGGCAAGGCAAGCCATTGCGTTAAACCTGCGACATCGTGTAAGGAAATATTCACCCAATAATTTTGCGTCAAAGCGGCGGTAAAACCCCATAAATACGCCATTTTGACGGATTTTTGGGGCAGTTTTATTGCCAACAAAATCAGCACCGCCAACGATAAAGGCATCAGCCAAAACCAATAAAACGGTGCAAATGCAAGCGTTGAAACCGCCCCCAAAACGGCGGATAACAAATAATATTTCAGGCTGCCTGAAAACGCCATATTGATTTCATTCCTATTTCAGTAAATTCAACTGACTTTGTGCGTCTGGATCGCCTTGTTTGGCTGCCATTTGCAAATATTTTTTGGCTTGTTCCTTATCCACAGGCTCACCGCCCAAGCCGTTGAGATAAATCATCGCCACATTGTATTGTGCCAAGGAACTGCCTTGTTCGGCGGCACGCGTTAAATAGTCTTTGGCACGAGCCATATTGGTTTCAACCCCTGTGCCTTGCATATACATCATACCCAAATTATTTTGTGCCAAAATGCTGTTTTGCGTGGCGGCTTGTTCAAAATATTGGCGTGCTTTTGCGTAATCAGGAGCAACACCAATGCCTTGTAAATAAATCATACCCAAATTATTTTGAGCCTCTGGGTGATTTTGTTGTGCGGCTTTTTCAAACCATTGTTTTGCGTCCATAGCTTGATTTTGTTTAATATAAATAAACGCCAATGCGTTTTGTGCGTCTGCCTGTCCTTCTTCGGCTAACGGTATTAAAATTTTTATTGCCGAATCAGTGTCTTGTTTTTCAACATATTGATTAGCTTTGTCAAATTGCTTTTTTTGTTTGGGCGTAAATTTGCCATAAGTTTTTTTCACTTCTGGTTGATTACCCACCACAACTTCTGAAGTATCGATTTGTTCTGATTTTCCGCAAGCAGTAATTATTGTTGCCAATAAAAAAGCGAGTGCCGTTTTTTTAATGAAAGCAATATTCATAAAATTCCTTTGTTGATGAATGGTTAAATTAACGAGTAAGCGTTTTTTGTTTGCTAATGAAATGATTATTTTTTTATTTTATTTTTCAGGCAACCTGAAAGCGTTAATGTTGCCTAATCACCGACTGTTTCACAATTTCTGCCAAAGTTTGGCGGTATTCGTTGTCAGGTAAAGCAGAAAGACACGCCACCGCGTCATCTGCCATTTTTTCGGTTACACGGCGGCAATAGTTCAAAGCGTCTGAATTCAGCACAAAATTTTGGATTTCCGCAAATTTTTCACGCCGACCATTTGTTAAAGCGTCTTTCACCGCAGCGGCGGCTTGTGGCGAGCCTTGTCGTATTAAGTAAATCAAGGGCAGGGTGGCTTTGCCTTCGGCTAAATCATCGCCCAAGTTTTTGCCAATCGTCTCTTCATCACCGACATAATCCAAAATATCATCGACAATTTGAAACACCGTGCCTAACAGCATACCGTAGTTTTTTAACGCCAATTCTTGTTCGGCAGGCGCGTTTGCCAACACCGCTCCGATTTGTGCCGCCGCTTCAAACAGTTTCGCCGTCTTGCTTTTGATGACTTCTAAATAAGCGTCTTCGCTTAAATCAACATTGCCAATGTTCATCAGTTGCATCACTTCGCCTGCGGCAATCACATTGGTTGCGTCTGCCATAATTTTCATCAGTTTCATACTGTCCGCACCCACCATTAACTGAAAGGCACGCGTATAAAGAAAATCGCCCACCAACACCGCGGCGGCATTACCAAACAAGTTATTGGCGGTATCTTTGCCACGCCGTTTGTCGCTTTCATCGACCACATCGTCATGCAAGAGTGTGGAAGTGTGAATAAACTCCACCATTGCCGCTTGGCGGTAAAGTTCGGGTTGTGTATAACCCAAAACTTTGCCTGATAACACAGCAATAATCGGACGCATTCTTTTACCGCCCGAATAAATAATGTGGTTGCCAATTTGTTCAATCAGTACCACGCCTGATTTGACTTGCTCGGCAATCACTTGATTAACTTGGTCTAAATCTTGTTGAAATTCGTTGTGAAAATAAGGCGTGTTCGGTAACATAGTATTCAATATCATTCAGGCTGGTGCAAAGGTGCATATTATAAACTTATAAATGCAAATCAGGCTATATAGTCAAACAACTTCAAAATTGAAATGCGTTGGTGTGTCTTGCCGTATTGTTTATACTGTCTTCGATACACCGCCTGTTTCACTTTTGAATTTGTTTGACTATAATAACGCTGTTTATCTTTTCAGGCAGCCTGAAACAATGTTGAAAAAAATCTTCTCATTTTTTGCTTTTATCATCATACCCTTATCGGTTTTTGCGGCGGTTGATCCGTCTAAATTGTTAAAACCGATGGAAGCCTTTTCGCCACAAGTGCTGATGCAGGATAATCACACCACCGTAGCATTTCAAATTGCGGACGGTTATTATTTATACAAAAGCAAAATGGTGATTAAAACGCAGCCTGAAAACTTGTTTGGCACGCCTGAACTACCCAAAGGCAAAGAAAAAACCGATGATTTTTTTGGCAAGCAAGAAATTTATCTCAACACTGCCCAAGTGGTTCTGCCCCACGCACAGACGCTGCCTGAAAAATTTGCGTTAAGCGTGGAATTTCAAGGCTGTGCCGCTGTGGGCGTGTGTTATCCGCCCGAAGTGGCAAATTTTACGATTGACAGCAAAACAGGTACTTTTCTGCCTGATAATGCGGCAAAACCTAAAAAAAGAATGACGGATTTATTTCTCTCCCAAGCACCGCCTGAAAAAGGGGCTGAACCATCGCCATTTGAAGTTTCTCGCACCCGCTTGGGTGCTAATTTATTGGCGTTTTTTATGGCAGGTTTGGGGTTAAGTTTCACCGCCTGTATGTATCCGCTTATTCCGATTGTTTCTGCCAGTGTTTTGGGCAGTGGCAATGTCAGTAAAAAACGAGCGTTATGGCTGTCGTTCGTTTATGTGCAAGGCTTGGCAATCACTTACACCGCTGTGGGCGTAATAGCAGGGCTAACAGGTTCATTTTTAACGGTAATTTTGCAAAAACCTGCGGTGGTGCTCACTGCCGCCTTGTTGTTGGTGTTATTAGCCTTGTCGATGTTTGGCTTATTTAGCTTACAAATGCCGCAAGTCGTGCAACAATTTTTTGCCGATAAAAGTGGCAAATACAAAGGTGGCAAAACTTTGTCCGTCTTAATGATTGGTATGTTTTCTGCCTTGATTGTTGGTCCTTGCGTTGCCCCACCGTTGGCGTTCGCATTGGGCTATATCGGCAAAAGCGGAGACGCACTGTTGGGCGGATTAGCCTTATACGCTATGGCACTCGGCACAGGCGTGCCACTGATTGCGGTGTCGGTATTTGGTGCGGCGTTTTTACCGCGTGCAGGAGCGTGGATGCGTGTTGTGCAAATCTTTTTCGGCTGTTTGATTTTATCCGCCGCCGTGTTTTTAGCGTCTCCCTATCTCGCCAAAGAAGTGGTGATTGCTTTATACAGCCTGATTTTAATTATTCCCGCAGGTTTATTGTTGGTGCGATTAAAACGCCTTTCAGGCAGCCTGAAAGTGTTTGCCACATTGTTGGCGACACTGCTCATTTGCGGCGGTTTAGGCATTGCCTATTACGGCTTGCAACCGAAAACCATCACCGCCGACAATACACCCCCCATTCATCACACATTCACCACCAAAGATGACTTAAATAACGCCATCAATCAAGCATTTAGCGATAATCCGCAAGCGATTGTTTTGCTTGATTTTTACGCCGACTGGTGCGTGTCCTGCAAAGAAATGCAAGCCAAAACACTTAATCAAGAAAAACTATGGCAAGTAATTGATAAACAACGATTTTTCACCTTTGATGTAACCGCCAACAGCGAAGAACAACGCGAAGTTTTAAAACAATACGGTTTATTCGGTCCGCCAGGTTTATTCGTTTTAACTGCCCCCAATCAAAAAAGCGACCCACTGATTGGCTTTGCTACGGTTGATGAATTGATTGAATGGGTGAATAACCGCAAATAATGAAAGGATAAATAATGAAAAAATATTTTTTATTTTTCATTGCGTTATGTTTATCTTTTTCTTTGGCAAACGCCCAAGAACGCTGTCCTTTTGTGTGGCAAATTCAAAAAGCAGGCGAGCCTGTGTCGTATTTGGTAGGGACGATTCACATCAATGAAAAGAATAAACCGCTTTCAGGCTGCCTGAAAAATATTGTCGGCAAATCGCAATTATTGATGACCGAAGTGTTTATGCCTGTGAATACAGCTGAAGCCGTTAATCCTGACAGTTTTGCCCTGTTTGCGATGCTTGCCACAGGCAACCCCAATCAACTGCGAGATGACATTGGCGATGATTTATATCATCAAATCAAAGCATTATGGCAAAAATCGCCCACTATGCAAGAAGTTCTGCCACTGTATGACCACCTAAATGCGTGGTCTGCCAATATGTTGATGACCAATATGACCACCAACCCCAATTTATCGGAAAAAAATGGCATTGATTATTTATTGGCAAAAGCGGCAGCGGAACACGGAATCAAACGCACAGGTTTAGAACGAGCAATAGTGGGGGCAAAAATTTTTCAAGCATTGCCGCCTGAAAAAAATCGTCAATCCTTACAAAATGCCGTAACCCATTGGCAAGAAAACGAAAAAATGAATCAACGATTGATTGATTTATACAACGCAGGCGAACCTGTTGCCTTTTTTGCTTATGCCTTTAACGAAGATGAACAGTTAAAATTTATTCCACACGCCGACCGCCCCTTTTGGAAAAAGTGGATTTACACGACACTATTGGAAGAACGCACGCTGTTGTGGTTGCCTAAAATTCAAGCCGAATTACCCCACCAATCCACCATTATCGCCGTTGGTGCAATGCACACCATCGGTAAAAACGGTTTAGTAGAATTGTTGAAAAAACAAGGATATAGCGTTACGGCATTGCAATAGAATCGGCATTTCCATTCCATTAAATAAGTGTTCAGGCAGCCTGAAAAACACAAGGATCAGTAGATGAATAAAAACGATTTTTTTACTGCCACTTGGCATGCCCCTGATAATGTAAAAACGCTTTTAACTTATCGCACAGGTGGTGTCAGTGTGGGGGCATTTGCGTCGTTAAATGTGGGTTTGCATGTGAATGATGACGCTGAAAAAGTATTACAAAACAGACAGTTAATCGAACAATATACAGGAAAACCATTGGTGTATCTCAATCAAACGCACGGCACACATATTGTGCGTGCAGTGGATTATCTGAACACCGCAACGCCACCTGACGCAGACGCAAGCATGGATACCACAGGCAAAGTCGCTTGTGCCGTTATGACGGCGGATTGTTTGCCTGTGCTGTTGTGCGACACAAACGGCACAACAGTTGCCGCCGTGCATTGCGGTTGGCGGTCGTTGGCAGCGGATATTCTGCCCAAAACAGTTGCCAAAATGGGCGTTTTACCGTCCCATATTCTTGCCTTTTGCGGTGCGTGTATCGGCAAAACGGCGTTTGAAGTGGGCGAAGAAGTGTGGCAAGCATTCGCCCATATTGCAGGTTATGAAAATGCGTTCAAGCCTTTGAATAACAACAAATTTTTATGCGATTTACATTTGCTTGCCGAATTGTCCTTAAACAGCGTAGGCGTAACCCACATTACCCACAGCCCACACTGCACCTATAACGAGCCTGATAAATTCTTTTCATATCGAAAAGAACACACCACAGGCAGAATGGTATCGGCAATTTGGTTAGCATAAGTTTCAGGCTGCCTGAAAGACAATCTACTCAAACAATAAGGGGTTGAACTGCGTTCAAATCTCGCTTTTGACCTATCCGTAAGTGGCAAGCCACTAACGGCTATGTTACTTTTCTGCAAATAAAGCATCTAATTTTTGTTCGTAAGCGTGATAGCCTAAATGTTCATACAATTCATTACGCGTTTGCATTATATCTATCACACTTTCTTGTGTACCGTTGTTGGCAATCGCTTGATACACCTGTAACGCCGCGCGTGAAGCGGCTCGGAAAGATGATAGGGGATACAGCACCATTTTCACGCCTTGTTCAGCCAATTCGGCTTGCGTATATAAAGGGGTTGCCCCAAACTCGGTGATATTCGCTAAAATCGGCACGCTCACGGCATTGGCAAAGGCTTTGTACATCGACAATTCCGTCATCGCTTCGGGGAAAATCATATCCGTACCTGCTTCAACGCAGGCGGCAGCACGGTCAATCGCCGACTGCAAACCCTCACGAGCCAAAGCGTCTGTGCGAGCCATAATCACAAACTGTTCATCACGCCGTGCATCAACCGCCGCCTTAATTCTATCAACCATTTCCGCCTGCGAGACAATCGCTTTATTCGGACGGTGTCCGCAACGCTTTTGTGCCACCTGATCTTCAATATGCACCGCCGCCACCCCTGCTTTTTCAAACGCACGCACGGCACGGGCAATGTTAAACGCTCCGCCAAAACCTGTGTCAATATCCACCAACAAAGGAACATCGGTAATGTCGGTAATGCGGCGAGCGTCAATCAACACATCGTCCATGGTGGTAATGCCCAAATCAGGCAAACCACACGAACACGCTGCCACACCGCCGCCTGATAAATACAAGGCTTGAAAACCGCATTGCTCGGCAAGCCGTGCAAAATAAGCATTCACACAACCCACAATCGCCAAAGGGTTGTTATTTGCCACCACTTGACGAAATTTTAATCCTGCACTCATTTTTTTGTCCTTTTTGTTGTTAAAAGCGAGATTGTAGCATTTCAGGCTGCCTGAAACTAACCGCCAGCCACAGGTCGCACAATTTCCACTTGGTCGCCGTCTTTTAACTGCGTATTTTTATAAGCCGATTTCGGTATAAAAACCGTATTCACTGCCACAGCAAATGGCGGTTCAGGTTGTATTTGATCGACTAAATCGGCAAGGGTTAGGGCGTTGGCAATATCCTGTACTTTTCCGTTAATCAAGATATTCATTGCTATGTTTCTTGTTTATAAAAATGCCGTGATTATAAACCTTTCAGGCAGCCTGAAATGCAAAAAAACCGCCATTGTGGCGGTTTGGGATTTTGGTTTATATACCTTTGGCAAAAATGGCAAACAAGGCAACGGCGGCAATGACAATCCACGATGCTCGGCAGTAGTTTTTAATGCTGCCATTGCTTGATGCAAATGCTCCATAAGCCAAGTAAATAATATTGACAATGGGAATTGCCATGAACACAAAAACGATAATCCAATCCAATACGCTGGTATCAGCGTCATAACTGCTGTATGACATCATCACTCTCCCAAGATAAATTGAACAAACCGCAAGCGGTACGGTTTTAGTGTAAATCAATCAAATTTGTGTTGTATCGTCAATTCATACCAAAATTATGCTTCGTTGGTTCGCCTTGCCGTATTAGTTATACTGTCTGCGGCTTCACCGCCTTGCCTACTTTTGGTCTGAATTAACTATAAATCATTTTAGTTAATTGATGATATTTTTTTGCAGAAATGCAACAGTTTTCAGGCAGCCTGAAACACAGAAAACCGCTGATTTTACAGCGGTTTTTGTTTTACTCTTCTTCACGCACCACATCAACGCCGTCAGGTGGGGTGAATTGAAATTCTTTTTTCGGTAAATTGGGGTTATTTTTAACATTGCTAAACACAATATCGGTGTGGTTGCCGAAACTGTCGTCTAATTGCATGTGTTGCAAAATGTTGTCGGCATTAAAGCCAAAGCGAATTTGTTTGTATTCGCCGTCCGCGGTTTTGGGTAGAGCCACGACATACGCCATGCCATTTTTTTCGCCGTCATTTTTTAGGGTGAAATTGCTTTCCAAAGCGGCTTTGTCGGACAAAATGGCAGCAGGGGACGCACCCAAAACGGCTTGTTGCTTGCGTTGCGTTACTTGGGCAAGTTCTTTGTCGTATAACCACACGCTGTTACCGTCGCCCACAATCAACTGTTCATCGGGTTTTTGGTATGTCCATTTGAAAAAACCAGGTCGCAAAACGGCAAAGGTGCCTTGCGAAGTGGTTGTTTTTTTTGCGTTTTTTATGGTTTGTTTGAAATCGCCTGCAAAACTTTGTGTGTTTTCGTTAAACGATTTAACTGCCGCAATGCCGTCCGCAAAAGCAGGTGCGGCAAGGCATAACGACAAGGATAATAAAATATTTTTTAAGTTCATTTTTTAATCTCCTAATATTTTTCAGGCAGCCTGAATTATTTACAAACAGCCTTTATTCAGGCTTAAATTTGTGCGTTAGGGGAATGGTCCAGTCAATGCCAAACGCACTGTTGCTTAATTTAGTGCCGATTGCCCCTTGTCGGCGTTTGTATTCGGCGGCGTATAAACGGCGGAATGTTTGCCGCACTTCATTTTCATCAAATCCCTGTTTGATTAAATCTTTCGGCGTAGCGTTGTTTTCTAAAATGTTATATAACATTTCGTCCAACACTTCATATTCAGGCAGGCTATCTTGATCGGTTTGATTCGGACGCAATTCGGCAGACGGTTTTCTGTCGATAATCTCCTGCGGAATAATCTCTTGATTTTTATAAATATTTAACCAACGAGAAATCGCAAACACTTGCGTTTTATATAAATCTTTAATCGGAGCAAAACCGCCATTCATATCGCCATACAGTGTGGCGTAACCCATTGCCACTTCCGACTTATTGCCTGTGGATAACAACAACGCCCCAGTTTTATTCGACAACGCCATTAACAGCGTGCCACGAATGCGCGCCTGCAAATTTTCTTCGGTTAAATCATCAGGCAAACCGTCAAAACGGTGAGCCAGTGCAGTTTTGAACGATTGATAAATCTCCCAAATCGGCACGCTTTCATATCGCACGCCTAAATTCTGTGCCATTTTTTCTGCCGCCGTATTGCTGATTTCTGCGGTATAAATACTGGGCATAAGCAACACTTCGCAATTTTCCGCACCGACACAATCCACTGCCATTGCTAACACCAAAGCCGAATCCAAACCGCCTGATAAGCCTAAACACAATTTTTTAAAACCATTTTTGGTTACATAATTTTTTAAGCCCTGCACGGCAATGTTATATAACAATTCTTCGTCTGTTTCAGGTCGTACTTTCAGGCTGCCTGAAAAATCATTGTCTTGCAATTCAATATATTCAATCGTTTCCGCATTAAAGGCTGCCTGAAAACTCAATTCACCGCGTGCATTTAAGGCAAAAGACGAGCCGTCAAACACGCAAGCGTCTTGTCCGCCAGCAGGACGAACACACAACACCGAGCGTTTTTTGGCTAATTTTTGCAATTTGTCCTGCGTTTTTTTGTAGTGCGTTAAAGAAAATGGCGAATTGTCGAAATAAATCAAAGGACTTTTGGACTTTTTATCGGTAATTTCAATATAACAGTTTGAATTGCCATTATATTCTTGTGAAAAAATTAACTGAATTTTACCGTGATAAGACGCAAAAAGTTGATGAACAATTTGATTTTTTTGGCGTTCAATCGCTCCAAAAATAACACTTATCCCTTTGATTTCTTTTAATCTTTTAATTTGAGAGCGAATAAGTTTATTTAATTTTGAATAGGACGACAACCCCTGCAACTGATAACCCACCAACGACAACGCAGGCGTAATCAACATATCCGCCCCCTGTTGGCGTGCAGTTTCAGCAGCAGCGATGATTTTATCGGCATTGCTTGCAAACGCACCAGCGGTGCTATCCATTTGATATATAGCGATTTTCATTGTGTTTCCTTTCTTTCAGGCAGCCTGAAAAGCGTTTATTTTGCTTCTTTTTTTTGCGGATTTAACACCGCCACAAAACGATTGCCCACCATTACTTTCGACAAAGCATTTTGCACATTTTTATCTGAAATATTTTCAATGCGTTTTTCATAATCTTGTTCATTATAAATCGGCATTTCGCTAATTAAATAATTATTCAGCGTTCCCACCCAAAATTCTGATTTTTGGGCATTGCGTTTTGCCGTTAAAATGCTGGCTTTTTTATAATTAGCCAAACGATCTTTTTTAACGCCTTGTTTTTGTATATCGTTAATGATTTTATCAATATTTTTTAAGACATCATTCACATCTTCTGGCTTGCAAGAGAAATAAATTTCCATACTGGCTTTGGCAAAAGGTAATTTTGTTAAACTGCCGCCCACATAAATGGAATAGATTTTGCTGTCTTCTTCACGGATTTTTTCCATTAACTCTTCTTGCAAAATGTTTTTCATGGCATTAAAGGCATAAACATTTTCCACAGAATAATTTTTTAATTCATTATTACGATAAATCAATGTTACTTCTGATTTATCGCTGTCGCCATAATTACGAATTAACTCTTTTTTACCAGCAACTGACCGCATTTGATCATCTTGGACAGTATCTTTTTTATCCGTATGGGGCAAATTGGCAATATAAACTTGCACTAATTCTTTAACTTTGGGTATATCCAAATCTCCTGCGATAATAAACGAATAATCGCCCGCATTCGCAAATAACTGATGGGCAATATTTTGCAAATTTTGCCAGTTGGCTTTTTCAATATCTTCCGTTTCTAATGGTAAAGCACGCTTGTTTTTATGATAAAAAGTTTCGTTAAACTCGCGTCCAAATTGATATTCCACCGTTTGATTGCGTTTGGCAATATCACTTTTCATTTCTTTTTGATAAATTTCTAATTCCAATTTAGAAACGGTGGGTTGCTGAAAACGCACAAATAATTCTTGTAACATTTTCTCAAAATCTTCTGCCGATGATTGCCCAGAAATGGCGGTAGAAATATTATTGATAGACGCACTTAAACCATAACTGTAACCCTTGGTTATTTTTTGGGCTTCGTATTTTTCAAATTTGCCAATATTGCCTGCGTTTAACATTGCATTAACAATTTTTGCTTGTTGTACATCTGGTAAATTGGTTAAACCGCCTTTTTTTACTGCGGTGAAATTGATTTTATTTTTAATGGTTTTAATGTCTTTCAAATAAACCGTTGCACCATTAGCAAAAGCAATTTTGTGAATATTGTCATTTGGCAGTATGCTTTCGGATTCAATTGCTTGTTTGGCAGGGATTTTATCCAATAAAGAAGAGGCTGCCTGAAAATCTTGGCTAAAATTATAAGCCTTTGATTTTTTATTGATTTTATCTACTTGTTTTTGTGTTAATTCTATGGGTGATTGGCTAATGATTTCCACAAAATAATCACCTTTGGTAATTTGTTTGAAGCGTTGATTGACTTCATCAAGTGTGATTTCATTTAAGTATTTGTCAATCAATGCGTGTTTGTCTTTTTTATTTTGTTTGACTGTGCCACTTTTAATATAACTTAACAGGGCAGATAATTCTCTTTCTTGTGTTTCCTCACGCAAAGAATCGGTGTGATTGGCTTGTAATAATTCTTTTTTCACACTGGCAAAATCATCTTGGGAAAAACCATATTTTTTGACCCCCTTAATGGTGGAAAATATTTTTTGTAATGCTTGTTCGGCATTATTATCCACCACATCAATCGCAAAGGCATTCAGCGTTCTTTGATTAAATAAGTTTTGTTCATTGAAAAAAACTTCTTGCGGACTTTTAAGTTCTTGATTGAGTTTTTGAAAACCCAAATGCAATAATGATGAAATATATTGTTCGACAATATTTTGACGAATATCATCATCAGTATTTACTGCTTTATAAGGTTCAGCAAATAAAACTTGAATAAATTGACTGCCACCTTCTTTTTCGACTAAATTAACCACGCCTTTTTGAAAAGCTTGCAACGATTCATCACTTCTTTTCAGGCTGCCTGAATTTTTTAGCGAAGAAAAATAATTTTTAATTTTTTGTTCAATTTCTTTTTCATCAATATCACCCACCACAACCACACTCATAATATCAGGGCGATACATTCTTTGATAAAAACCTTTTACGGTCTTTTGGTCGGTATTGGCAATAATTTCGTTTTTACCAATCGGAAATCTTTTGGCAAAAATGCTGTTGGGATATAAATAGGTCGCACGCTTTTCATAAAAACGCCGATTAACATCTTTTTTAGCCTCTTCTAATACTACGCCTTTTTCTTTTTCTACTTCTTCAACATCAAAAGAAACCCCACCTGCCCAATCACTTAATACCAAAAAAGCACTGTCAATATTTTCTTTTTCGGCAGTATTGATTTGTAAATTATAAGTGGTATCCTGAAAAGAAGTCATTGCATTTAAGTCCGCACCAAAGCGTACGCCTAATTTTTCTAATTGGCGAATTAACTCGTTTTTCTTAAAATGGGTACTGCCATTAAACGCCATATGTTCCACAAAATGGGCTAATCCTTGTTCTTCGTCTGTTTCGTCAATACTGCCAGCCTGAACATTTAAATAAAAATAGGCATTGTTTTTGGTTTGCTTGTTTTTGAGAATATAATATTTTAAGCCATTATCTAATGTGCCTGTTTTCACGGCAGGATCAAATGTTAAATCATCAGCAAAAGCCAAGTTAATAGACAACGCTAACATAGAAAGCATTGAAATAAAAGATTTTTTCATCATATATCACCTTTTTATTAAATAAAAATAATTCTCAATTATATACTATTTCAGGCTGCCTGAACAATATGAAATAATCCAAAAAATTGTGCTAATCGATAAACTGCCCATAAAACAATGATTAAACCTGCCGTTAAACGCACTGCTTTATGTTGAAAAAAGTTTTTGATTTGTGCGGCAAATAAACCCACGGCTAATAAATTGGGTAAAGTACCTATGCCAAACGCCAACATAATCAACGCACCTGTGATGATATGTCCTGATGCCAAGGCGTTGGCAGAAACGCTATACACCAAGCCACAGGGAATCCAACCCCACAATGCACCAACAATTAGGCTGCCTGAAACATTTTGAATGGGCAGAAATTTGTGCATAATGGGTTGTAATTTTCGCCAAATCGGCACGCCCACTTTTTCAATTTTGGCAAAACCTGCAAATAAACCTGATAAATATAAACCTGCAAATATCAGCAAAACTTGGGCAATCACAAACAAGACGGAACGAATTTCATTACCGACAACGGTGCTTGTGCCTAATTGTCCAAACAAGCCAAACAACGCACCAATCATCACATAACTGCCAATGCGTCCTAAATTCATCAATAAAATCAATTTATGGCGAGAAATGTTGGGCGGTAATTGTAAAGAAAACGCCGCACACAATCCGCCACACATACCGACACAATGTACGCCACCCAAAAAGCCCAACATAAGCGATGAAAACAGCAATGGTATATCTAACATAATCGTGGGGTTGTGTTAAAAACTTGGCATTATACGCTATTCATAGTTTCAATAATAAAGCAAACACGAACGGGGCGGTGAGTGCGGTAAAAACGCCACACAAAACCAATGCCAAAGACGAGAACGCACCTTCTTCTTCATCGACTTCGTTACAACGGCTGGTGCCAATCACATGGGCGGTTGCCCCCATTGCCAAACCGCGTGCGGCACGGCTTTTAATATGAAATAAATTCAATAAGATATGTCCAAAAATGGCACCCAACAAGCCGACAAACAAAACGCAGGCGGCGGCAATGGCTTCAATGCCGCCTGTTTCTTTGGCAACCACCAAAGCAATTGGCGTGGTAACAGATTTCGGCAGAACAGACGCAGCGATGATATTGTCGCCTCCCAACACCCATACTAAACCAACGCCACTTATCATAGCAATTAAACTGCTTAAAAAACAAACGCTTAACAACACTTTCCAACGGCGGATAATATCAGGCAGTTGTTTGTATAAGGGAAACGCTAATGACACCACGCCGATTTGCAAGGTTTGATGAATAATGTGGCTGCCTGAAAAATAGCGTTCGTATGGTATTTTTAATAATAATAACAATGAGATAATCAATATAATGGATAGCAATAAAGGGTTAAAAATGGGGTATTTTAATTTGAGCGATAATTTTCTCATCGCCAAAAAGGTAATGATGGTTAAAGGCACTGCCCACAATGCGTCAAACATTTTTACGCTCCTTTTTGAAAGCGTTTTTCTTTTTCATCGGACGCATTTTGGCGTGTCGTTCTTGCCATTCAATCGCACCGCCAACAAACAATAAAACGCCAACAAAACTGACGCTACACGCCACCAGCAAAGGCAACAGGGCTTTTTCCACCGCTGGATAATTCACCATTAAACCCACGCTGATAGGCACAAACAGCAACGCCATATATCGCCCTAAAAGTGTACAAAGTGGAGCGACCCAGTATTCAGGTATTATTTTGATAATTAAAGAAAAAAATAATAACAACATACCCACAATCGGTGCAGGCAATGGCACGCCTAAACGGTTCACATAATTGCCAGCCACCACAAACAAACACAAAATCGCCACCGCACGCAGATATTGGGCAATGGTTAGGAAAAATAATCGCATTTTGTTATCAGATAAAATATAAAAACAAGATGATACACGGATAAAGGCGTTTCAGGTAGCCTGAAAGCCAATTCAATAGGCAAAAAAAAATTTACCACAAGGCAAATATTACTGAATGGCGCGGCGGACGGGGCTCGAACCCGCGACCCCAGGCGTGACAGGCCTGTACTCTAACCAACTGAGCTACCACCGCAAGGGTTGGTGGGTGATGACGGAGTCGAACCGCCGACATTCTGCTTGTAAGGCAGACGCTCTACCAACTGAGCTAATCACCCACTTGAAAGACCACCATTAAACCATAAATTCGCACGCTTGGCAAGTATATTTTGCAGATTTTTTTTCATCTTCCTGATATACTTGCCAATTTTATTGCTGATAAAGGTGTTGCATAATGAAAAACATTCGCCGTGCCGTGTATGCAGGCAGTTTTGATCCGCCCACCAATGGGCATTTGTGGATGATTCGCACCGCACAAGCGTTGTTCGATGAATTGGTTGTGGCGGTGGGCGAAAATCCAGCCAAGCATTGTACTTATTCATTTGACGAACGCGTGGCAATGTTACAGGCTGCCTGTCAAGATTTTCCCAATGTCAAAATTGCGGCAATGAAAAACCGTTTTTTGGTGGAATACGCTGCGTCCATTCAGGCAGCCTATATTGTGCGTGGCATTCGTTCGGTGCTGGATTATGAATTTGAACGCTCAATGCGGCACATTAACGCCGATATGCAGCCTGAAATCAGCACGGTATTTTTAATGCCGCCACGCGAATTTGCCGAAGTGTCTTCCACCATGATTAAAGGCTTGATTGGCCCTGAAAATTGGCAGGAAGTGCTAATTCGCTATGTGCCACAGCCTGTGTATGACAAAATTGTGCAGGATTTTGGTCGGACACATAAATAAAGCCTTTCAGGCAGCCTGAAAATACGCTAATAAACGCAATCTTTGATATAAAATCGCTGAAAATATCCTGTTTTGTTGATTTTCTATCTTTTTTACACGCAAAACACCGTTTTTATTGACGATAAAGCATACGAAATGCTGTAAATAGCGTAAAATAGCCCATTCTTATGGAGATTATCCTAATGTCGGTACAAAAAGTTTTAGAAATTCTTGAAAATCAAGAGATTAAGTTTGTTGATTTGCGTTTTACAGATACCAAAGGCAAGCAACATCATGTAACCATTCCTGCACGCATTGTGGTGGAAGACGGTGAAGAGTGGTTTGAAAATGGGCAAGCGTTTGACGGCTCGTCTTTTGTTGGCTGGAAAGGCATTCAAGCGTCTGATATGGTGCTGATTGCCGACCCAAAAACGGCGTTTATTGACCCATTTTTTGATGAGCCGACTTTGGTTTTAACCTGCGATGTGATTGACCCTGCACACGGTCAAGGCTATGACCGCGATCCGCGTTCGATTGCACGCCGTGCAGAAAACTATTTGAAATCATCAGGTTTGGGCGACACCGCTTTCTTTGGTCCTGAACCTGAATTTTTCGTGTTTGACGGCATTGAATTTGAAACCCAAATGTCAGGTTGCCGTTTTCAAATTCATTCGGAAGAAGCAGCGTGGTCGTCTGGCAAATCGTATGACGAACAAAACACAGGACACCGCAACACCGTTAAAGGCGGTTATTTCCCTGTGCCGCCAGTCGATGCCACGCAAGATATGCGTTCGCAAATGGTTCTTTTATTAGAAGAAATCGGTATTCCTGTCGAAGTGCATCATCACGAAGTGGGCAATGCGGGGCAAATGGAAATCGGCACCAAGTTTGACACGCTGGTTCGCCGTGCGGATCAGACGCAAGATATGAAATACATTATTCATAATGTTGCTCATAATTATGGCAAAACCGCCACTTTTATGCCCAAACCTGTGATGGGCGATAATGGCTCTGGTATGCACATTCATCAATCGGTATGGAAAAATGGGCAGAACCTGTTTGCAGGTGATGGCTACGCTGGTTTGTCGGATTTTGCCTTGTATTATATCGGCGGTATTATCAAGCACGCCAAAGCTTTGAACGCCATTACCAACCCTTCAACCAACTCTTACAAACGCTTGGTGCCGCATTTTGAAGCTCCTGTGAAATTGGCGTATTCCGCACGCAATCGTTCTGCGTCCATTCGTATTCCACATGTGATGTCGAGCAAAGCTCGCCGCATTGAAGCTCGCTTTCCAGACCCTACGGCAAACCCTTATTTAGCCTTTGCCGCCTTGCTTATGGCAGGTTTAGACGGCGTGCAGAACAAAATTCACCCAGGCGACCCTGCGGATAAAAATCTGTATGATTTACCACCCGAAGAAGACGCATTAGTCCCAACCGTGTGTGCGTCTTTGGAAGAAGCGTTAAACGCACTCAAAGCCGACCACGAATTTCTACTGCGTGGCGGCGTGTTTAGCAAGGACTGGATTGCCTCTTATATTGCCCTCAAAGAAGAAGATGTCCGCCGCATGCAAATGGCACCACATCCTTTGGAATTTGAGATGTATTACAGTTTGTAAATCTTTCAGGCAGCCTGAAAAAACAAAATCCCACTTGCCAATAGTGGGATTTTTTAATCCGTTTCAGGCTGCCTGAAACTTACGCCACTGTATCCAACTTGCCTTGCAAATCCTTATCCGTCATCGCCGCAACGGACGAATCTGACCATACATTCACGCCTGTTTCAATCATATCGATAATGGCGTAAATCGGCAAAATCATACCCATTAAATCCACAGGAACATTGATTGATGACATGAGGGAAATGGTTAAAAAGTAACAACCCATCGGCACGCCAGCGTTGCCGACTGCGGCTAAAATTGACACCAACAACCACACAATCATTGTGCCGAACGACAATTCAATGCCTGCATTTTGCATTAAAAACAAGGAAGTAACCAAAATAAACGCCGCACAACCGTTCATATTGATTGTCGTGCAAATTGGCAGGGTAAAGCGGCTCACTCGTTTATCAATATGCAAATTATTTTCGGCTGACGCAAGCGTTACAGGCAGTGTGGCGGCGGAACTTTTGGAGAAAAACGCCATCGCCAATGCAGGCGACATTGCCTGAAAAACTTTCAGCGGATTAAGTTTTCTTATCAATAAAAACAATGGGATAACAATAAAAAACTGCACCAAATTGCCGCCAATCACAACCAAAGTATATTGTCCCAACGCCCCCACAATTACGCCTGCTTCGATTTCGGCGACCAACTGGGCAGTGAAAGCCACAATGCCAAGCGGTAAAATCCACAGCAAGGCACGAATTAAGGTGAAAAGCAGTTCTTGCAAGCCCAACACGCCTTTGATGACGGTTTGACGGTTGTCGCTTTCAGGCATAAACGCCAAGCCCAAACCCACGGCGGCGGAAACAAGCAACACCGACAACACATTGCCCGCAAAAAACGGTTGCAATAAATTATTCGGAATTACCGACAAAAAATGTTCGTAATACGACAACTGCCCCACTTTTTCAGGCAGCGTTGTGCCAGCGGCAACAGGCACATTGGCAGGCTGAATCAGCACAAAAAACGCCAACGCCACCAAAGCGGCTGCCATTGTGGTGGTAAGCGTGTAAAACAGCGTCCGTGAGAAAATACGGCGACTTTCCACCTTTGCTCCCAACTGCGACAGCGTAGCAATCACCGCCAAAGAAATCACAGGAATGGCAAGAAATTGAAACAGTCGCGTAAAAGCGGTAGCAATAAATTGGCATAATTCGTTGATAAAACCAATCGACAAATGCCCCAACACAGCCCCCAAACCCATCGCCGCAAACCAAATGACGGCGGTTTTAAAATGGTTTTGTTTTGTTTTTGATGAACACATTGTTTTTTCCCTTTTCAATATTGTTTCAGTGCTGATTGTCCGCTTTCAGGCAGGCTAAAACAAGATGATTTGGTTATATTGATAGTTTTATGCGTTATAGTCAATCAAATTTAAAAGTGAAACGGCAAATTATCTTCGGTAATATAAATGGTTAATGACACAAATCTGTTTCGCTTTTGAATTTGTTTGACTATATAGGCAGCCTGAAAAACAAAATCCTACCGTTTAATTGTGGGATTTTTGTTTCATTCCACCTTTCAGGCAAGATAAACAGTTTATTTACCTTGCAACTGTTTATCCTGACCGTTTTTGGGTGAATATTTGCCGTGCAGAATACAGCCATCGCAATCGGTGGCTAACAGTTGTTGCATAGTCGGCTCTGTAAGTTTGCGACTGGTATCCATCGCCGTATTAGCAATTTGCGTAATCAATGCACCCAGCAAGCTACCTTTATTATCAGTGCCACTATGCGTTACTGTTTTACTGCCGCTCCACAGTTGTTGTCCAGAAGCAACATCAACCAATTTACCGCTTACGGTTACCGTGCTTTTGCTGTCAATCACTTGATATTTTGTGCCGTATTTTTCCACATTCAAATACAACACTGCATCAGGATTAAAGATTTCTTTCAATTTAGGTAAAGAAATATCTTTAATTTGTTCGCCGTCATACACGCCGTTTTGCATAAAGGTTTCTTGCACCACTGCCACAGGGAAAACATAATAGCCTGCTTCGCTTAACGGCTTGGTGGTATGCGATAAAACCGCTGCTGGGGCTTTGTTTTCTAAACTGTCATTGGCAGGCATAACCACCAAAATAGATTTAGGCTTGTGTTGTTGATACGCCGCGTAATCATAAGGTTCTTTTTTGCTGGCACACGCTGATAAACCCACTGCCAAACACACGCATATTGCTAATGATTTGATTTTATTCATTTTTTACCTCCTTGTGTTTTGCTTTTCAACAAAAATTCCATATAGGTACGCGATTCTTCATACAATTCGGCTTCTTTTTGGAAGTTTTCTTGCATTTTTGGCATATTGCCGACATGGTGATACAGCAAACCTAAATGAGCGTGAAAGCCAGGTGGCACTTTTTGTTGTTTTTCGTAGGCTTTTTGAGCCATTTTTTCCATATTTTGAATTTCTTTATCCACATCGCCGTCTTTATTTAAGCGGTTATAAACCGATTTATCATAAGCACTGTCCCAATAATATAGCGGTTTATTGGACGATGATGACGCACATGCGGTCATCAATAAGGTTACGGTTAAGCCTAAAAAAATATTTTTCATTTTATTGTTTCCAGCCGTTGATTAAGTTATTTACACCGTTACGAATTGCCAAACTCAACACTTTGCCGTTGAGTGTGGAATCGTAACCCGAAGTACCGCCAAAGCCCACAATTTCGCGGTTAGAAAGCGAATATTCGCCAGCTCCTGATGCGGTATAAACCACTTGCGAAGTGGCAACATCAACCACATTGATATTCACTTTGGCATAAGCGGTTTGTTTTTTGCCTGAACCCAAAATGCCAAACAATTGTTGGTCGCCTGTGGTTTTGCGTCCAAATTCCGTTATATCGCCTGTGATTACATATTGAGCACCTTTAAGATTTTGTGCCTGACCGCTGATTTTGCTTTCTTGGGCAATGGCACTCATATTGGAGCGTTCCAACATCGTAAAACAGCCGCTTTGCGTTAAGTCGGCAATCAACAAAGTTTGTGCTTGATTGCCCAAACGGTCTTCACCACCTGCAAAAATGCCGTTGTTGTAAGAAGATTGATTGTTAAATCGACCAATCGAAATCGCAGGTTTATTGGCAGAACAAGACTTGCTTACGCTAATCGGCGTAGGATTTTCCACCACACGAGATGATTCCGTTGCACAGCCCACCAATAGGCTGCCTGAAAGCACCAAGCAACATAAAGAAAAACTTTGACGCATTGTTGTCCCCAATCCGTTGGTTTGAAATAACCTATGATTTTAATCAATGAAAGAAAATGCGGTCAAATTTTTGCAACTGATTGTCAATAAATGTGGTATTTATTGTCGATTGAGTATCGTCAAGGCATTAAGATCAATTGGTCCCACCGACAGGAATCGAACCTGTATTTCACGCTTAGGAGGCGTGCGTTCTATCCGTTGAACTACGACGGGTTATGCGTTTCAGGCAGCCTGAATAGTATTATTTTTCACGACCGACATTAAAAAATACACCATTTTTGCCGTCTGTACGCATAGAAACGGTGTATTTGTTATCTTTACCACATGCTTTGACTGTCCATAATTCATTTTGGGCATTGGCTTGTGGGTCTGACGCAATAATTTCTCGATGAACCGATTGAATACTTTTGCAGTTGTCTGCCAATTCAAACAGTTTAATTTGTTTCATTACATCGTTGGTTAAAGTTCTATCTGCCCCTGATTCGCCTGTAAAAGAAACACAAGCGGTTAATAGTAATAAACTGAAAATCAAATAATTTTTCATGGTTATCCCTTGTGAAAAGTTTTCAGGCAGCCTGAAAAAGCACGGTATTATATAACACTATTGTTTTGTTCATCATCTGCGGTCAATTCTTGGGCAAAATCCCATAAATCGTCAAAAACCTGTGTATTTTCAGGCAAATTGCCTTGTTCCAAAGTTTTTTTGCCTTTGCCTGTTAAAACCAACACAGGTTTGCCGCCCATTGTGGCAATGGCTTGCAAGTCGCGTAGGCTGTCGCCGACAAGATAAGTATCGCAGGCATCAGCGTTAAAGCGTTGCAAAATATCTTCAATCATACCTGTATTGGGCTTGCGGCAGTGGCAGTTATCATCAGGCGTATGCGGACAAAACCACACGCCTGCAATGTTGCCGCCAGCCTGATTAACGGTGCGATACATTTTGGCGTGCATTTGGTGCAACGCCGCAATATCAAACAAACCCCGCCCCAAGCCCGATTGATTACTTGCCACCGCAATGGTGTATCCTGCCTGATTTAAAAACGCAATCGCGTCCGCACTTTTGGGCAAAGGTATCCACTCTTCGGCAGATTTGACAAAATCATCACGGTCTTTGTTAATCACGCCATCACGGTCAAGAATAATCAGTTTGGTCATTATATTTCCTTGATATTGTTTAATTTTTCAGGCTGCCTGAACAACAAACTTGTCATTGTGAGATTTTTTCGTTAGAAAAAATCGTGGCAATCTCCTTATCGTTTCGGTCGATTAAACCTTTCAGGCTGCCTGAAACTAATTGTTGGCAAGTTCCACCATTTTATCCGCAAAATTTTTCACTTCTTTTTCACATTCGGTTTGGTTTGATGAAATTAAAGGGATAATAAACAAGGTACTTGCATGTTGAACTTTGTGTTCTAAATAACTATCTAACCATACATATTCTTTACTTTTAGGTGTCATTTTTTGTTGCAATTGCTGAAATATTTTTTGACTTTCTATATTATTTTTTTCAGCATTTTCACGAAATAAATATTTGTCGTAACACAATTTTACTGCTAAATTATATTCACCAATAAGATTATATTTTGTTGTATTTTCTTTTTCATTTATTTGTTGCAAATAATGATTAAAATACTCTAATTCTTTTGTATAACAATTCTCACAATTAGCATAAAAATAATAAAACCATATACTTTCTAATTTTGCTTGCATAGTTTTAGGATACATATAAGTAATATACTCTTGCATTGAATGGTCAATTTCTTTTATTTCACCTAACGAACGAGTAATCAAAAGAAATCTATGAGCTATAATGCTATATTTTAATTTATCAGATAGTTTATATTCATTTTTTTTATAGTAAAAAGAAATAAAATTATAATTATTTTTCAAAATATTCATCATATCATCTTTATCAGAATAAACCGATAAATAAGAAATATATAACCGCGAAATTTTTAATGCTCTTTCTGCGTCTTTTTCTCTATTGAAAGCAGGTGTAACTTGCCAAATGACTTTGGCAATATTTAATGTGGTAGTTGATTTCTGTTTTTTAGTAAAAAATTGACTTTCAATTTTTTGATTATCAATCCAATCCATTGCCCAAGCACAGGCTAATATATAGACAATAATCAACAAAATTGTAAAAGACAAAATCATTTTTTTTAGCATAATTTAATCCTAATTAAATATTTCAGGCAGCCTGAAACTAATTGTTGTCAAGTTCCACCATTTTATCCGCAAAATTTTTTACTTCTTTTTCACATTCGGTTTGATTTGAAGAGATTAACGGAATAAGAAATAAAGGATTTGCATTTTCGTCATCTAAATAATCACTCAATATTTGATATTCTCGACTTTGCGGTATCATTTTTTGCTGTAATTGTTGAAATATTTTTTGGCTTTCAATATTATGTTCTTCGGCGTTTTCTTTTGATAAATATTTATCGTAACATAATTTTAATCCTGAATGATAATCGCCAATCACATAAAACGGAGCATTTTTTTCTTTACCCGTATCTTCCAAAACTTCGGTAATTTCTCCTAAAATTCTTTGAGCAATACGCCATTCATAATTATCAATATCTTTTTTATGATGAAAATAGTTCAACCAACCTTTTTCAATAGTATCTACAAACTGCACCATCATGCCATCAGGTTCGATAGTGGGTTTGAATTTTATAAATGAATTAGCAATACGATTTTTAAATTTTTCACTGCCTAATTCTCCTAATGAACGGTTAATCATCATTATTTTTTTTCTTGTAAATAAGTTATGAAATTCATCTGGAATATCACGATATGAAGAAATAACGCTATAACCTTTTTTCAAATTATCCAACATTTCTTGCTTGTTAGAATTAACGGATAAATAAGAAAGATATAATTCAGAAATTATCCACGCTCTTTTTGCGTCTTTTTCCTTATCAAAAGCAGGTGTAATTTGCCAAATTTTTTTAGCAATATTGAGCGTTGTCATTTTATTATTTTGATTTTTACTAAAAAAATGCCCCCTAATACTTTGCGTATCAATCCAGTTAATTGCCCAAGCACAAGCTAAAACATAAGCAAAAACAGAAAAAAGTATAAAAGATAAAATAATTTTTTTCATTATTACTCCAAAAATATTTTTTCAGGCTGCCTGAAAGGTTTTTTGCATTGCCGTTTTTTAGGATAGGCTACCCTAAAATAGGCTTCTGAAACGCTTTGCCTTGCGGCTCGCTGAACCCTATTTTAGGAGATTGCCACGCCGTGCTGTGGCACGGCTCGCAATGACGGCAAGAGTTTCAGGCAGCCTGAAAGATATTTATTTCTTCTGACACGCCACAAATTGCACCACGCCATTCACAGGATAGGTTATTTCTGCCGCTGCCCCTTTATTCACCCACTGCACTTGTCGTGCGTTGTTGGCAAAGGTTTCATTCGCTTGTTTTTCGACTTTGGTTAGCGTAATGGTGTCGGCGGTTACATTGCCATTTTGAATTTGCGACATTGTCAGCGTGGCGGTTTTTTTGCTGTTATTTTCATACGCAAACGCCACGCGTTGATTGCCACACTGATACCACGCTTGCGGTGTCATAACCGTGTCGGTTTTGGGGTTTGGCGTGTCGTCTGTGGCACAAGCGGTTAAAATTAAAGTTGCCACAATCGGCAGTAACAGTTTGTTTTTCATTGCATTTTCCTTATTAAAAATAATTTGTTTAAGTAAGTGTTTTCGCTGTTTTTTTATTTATAGGGACTTACAAAAATCAAAAATCGAGTGTCATTGCGAGATTTTGCTGACAAGCAAAATCGTGGCAATCCAGTTTTGCCTGACAAGGCAAAACACAACGCCGCAGGCGTTGAAACGACATTGCAAAAAGTCTTGTCTGTTACCTTTAATCATCACGAATACTGCCGTTACAACGCTTGCGAGCGTTGGTAAAAAAATCTGACGATTTTTTTACTGGATTGCCACGATTTGAACTTCGTTCAAATCTCGCAATGACACAGGTTTAAAGTTCAGGTTGCCTGAATAATTTTTGCAAGTCCCATTATATTTCAGGCAGCCTGAAACCGTTATTCTACCAAACCCAAATGTTTGAGTAATGCGTCTGGTTTGGGGTCGCGTCCCCTGAACGCTCGGAAGTTGTCTAATGCACTACGAGAGCCGCCTTGCGACAAAATTTCCTGCCAAAATCTCTGCCCTGTTTTTTGGCGATTATTTTCTTCCACAAACGCCGCATACACATCAGCCGACAGCACTTCTGCCCAAATATAACTGTAATAGCCTGCCGCATAGCCGCCTGCAAAAATATGCGAAAAACTTTGAGCAAAGCGGTTTTCGGGAATAATCGGCACAACGGCGACTTCTTTGCGAACTTCATCTAACACGCCTTGCCAGTCAATAGGTTGCGTTTTTTCCTTATAAATCAATAAGTCAAACAAGGCAAATTCCATTTGTCGCACCACAAATAAGCCTGTTTGAAAATTCTTCGCCGCTTTGATTTTATTAAACAGGCTTTCAGGCAGCCTATTTTGCGTTTGTTTGTGGCAACTCATATTTTGCAAAACATCATATTCCCACGCAAAATTTTCCATAAACTGACTGGGCAATTCCACTGCGTCCCACTCCACGCCTTCAATACCAGACACGCCTGACACGCCGATTTGTGTCAGCAAATGGTGCAAGGAATGACCGCATTCGTGAAACAGCGTTAAAATGTCGCCGTGCGACAATCTGGCTTCGCCGTCCGCTTCGGGCGGGGCAAAATTGCACACAATATAGGCTTGCGGCAGTTGCAGGCTGCCTGAACGCAAAGCACGGCGAGAGCAATAATCGTTCATCCACGCCCCGCCTTTTTTGCCACTGCGAGCATATAAATCCAAATACACACCGCCGATTTTTTCGCCATTTTTTTGCAGAGCAAAATAACGCACGCTCTCATACCACACAGGGCGATTTTCTTCTATAAAATCAACGCTGTATAATTCTTTAATCAGTTGAAATAAACCCTGCAAAACTTTGGATAAGGGAAAATATTGCCGCACTTCTTCTTCCAAAAACGAATATTTTTCCTGCCGTAATTTTTCCGAAAAATACGCCATATCCCACGGCTGAAAATCATCAACGCCGTGCTGTTTAGCAAAAGCTTTTAGTTCGTCCAAGTCCCTGATTGCAAAGGGTTTTGCACGGCGAGCCATATCACGCAAAAAGGCAATCACATTATCAGGCGTGTCTGCCATTTTGGTTTCCAACGACAAGGCGGCGTAATTATCAAAGCCCAACAAAGCCGCTTCTTCCGCCGCAATTTTCAGCGTTTCATTGATAATCGGCGTATTGTCGCGTTGTTTATCGTCCAACTCGCTGGCACGCACGGCGTAGGCTCGATAAATCTGCTCACGCAAGGCTCGATTATCGGCAAACTGCATAATCGCCAAATAATGCGGTGCTTTCAAACCCACGCAATAGCCTGTTTTGCCCTGTTCTTTGGCATATTCAGCTAACATTGCCAAAGCGTGTTCAGGCAACCCTTGTAATGCTTGTTTGTCGTTGATAGGTAAAGAAAAAGCATCTGTTGCGTCTAATACATTTTGTGCAAATTGAGCAGATAATTCCGCACCTTTTTGTTGCAATTCGGCAAAACGCATTTGTTCATTTGGCGGCAATTCCACACCTGACAACACAAAATCACGCAAGTCATTGTTTAATTTCTTCTTTTTAGCATAATCCAGCGTTTCAAATTCACTGGACGCACGCAAGGATTTATAGCGTTGATACAACGCCAAATCCTGCGAAATTTCCGTAAAAAACTGCGTTACTTCGGGAATTAAGGCGTTGTAAGCGTCCCGCCATTGTTGCGTGTCGGCAACCGAATGAATGTGCGATACCACGCCCCAAATGCGACCTGCTTTTTCACCCAAATCCGCCAACGCTTCCACCGTGTTGTCCCAAGAAACAATTTCCTGTGCCTTGATTTTATTTAACATTTCTTTTGCGTCTGCCATTGCAGTTTGCATGGCAGGCGTAATATGTTCTGCTTTGAATTGGTCAAATGACGGTGTGTCGGTTAAATTTAATAATGGGTTCATTGCCATATCTCTTGATTGAAAATGTGAAATTCTAACAAAAAAAGCCGAAAATCGGCTTTTGATTGCGTTTTTAGACGCACTCAATTTTTTCTACACCTGTTAAATCCAAGTTGTGTAGAATTTCTGTAACATTTTGATTATTAAGGCAATAATCAGGCAGAATTTCAGCCAAAGGCACTATGACAAACGCGCGTTCAATCGCTCTTGGGTGGGGCAAAATCAGTTTGGGGTCGGTGTTGGTTTGATTGCCATAGTCGATTAAGTCTAAATCCAGCGTACGCGGGGCGTTGGGGAATGGTCTGACTCTACCGCAATGATTTTCTATGTTTTGTAATTGCAATAATAAATCGTATTTGTCTAAATGGGTGTCAATCGCTATGACGGCGTTAATAAAATCAGGCTGGTCAAGATAGCCAACAGGTTTGGTGCGATAAAGCGAAGAATACGCCACAACACGGCTTTCAGGCAGCCTGAACAAGTGTTCACTGGCTTGTTGAATGTTGTGAATTGGGTTGATATTGCTACCCAAAGCGATAATAGCGGTGGTCATTGGTTTTCTCTTTTATATCAAAAGCTTTCAGGCAGCCTGAAATTGTTTTATGCGTTATGGTGGGCAAGAATGCCCACCTACGATTCGCTTTCTGTTCCCTGATTATCTTTTTTCGGTTTGCGTCTTCGGCGTTTTTTATTGGTGCTTTTCTGCACAATCGGTTGTGTCATCATCATGCGTTGTTGTTCGTTTGCCGCTTGAAATTTTGTCCAAAATTCGGCGATTTTGGGGTCTGCGTCTTGGTTGAGCGAACGCAAAATATAAAAATCATAAGCGGCTCGAAATGACGGTTGTTTCAGCAAGCGAAAAGGGCGTTTGCCACGAATATAGGCAAATTGTGGTTGCAACTGCCAAATTTCTCGCATTACCGTAAATAGGCGGTTTGGCACGCCCCAGCGTTCGCCGCCGTCTTCACGAATTTGCCGAATGGCAGCGTGCAGCGTTTGCGTTGGTTTGTCGTCCAAAGTGTGCAAATCTTGTTCAATTTGCTGTAATTTATGCCAAAACAACGCTGCCAAAACAAAGGCAATCGACACAGGTTTTTTGTGTTTGACGCGTTCATCGGTGCGTTGCAACACGGTTTGCACAAATTGCCGTGTGGAATCGTCATCGTGCGTGGTCATAATCGCAAAAATCGGGTGAATATCCGCTGGAATATTTAGCGATTTTATATTTTTCAGGCAGCCTGAACTGTTGCCACACAACAATTCTTTGGTAATTTCGTCAAACAGGCGCGCAGGCGGTTCGTTTTTTAATAGAAAACTATTTTTGCGAATGCTGTTTTCTATTTCAGCGGACAAAGAAAAACCTAATTTTGCCGACAGCCGTGCCGCACGCAACATTCGCACAGGGTCTTCGTGAAAGCGTTCGTCAGGCTCGCCAATCATCACCAAGCGGCGTGCCTGAATATCCGCAATACCGTGAATATCGTCAGCAATTTTTTCTGCCACAGGGTCGTAATATAAGGCGTTGCAGGTGAAATCTCGCCGCCGTGCGTCTTCCTTGCGTGTGCCGAACGCCGTATCACGCATAATGCGTCCTTGCTCGTTTTGCGGTGCGGTTACATTGCTGCGAAAAGTGGTAATTTCCAACAATTCCGCACCAAACGGCAAAATTACAATTGGAAAGCGTTTGCCGACAATGCGTCCGCGGCGAAACACTTTACGCACTTCGTCAGGTGTGGCATTGGTGGCAATGTCGAAATCTTTGGGGGTTAAACCTGCCAACAAATCACGCACCGCACCGCCAACAATATAGGCTTCAAAACCTGCGTCCTGCAAGGCTCGTACGCTTTTTAATGCATATTTAGGCAGCAATTTGTGCTGAATGCCAAAATCACTTGCGTTCAATAAGTTTTTATTTGATTTTGGCAATAGTTTTCTAATTATTTTTTTAATCATTTTTAAGTTAATCGTTAAAATAAGCAATGGATTCTGATTTGACAATCCACGCAAAAGCAAAAAATTCCAATATCCAAAATTCGTTAATCATGGTAAATGGAAACCAATCGGGTATCCACGCAAAGAAATTCGTTAAACTATATAATAATTGTAATACCAAACAAATCAATATAGCACTACCACAAATTCGATACAATGTATTACGCAATTTCTTTTGTTTCGTTATGTTTTTTCCACTTAATGTAAATAAAAATAAGATATTGATACCAAAGCAAAAAAACAGCGTAAATGCCGATATATTATGAATAATCGAACTGGTTGCCATCGGTAATTGAAATAAGCCCAATCTTTCAGGTACTCCAATGGTATCGGTGGGAAAAGCAATCACACCCAAACACATAATCGCTTGAACAATAGAAATCACTCTATCTCGCCAATCGTAACCGCGATAGGAAAAAAAGAAAACGGCGGTAGCAAATAATAAACCAATCATACAAATATTGGAATTAGCAAAAAAAGTTTCGCTAATCGATTTATACCAATGTGGCGGATTAGTGTCTTTACCAAACAAACCAAACAACACCGCAGAAGGTGCTAATAACGCACACATTAAACCCAACATACGGCGTTGATACAGCATTGAATTAAGTTCTATATTCTTCATTTCGCATTTTCCATAAGTTGTTGATTGTAAAATATTTTCAGGCTGCCTGAAACCATTTTTCACGCACAATCCCAGTGATAAAGCACCCTTGAAAAATCGCGTTTTTTCAAATCGTCCGCTGTGATAAAGAAATTGCCCACGCCAGCGTCTCCCCACAGAATGCCGTTTTTGCTATCTATTTGTAATAACAAGATATTATGCCCTGCCAGTTGTTCTTCACTGCGTGGGTCATCTTGTGTAAAAAATGGATAGCCGCCGATATGGTGTCCTGCGGTGCTGTTATACAATCTGTCATACGCTTCTTCTTCAATTAAATCAAGCAATTCATCATCTTCATCGAATTCGATTTTTAATTTTTCTGCGGTTGTTTTGAACAATTTTTCAAAACGATAATCAGCAAGCCCCATAGACTGCGAGCCTAAATCAAACGACAGTTGATATTGCGTATCACCCAAAGGCATATTTTCTAACGGAATATTTAATTGAAGTACTTGTTTTTCCGTGATATTTTTATCAACACTTGTGTGATAAACCACTCGCCAGCCTGTTTGCGATAGCGGATTGTCAAAATCCAAACCTGCCACATCATCATTGCTGATAAAAAACTGCAACAAGCCTGTTGTGGGAAAGTCAGGCAAAGGCGGCAATTCGGCTAAATCAATTTGGGCTAATAAGGCTAATTTTTCGCCGTTTTTATCAACAGGATAGGGCTTTTGCAAATCCCAGTAAGGCACACCGCCAAATTTGCTTGCGGTTAAGGACAGTTTTTTGGCTTTTTTGGGTTTGATTTTAATAATCGGCGTTGCCGTGTCTTTTTTCATTTGCGACAGCACTTTTTGGGCTTGTTTTTCTTCATCGCTTAATATGCGTCTTCTATTTTTTGTTTTTTCATATTGTTCCGAACGATTTGCATAACAAGCAAAACAAGTTAATTGTTTAATTTGTTCAGGAATAGTTTGAAGACTATTGCACTCGATTATTTCAAAATTGATTAGTTTTGGTAATTGTGCAAGACTTTCAGGCAGCGTGGATAAACTGAAACATTGACTTATTTCTAATTGCTGTAATGAATTGAGTTTGCTCATATTCTCTGGTAATGCGGTTAAGTTTGGCAAACCGCCAATATGCAATTTTTTTAGGTTAGGCAATGCTTTAATCGGATCTAAATGATTTAATGGTGCCCGACCAAAACCACTAATCACCATTTTTTTTAATTGATTTAATTTTGCCATACCGTTTGGTAAATGACAGAGATTAAAGCAACCGTTTAAATTTAATTGCGTTAATTCGGATAATTCGCCAATACTTTCAGGCAGCGTAGTAATGCCGCTCTTATATAAATGCAAAGTGCGTAATTTTTTTAATTGCCCAATTTGGTTAGGCAATGTTTGTAATGCTTGACAACTGTCTATATGTAATTCGGTTAATTCGGATAATTGTCCAATGCTTTCAGGGAGCGTAGAAATAGCACAGCCAAATAAATCTAAACGGCGTAACTTTTTAAATTGCCCAATTTGTTCAGGCAGCGTTTCAAATGGTAGATGAAAAAACCACAAATGTTCTAAATTAGTTAAATATTGAATACTATCAGGCAATTTGATGATTTCATCATCATCACTGCCAAAAAGAAACGCAAACGAATTCCAAGTAACGCCTAAATTTCTAATTTTCAATAAATAATTTTTCATTGCTAACGGTTCGTTTAGCACGGAAAAATCAGGCTTTTTAGCAGAAGAATTGATACGAACATCAGGATAAGCCAAAAATTTTTTTAATTCATCAATTTCTTCGGCAGTCAATTCAAAATCTTGTTGCGTATTCATTTGTTTTTTCCTTGATAACAAATTGAAAAATAAACCTTTCAGGCTGCCTGAAAACTATTGTTCCGCCCACAAACGGCGAACCCTTTGTAAATCGTCAAGAGTATCCACACCAGCCGCAGGAATAATGGCGGTTTTCATTACCGCAATTTTTTCGCCATGCCACAGCACACGCAACTGTTCTAATTTTTCAATTTCTTCCAAGGGCGATTGTGCAAGTTTTTGATAATTCAATAAAAACGGTACGCTATACGCATAAATACCAATGTGTCGCAATACCGAAACTTGTGTCGGCAATTCTTTTGCTTGCGTTTCTCTTGGATAGGGAATGGGCGAACGCGAAAAATATAGGGCATTGTTATTTTTATCCAACACCGTTTTGACAATATTCGGATTATGAAATTCTTGAATATTATCAATAGTATGTGCGGCAGTTGCCATATTGACACCGCTTTTAATAAAAAAGTCTGCCAAATCATCAATAATTTGCGGATTGATTAACGGCTCATCGCCTTGCACATTGATAATCGGCATATTTTCAGGCAGTCCCAACAACGACACCGCTTGGGCTAAACGATCCGTGCCGCTTTGGTGCGTTTTGTCGGTTAAAACCGCGTCAATGCCATTATCCGTGCAAATTTGCACAATTTTTTCATCGTCTGCCGCTACAACCACTTGTTTTGCTTGACTTTTCATTGCGGCATTCGCAGTACGCACAATCAAAGGCTTACCACCCAAATCAGCAATAATTTTTTCAGGCAGCCGTGTAGAAGATAATCGAGCAGGGATAATGACGGTAAAAGGTTGATTAGTCATATTATTTAATTCATTAAAATATGTTTAGGCAGCCTGAAAAATTATTCATCTAAACGCCGTGCTTCGTTTTCCAACATTACAGGAATGCCGTCTTTAATCGGAAACGCTAATTTGGACGCTTTGCAGTGCAATTCTTGCAATTCGGGTTTATATTCCAAAGCCCCTTTGCACACAGGGCAAACCAAAACTTCTAAATATTTGTTTTCCATAATGTTTTAACCTTTCAGGCTGCCTGAAATGATTTCAGCACGAAACCAATGAACCTTCATCTTCGCCCATCACCACGCGTTTTAACGCCCCATCTTTGAAAATGCCAAACACTTGAATATTCAATTTCTGCTCCCTGCATAAGGCAAACGCCGTTGCGTCCATCACTTTCAACTGTTTGCTAATCGCTTCATCAAACGACAAGGACTGATAACGCACTGCTGATGCGTCTTTTTTGGGGTCGGCGGTATAAACGCCATCAACATTCGTTGCCTTTAACATAATATCGCAATTCATTTCCGCACCACGCAAAGCGGCGGCGGTGTCTGTGGTAAAAAACGGATTGCCCGTGCCTGCGGCAAAAATCACCACTTTGCCTTCTTCCAAATACTGAATGGCTTTGGGACGCGTGTAAGTTTCTGCCACTTGCTGCATGGCTAACGCCGACTGCACGCGAGCATGCACACCCACATTTTCAAACGCTTCTTTCAGAGCCAGTGCGTTCATTACTGTGGCTAACATACCCATATAGTCCGCTGTGGCTCGCTCCATACCATTTGCCGCACCTGCCATACCACGAAAAATATTACCACCGCCCACCACCACGGCAACCTGAACGCCAGCGGTAACCACTTCTTTGATTTGTGCCACAATATTCATCACAGTTTCACGGTTAATGCCAAACGCATCATTGCCCATCAAGGCTTCACCAGACAGTTTCAACAAAATACGGCGGTATTTGGGAGATGACATACAATCCTTCTTTCTGAAAAATGCAAGTTGTTTATTATAACCGTTTGTGCATTTAAATTTTAATTTCATTCAAATTTTGCTTTGATAATTTTGTTATTTTTAATACGCATGGTTATCCAACAAATCTTTTCAGGCAGCCTGAACAATCAAAAATATAATCTTTCTAAAAAGTACCTATATAATATATGTCGTTTTTTTCAGGCAGCCTGAAAATCATCAGAAAGACAACAATGGATTATTCTTTTTTTCAAAAAATTCTCTTTTCAATGGACGCAGAACGCTCGCATTTGGCGGCGTTAAATGGGTTGAATTTCTTACATAAATTGCACCTTGACCCATTTGCCACCCAAACCCCCCAAGTGCCGTGTAAGTTAATGGATATTTCCTTGCCCAATCCAGTGGGCTTGGCGGCGGGTTTGGATAAAAACGGTGAATTTATTGACGCTTTGGCGGCATTCGGTTTTGGTTTTATCGAAGTCGGTACAGTTACGCCCAAACCACAAGCAGGTAATCCTAAACCGCGTCTTTTCAGGCTGCCTGAACATGCTGCCATTATCAATCGTATGGGTTTTAATAATCACGGCATTGATAAAGTTTTGGCGAATATTAGACGCGCGTCATTTGACGGCGTTTTGGGGATTAACATTGGCAAAAATGCCACCACGCCGATTGAAAATGCAGTTGATGATTACCTGATTTGCTTAAAAAAGGCTTATGAATTAGCAAGTTATATCACAATCAACATTTCATCACCCAACACCAAAAACCTGCGTTCTTTGCAAGGCGAAGATGAATTAAACGAATTATTAGTGGCAATTAAATTTTGTCAAAACGATTTAGCCAATCAACACAATAAATATGTACCGATTGCCTTAAAAATTGCCCCTGATTTAGATGAATCACAAATAATGGCGATTGCCAAAGCTGTGCGACATCATCAAATAGACGGTGTCATTGCCACCAATACAACCATAGATAAATCGTCCTTGGGCAATCACCCCTTATCAGCGGAAACAGGCGGACTTTCAGGTAGCCCTTTGAAAAACAAAGCAAATGAAGTGTTGTCCTTATTGGCAAAACATTTAAATCCGCCGAATGAATTTGTCATTCCCATTATTGGTGTGGGCGGTATTTCATCAGGTGAAGATGCGGTGGAAAAATTACAAAAAGGAGCGAGTGCCGTGCAAATTTATAGCGGTTTAATTTATCAAGGACCACAGTTAGTGCGTGAATGTATCCATTACATACAAAAATATCAATCTGCATAATAAAAAAAGGCATTTTTTTGGTAAAAAACCCCACTTTGCTGTTAAAAAATCATTTTATAATGAATATAAACCCTTTCAGGCAGCCTGAAAGGGTTATAAAATGGGAAATATATTTTTGTTGATTGTCAAGATGAACAAATAAAAAATAAAAAACCATTTTTCTTATGACAAAAATGACAACAATTTATGCTAATAAAAACAGAAGAAATCATTTGACTCATTCAAAATAATTTATCATTATTTATCAATAAGTTATTTAATATTTGTAGCATTTATACAACAAGCCCAATCAAGCAATAATCGTCAAAATGCAAAAAAATCAAAATATTTTAATAAAAAATATACCATTTATTTTTTATATCGGTTACAATACAGTGTTTTTTAACAATACCCGAATTTAAGGAGCGGAACATTATGGCAGAATTGCAATTTAGCAATCCATTATCGGAACCAGTTGGCGGTGCACACATCAAAGTGATTGGTATTGGCGGTGGCGGTTGTAACGCCATTAACAATATGGTGAATACTGGTTTGGCATCAGAAGAACACGAACACGCACACGGTAGCGTAGAATTTATCAGTGCCAACACGGACGCACAAGCCCTGAAAATGAGTTTAACCGACAAACGCATTCAATTAGGCATTCGTTTGACACAAGGCTTGGGTGCAGGGGCAAACCCTGAAATCGGTCGCCGTGCCGCAGAAGAAGCACGCGAAGCGATTGAAGAAGCATTAGAAGGTGCACACATGGTGTTTATCACCACAGGTATGGGCGGCGGCACTGGCACAGGTGCGGCTCCTGTGGTAGCGGAAGTAGCGAAAAAATTAGGCATTTTAACCGTTGCCGTGGTTACTCGCCCCTTCGCATACGAAGGCAAACGCCAAAAAGTGGCACAATCGGGTATTGAAGTATTGAAAGAACATGTCGATTCGCTCATCGTTATTCCGAACGACAAATTGTTGGATTCATTAGGTCAAGACATCACCTTGCGTGAAGCATTCAAAGCCGCAGACGATGTATTATGCTCTGCCGTAACAGGCATTACCGAAATCGTAACTCGCCCTGGTTTGATTAACATCGACTTTGCCGACATTCGCAATGTGATGAGCATCGCAGGCGTAGCAATGATGGGTTCTGCCGAAGCGTCTGGTCCAGACCGCGCAAGAACTGCCACCGAACAAGCCATTTCCAGCCCATTGTTGGACAACACCTCATTAGACGGTGCAAGAGGCGTTTTGGTGAGCATTACCACCGCTCCACACTGCCTGAAAATGTCCGAATACCAAGAAGTGATGCGTATCATTGACGACAGTGCCGCCTCCGATGTTGATGTGAAATACGGCACAGCCGAAGACCCAACCTTGGACGAAGATACCATTCGCGTTACTTTGGTGGCAACAGGCTTGCAAGAGGCTAATGCACAACAACCCAATTTAAGCGTTCGCCAAAAAACAGGTACTGATGACGCAGTGGGTGCCAATGGTTTTGGTGGTGTGATTACTGGTGGTCGCAGTGGTCGCGGTCGTGCTCGCGGTTTGAACTTAACGGCGGAATCATTCAAAGACAACGCTATTTTGGACGACTTTGAACTGCCACCCATCACTCGCCGTCAAGCCGACTAATACTGTTGGGTATGAACAAAGGGCATGTTTTCATGCCCTTTTTTCGTGGTCGAATATAGTTGATGGATAGCAAAATCCATCATTGTTGGGAAAGCCTTGCCGTATTATTGATACTGGCAGCACGCTCACTGCCTTGATGGCTTTGCTCTGAATCGACGATACTTTTCAGGCTGCCTGAACGATTATTCTAACCGCCACTTTTTATCGCTATAACAATGGCTTGTTTCATCGCAGGATTTAAGTGTTTTATTCATTATTTGTGGTGTTTCGGGTATTTTGATTTGATGACGATTTTGATAAACAAAATAAGCGGCGATGGCTAATAAAATAATAATCACAAGCAAACGAATGATGCCACGATAATTGCGTTGTGGTTTAACGATTTCATCTTCATCTTCTTTACGATAATTTTGTAGGGGCATAATTTTTAATTCAACTTGCTCATCATTTGCATACACGGAATTTCTTTTCAGGTTGCCTGAATTTTTAACCACTTTTAAGGGCGAACGATTTAAATAAACCACATTAGCCGCTTCGGTTCTGCCTTTTTCGTCATTGAATTGTGTTTCAAAAGAAACTAATTCACCCACAACAGGTGGTGGGTTTTGAATTTCAAAAACGGAAATATGGGCAAATATTTCCACACCTGTGGTAGGTTCTTGAATAAAACCAAAGGCACGGTTTTCAATCCAACGGACAATTTTTCCTTGCATTTTGTTGTCCTTATATTAACGGTTTGACTTTTTCTAAAAAATGAGTTAAATCACAAAAACGCACGGGATACATTTTTTCAAATGCGTCTGCTTGTGGTTTATCAATTTCGCTGGCTAATACTATCCAGTTTTTTGTAGGTATATTGATTTTTTTGCAAATTCTAATAAATTTGTCTAAATCTTGCCGAAATTCGCCTGATTTACATTCAATAAATAAGGGTGTTTTGTGTTCGGTCATAAAAACCACATCAAATTCGTTTTTGTCGCCATTTTCGTGTTGCACCACAACGGAACGAGCAATGGAAAAGGATTTATTTTTTAAGTGGGCTTCTTTAAGTAATTTAATGGTGGCAAACCATTCTAACCAGCCGCCTGTTAAAAACTTTTTAATGCTGTCGGTGGTATTCAGCGAAATGCGGATTTTCTTTTCGGACGCTTGGTAATTATATTTGGCAACAATGGTGTAATTAAATAGTTTTTTGAAAATATTTTGTAATTTTTGATTTTCTTGTTGCGGTAAATTCACGCAATCAATCATTAAACCGATTTTATTATTGGCATATAAATAACGCATTTGTTTTAAATATTTTTCTAATAATGGGAAATTATCGCCTATTAATTCGGCGGCTTCGTCAAAATAACCTGACATATCCACCGCGGCATAATTAAAAGATACGGTGAGCTTTTTATTATTTAAATATTTTTTAATTTTTTCGTGTTGTTTTGAATTGGCAAATAAATTACTGTTGTTCAAAGCTGCCTGAATAGGTGTATTGGGGGTGTCAAGGGGAATAAATTTTTCTTGTAATAATTTGATTTTATTTGATAATTCTGAATATTTATGCATAACAGATTGCACAAATAAAATGGTGTCTTGAATTTCAACTTCTTGTTTGCAGTTGGCACATAAGGAGGTGCTTGCAGGTTCGGCAGCACTTTCAGCCAGCAAACCGCAATGGGGGCAGTGGTAAATGCTCATTGTTCATGTCCTTGTGCAAAAAGCGTTATTTTAGCAAAAAATAGCACGCAATCAGGCAGGTGCGACAATTATTCGTTACAATAACGCCTTTAATACAACACTTTTTCAAAATATGCACGCACCAAACACAATCAGGCAGCCTGAAACTACGCATTATTCGTGGTGGCAACGATTTGTGCGTTCATTCAAACAACAAAAATCCGCACTGTGGGCTTTGCGTATCTTTTTGATTTTATTTGTTATTTCCTTGCTTGCACCGCTTTGGTGTAATGATAAACCGCTTTTGGTGCGATACCAAAATCAATATTATTTTCCTTTATTTTCAAATTATTACGAAACGCAGTTCGGCGGTGATTTTGATACGCCTGCGGATTATTTAGACCCCACCATTCGCCACAATATAACGCAAAACGGCAATTTTGCGTGGTATTTGCCCAACCCTTATGACGACAAAACGCTGAATGAATTTGACACTGAGCCGAATCCTGCCGCCCCGTCCGCACGCCACTGGCTTGGCACAGACGATATTGGTCGTGATATGGTGGCACGCTTGGTGTATGGTTTTCGCAATTCTGTGCTGTTTGCTTTGGTGCTGACGGTTTTGGCAACCGCATTGGGCATATTTTTTGGGGCAGTGCAGGGCTTTTTTGCAGGCAAAACCGACTTGATTTTACAACGCATTTTTGAAATTTGGGGTGGGCTGCCTGAACTTTATTTGCTGATTATTTTTGCATCTTTTTTTGAACCGAGTTTGATTTTGTTGCTGCTGCTGCTGACTGCTTTTTCGTGGTTAGGCTTGTCGGATTATGTGCGTGCCGAGTTTTTGAAAAATCGCCAAATGGATTATGTGTTGGCGGCAAAAAGTATGGGGGCGAGCAATAGCCGCTTAATGTGGCGGCATATTCTGCCCAACAGTTTAACGCCAGTGTTGGCGTTTTTGCCGTTTCGCATATCAGGGGCGGTGTTGGCTTTGACCAGTTTAGACTTTTTGGGCTTGGGCGTGCCAGGTGATCAAGCAGGCTTGGGCAATTTGTTAGCACAAGGTAAAGACAACTTGGACGCGTGGTGGATTGCGTTGCCCACTTTTGTGGTTTTAACGGTTATGCTGTTGTTATTAGTGATGATCGGAGACGGCGTTCGCCGTGCATTGAGTGTGTATGAATAAGGCGTTCAGGCTGCCTGAAAGCCAATAATCACGCCATTTGTTCCCTTTTTTCATCAATCGCCGTTAATAATTTATGCACAAATCGCAAGCGTTGTAAGGTTTGTGTGGCGTTTGGATAATTTTGTTTGTGAAATTCCGCAACAAGTTGTTGTTGCGTTTTGCATTTAACTTGTTGAATTTGTTGATTTAATTTATTCGCTTCGTCAAGTGTTTGGGCGTTGTCCAAATCTTCTCGCCACTGCAACTGTTGCATTAAAAATTCAGGGTCGGCAATGTTGTGTTCGTGTGCGTTGGCATCAATGCCGTGTAACGCCAACAAATGCACCGCTCGCTCAATATCATCACGCAACACGCCGTACGCTTGATTGATTGTTGCGGTCATCATCATATTTTCTTTTTGATGAAACGCCGACTGCCCTGCCGCACGGTCAGGGTGATAGACTGCCGCCAAAACACGATAGGCGTTTTCTAACGCGTCAAAATCAATCGCATAATCTTGCGGTAGGTGAAAAAGTGAAAAAAAGTCATTCATATTCAATCCATTATATTTTTCAGGCAGCCTGAAAGACGCTATATAGTCGATAAACTTCAAAATTATAATGCGTTCTTTCGCCTTGCCGTATTATTTATACTGTCGCAGGCGTTACGCCTTTTCTACTTTTGAAGTTTATCGACTATACCGTTATTTAAGCAAAAGCGAAAAGACCAATTTTACAACATTCTGCACACAATCATACGCGGTTTATTAGGCTTATTTTGTATGATTTCAATGTTTTTAATACACAAAAAAATCTTAATAGAAATAAAACAGTAGAATATTTTTGCAAAATAGATTGTAAAAAATAATCAACTATTTTGCTTTTTTTATTGAATTTTTCAACAAGCAATCAAACGATATGCTTGGTATTTATGCTTATCGTCTGCTACACTAACAGACAGTTTTAAATGATTTTAAAACTTGGTTTTTGTCTTTTGGTTGTTATTCAAACAATCATAAAAAGTCAAATTTTTCAATATATTCCAATTAAAAGGATGCAAAAATGAAAACAAAGAAAATGCGAGTTTTATCAGCATTAACTGCCATTGCTTTCGCTGGTGTGATGAGTCCCAATGCCGAAGCCGCTGGCACAAACCTTGACACGCACGAAGCAACCGTGCAGTTATGGATTAAAAGTTGGAACACCGCTTGTTCAGGCGTGTTTGTGGCTCCCACCATTATCGTAACCGCCAAACATTGCGTGGTAACCGATCGTGAAAATCCAGTTACACACCAATCCGAAGAACAAGTGGAACAAGACATTCCAGTGTTCAAATCGCACGCTTCTGCGAACGGCACGCCAATAACCACTGCCGAAGTGTTGTGGTATCACAGCGGTTCAACACGCAAAAATCCTGACATCGCTATTTTGAGAACAGCAGGTTATGCCAACTGGAACTACGCACCCATCGCCAATATGCCACCATTCGAGGGCGAAAAGTTAGAAGTGTGCGGCGTTGCCAATCGTAATAATCTTTGGGGTCCTGCGGCAGAAAGTTATTGCGGTGAAGCCACAATGACAGGCACCACCAATTTCCCCACCGACTATATCCTTTCCAAACCCTTGCGAACAGGTAACCGCGATTCAGGCGGCCCTGCTTACAATGCCAAAGGTCAGGTAGTCGGCATTACGCACGGCGATGATTATGAAAGCAACTATTCCACACCAATCAGCAATGACTTGGTGCGTTATTACTTGTCAATACACGGTGCAGTTTTCCAATAATTGACGGTAAATAACAAAAGCGGATTTTAAGAATCCGCTTTTTTGTTGCACTTTAATCAAAATGATGAAACCTGAACACAAATAACCCTTTCAGAGATCTCTGTAAAACTTATTTTTTAAAACGAAAAGCCGTAGGCGGGGTTTTGCCCACCAATCGCCTGATAGAGTGGAATAAATATTATTGAAATTCAATTAGTTATAAATTACTCAATTTTGGTGGGCAGGGAAACCCACCCTGTCGAGCAGGATTAAATTTTTGTTTCTGTATAGGTTTTGCAGGGGTTTCTTTCAGGCTGCCTGAAATAAGGTTTATTTTTTATAGTCGTTAAACTTCAAAACAATAAAAGGTGGCTTTGCCTGCGACAGTATCAATAATACGGCAAGGCGAACCAACGCATTAGTGTTTTGAAGTTTAACGACTATACACAGCAAAAAAAACCTTTATTTATAAAATAAATAAAGGTTTCTTGTCAGCCAATAAGCCGAAATTTCTACCAACAAAGTGCAGTTAAAGTGTTTTCATCAGTACAGTTATTAGAATTTATATCTTAATCCTATATCTGCACTGCCTTTTTGCCAATGTTTGCCAACAGCGTAGCCAATGTTCGCCCCAATGTCGAAGTTAGGCGTGGGCGAGAATGCTAAACCGATTTTGCTTGTGCCACGCGTTTTCGGAGTTTCGCGTTCGGTGTAGTCATAAGCGTATGTACCGTCATACACTGCCGTGTGGCGAGTTTTGCTGTGCAAGTCTTGTGCTATGCCAATTTTGCTGGTTAAACGCAGGTTATCAACCAATTGATAACCTGCTTCCAATTCGGCAACGGCAGATAAATGGCGAGATTCAATATCATCGGCACGCACTTTGTCATTGATTTGTACGCTGTCGATTTTGCTTTGCTCATACGCCAAGGCAAGACTTGGGGTAATTGTCCAACGGTCGGCGTTGATTTCTTTGCCTGCACCCACAACCACGCCAAATTGATCGCCGTCATTGTTTTTAGACGCACCTTGATCCACTTGCAAATGCTCGTAACTTAACGCACCGAAGACACGGTAGTCGTTAAATTCGTGTGCATAACCCACATTCACGCCAACGCCGTCTGTTTTAACGGTTTTGTTAATGCCGTTAAAATCTTCTTTCCAGCGATAATGTGGTTTGTTGATTGCCCCGCCCACGGTGCCACCATTATCTAATTTTTTGGCAACACCGACTTGGGCAGAATAATCTTCGCTTTTGCCTGTTAAACCTGATAATTTCAAGCGATTGCGATCTGTGCCGACATTCACCCACATATTGCTGCCGTGTTTCAGGTTGCCGACAAAGTCTAAATCGTGGGATTGTTTATTCAGATTGATTTCTTCGGCGGCGTGGTGCGTGGTCATTGTGCCGTTTGCAAACAGTGTTCTGTCTAACTGATTGGTGGCGATAAAATCCATAGCCACAGCTTTGACAGGTGCTTGTTTGTTGCCAGACAAATACGCCGTATCCATATCTTTCAGGTAGCGTTCGGCTAATTGTGCGTCTTGCGAACCACCTTCAAACTGTCTTTGTTTGTTTTCGGCATAAGCATAAGTTACCGCTTTACGAGCCATATTGGCGGTGATTTGAGTATTGCTTTGCTGTATATTTGCTGTTAATAAATCAGGCAAATTCACTTGATAATTGGGCGTACCAATAATGTGTTCAGCAGTCAATAAGACTTCATTTTTGCCTGCTTGCGTTACATAACCGTCTGCAATTTTGCGAACATTAAATGTACCATTTTTTAAATGGGCATTATCACGCACTTGAATTTTGGAACCAATGGCTTTGTTAATAACACTGCCATCATTAGACATCAATGCACCGTTAATCACCAAATCAGAAGTGGTTTCAGCGTTCAGGGTGCCTTGATTAAGAATAGAACCTGATGAAATGACATTTTTATCACCCACAGTTAAAGACGCATTCGACTTAATCCAAGCACCTGTGTTGTTTTGACCATTCAACACCAATTCACCTTGTTCGGCGATATTACCGTATGTGTCTCTAACGAAAATCACACCTACATCGTTAGGAACATTGGTTTCAACAATCTCCCCACCATTGTAAGTATTATTACCATTCAAAACCAAAGACTTATCGCCTTTTTTCACCAAATAACCATTGCCACTAATATCGTTATCAAAGTAATAACGATTTTTTTGACCATTGACATTCAGTTCGGTGGCTTCATCAAAACGACCATAGCCTTGCACGGCTTTGGCGTAATTCACAATACCGTGTCCGTAAGTATTGCGGTCTGCCATCGGTGTGGCGGTGGTGAAAAGGGTTTTTTGTAAATCTTTGACGCTCATCCAATCATAACGGTTTTGAATAGATGCCAAAGTGCCACTGACATACGGTGCGGCAAATGAAGTACCTGCAATGTTGGTACCTTTAATGGTTAAATCAGCAGGGGCAGCGATACAATAATCTTGATGATAACGGCAAGAGTCAAAAATATGATTACCATATTGATCAACCCCAGTGGTTACCACAAAATTATTGCGAAATTCAGGATTAAACAAGGGGGCTAATGCGTCTGCGGAGATATTCACATAGGTGTCATCGGTAATGTCCAACACCTGATCCCACACATTTTGCACGCCATTACCGTGTTGTTCCCAACGATAACGCGTAACCGAATCGTTGCCTGATGAAATAACTGCAATGGCATTGCTATCGACCACTTCTTGACCAATTTGGCGAATATTATTCATACCAAATGCTTGACGCACTGAAACCAATCTACCATCGGTGGTTTCTAAAATGCGTGCATCAGGTAAATCCGCCACGGTGCCATTGTAACGGGCCTCAATCCCTGCCGACATATTGACAATTAACGGTGCGTTATCGTTTGCGCGTTGGCGTTCTAATCGTGCCACTTTGCCCACATCTTGCACGGAATTGAGTACATACACACCTGCCGAAACATTGGGCGTTAATTCTTGCACGGTCGATAACACATTCGTGCCGTGCATAACCGCTTGACCATTGTTATTGGTAATCGGACGCGTAGGGGTGGTAACATACGCATTTCGCCACGAATCGTATTGGTACATATTACGATCAACCAAGCGGTTGTTGATCATATGAGAATTTAAATCGACACCGCTGTCGTAAATTGCCACGCGTGCAAAGTCGCTATCACGAGAAGCCACTTTGTCCGCCATAGCATCTTTTTCTAACTGTGTGTGATTAAAACGATTAAACACTTCTTGGCTTGCCGCGTCATTGCCCAAACCTGCAAATGCGTAATCGTAGCGATTGTTGTTCAGAAAATTGCCCAAACCATTCACACTGGTAGCAACTAAATTGCCTGTGCTGTAATAGTTTTGACCATTTTCTTCTTCAATGTTGATATACAAACGACCGTTGCTATCATAACCTGCGGTATAAGCAGACGCAGTCGTTGCCACAAAACACGCAGCCAAAGCCACGGTTAAAAGAGTTTTGTTGTGAAATTTCAAGATGATCTTCCTTATTTATGAGAATGTTTAAAAAACAAGACGCTCCCTGAAAAACAGGAAAACTCGCTTTTTCCAAAAAATAGCCCTATGTCGCTATTGGCGAATAGGACTTTGTTTATTTATTCTGTCGATTATTTTACCGTAGAACAGCACCCGACAACAACAAATGACACAAAATAAAGCACTTGACAGATTGAAAAAAATAATAATAAATTGATTTATTAAAGATTTTATCAAACACACTACAACCAAAAATACAACAGTTAGGCAAGAATAGGCGTTGTTTTCAGGCAGCCTGAACGATTTATTCCCACTCAATCGTAATCGCTCTGTGATCAGAATATTGCCATGGTAGGGCTTTTGCCACAGCCTTGTTGTGCCGATATAAAACACGGTCAAGAGGTAGGAAAAAGGGTTTCCAAGTGGGCGTGGCGTGGGCTAATGCGTCTGTGAGTTGAGCATGTTTTGTAAAACGGCGATAAATGGGGGAATAGGGCGTGTTATTCAGATCGCCCACCACCAAAACCGCCTTGTTGTCAGCGGCGATTGTTTGTGCGGCTGCCTGAAAATAAATCAAGCGGTCATTGGCTAATTCGCTATTGACAGGTGGTGGTGGGTGTAGCACGAAAATAGTGCGTTGATTAGGCAAAACGGCACGAATATAAGGATATATATCTGCAATAAAATGTACTTCGCAGGATAATGGTTTTTGTTTTGAAAACAGTTGCATAGCAAAAGGGCTGTCGATAGAATGTCCGCAAGAAAAAGGGTAGTTTGCCTGCAAGGTTGGCAACTGTTTTTGCCATTCTGTTCCCCCCATTTCGGTGAGTGCCAAAATGTCGGCTTGTTGTGCTAATAAAAAGGCGATTTCCGTATCTTTTTTTGGGTTTTCAAAGTACATATTATAGGCAATGACTTTGAGCAAAGATTTGTCTTTCAGGCTGCCTGAAAAGGGGATAAGGGCAAAAATAATCACACCGCAAGCAATCGCCCATAAAAAATAACGCCAGCGGTGTTTGAATGCAAAACTGGCGAATAAAATCAAAATACTACCGTGTAGTGTGAAATGTGTTAGCCATTCCAAGCCAAACCACGCAAACGCTAAAATTTGTGCCAAAATCAACAGCACAAACATGCTGAAACTGTAAAAACGACAGCGTTTTAATAAGGCGGTTTTGAGTTTGGGATTGATCATATTTAGGTTACCTGAAATGATTTCAAACCGCAGACAGTATTATAGTCGTTAAACTTCAAAACACTAATGCGTTGGCACGCCTTGCCGTATTATTGATACTGTCGTAGGCAAAGCCGCCTGTTATTATTTTGAAGTTTAACGACTATAACAATATAGTCAGACAAAGCAATACTGGTTTTTGCTGTGAATTGACTATATTTTGTTCGTTGTGGTGGATAAAAACACCTTACTTTGGCAAAATCAATCCGCAAATTGTTTTTTCATTTGTTCGCGGCGTTCTTGGGCTTCAACCGACAGTGTTGCGGTGGGACGAATCAGCAAGCGTTGTAAACCAATTGGTTCGCCTGTGTCGGCACAATAACCGTAAGTGCCTTCGTCAATTTGACGAATGGCAGCTTGCACTTTATTGAGCAATTTGCGTTCGCGATCACGCGTGCGTAATTCCAAAGAATGCTCTTCTTCCAAAGTGGCTCGATCCGCAGGATCAGGCGTATATTCTTGATCTTTCTGCAAATAATCGGCAGTGCCTGTGGCGTTATTGATAATATCATCTTGCATTTTCAGCAAGCGTTGGCGAAAAAATGCTAAATGCTCTTCGTTCATATAATCTTCTTCGGGACCGTTCCACGCCAAAATGTCTTTCTCGGTCAGTTTTTTCTTTGCCATAATCGCACCTTTGTATTCCAGTCTTTCCAAAAAATCGGCAGGATTGTAACACATTCAGCGTTTTTCCCCAAAAAATATACCTATCTTTTGATAAACCGCATTAAAACACATTATTCAGGCTGCCTGAAAATAAAAAATGCAATGTTTGCACACAAACAAACATTGCATTTTCAATATTAAAAAACAAACAATTATGCCTTTTCCAAGCCAAACGCAGAATGCAATACACGCACCGCTAATTCGGTGTATTTTTCCGCAATTAACACAGACACTTTGATTTCGGAAGTAGAAATCATTTGAATGTTAATGCCTTCTTCGGCTAATGCACGGAACATAGTCGAAGCCGTGCCCACATGCGAACGCATACCTGCACCCACAATCGACACTTTGGCAACGGTGTCATCGCCTGACACTTCGGTTGCACCAATGCGTTCTTTGACTTCGTTCAAAATATTCAACGCATTGTTGTAATCGCCACGCGGCACGGTGAATGAAAAGTCGGTTGTGCCTTCCGCACCCACATTTTGGATAATCATATCCACTTCAATATTCGCGTCTGCCACTGCACCCAAAATTTGGAAAGCAATGCCTGGTTTGTCTGGCACGCCACGCACATTGATTCGTGCTTGATTTTTATCACATGCAATGCCTGATACTTGTACTCGTTCCATTTGTTCGTCCTCTTCAAAGGTAATCAGAGTGCCGCCGCCGCCGTCTTCTTCCAAACTGCTTAACACACGCAGGCGAACACGATATTTGCCCGCAAATTCAACCGAGCGAATTTGCAATACTTTGGAACCCAAAGACGCCAGTTCCAACATTTCTTCAAAAGTAATTTTATCCAAACGGCGTGCTTCGGGAACAATGCGTGGGTCTGTGGTATAAACGCCATCGACATCGGTATAAATTTGACATTCATCGGCTTTTAATGCCGCAGCCAGTGCCACTGCCGAAGTGTCCGAACCGCCACGACCGAGCGTGGTAATGTCGCCTACGCTATCAATGCCTTGAAAGCCTGCCACAATCACCACTTTGCCGTCTTTTAAGTCGGCACGCATGCGTTCGTCATCAATGGTTTCAATGCGAGCTTTGGTGTGGGCGGAATCAGTTTTCACTGCCACTTGCCAGCCTGTGTAACTTTTGGCAGGCACGCCAATGGCATTCAGAGCCATTGCCAACAAACCGATGGTAACCTGTTCGCCTGTGGATAACACCACATCCATTTCACGCGGCACAATTTGATTGTTGCTGACTTGTTCAGCCAACGCTACCAAGCGGTTGGTTTCGCCACTCATTGCGGAAACCACCACCACCACATCATGCCCCTGCGATTTGAATTTTGCGATGCGGCGAGCCACATTTTGGATTCGTTCCACCGAACCCACCGAAGTGCCGCCGTATTTTTGAACAATCAGAGCCATTTTTTTTTTCCCTAATTCAAAAGAGATAGGTTAAGTTAAAGGGGTTTATTATCGTCCTTTTTATCTAAAAAGTAAAAAGAAAAATAGATGAAAAAACATTCAGGCTGCCTGAAAGCACTTTCCGTGCGGGGAATTCGTCATCGCAAGCAAAAAACGAAGTGAGTACAAAAAAGTGTAGAATAGCCTTTTTCAGGCTGCCTGAAAAATTTATTTTTTATACTGATAACGGAGTACTCAAAATATGAAACGCAAACTTTTATTACTCACTGCTGTATTTTCTTTCACCTTAACCCCATTAGCAATGGCAAAAAGTGCAGAAGATTTATTGAATCAAGGTGTTAATGCCTACGAACAAGGCAATTACACCCAAGCCGCTAAATTGTTTGAACAAGCCTGTCATGGCGGTAATGCAAAGGGTTGCTATAATCTCGGCGTGTTGTATGACAAAGGTCAAGGTGTGAAACAAAACTATGCCCAAGCCGCTAAACTGTTTGAACAAGCCTGTCATGGCGGTGATGCACAGGGTTGCTTTAATCTCGGCGTGTCGTATGACAAAGGTCAAGGTGTGAAACAAAACT
>JAGBKK010000006.1 GCA_017934045.1 Neisseriaceae bacterium | reverse complement strand
GGGGAATCGAACACCCGTTACCGCCGTGAAAGGGCGATGTCCTAACCGCTAGACGATGGGCGCATCGGTTACTTGGCGCACCCGGAGCGATTCGAACGCCCGACCCTCTGGTTCGTAGCCAGATACTCTATCCAACTGAGCTACGGGTGCAACAAGGAAATGCGGATTATAGAGAGCCTGTTTGGACTTGTCAAGGGGTTTTTAAAAAATATATTTACAATATTGTGCGGTGGTTTGAATTATAATCAGCAAATTTAATTGCTTACTTCTGACAAAATGAACACCCATTCCGATTATTTACAAAAAATTCTCACCGCCGCTGTGTATGATGTGGCGGTAGAAACGCCTTTGGATTTTGCTAAAAATTTGTCCAACCGCACCGATAACCATATTTACATTAAACGCGAAGATTTGCAGCCTGTGTTTTCGTTCAAACTGCGTGGGGCGTATAACAAAATGGCTCAACTGTCGGACGAAGAGTTGGCTCGTGGCGTGATTACTGCTTCTGCGGGCAATCACGCACAGGGTGTGGCGTTGAGTGCGAAAAAATTAAATTGTCGTGCCATTATTGTTATGCCCAAAACCACGCCACAAATTAAGGTGGATGCGGTGAAAAATTTAGGCGGAGAAGTGGTTCTGGCAGGCGAATCGTTTAATGACGCTTATGACTATGCTATGCAGTTGGTGGCAGAGAAAAATATGGTATATATTCCGCCGTTTAACGATCCGTTTGTGATTGCAGGGCAGGGGACGATTGGTATGGAAATCACTCGTCAGCACCCACGCAAAATTGACGCGATTTTTGTGCAGATTGGCGGCGGCGGCTTGGCGGCTGGCATTGCGGCGTATATCAAAAATGTGCGTCCTGATATTAAAGTCATCGGCGTGCAAACCACCGATTCGGACGATATGAAGCAATCCATTGAAAAAGGCGAAATCATCACCTTGCCCGAAGTGGGTTTGTTTTCAGACGGCACGGCGGTGAAAAAAGTGGGTAAAGAAACCTTTGCCCTGTGTCGTGATTTATTGGACGAAATTATTACAGTGAATACAGACGCGGTGTGTTCGGCAATTAAAGATATTTTTGACGACACTCGCGTGATTACCGAACCTGCTGGGGCGTTGAGTTTGGCAGGTTTGAAAGCCTATATCCAACGCGAAAACGCACACAATCAAACGCTGATTGCGATTGCCAGCGGTGCGAACATTAACTTTCACCGCTTGCGTCATGTGTCCGAACGCACCGAATTATCCGAAAGAAGAGAAGCCATTTTGGCAGTTACCATTCCTGAACGCCCTGGTAGTTTCTTGAAATTTATTGAAATTTTGGGCGACCGCAATATTACCGAATTTAATTATCGTTATGGTGATGACAAACAAGCCCATATTTTTGTCGGCATTCAAACCGCAGGTATGGACGATTTGAACCAAATCAAACAAAAATTAGAAGACGAACGCTTGCCTGTATTAGATTTAACCGATAACGAAACTGCCAAAGTGCATATTCGTTATATGGTTGGCGGCAGAACGCACAAAATTAAAAACGAACGCGTGTTGTCGGCACAATTTCCCGAACACCCAGGTGCTTTGCCACGCTTTTTGCGTGCGATGAAATCGCAGTGGAATATCACCCTGTTTCACTACCGCAATCACGGTGCGGATTACGGCAGGGTGTTGGTTGGCGTTGATGTGCCAGACAGCGACAATCAAGCCTTTAACGACTTTTTGCAACACATCGGCTACACTTTCCACGACCAAAGCGATAATACGGCATATCAGTTGTTTTTGGCAGGGGAGTGAGTTGTAGGGTGGGCAACTTATTGCCCACGCATTTTTGGCGTTTTCAGGCAGCCTATCCACAAAACGCACACAAAACAAAAAACCCTTTCAGGCAGCCTGAATATGCTATAAAATGAAAGCCTTATTTAAATAGGAGACTGATGATGATTGACTTTGAAAACGACAACCCTTACGCACCGCCAGTTTCCAGTGGCGAGCAAGTTTATGAAGGGAATATCAATTCTTCCGCATTGCAATATTTAAGCAGTGCAGGCAAATGGGCATTGTTTTATGCCATTATGACGGCTCTTCTTATTTTGGTGTCATTTTTTGGCATTGAGGGTGTCGCTGATATTTTTGGCATTTTAATCAACATTGTCATTTATGGTATGTTGGCTTTCTTTGCTTGGAAATACGCACAAAATGCCAAGTTAATCCAAACCAACCCCAATACCGAACAATTAGCACAATGCACTTCGCCGTTAAATACCATTTTGATTATTAACGGCGTGTTGTTTATTTTGGCTTTGGTATTGGCGGCTCTTGGTCTGTTGCTTTTGTTGATTGCCGCAGTGGCTGGTTAAAAGGAGAATAAACAATGGATATTTTGCATGAATTAGAAACCGCTGCCAAATGGTCGAAAATCAACTCTTACATTTATTTGATGTGGTTGGTATTTGGTGTGCTGTTTATGCTGGTAGGCTTGATTTCATTGATTAAAGAACCAGGCATGGGAATATTTATACTGATTGTTGCGGGCATTTCTACTGCGGTTGCGTGGATTATTCGCAAAGTGTTTATCAACTACCAAGAAGCTGCCAACAACGCAATGCAGTCTTTGTCTGAACAGGCGATTGAAGAAGTGTGCCATTATCAACGCAATATTTTCATTGTCTATGGGGCAATGTATGTGGTTTTCTTGGTAGGGGCTTTTATCGCAGGTGTAGTATTAGCGGCAATGGGATTTATGTCTTAATGATTGAGATCATTTTTGATGATAAAAAGGCGAATACCCCATTCGCCTTTGTTTTTAAGCCTTTCAGGCTGCCTGAAATATAAAAAACAGCGTCATTTCAAACAATAACGCTGTTTTTTTTTATTGGTGCCGAAAAGAGGAATCGAACCTCCGACCTACTGGTTACGAATCAGTTGCTCTACCGACTGAGCTATTTCGGCGAAACGGTGCATTTTACACCACTATGCCGCTTTTGGCAAAGCGTGAAATGCTTCTGGCAAATCGACATTATCAGGAAATTCCACCCATTCAAAAGCGGTTTCATCATTCAGCAGTTTGCGTAGCAAGGCGTTGTTAATGGCGTGTCCTGATTTCACGCCGTGAAATGCTCCAATCAGTTGATGACCTGCCACATATAAATCGCCCACTGCGTCTAAAATCTTGTGGCGTACAAATTCATTGTCATACCGCAAACCGTCTGTGTTGAGAATTTCGGTTTCGTCAATCACAATCGCATTCGTCAAATTACCGCCCAAGCCCAAATTGTGGGTTCGCATTAACTCCACTTCCTGCATAAAACCAAAGGTTCTGGCTCTTGCAATTTCTTCTTGATAGGACATTTTTTCAAAGTCAATCGTCATCGTTTGCGAAGCACGGCGAAACACAGGGTGGTCAAAATCAATGCTTAACGATATTTTAAAACCGTTATACGGTTCAAACCGCACTTGTTTATTTTCTTCAATAATTTCAATCGCTTTCTTAATGCGAATAAAGCGTTTTTCGGCGTGCTGCTCGATAATGCCGCCGTCTTGCAATAAATACAAAAACGATAAAGATGAACCGTCCATAATCGGAATTTCAGGGGCATCCAATTCCACTAAAATATTGTCTATGCCCAAGGCACAAAAGGCGGACATTAAGTGTTCAATCGTGCCAATGCGAATGCCGTCTTCGGTTACCACGGTGGAAGACAGTCGCGTATCGTTGATTAAATCAGGCGTAAGATGAATTATGCGGTTTTTGTCGCCTGATAAGTCGCTACGGCGAAAGGCAATGCCTGTGTTGATTTCGGCAGGCATTAGCCGCAAATTCACCCGTTCGCCAGAATGCAAACCCACGCCTGTGGCAGTGATGATTTGTTTGAGTGTGCGTTGTTTCACTGTTATTCCTTATTGATAAAGCATATTAAATGTAAAAAATACGATACGGCAAAACATACCAGTGCATTATCATAGCACAAAGTCATTTTTTCAGGCTGCCTGAAAAGTTGATTTAATTCTATTGTTTTTATCGTAAGTCATTGATATATAGATATATATATATATCCATTTTAGCATTATCTGTAATAAAAAGATTTACCGAATACTTAAATTTGTGTATGATTACCATTCATTGCAGTAGAGCATTAAACCCATTTTGACAGGAGAACCATCATGAGTGTTGTGCAAACCCAAAGCGATTACATTCCTTACGATTTGCGTGTGCGTGTTTTGCAGGTGGAGCCGCGGTTAGACATTTTTTGGCAAGAATATCTTGCCGATTTATTTCGCGATATTTCTCCACAATATCAAGAAAATATCAATCAACAAGTTTTGCGTCATAAAAATATATTATGGGACAAACAAACGCAAGCCTTTGAATATAAAGAAGAAAATCAAGTTGCGGGGGGGGGGGGAATCTGTCGGCATTGATTGCCACTTCGGGTAATCCCAAAATACAAGCATTTGGTGCCAAACTGTTTGAATATTTAGAAACAATCGAAAAAAGCGATAATCTCATCGAAATGGCAGAAATTTTAGAAAATGCCATTGGTCAAATTAAAGATTTTAATGTCGGTCGCAATTTAAGTTTGCAAGCCATTAAATATAAAGTTCTGAAAGAATTTATTTATCAATCGGCGGATATTATCCGTAATAAAAAATCATCATTTCAAATTCCTGACAATAAACGGCGTATCAATGTGGAAGTTTGCAAAATTTTCATTAACGAAGTTTATTTAAAACACCAACTTTTGGAATACAGTTTCCGTACACTTTCTCATCGGCAATTATTGGATTTTCCTTATCCAATTATTAACGATTTTTTACACAAAGAACAACGCGTACGCAAATTGCATATTGTGCGTACTTCGCGTTATTTATTTGCCATTGCACCCAGTTTGGAACAAACAATCAATCCTTATCGTATTCGCCGTTTTTTGGAAGAAGGACGATTATTTTCACGCGACAGTTGGGTGTTAAAAGGTTCATTTATTGAAATTCGCCGTTTGGAAAGTGAAAAAAATCCTGCCATTTTACAATCAATGGACGAACAATTTCGTCATCATATTGACCATATTATTTCGATTGAATCAGGCATCAATCCTTTATTGATTGAATTATTTGAAAAATTGGAAGATACACATCAAGAACAAATTCTTCCTTTATTATTCAAACCATTAACAGTGGAAATGGAAATAAACGAAGCCATTGAAAAACACTTAACCGTGTATGAAGAGTTTTTGGAAGAATATATTCTGATTCCACTCAAAAAAGGATTATCGCAATTATTGCATAATGATGATGAGTGTTCGTATGCTTTTATTGCTGCCCAACAGTTGTTTTCTTTGATAATCAATGTGTTTGATGGTTTTATGTCTTTACCGTTAATTACAGGGAATAAAGTTGCCAAAAAATATTATGAACGCTTGGTGGCGTATTTGGTATTTTTATCCAAACGCCGTGGCGATATTTTTGTGAAACACCAAGAAAGTTCGTCATTTAATTTTGCCCAAGAAAAAGAACAACAAATGGTGGAAGGTTTGAATAAATGTCGTGAAATTATTAACGATGTTTTCCCCAAACATTATGCCTTAAAACAAGAAGTGGCAGAATTAAAACAAAAAATTGATGCCCCACAATCTTTTTTCACTAAATTGCTGAAAAAGAAAGAAAGTTGGGAGGCTTTGCATTACGAAAAAAATCGTCAAGCCAATCAAATATCGTATAAAACACACCAAGAATTGTTTGTTTTGCCTGATAAATACCAAAACAGCATTGTCGATTTAGATTTTGACGCACAAGTTGAAGATATTGAAAATAAATGCCGTTATGCTTTCCCACAAGGTGAAATGGGTATCACCAAATTGCCATTATTGCTGTCATTTGCAGGCAGTGTGGGCGAGTTCGATTTGCCACAATTCGCAGGGCAAGTCGTGCCTGAAACGGTGTATAAAGTTACTGGAAAACAGCCAGAGTAGGGCGTAGGTGTGGGTTTTTGAGCAGTTTCCATCAGGGATAAATAAAATGTTTTGGCTTACGCCGAACTTCGTTTCAGGCAGCCTGAAAAATATTATCGTCAAACAACTTCAAAATTGAAATGCGTTGGCGTGTCTTGCCGTATTATTTATACTGTCTTTGCCACGCCGCCTGTTTCACTTTTGAATTTATTTGACTATAAATCATAATCACAAGCCGTAAGGTGGGCAATCCTTGCCCACCAACTGCCCAATAGGGTGGCATAAAATTCAAGTGATTGTAAATTGCTCAATTTGGGTGGAAAACATACCCACGCTGTCGAATAGAATTCAATTTTTTGTCGCTGTATGGTTTCAGGCAGCCTGAAAAGATAGATTGGCTTTTCATTGTGAGAAGATTGCGTTTTGCAAGCTATTTACTCATCTGCTTGCACTTTATGCAATGCCGCATACCGTCCTTTTTTCGCCAACAGTTCATTGTGTGTGCCTGTTTCCACAATTTTGCCATTGTCCATGACGATGATTTCATCGGCATTTTCAATCGTGGATAGGCGATGTGCCACCACAATCGTGGTGCGGTTTTGCATTAATTTATCCAATGCCGCTTGCACCAAGCGTTCGGATTCGGTGTCCAAGGCACTGGTGGCTTCGTCCAAAATCAGCACAGGGGCATTTTTCAAAATGGCTCTGGCAATCGCTATGCGTTGGCGTTGTCCGCCTGATAATTTCGCACCGTTTTCGCCAATTTCGGTATGAATGCCGTCAGGCAGTTTGGCAACAAATTCCCATGCATTAGCGGCTTTCAATGCTTGGATAACTTCGTCATCGCTGGCGTTGGCCTTGCCACCGTAAGCAATATTGTCGCGAATGGTGCTGTTAAATAAGAAAATATCTTGACTTACCAAGGAGATATTTTCTCGCAACAGGGGCAAGGCGTATTCGCGTAAGTCTTTGCCGTCTAATAAAATTTCGCCGTCTGATATATCGTAAAAACGCGCAATCAATGCCGATAGCGTGGTTTTGCCTGAACCTGACGCACCCACCAAAGCCACCGTTTTGCCTGATTGTATATTGATGTTAATATTCGATAAACTGTCTTTTTCGGTGTTGGGATAACGAAAACACACATTGTTTAATTGCAAATTACCTTGTATGGGGGCGGATAAGGTTTTCAGGCTGCCTTTGTCGTCTTCTTCGGGAAAGTCTAAAAAGGTAAAAACGCTTTCTGCCGCCGCCAAACCCCTTTGCATAGACTGCAACACGCCTGTAATGCGTTTAATGGGATCGAACATTGCAATCATCGCCGTTAAAAACGACACAAATCCACCTGCGGAAAAATCGTTGTTTGCCTGCGTGTTAGACGCTTGCATAGCGGCAAAGTAAATAATGCCTGCTAACGCGAACGATACAATAAATTGTGTGAAAGCGGTATTAGAAGTGCTGGCTAATGCTTGTTTTAAGCCGTTTTTGAATACGGTGTTGATATTATGCACAAAACGATTTTCTTCATACTGCTGTCCGCCATAGATACGCACCATTTTTACGCCTGAAATATTTTCGCTTAAAATTTGCACGGTTTTGCCCAATTCTTTTTGATTTTCACGCGATAAATGACGCAAATATTTACTGCTTAATTGAATACATAAACCGACAATCGGAATGGCGATAAAAGTGGCAATGGTGAGTTTCCACTCCAAATAAAACAGCCAACCCAATAAGAAAACAATCGACACGCCGTCTTTAATCAGCACGGTGATAATGTTAAACCCTGCTTCGGTAATTTGCCCTGCGTCATTCAAAATGCGAGAAATGGTGCGACCTGATGTGCTGTCGTGAAAAAAAGAAATCGGCAAGCGTTGCAGTTTGGCAAACATTTCACTACGCATACGCACCACCAATTTGCCAGACAGCATACCCGTGAGATATTCGTTCAGCACATTAAACACGCCACGCACCAAAAATAAGCCAATAATGGCGGCGGCAATCCACCCCATACTGCCCATTTCTTTTTTCACAAAACCTTCGTCAATTAAGGGCTTAATGAGATACGCAAACGCAGGTACCGTGGCAGCCACCACCAACATAGCCAATATCGATGCAATAAAAATGTGAATATAATCGGACAGATAATGCCATAATCTGCCGTATAAGCGTTTGTTGTTTTGAGAAGTATTGTCGTTCATATGGGTGTATTCACATTGAGTTTCAGGCTGCCTGAAATATTTTTCGTTTTCAGGCAGCCTGAACAGTTTTACGCCAACTTGCCGTGGCAATTTTTGTATTTTTCGCCACTGCCGCAAGGGCAAGGGTCGTTTCTTGTGATATAAATGCCACGGGCTTCTAATGCTTCTATGCTGTAATCTTCGCCGTCATCAACAGGTGGGGGCGGTGGGGCGTTGTCTGCGTGATTATCAGGCACTTCTTCTTCCGTAGGAGCAATTTGTATGCGAACCGAAGTTAAATAACGCGTTGCGGTGCGGTAAATATCCGACATAAAGGTTTGGAACATGCCAAAGGCTTCGCGTTTGTATTCTTGTTTGGGGTTTTTCTGTGCATAGCCACGCAGGTGAATGCCTTGACGCAGATTGTCCATTTGTGCCAAGTGTTCTCGCCATTTTTGGTCAATCACATTCAGCATGACATTGCGTTCAAAGCCAGCCATGCCGTCTGCGGTTACCATTTCTACTTTGGCGGCGTACTCGGCTTCCACCATATCCACAATGCGTTGTTTAATGTCGTCCGAATCTAAACTGCTGTCGGCTTTGAGCCATTCTTTGATATTCACGCCTGTAACGCCAAACTCGCCTGCGAGCGTGTGTTCCAAGTCTGAAATATCCCATTCTTCTTCCATTGTGTCCGGGCGAATAAAGTCATCGCACACGCCAGCAATCACATCTTGGCGAATTTGGGCAATGTCGTTTGATGTGGTTTCGCCGTCCAAGATTTCGTTGCGAATGTGATACACCACTTTGCGTTGGTCATTGGCAACATTGTCGTATTCCAACAACTGTTTGCGAATGTCGAAGTTGCGGCTTTCTACCTTGCGTTGTGCGCCTTCGATTTGACGCGTAAGCATACCGTGTTCAATCGCCACACCCCTTTCAGGGGCTAATCGATTGATAATCGCCGCCGCTCTGTCTAACGCAAACAAACGCAATAATTGGTCTTCAAATGATAAATAGAAACGGCTCGAACCAGGGTCGCCTTGTCGTCCTGAACGACCACGCAACTGGTTATCAATGCGGCGGCTTTCGTGCCGTTCTGTGCCGATAATATGCAAACCGCCTGCCTGAATGACTTGTTCGTGCAAGCGTTCCCATTCATTTTTTAACTGATTGATTTTATTTTGTTTTTCGCTTTCAGGCAGCGTTTCGTCTTCTTCAATTTGTTTGACTTGTGTGGCAATATTGCCGCCCAACACAATATCCGTACCACGACCTGCCATATTGGTTGCCACAGTAATCATTTTCGGCTTACCTGCTTGTGCCACGATATAGGCTTCTTTTTCGTGTTCTTTGGCGTTTAATACATTGTGTGGCAAGCGTTCTTTATTCAGCAAGTCCGACACCAACTCCGAAGTTTCAATGCTGGTGGTACCAACCAACACAGGTTGCCCATTTTCATAACATTTTTTAATGTCCGCAATCACCGCTTCGTATTTTTCTTCTGCCGTGCGGAACACTTGGTCGTTGTAATCTTTACGAATCATCGGCAAGTTGGTGGGGATAATCACCGTTTCCAAATTGTAGATATTTTGAAATTCATACGCTTCGGTGTCTGCCGTGCCAGTCATACCTGCTAATTTTTCATACAGACGGAAATAATTTTGGAAAGTAATAGACGCAAGTGTTTGATTTTCTTGTTTAATTTCAACACCTTCTTTGGCTTCCACCGCTTGGTGCAAACCCTCCGACCAACGGCGACCTTCCATTAAACGACCTGTAAATTCATCGACAATCACCACTTCGCCGTCATCAGTTACCACATAATGCTGGTCTTTATGATACAAATTGTGAGCCCTTAACGCCGCTAACAAATGGTGCATTAAAATCATATTTTGTGGTGCATATAGCGACTCACCCTGTGGCAACAAGCCCATTTCGCTTAAAATGCGTTCGGCGTTTTCATGCCCTTTTTCGCTTAACACCACTTGATGTTGTTTTTCATCAACCCAGTAATCGCCGTCCGTGCTTTCTTCTTCCATTTGACGCGTCATCAAGGCAGGTACTTTATCCACCGCACGGTATAAATCAACATTATCTTCTGCCGCCCCTGAAATAATCAACGGCGTGCGTGCTTCGTCAATTAAAATGGAATCCACTTCATCGACCACCGCAAAGTGCAATGGGCGTTGTACGCGTTGGTAGGCAGCCTGAACCATATTATCACGCAAGTAATCAAAGCCAAATTCGTTATTTGTGCCGTAAGTAATATCGCAAGCATAAGCCTGTTGTTTTTCTTCGCCGTGCATTTGCGTAAGATTCACGCCGACTGTCATACCCAAAAAGCGATACAACTTGCCCATAGTTTCCGCATCGCGTGCCGCCAGATAATCATTCACGGTTACCACATGCACGCCGCGTCCTGTCAAAGCGTTCAGATACACAGGCAAAGTGGCAACAAGCGTTTTCCCTTCACCTGTTCGCATTTCCGCAATCTTGCCTTCGTGCAACGCCAAACCGCCAATTAACTGCACATCGAAGTGTCGCATACCCAAAACACGCTTGGACGCTTCACGACACAAAGCAAACGCATCAACCAACACCTCATTCAAACCTGTGCCAGACTGCACTTTTTCTTTTAATTGCAAAGACATCGCCTGTAATTCAGCGTCTGACAAATTTTGCAATTCAGGCTCTTTGGCGTTGATTTTATTCACTACTTTACGATACTGTTTCAACAACCGACTGTTGCGGCTACCGAAGATTTTTTTGGCAAGATTACTTAACATTTAGCGTATCCTAAACCCTTTGATTGTGGGCAAAATAATTAGAAGATTTTAACATATAGTCAATTCATACCAAAATCCTGCATCGTTATTTCGCCTTGCCGTATTATTTTATACTGTCTGCGGCTCATTGCCTTGCATGCTTTTGCTCTGAATCGACTATATAAAGGGGTTAAATATGGGCAAGTGTGAGAAATATCAATAGCAATAGAATATATTTCAGGCAGCCTGAAATCATTTCTTTCAGGCTGCCTGAAATGATTATTGCTGTAAAGTGGTTAATTTATTGTATTCCTATGGCTTCATCGTGGTCTAAAATAGAAACCGAAATAGGTTGTTCATTGTCAAGCCGCACTTCATAATTAAAAATAAAGCCAATACCGTCGCCCACATCATATTCCACATAACAACTATTGTGCGTGTTATTTCCGCCAGTTATTTTAAAATTTTTAAATTCGCCCTTTTCTATTTGGCAATATAAATCAAGTTCATCTTTGGGATCTTTGCACAGCGATTTGCTTTGTAAAACTTGATTTTTTAACATTTGCACAACCTGTGGATTGTCGCATTCAACGGCAGATTTGGGCTGTGCTTCTTCTTTGCTACACGCACTTAAAAAAATAGTCAATATGACTGAAAATACGAAAGTTTTTTTCATTTTTCTTCCCACACAAAAATATGCTCATTGACTTTCAGGCTGCCTGAAAGTGTATTGCGGTGGGCTGAAAAGCCCACCTTATAAGGCATAAAATCAAATATTTTCCTTAATAAACATTTTCACTGCCACTGCATTATTGGGCATATTGGTAATGCGTTGCGGTTTGTCTTCAATGCCGACATAGTGTTCAGGACGCGGTACGGCAAAGTCTTCGCCTAATGCTTCCTTAATGGTGTCGTCAAATTTGGCAGGCAATGCGGTTTCCATACACACGATTTTTTCGTTGGGCTGACGCATTTTTCTTGCCAAATAAACCGCTGTGGCAGTGTGTGGGTCAATCACTTGCTTATCGTCCGCCCACACTTGACGAATGGTCTCAATGCGTTGGGCATGCGTGCATTTGCCTGAATCAAAACCGTAAAAGTTTTTCATTGCTTTTAACTTGCGGCTTAAATTAAAGCCTTTGCCTGTGTTGATTTCTGCCCACAAGGCTTTCACCTGTTCAGGGTCTCGGCGGACTAAATCGAACACAAAGCGTTCTAAATTAGACGCTTTGGCAATGTCCATGGACGGCGTGGAAGTAACCACCACATCTTTCGCTTGACGCGGACGATAAACGCCTGTTTGGAAAAATTCGTCCAACACATCATTTTCGTTGGTTGCCACAATCAGGCGGTCAATCGGTAAGCCCATTTGTTTTGCCACATGACCTGCACAAATATCGCCAAAATTGCCAGACGGCACGCAGAACGACACTTTTTCATCATTGTCGCCCGTAATGTCAAAATACGATTTGAAATAATACACGGTTTGAGCCATCACCCTTGCCCAGTTAATCGAATTCACCGTGCCGATTGAATATTCTTGTTTGAACGCCGCGTCCGCTTGAATGGCTTTAACAATATCTTGGCAGTCGTCAAACATACTATCCACCGCAATATTGAAGATATTTTCGTCTTGCAACGAGAACATTTGTGCGCGTTGGAATGCACTCATTTTGCCCGCAGGCGAGAGCATAAACACCTTAATGCCGCGTTTGCCACGCATCGCATATTCTGCCGCACTACCTGTATCGCCCGAAGTCGCACCGATGATATTCAGCGTTTTCTTTTGGTGTGTGAGTACATATTCAAACGCATTGCCTAAAAACTGCATAGCAATATCTTTGAACGCCAAAGTCGGACCATTGGATAAGCCTAAAATATGCACACCGTCATTCAAACGGCGAACAGGCGTAATCTCGTCCGTGCCGAAATTTTCCGCACAGTAAGTTTTTTCCACCAAAAAACGAATAACAGGTTCGTGAATATCGTCAATAAACAAACGCATAATTTCAAAAGCGAGTTCAGGATAAGACAAATCACGCCATTGATCCAACTGGCTGGCTGAAATATGCGGATATTCCTGCGGCACATACAAACCACCGTCTTCGGCAAGCCCTGCCAACAAAACTTCGCTAAACGATTTTAGGGGAGAGGCACCACGCGTGCTGATGTATTTCATTGCATTTTCCTTTATTTTGGCTAATGGAAGACTCTTGCAAAACCTAACTGATCACCATTCGTCATTGTAAGCGTAAGCAAAAAATCTTTGCGGTATTCAGGGGAGAATGACGAGTTTTACAGGAGTTTTAATGGTGGCATTATAAAGAACTTTCAGGCAGCCTGAAAGATTTAATGCGGTATCATTAAAATGCCTTTTTACTTGCGGTAAAAACAAAATTGCCACAACGGCATTACACAATGAAAGCAAGTGTAGGGCGAGCAACTTGTTGAGAACGCTGAACGGACGAACAAAACGCTTTTCAGGCAACCTGAAAAATTGTTTTGATTGTTTTATCAAAAATTATATTTTTATAAATAATTGTAAAAGCGATTGTTGATAACAATGTGATTATTGAATTTCAGGCTGCCTGAAAGTTGATTAAACAGCGTGGGCAATAAGTTGCCCACCCTACGCTCGCTTATGGTATCTACGCTTGCTTTTTAAGTATTGTTAGAAGAGTTGTTTGCATTCTCTACAATTTCTGCTATCAAATCAAAAATTGCTCTAAAACTTTCAAAATGAAATTTATCTGGGTTATTTTTTACATACTCAGCAAACTCATCTTTTGAAGCCAAAGTATCTTTTCCTGCGTCACGCATAACTTGTAATTCTCTTTTATCTGAAGAAAACAGTTTAATAGGACTTTTCTCGGTTTCAGTTCTTTTATCCCAACTTATTACTACAAAATTATCATCATTTGATTTACCATATAAATCAAATTCTTTACCTAAATATAGTTTTTTATTATTATTAAGTTTTTTTGTGATTTCATCATCTGTATAATAATGTTCTATACAGATTTTATCTCCTTTTTTTCTTTCGTTATTTTCTAAATATGGAATTAAACAAGCATAGACACTATTACCTAAATTTAAAAATCTACTTTGATTTAACCAGTTATTTATCTGTTCATCATCTCTATCGAAAATTCCTATGATAATATTATTATTAACTTGGGATTTTGCCACATATTCCAACATCTTTTTCAGTTCAGCGTTTCCCAATGTTTGTGTATTATTAAAATCAAAATATTCAATCCTATCTAAAATATCCTGATTTAAATTTTTTATATGACTAAAAGCCATCTCAATATGTTTAACATCCGTCTTACCCTCTGGTATAACGAAAATTTTATCAGTTAAATGACTTAATTTATTGTTTAAATCCTCATTCATCTTTTTTAGTTCATCTAATGCTTTTGACTTTTCTTCTATATATGGAGCAACAAGTGGCATAAGTCCCATTTGTTCATCTATGTTATGTAATGAATGTGTATTATAGTTAGAACTTCCTTGTTGGGATTTGCAAACATAATAAAGTTTTGCATCATCCTTCTTACCTTGTAAATAAAAAAACGGGGAATGTGTAGTAACCAAAATCTGTTTCTTTTTACTCATGTTATATTAATTCTTTAGCCATTTTGTGACAAGATGTAAATTCAACACTATTTTCAGGTTCTTCATAGCCCCAAATAAAATTGTACGGAGAAGTTCCTTTTACATTATTTGATTGTATGTTTTCATCTATATATTTTAAGATAGATGGTATATGGCGGGATTTAATACCGTCCCCACGACAATTTAAATTTATTTCTTTTATCAATTCATCACTTGTCGAAAATTCAAGATTTCTAAATAAAATACCCATATTTTCTGGCATTTGTATAATAGAATTGATACCTAATGTATCATTTAATGTTTGAGTTAAATCTTCGGTAATTTTTTGTAGCGATTGAGAATATTTTTGATTTTCTTCTGATAAATTATTATTAACACTATCCATCATAGAGTCATACATTTTTGACATTAAATCTTTAAAATATTCCATACTTTTTATGGCTGGAACATATTGATATTTTATCTTATTTAGTAAATCTTTTGTTTTTGATTTAGGTGATACATTTATATATTCTTTATAGAAACCATTATGTCGCCAGACTTTTTTCCAAGTTTTCTCACCGCTATCTTTGTATCCTACAGGTACATTAACGGTAATAGAAATAGTTATTTCCTTTGCCTTTTTCTCTTTTTTCTTGGCAAATTTAGAATAATCTCTATCAAAATTAAACTCGGTGTTAAAGTCAGTCTGATTGTTGAAAAATAAGTTCAGTGCTTTTAATACATTAGATTTACCACAATCATTATTACCAACTAAACAAGTAAAGTTAGAAAATTCTATGGTTTCATCTACGATTGAACGAAAATTTTTAATGGTTATGCTTTTTATCATATTAAAATCCTTTCAGAAGATAAAAGTTCTAAAATTTGCATTATACAACATTACGTTAATAAGTGTAAAAATATCAAAATACTGTATCTAACTGTATATTCCTTTCAGGTTGCCTGAAACACTTAAATAACCGTTATAGTTTTGGTAGTTTTTATTCAACAATAGGCAACCTGAAAAACATTCTTGCATTGCCGTTGTATCTTCATTCGTCACCCGATAAATTGACTGAGTCAATTTATCGGAGATTGCCACGATTTGAACGAAAGTTCAAATCTCGCAATGACGAGTACGGTAGCAAGCGTAGGGTGGGCAACTTGTTGCCCACCCTACGCTCGTTTGGTAATCGTGTATTGCGTAGAAAAGGAAAGCCTTATAAAACAAAATATTATAAAGAAAATAGGGATAAATTTCCTGTAAGCAATCCAATCGAAACACGACCGATAGAAACTAATAATCGTATGCGTTTAGGCGATTGGGAAATTGATACAGTCGTAGGGTGGGCTTCTTTGCCCACCAATCGCCTGATAGAGCAGAATAAATATTATTGAAATTCAAGTGGTTATAAATTGCTAAATTTTGGTGGGGAACATGCCCATCCTACGATAGAATTAAATTTTTGTTTCTGTATAGGTTTTTCAGGGGTCTCTTATAGCAGTAAGATTGCGTACGCATTTGTAATAACTATAATAGCCAGTTGCAAAATTTTTTTTCAGGCAGCCTGAAACTGTCTTGACATTATTCATCGATTTGTTATAATCCGCAGATTTTACGGCGTAAAAATACGCCGTGTTTTGTCTTAACAAACTATGGGAACTTAAAAATATGCCTACAATCAACCAGTTAGTCCGTAAAGGACGGCAGACTCCTGTTTATGCAAGCAAAGTGCCTGCGTTGGAACAGTGTCCGCAAAGACGCGGTGTTTGCACCCGCGTTTATACGACAACGCCGAAAAAACCAAACTCCGCGTTGCGTAAAGTGTGCAAAGTGAAACTCACCAGCGGTTATGAAGTGATTTCATACATCGGCGGTGAAGGTCATAACTTGCAAGAACACAGTGTGGTTTTGGTGCGTGGTGGTCGTGTGCCTGACTTGCCAGGTGTGCGTTATCATACCGTGCGTGGTTCTTTGGATACCGCAGGTGTGAAAGACCGCAAACAAGCCCGTTCTAAATACGGTGCAAAACGCCCGAAATAATCTAATAGTCAAAATATTTTTGTATATCCAAGCCTTGTTTGTATTATTGATACCGCAACGCCTTGAATATGTTTGAATAAAATGACTGTGTATTTACTTTATTTGATTAACCTGTCGGCAGCCTGGACGCTGTCGAGTAAGTAGGCAACCTGAAAAACACATAGTTGCCTGCGAGTGGCAAAGCCACTCAACTGAATAGAAGGAATTGAAAAATGCCAAGACGCAGAGAAGTCCCGAAACGCGAAGTTCTGCCTGATCCAAAATTCGGCAGTAGCGATATTTCTAAATTCGTTAATGTTTTGATGATTAGCGGTAAAAAATCCGTAGCCGAAAGCATTGTATATGGTGCTTTGGAACAAATCGAGAAAAAAACAGGCAAATCGCCGATTGAAGTGTTCGATACCGCCATTGACAACGCCAAACCTTTGGTAGAAGTAAAAAGCCGCCGTGTGGGTGGTGCTAACTATCAAGTTCCCGTAGAAGTGCGTCCCGCACGCCGTTTGGCTTTGTCTATGCGTTGGATTCGTGATGCTGCCAGAAAACGCGGTGAAAAATCAATGGAATTGCGTTTAGCAGGCGAATTATTAGACGCTGCCGAAGGTCGTGGCGGTGCAATGAAAAAACGCGATGAAGTGCATCGTATGGCAGAAGCCAACAAAGCATTCTCGCACTTCCGTTTCTAATTGTGGAAAAAGGTGTAAAAAATGGCTCGTAAAACTCCGATTAACTTATATCGCAATATCGGTATTTCTGCCCATATTGACGCTGGTAAAACCACAACAACCGAACGCATTTTGTTCTACACTGGCTTAACCCACAAAATCGGTGAAGTGCATGACGGTGCAGCCACAACCGACTGGATGGAACAAGAGCAAGAACGCGGTATTACCATTACTTCTGCCGCCGTAACTTCTTACTGGAAAGGTATGGCTGGTCAGTTTCCTGAGCACCGTTTCAACATTATCGACACACCAGGACACGTGGATTTCACTGTGGAAGTAGAACGCTCTATGCGTGTATTAGACGGTGCGGTGATGGTGTATTGTGCCGTAGGCGGTGTGCAACCGCAATCTGAAACCGTATGGCGACAAGCCAACAAATACCAAGTACCTCGTTTGGCATTTGTGAATAAAATGGACAGACAAGGTGCGAATTTCTTCCGTGCGGTAGAACAAATGAAAACCCGCTTGCGTGCGAACCCTGTGCCAGTGGTCATTCCAGTGGGTGCGGAAGACGCATTTGAAGGCGTGGTTGATTTACTCAAAATGAAAGCCATTATTTGGAATGAAGCCGACAAAGGGGCAACTTTCACTTATGGCGACATTCCGGCAGACTTACAAGCCACTGCGGAAGAATGGCGACAAAATATGATTGAAGCCGCAGCCGAAGCGTCCGAAGAATTGATGGACAAATACTTGGGCGGTGAAGATTTAACCGAAGCCGAAATCGTGGGTGCGTTGCGTCAAAGAACTTTGGCGTGCGAAATTCAACCTGTATTGTGCGGTTCTGCGTTCAAAAACAAAGGTGTGCAAAGAATGTTGGACGCTGTGGTTGAATTTTTACCTGCTCCGACTGACATTCCGCCCGTTGCAGGTGAAACCCCTGACGGCAAAGCCGATTCTCGTCAAGCGTCTGATGATGAAAAATTCTCCGCTTTGGCATTCAAAATGATGAATGACAAATATGTGGGTAACTTAACCTTTATCCGCGTTTATTCAGGCGTTTTGAAATCAGGCGATACCGTGGTCAATTCCGTTAAAGGCACACGCGAACGCATTGGTCGTTTGGTGCAAATGACGGCGAATGACCGTGATGAAATCGAAGAAGTGCGTGCAGGTGATATTGCCGCCGCCATTGGTTTGAAAGATGTAACCACAGGCGAAACCCTGTGTGCAGAAAACGCACCGATTATCTTGGAAAGAATGGAATTCCCTGACCCAGTAATCCATGTGGCAGTTGAACCCAAAACCAAAGCCGACCAAGAAAAAATGGGTATTGCTCTGAACCGTTTGGCAAAAGAAGACCCGTCTTTCCGTGTGCGTACTGATGAAGAATCAGGTCAAACCATTATTTCAGGTATGGGCGAATTGCACTTGGAGATTATTGTCGATCGCATGAAACGCGAATTTGGCGTTGAAGCCAATGTGGGTGCACCACAAGTGGCTTATCGTGAAACCATTCGCAAAGAAGTCGAATCCGAGTACAAACATGTCAAACAGTCTGGTGGTAAAGGTCAATATGGTCATGTGGTGATTAAATTAGAACCTATGGAACCAGGCGGTGCAGGCTATGAATTTATTGACGAAATTAAAGGCGGTGTGATTCCACGCGAATTTATTCCGTCTTGCGACAAAGGCATTCGCGATACCTTGCCCAACGGCGTTTTAGCAGGCTACCCAGTGGTAGATGTGCGTGTGCGTTTGATTTTTGGTTCATACCACGATGTCGATTCATCGCAATTAGCGTTTGAATTAGCCGCATCAATGGCGTTCAAAGACGGTATGCGTAAAGCCGCACCAGTGTTGTTAGAACCGATGATGGCAGTGGAAGTGGAAACCCCCGAAGACTATATGGGCGATGTTATGGGCGACTTAAACCGCCGCCGTGGCATTGTTCAAGGTATGGAAGATGACGGCATTGGTGGCAAGAAAATCCGTGCCGAAGTGCCACTGGCTGAAATGTTTGGTTACGCAACCGACTTGCGTTCTGCCACACAAGGTCGTGCCACTTACTCTATGGAGTTCAAACATTACGCCGAAGCCCCAGCACATGTGGCTCAACAAGTGATGGAAAGCCGTAAGTAATCTTGTAGGGTGGGCATTCCTG
>JAGBKK010000033.1 GCA_017934045.1 Neisseriaceae bacterium | reverse complement strand
GGGTATGGGCGGAATGGGCGGCATGGGCGGAATGATGTAATCTTTCGCTGATTGTTGCTAATAAAAAACCTTTTAGGCAGGCAGCCTGAAAGGTTTTTTTTATGGGGAAATTGGCGTTTCAGGCTGCCTGAAAGCACTTCCCGTGCAGGGAATTCGTCATTGCGAGCCATTGCAACGCAATGGCGTAGTCATCTCCTAACTACGGAGAACAGCAATGCAAAAATATTTTGGCTTACTCCGAACTTTGTTTCAGGCTGCCTGAAAGCCATTTTTCGGTTAAAATACCGCCTAAATTTTTACAGGAATAAAGATTATGGCAAAGAAAAGCATTGAAGAACAAATCGAAGACAAAGCAAAACAAATGCTCAAAGAAGTAGGCGTAAAATACTTTACCAAAACAGAAACGATAAATTCAGCGATTGACAATGCACTTGCCCAAGCCCCTACTAAAAGTGGCGGTAGTGGTTCAAATTTTCCTGACATTAAAGTGATTATTCAAGGCACGCACCCACGCCATTTTCATATTCCTGTAATGATTGAAGTCAAAGGCAAAAAGGGCGATTTAATCAAAGAAAACAAATTAGGTTTAATTGACAACAGCAAAAACAACGAACCCAACTACACCAACATTCAAAGATATGCTGTTAATGGAGCGGTGCATTATGCTAATGCCATTTTAAATTATTCCGATTATGAAGAATGTATTGCAATCGGCATTAACGGTTATCAATCAGGCACAGGCAATACAGAAATCGAGATTAAAGCCTATTATTTAGCGAAAAAGTTTAATAACTCACCGCTTTTTATTGCCGATTTTAGCGACTTATCATTTTTAGCCAAAGACAATTTAGAACAATTTATCAGTCAAAAAATCAACACCCTTTCACTTTCAGCCGAACAAATCGAAACCCAAACAAGGCATTATGAAGATGAATTAGACCGTGCATTAAGCGAATTAAATCAAGTTATGCACGACACATTAGGCTTGCCTGACAGTATTCGAGTACAACTTATTTCTGGAATGATTATGGCAGGTTTAGGCGTAAAAGACCAAGTTTCGCCATTAGAAATTGAAGACCTAAAAGGGCTCACAGGAAAAACAGAAAATGACGGCATAAAAATCATCAATAAAATTGAAGAATTTTTAAATAACAAGGATTTACCGCAAGACAAACAAACAACCATTGTTAATGAATTATCAAAATACTTTAACAATCAAAACTACTACAAAACTGTCAATGGTGAAAGTCGCCTAAAAACCGTTTATCGTGCAGTAAAAAACGACATTCTTCCCTTTTTTACCAAAGTGCGACAAATTGATTTAACAGGGCAATTATTTAACACGCTCAACAAATGGGTAGCCGTTCCTGACGGAGCAGAAAACGATGTTGTTTTAACGCCACGCTATGTAACTCGTTTAATGGCAAGGCTTTGCCAAGTGAATAAAGACAGTTTTGTATGGGACTATGCCACAGGTTCAGGCGGATTTTTAATTTCCGCAATGGAATTGATGATTGCAGACGCAAAAGCCAAAATCAACTCACCGCAAGAAGTCAAACAAAAAGAATGGCAAATTAAATCCGAGCAACTATTAGGCATTGAAATTCTGCCTGATATTTACATTTTAGCCGTATTAAATATGATTTTAATGGGCGATGGCTCATCACACATTCTCAATCAAAACAGTTTGGAATATAACGGCAAATACAGTCAGGGCAAAAAAAGAGATGACTACTTCCCTGCTGATATTTTCTTGCTTAATCCGCCTTATTCAGCCAAAGGTAAAGGCATGATTTTTGTAGAACAAGCCTTTGCTAAAATGAAAAAAGGGCGTGGAGCGGTGATTATTCAAAACAGTGCAGGCAGTGGTCAAGCCACAGAATTTAACCGAAAAATATTAGCAAACAACACCTTGCTTGCGTCCATTCGTATGCCTAATGATATTTTCAAAACCAGCGTCAATACTTGTATTTATCTATTTGACATAGGCACAGCACACGACAAAGACAAGCAAGTATTATTTATCGACTTTTCTAATGACGGTTACACAAGAACTAAAAAGAAGAAAGTTGCGGCTTCAAACAACCTGAAAAACACCGACCACGCCATAGAACGCTATGATGAAATTGTGGATATTGTTTTAGACAGAAAACGCAAAACCAACTACTACCAAGACGGCAAAGAAGTTATTAAAGACACCATAACGCTTTTAGGCAACGACTGGAATTTTGACCAGTACCAAAAAACCGACACCATGCCGCAATTAGCCGATTTCAAAAAAACCGTTGCCGATTATTTAAGTTATGAAGTGGGTCAAATACTTTCAGGCAGCCTGAAAACGGAAAACCCACTGGGAAAATATTAAGCCGCCGTTTGCAAGAGATTGAAGACAACTTCAAATCAAACGGCGGCAAGTTTGAAGAAATTTTGATAACGGATATTTTTGACCACATTGTTCAAGGACGCAGGTTAAAAAAAGCCGACCATATGGCAGGTGAATTAGCATTTGTAATGTCAGGAGTTACAAATACTGGTGTTGTTGGATTTATCGGAAATTCCAATGTTAGAAAATTTCAATCTAATTCTATAACGATAGATATTTTTGGCAATACTTTTTATCGGAGTTATCCTTTTGCCGCATCTGATGATGTTGGCGTGTTTTGGTCTGATAAAAAAATAAGTTCAGATGCAATGATTTATATTTCTGCTGTCATTTCAAAATCTCTGAAAGGTCGTTTTGATTTTGGTAATAAACTTCGTGCTTCTGAAACATACGATTTTAAATTTGTTCTCCCCACGCAAAACGGTGAGATTGCTTTTGACTATATGGAAGCCTATATCAAAGAACTCGAAGCCGACCGTGTTAAAGAATTAGAATACGATAGAGCAAGGGAACTCGAAGCCTATTTAATGGCGACAGGCTTAAAAGATTACACACTCACAGCCGCCGAACAAACCGCCCTTGAAACATTTGAAAAATCCATAAAAATCAATAACTTAACTCAAATGGGGGGGGGTAAGCCATATTTGCCTGCTGTGGATTTTCAAACATTCAAAATCGGAGATTTGTTTGAGATTTCCACACCGAAAAGAAAATTTGACGCTAATAAAATTACCTTTGGCGGTAAATACCCCTATGTGGCAAGGGGCGACAAAAACAATGGCATTCGTGGCTTAATTACCGAAGATACTCAATATCTTAATAACGGTAATACAATCAGTTTTGGACAAGATACAGCCACAATGTTTTATCAACCTGAACCATATTTTACAGGCGATAAAATTAAAATATTTTCTTTCAGGCAGCCTGAAAAATTTAATAAATACATTGCATTAAGTTTAATCGCAACAATGAAATTAGGATTTTCGCATTTTGCTTGGGGAGCATCATTTAATGTGAAAAAATTACAAGAAGTAAAAATCCAACTCCCCACGCAAAACAACGCCATAGACTTTGACTTTATGCACACCTTTATTCGTGCAATAGAAAAAATCGTGATTAAAGAAGTGGTCGAATGGGCAGACAAAAAAATCCAAGCCACAAAACAAGTGATTAATGAGTAAAACTTCGTTTAACACATTTCAGGCAGCCTGAAACGAAGTTCGGCGTAAGCCAAAATATTTTTGCAATGCCGTTTTTCGGATAGGTTCGTTCTCCGTAGTTAGGAGATTACTACGCCTATGCAGTTAAATGGGATTGCCACGATTGCTGACGCAATCTCGCAACGACACAGCCGTAAGCAATATATTCGTCATTACTCGCCGATAGAAACCCTTGCAAAACTTGTCATTCTGAATTTTGCAGGGGTCTTTCAATATGAAAGTTGAACGACTATAAACGACCATCATAACAAAATATGCATAAAAAACGGACATACTGTTGTATGTCCGTTTTTGTTTTGATGATATTAAGTATCCAATGTATTGAACATTTTTTCGGCTTCTTTATAAATTGGACTGTCAGGTGGGCAACTGTCCAAAATATCAACCAACACTTCCAATGTACCTTCGGTGTCATTTTGCGATAGATACATTTTAGCCAATTCCAATTTTGCCAATAAAGGTGCATTGGTATCGTCTAATGGAATATCCGTTGGTGCAAGCACTTTCTGTTCAGGTGTGGCGATTTGTTCCACTTCTTCAACCACTTCTGTGGCAACAGGGATAGGTGATTCTTCTGCACCTGCTTGTTCTTCCACAGTAGGAGCAGGAGGTTCAACAAGCAATTCAGGTTCTTCTGGTACTACTTCTGCCACTGGTTCAGGTTCAGGTATCACAGGTTCTTCAACCAATGATAATGGTTCTTCTTCTACCAATGGTTCAGGTTCAAGTGTTGCGACTTCTTCCACCGCAGGAGTGGCTTGTTCAATTAAAGCCTCTAATGTTTCTTCAACTAAACTCAATGGTTCAGGTTCAGATTCAACCACAGTGGGTTCTTCTACTGGTGGTTCTTCTGCCACGGTAGAAACCGTTTCTTCAAGCACTGGTGCTGGTTCTTCAACCACTTGTTCGGTTGTGGTTTCTTCTTCCACAGCAAGTGGTGCAGGGGGTTCTTCTTCTGCCACAGGGGTTGCCATATCTTCAATATTCGCACGCAAGGTTTCTGAAATATTTAAATCAGAATCCAAACGCATCAGCGGTGCTGGGTCATATTGACGAATGGAAACAGGTTCTTCGTAATTTTCATCTTGTGTGGCAGATTGAATGGTTTCTGCCACAGGCGTGTCGTCCAAGATAAAATCTAAACCAATATTGGGGTCAAACGCCAATTTTTGTTTTTCACCCTCTTGTAAAGCGTCTTCTACTGATGGGGTGCGACGAGATGGTTCGCCTGTAATGGCATCAACACCTTCTTCGTAAGCCGATTGCAATTTTTCAGCAGGGTGGGCTAAATCGTTATCAGAGAAGTCAAAATCGAAAGTGTTGTCAGGTGTTTCGATGCGTTCTTCTGTTGCGTCTTGTGTATGATCGCCACCAAAGTTCAGCACAAATTCATCACCTTCTTGTGATGCTTGTGGTGTGCTGATTTCATTTATAGTCAATGTGGGTGGTGTTTCAATGACAGGTTCGCTGATGTCTAATGGTTCGATGGTGGAAATGGGTTCTGTTTCAACCACGGGTTCTACCGCTGGTTCCACCACTTCATCAGCAACTTCTTCTGCAATATTTTCTACCACTTCAGATACAGAAGTTGTGCTTTCTTCAGCTTGGGTAATGTCTAAATTAGGCAATTCAACCGTGCGGATGTCTTCGGCAACTTCTTCGCGATTTTCCGTTGGTGTGATTTGTGGTTCAGGTGCAGGGAAGAATTTGTCCTTTAAGGAAACGGTTTCTTCTTCTTCTGTTTGTGTCGGTTTAACAACTGTACCTGCTACTGTACCCGTGCTTGCAGGTTTGAATGACGGTTTTTCATCTTCGTCATCGCTACCGCCTTTACGGCGTGCTAATAAGAAACCGCCGATAACGGCTAATGCCAATAAACCACCTGCGATGTATTTTGCAATACCGCCACTTTTTTCTGCTTGTGGTGCAGTTGATTCTTCCGTTGTTGTGGGTTGTTGTTCGACAACAGGGGTTTCTTCAACTGGGGCAGGAGTAGGTTCTGCTGCTTGTTGTGCAGCTTGTTCTGCTTGCAAGCGTTCGGCTTCTGCTTTTTCTTGTGCAGCTTTGGCTTCGGCTTCTTTTTGTGCTTGTTCAGCCGCGGCTTTTTCGGCGGCTTCTTGTTCTTTTTTCAAGCGTTCGGCTTCGGCTTTTTCTGCTTTGGCTTTTTCTTCGGCTTCGCGTTTAGCCTGTGCTTCTTGTTCTTTTTGTCGTTTTTCTTGAGCTGCTTTTTCGGCTTCGGCTTCTTTTTTGGCTTTGTCTTCTGCCGCTTTTTCAGCTCGTGCCTTTTCTTCGGCTTCTTTTTTGGCTTTATCCGCAGCGGCTTTTTCAGCTAATTTTCTTTCAATGTCCGCAATTTCATCGGCAGTGGGAATGGTTAATACCGCACCGCTTTTCATTCTTCTGGAATTGCCATTAACAAAAGCGTTGGGGTTTTTATCCACAATCGCTTGAATTTTTTGTTGGTTAGACGCTTTGGAATCCGTCATTCTTTGTGCAATGGAATGTACGGTTTCTTTGCGTTTGGTGGTGTATTTGCTACCCAAGGCAATGCTGTTGTCTTTGGGTTCTTCCACTTTTTGTTCTGTTTTTTGTTCTTTTTCAGCTGCTGGTGCGGCTTCTTCTTTGGGTGTTTCCGCGGATGCAGCAGGTTTTAAGGCAACTGAAAACAGTCGTACGCTGTCGCCTGCACGCACGGATAAAGAAGTAATTTCTTCCGTAATCGGCGAAGAACTGGTGATGATTAACACAGGTTGTTCTTGGCTGCCTGAAACACGCACATTGAGTGGTACACTGCCTGTTGCAGAAAATGCACCATTCAAAACGGCGGCTTCGGCTTCTTCGCCTGACAGTGTTACTGTTGCCGATAATGGCTCACCTTGTCCTGATTGTACACGAATGTTGCCAATGCCTGCGGTGGCAACCAACGGAGCAGCCAACAAAGCGGCTGTGGATAATGCTTTAGATACAGCATTCAAACGAAATATTGTCTTCAAGATTGTTCCCCATTCCACATTATTAAAAGAAGTAGTAATAAATCGTGGTACTGAAATTTTGTCCAATGGTGTAAGAGATTAAAGCAAAAATGAATTTTTTTCAATCTCTAACGCTGTTTTTTTGTGTGTATGTTGCTTAAATGCAGACTGTTTTAATCGGTTTTTTATTTGTTAGTTATTGATTTATATATAAAAATAATTTATTTTGCCTATTTTCAGGCTGCCTGAAAAATTTAACACTGTTTTTTGCTTTGCGATAATTTATTCAGGTAGGTGTCATCAATATTGCCTGTTAAATAATGACCGTCAAAACACGAAGTATCAAAGCCTTGCAAAGTTGGATTAAGTTTGCCAACACATTGCACTAATTGTGTTAAATCTTGAAAAACCACGCCGTCTGCACCAATTTCGGCAGCAATTTGTTGGGTGGTTCTGCCGTTGGCAATCAGTTCTTCTTTGGTGGGCATATCAATGCCATACACATTCGGATAACGCACTTCGGGTGCGGCGGAGGCTAAATACACTTTTTTTGCCCCTGCTTGGCGTGCCATTTCGACAATTTCTCGACTGGTGGTGCCACGCACAATCGAATCATCAACCAACAACACATTTTTGTCCGCAAATTCGCAATGAATGGGGGATAATTTTTGCCGTACCGATTTTTTGCGTACCGCTTGCCCTGGCATAATAAATGTGCGACCAATATAACGATTTTTAATCAAGCCTTCACGATAAGGCAAATTCAAATGTCTTGCTAATTCTAATGCGGACGGACGACTGGTGTCAGGAATGGGCATCACCACATCAATATCATTGGGTAATTCTTGACGCACTTTATTTGCCAGAATTGCCCCCATATCTAATCGTGCTTGATATACGGAAACGCCGTCAATCACGGAATCAGGACGAGCAAAATAAATATATTCAAATAAACACGGACACAGTTGGGTGTTTTGTGTGCAGATTTGTCCTTTCAGGCTGCCTGAAAAATCGATAAATACCGCTTCGCCTGGGGCAATATCCCGCACAATTTCAAAGCCTGTGGCAGAAAATGAAACGGATTCCGATGAAACACAATAATCACAACCGCCATCGGCGTTGGTTCTTTTTCCTAAGATTAAAGGGCGAATGCCAAAGGGATCGCGAAATGCCAATAAACCATAACCTGCAATCAATGCCACCGCGGCGTATGCTCCTGAAACCCTTTGATGTAAGGTGCGAACGGCTTGAAATATAATGTCCGTTGTGAGTTTTTTATTGGCACTGTTTAACAGTGATTTTTCTAATTCAAACGCCAAAACATTCAGCAAAATTTCCGAATCGGAAGTGGTGTTAATGTGGCGAAAATCTTTGTTGATAACATCAGATACTAATTGTTCGGTGTTGGTGAGATTGCCATTGTGAGCAAAGGCAATGCCAAACGGCGAATTCACATAAAACGGCTGGGCTTGTTCGGGGTCGTTGCGATTGCCTGCGGTGGGGTAACGCACATGGGCAATGCCTGCGTTGCCTGTTAAATCACGCATATTACGCGTATGAAACACATCACGCACCATACCAATGCCTTTGAAATGGTGAAACATTTTGCCGTCAAACGAGGTAATGCCTGCTGCGTCCTGCCCACGGTGCTGTAACATTTGCAAGCCGTCATAAATTTCTTGATTAACAGGTGTCGTTGCCACAATCCCTAATATGCCACACATAGCGTTATTCCTTGTTTTTGATGTTCAGGCTGCCTGAAATTTTAGGCGTGATTATCGCAGAGTTTTAGTCTTTTTTGGCTGAATTTATTTTCAGGCTGCCTGAAAATATGCGAAACTTGCTACTTTAATTAATTTATCGAAAATCTACGATGAATGCTTTAATTTTTTATAAAACTGTTGAAATAACACAAAAAATAATGTCTTTTGAGCAACCTGCGGACGCTTGTTTGTCGGCTTTTTTCAAAGCGAATAACAAATTAGGGCGGCAGGATAGGGCGGAAATTGCACAAACGGTGTTTGCTGTTTTACGCCATTACGAGAAAATTCAAACGCTTTTGGCAGAGCCGTTGTCGGCAAAAATGGTGGTGTTGTGTGGCTTGATGACGGTGCGAGGTTTTTCGGTGTCGGCGTTGCAAGATTTTTGTAATAATGAAGAAAAACAATTGCTTATTGATATAAAACAACACAAAAATATGCTTTCAGGCAGCCTGAACATTCAAGCGGAATTGCCCAACTGGCTGATTGACGCTTTGCGTCTGACTTACACCGATGATGAGATTATCAAAATAGGGCAGGCAATGAGTGTTGCTGCTCCTTTGGATTTGCGAGTTAATATTTTGAAAAATCAACGCGATAAAGTATTAAAACAGTTGCAAGATGAGGGTTTTCAGGCAGCCTCAACACCATTTTCGCCGTGGGGCATTCGTTTGATCGATAAATCTTCTTTGCACAAACACCCTTTATTTTTGGATGGCACGCTTGAAGTGCAAGACGAGGGCAGTCAATTATTATCGCTATTATCAGGAGCAAAGCGTGGTTTGACGGTGGTTGATTTTTGTGCAGGAGCAGGGGGGAAAACGCTGGCAATGGGTGCGTTAATGCACAATAAGGGACGCTTATATGCTTTTGATATTTCAGAAAAAAGATTAAATAATTTGAAACCAAGGCTTATGCGTTCGGGTTTGGGCAATGTTTTGCCACAAGTGATTGAAAATGAACACGATTCTAAATTACAACGCTTGCGTGGTAAGGCGGATATTGTGTTGGTTGATGCTCCGTGTTCAGGCACTGGCACTTTAAGACGCAATCCTGACATTAAATACCGACAATCGCCTGAAAAAATCGCACGCATTGTTGAACAGCAAAGCAGTATTTTTCAGGCTGCCTCTCAATTAGTGGCTCCAAACGGACGATTGATTTACGCCACTTGTAGCCTATTGACGGTTGAAAATGAACGGCAAGTTGAACAATTTTTACAACAAAATCCGCAATTTACATTAGAAAACGCCAACAATCTTTTACAGCCATATATTTCTTTACCAAGCGATCAGCCTATGTTGCGATTAAATCCAGCACAACACGGCACAGATGGCTTTTTTGCGACGGTTTTAACAAAAAACGCATAGCTTTCAGGCAGCCCGAAACGCTATACGCAGTGTAAATGTGGTAAGATAAACGGTCTTTTTTGATAACAAACGGTTGTTATGGCAACCAATAACTTTCTCATAAGGGAATCTCGTTATGGCAAGAAACACTTTTTCGGGGCATTTGGGCTTTGTGTTAGCCGCCGCAGGCAGTGCGGTGGGCTTGGGTAATATTTGGCGGTTTCCGTATTTAGCAGCCAAAAACGGCGGTGGGCTGTTTTTGTTGGTGTATATGGTGTTGGTTTTTACCTTTGGTTTTGCCCTGTTGCTCACCGAAGTGGCGATTGGTCGCAAAACGCAGCACGGTCCTTTGTCTGCTTATAAAAAATTGCACCCCAACTGGGGCTGGTTGGGGCTTTTGGCAACCATTATTCCTGCCATTATTCTGCCGTATTACAGCCTGATTGGCGGCTGGGTGGTGAAATATTTCACCGTGTTTGCCACAGGTCAAGTGGCAGAGGCAACGCAAGACGGCTTTTTCGGCGGATTTATCACCGCTCAATATTCGCCGATTGTGTTTCACACTATTTTCTTTGGGACAACGGCTTTAATTATTTACGCAGGCGTGAATAAAGGCATTGAACGCATTTCTAAAATTTTAATGCCATTGTTGTTGCTGTTGGTGATTGGCATTGCCATTTACAGTTGCACGCTGTCTTACACTGATGAGAACGGCGTTACTCGCACAGGTATGCAGGGTTTGGCGATTTATCTTATTCCTGATTTTACGGGTATGACACCAGGTCGCTTTTTGGGCGTGGTGATGGACGCTTTGGGACAACTCTTTTACAGTTTAAGCGTAGCGATGGGCATTATGGTGGCGTATGGTTCTTATTTGAAAAAATCGGATAACTTGCCCAAAAGCGTTACCAGAGTACAAATTTTCGACACAGGTGTAGCGGTTTTGGCAGGTATGATGATTATCCCTGCGGTGTTTGCGTTTATGGGGCGAGACGGCTTTGGTGCAGGTCCAGGCTTAATGTTTGTCTCCTTGCCGAAAGTGTTTTTAGCTATGGGGGCAACCACTGGCACGGTGATTGGCATATTATTTTTTGCCACGGTATTTTTTGCCGCACTGACCAGTTGTATGTCGATTTTAGAAGCGATTGTCGCCAGTCTGATTGATGAATTTCGCTGGACACGCAAAAAAGCCACGATTGTTGCGTCTATTTACGGTTGGGTTTTAGGCATTTTCGTGGCTTTGGGCTATAACTTATTGTATTTTGAATATGAATTGCCCAACGGCTCGAAAGCCCAAATTTTGGATATATTTGACTATGTCTCCAACAACATTATGATGCCGATTTTGGCATTCTTAACCTGTATTTTAATCGGCTGGATACTCAAACCCGATACCGTCATTGACGAAGCCGAAACAGGTGCAGGACGCTTTGTCGGCAAAGCATTGTATGTGGTGTTAATCCGCTTTGTCTGCCCAGTGCTGTTGGCATTGGTATTCTTAAAAGCATTCGGCTTGTTTACATAAGTTGATTGGGTGAAGAAAAACCACAGTTTTTTGCTGTGGTTTTTTGTTTTCAGGCTGCCTGAATGTGGTTTTTGTTTTCTTTTTATGCCATAAAATCACAAGAAAAATAGCGAAATAGATGATTTAATGTTATATTAAGCAGTTTTTAAAATGTTTAGCATACAGGAGATAGTGTATGAGTCAATTAGCACGGCAAGTCAAAGCTTATTTTGATGAGCGTAAATTAAATTACGAAACACGCACTGGCGAAAATGACGAAACCTTGATTCGTGCAGGTTTTGAAATGAAAAATTCGGACGGTGTCAGCGTAATTATGGTGTTTCCCAAAGAGGAGCAAGCATGCAAATTATTTGCATACGAACTGTTGCCATTCAAAGCCGCACGCCGTAATGAAATGTATAAATTCTGCAACGATGTGAATGTGCGTTTTCGTTGGGTGAAATTTTATGCCGAAGAACAAGCCGACAGCATTACCGCTACTATGGATATTCTTTTACCCAGTGAAGAAATGTGCGGCGAAAAAGTGTTCGCATCGTGTATGAACTTTTTGGGCATTATTGATGAAGCCTGCGGCATTCACAACAACGAAGTGTAATTAAGGAGACAAAAATGGCGAATAAAGCAGCTGAAATCGCACAAAAATATTTTGATGGCATTAACTTTTCTTATACCGTAACAGGCGAAAATGGTGAAGCCTTGCGTGCGGCGTTTGAACTGAAAAATCGTACCGATTTAGATATGATGATGATTTTCGACCCCACGGAAAACAGTTGTGCCATTCGTTCGTTTGCGATTGCCAAAGTGCCAGAAGGCAGTGAAGATAAAGTGTATGCCTTATGTAATCGTTTGAATATGCAATATCGTTGGGCAAAATTTACATTGATTGAATCCGCACGAACCATTGTGGTGGCAGACGATTTATTGTTGGAAGAAAAAACCATCGGTGAAGAAGTATTTTCGCATTGTATGCAGGTGGTTCGTATTATTGACGAAGCATACCCTGAAATAATGAAAACCATTTGGGGCAGTAAGTAAATGAATATACAAGAAAAAATTGACAATATCGTCAAGGGGAATAAAGTGGTGCTGATGATGAAAGGCACGCGTCAATTTCCACAATGCGGTTTTTCAGGACGCGCGGTAGAAATTCTCAAAGCCGCAGGTTGCACAGATTATTTTGTGGTTAATATTTTAGAAGACCCTGAAATCCGTCAAGGTGCCAAAGAATATGCCGATTGGCCTACTTTTCCGCAGTTGTATATCAACGGCGAATTTGTCGGCGGTGCGGATATTATGTGGGAAATGTTGCAAGCAGGTGAATTGCAAGCAATGTTAGCGGCATAATTGGTTTCAGGCTGCCTGAAAACAAAAAAACCTGCAATTGGCAGGTTTTTTCTTATGTATTTTTACGGTACTACTTTACCTTGGGTGTCAATATAAAACCACTGTTCGGCTTTCTGTACTTTGGCTTTGCCGTTTTCAAAAGAGTTTGCCATATCGTACTCAAAGGGAATGGCAACATTGCCCTTGGTGTCTAAATAACCTTTTTTATTGCCTTTTTTGGCATGGGCAAGACCTTCGCTAAAATCAGCAAGATAGTCATATTCCAAAGGAATAATCACAGAACCTTGATTATCAACGGCACCGTATTTGCCGTCTTTATTGACAATCGACAAGCCATCACTCATACACGCTACTCGTTTATAGCCTGATACTTTGGGGCGGACACATTCAGCAGCAAAAGTGGTAGAACTGAACATCAATAAGGCACATATCGCACATAGTGTGCTAAAAAAACGAGCGGAGTTCATGGCTTTTCTTTCGGTTGAAATGAATATGAGTGAGTGATTATATACGAAGATAATCAGATATTTCTTATATATTTGTAATGCACTGCAATATATGAATTTTCAGGCTGCCTGAAAACTATTTTTGGCATATTTTTTCAATACTTCATTCGCCATGCCATAATCAACAACTTTTCCGCCTGTTTCCAACACCAAAATTTTGTGAGATAAGGCGGCGATGACATCTAAATCGTGGCTGACAAATATCATTGCCAAACGGTGTTTTTGTTGTAAATCTTTTAATAAATCAATCAGTTGCTTTTGTAATTGTAAATCTAATGCGGAAGTGGGTTCGTCCAACACCAAGATTTTGGGTTGCACAATTAACGCGCGTGCAATGGCGATTCGTTGTCGTTGTCCGCCTGAAAATTCGTGCGGATAGCGGTTGATAATACTTTCAGGCAGCCCCACTTCGTTTAATATTTGTTTGATTTTATTGTATTTTTCTTCTTTACTGGTTTGCGGTTGCAAAATATCCACTGCTTCGCCGACAATTTCGGCAATCGTCATTCGTGGATTGAGTGCGGAAAATGGGTCTTGAAAAACAATTTGAATATCTTGGCGGTTTTTTAATAGTTGTTTATTATCAATGGCTTGCCAATCATTTCCGCAGATTTTCAGGCTGCCTGAAAAGTCAATCAATTTCAATAAGGCTTTTGCCAAAGTGCTTTTGCCACTGCCTGACGCACCAATCACGCCAAGCGTTTCGCCTTGTTTGAGTTCAAATTGCACTTGTTGTAACAAAGGTTTGTCGGTGGTAGAAAACCAGCCTGATTTTTGTTTCACCGACACGCCCAAATTTTTAACCGACAAAACCGTCTCGCCCTGCGGTGGTGCGGCATTGAGGGGTTCTGGCACGGCGTTGAGCAACATTTGTGTGTATTCGTGTTTTGGTTCGCTAAATAATTTTTCGCACGGTGCGGTTTCTACAATGCGTCCGTCTTTCATCACCGACACGGTGTCGGCAAAGTTTCGCACCACACGCAAGTCGTGCGAAATATACAAAATGCCCATATCCGTTTGGCGTTGAATGTCGTTTAACAACGCCATAATCTGCCCCTGCACGGCGACATCCAAGGCGGTGGTGGGTTCATCAGCAATTAAAAGTTCAGGTTCTGCCGCCACTGCCATCGCAATCATCGCACGCTGGCGTTGTCCGCCTGATAGCTGAAATGGATAGGAATGGACTTTTTCATCAGAATTTTTAATGCCTGTGCGATTGAGTAAATCAATCGCTTTTTTCCAAGCGTCTTTTTTTGTCAATCCTAAATGCAAAGATAAAACTTCGACAATTTGCGAACCCACCGTCTGCACAGGATTAAGTGCCGTCATCGGTTCTTGAAAAACAAAGGCAATTTTTTTACCACGAATTTTTTGTAATTCTTTGTTTGATAAGGATAAAATATCCACGCCATTAAATTTCAGGCTGCCTGAAAGTTTTATATCAGGTTGAAGACGCACAATGCTTTGTGCCAACATAGTTTTGCCACTGCCTGATTCGCCCACCAAAGCATATTTTTCCCCTTTTTTCATCGACAGCGAAATATCGGACAAAATTTGTTTTTGTCCAACAAATGACGATAGATTATTGATTTCTAATAATAAATTACTCACGGCATTCTTCTTGGTGGCGGATTGTGTGGGCGTGGGCGTGGCGGTGGCGGACGATGAAACACTCTGGGGCGATGATGATAATAAAATGGATCATAATAATGTCCCCAAAACCACGCATCGTGTTCGTAAAAGTCGGCACGCCGTTCAGCGGCTGCCAATCGGCGCTGGTTAATGTAATTTTCCCACGCCAATTTATAGCAATTATAAAACAACGGCTCGTTGATTTTTTGTTGATATTGTTGATTTAATTCCGCTATTTTTTCAGCATTTTGTTCGGCATTTTCGCTTTTAAGCGTATCAATTTGTGTCATTAAATCAGCCACTTGCGGATCGCATTGCCGTGCCAAGTCAATTTCCAACGCACGCTGTGCCTTTTGCCGCTCCGCTTCACGCCGTGCCTGCTCTTCGGGCGAAACCGCACAGGCAGTAAAAAGCAAAATCGCAGACAAACAAACCGCTATTTTTTTGAAGTGCGTCATTGTTTTTCCTTTCGTTGTTTTCAGGCAACCTGAAAGTTAATTTTTTTCAATAAAATGCAAATATTCTTTATATTAAAATCTAATTCTTTTCATTTCAAAATGATAAGTTTCTTCAATTTCCTTATAAGTTTGAAACTGAACTCTATTCCTTATACTTTCAAATGCTTTTTTATTTATTTCTAATTCAAATTTATTTCGTCTATTCTCATCAGAAATACAATAAAATTGAGTATTAAAAAATTCAAGTTCTTTAAATTTAATTAAAGCATCTCTAAAATCCGTAGAATGTTCTACTTCACAAATTCGCGTTGGATATAAAAATTCATTTCCACCAAACCAAATTACATCACAAAATGACACACTTTTTGCAATAATTTTTTCATAAGTAAATAGTGGAACAGATTTTAGTGAAATTAAATTTCCTAATTGTTTTCCATCAAAAATCCAAGACTTGTCATTCGTATATGTATCAAAACCACGCAAATTTCCTATTTCTATCAACATTCCTTGGATTTGTGAATGTTTGCGTTCTGTTTTTTCTTGTTCAGTTTTAGGTTGATTTTGCGTGATAAAAATTTCGTTTTTAAATTCAGTAAGTCCATAAATACCCAGTCCAATTCTAAAAAACTTATTACTTCTTTGTACTCGTTCTTGAATTGTATTATTGGGGGTTTTACCTGTAATTTTACTTTTGTCTTTATAATGCCAAATTTCATTGTAAATTTGTTTTAAAGACGCAAATTTACCATTATTCAACATAACTTGTTCAATGGCTTCATCGTAGGTTAAATCTTTCAATTTTAAATTCCCCTAATTATGGTTTTTGCAAAAATTTTATTTTGTTTATAAAGTATAGTTGTTAATTCAATAACAAGTTTTTCTAACTCATCTTTTTCAACTCTTTCTTTCATTGCAATTCCGTGTTTATTTCATTTGTTGTAATTATATTTTTTCACATAATTTTTATTTACAACATAATGACGACCCATTAGTTCAAAATTAAAATTTGAATTTTCTTTTTCATAGAAAAACATAATATTTCCTTTATTTAAGTAGTTTGTGATTTTATCATATTTATACGCAAAAAAGACTATGGTACAACTTTACTTTTTTGATAAATATCGCTAATAACTATTGCAAAATAACGGTTTTTTCTAAAAATGCCAAAGAATTAGATATTGTTTTTTGAAATTTATTTAATCATTTGATTTTATTTCCTTTCAGGCAGCCTGAAATATTAAATTATAATAAATTCAACTATTTAACCATTTCATATTAAAAAAATTCAATTTTTTTAACATATCCGTTTTTTCATGTTAAGAAAATCACATTTCTTTAACATGAAGTATATTAGCACATTGATTTTATTTTATTTTATTTTCAGGCTACCTGAAAAAATAATTTCAGGCAGCCTGAAATCATTTGCCCACAATTTGCACTTGGGGAACAGGCAAAGCAGGACGCTCGATTTTTTGTGCGGGAGCTAAAACAGTGGCTTTGCCAACCACCACTTTTTCGCCGTTTTGGTTCATCACCAAAGTTTCTAATACCACGCGTTTTTTGCTGTCGTCTTTTTCCAAAACGGTGATTTGTGCGGTAACCGTGTCGCCGATTTTTACAGGGCGGCGAAATTGCAAATCTTGTCCCAAGTAAATCGTCCCCACGCCTGGAAGTTGGGTGCCAATGGCGGCAGAAATTAAACCTGCTGACCACATTCCGTGAGCAATCACGCCGCCAAATAGTGTGTCTTTGGCGTATTCTTCGTCCAAATGGGCAGGGTTGGTGTCCCAACTTGCGGCGGCAAAAACGGCAATGTCTTCCTTATTGAGGGTGCGTGTCATTGTGGCAACTTGCCCTATGGTGAGTTCGTCAAAAGTGAAGTTGTGAATGGTGTCGGTCATTTTGTTGCTCCTAATGTTGTTTCAGGCTGCCTGAAACGAAGTTCAACGAATAAAGTGAAGTTATAGTCAATTCAGACCAAAAGTAGGCAAGGCGGTGAGCCGCAGACAGTATATATAAATGATACGGCAAGGCGAACCAACGCTACATAATTTTGGTATGAATTGACTATAAAATTCTTTATCTATTCAAAGCCTTATTGCCAATATCACGCCGCATTTGCATACCGTCAAAGGATATTTTTTCAGCCGCAGAATAGGCGTTTTGGCGTGCGGTGGCAATATCTTTGCCCAAAGCGGTTACGCACAGCACGCGTCCGCCGTTGGTAACGGTTTTGCTGTCTTGGTCTGCCACGCCTGCGTAAAACACTTTGGCTCCTGTTTTTTCGGCAGCGTCAATGCCTGAAATTTCATCGCCTTTTTTCACATTTTCAGGGTAACCCGCTGCGGCTAAAACCACGCCAATGGCTGTTTCTTCTTTCCATTTGGCGGTAACGGTGTTCAGGCTGCCTGAAAGTGCGGCTTCAATCAATTCAGCCAAGTCGCAGTCTAATCGCATCATAATCGGTTGCGTTTCAGGGTCGCCAAAGCGGCAGTTAAATTCAACCGTATAGGGCGAGCCGTCAGGCGAAATCATCAATCCAGCATATAAAAAGCCCACAAACGGATTGCCTTCTGCCGCCATACCGCGAATGGTGGGCAGAATAATCTCGTCCATGGTGCGGCGAGCCACTTCGTCCGTTACCACAGGGGCAGGCGAATACGCCCCCATACCGCCAGTGTTCAAACCCTTGTCGCCGTCCAACAAGCGTTTGTGATCTTGACTGGTTGCCATTGGCAGCACATTCACGCCATCGCTCATCACAATGAAACTCGCTTCTTCGCCCACCAAAAAGTCTTCAATCACCACTCTTGCCCCAGCATTGCCCATTTTATTGTCTTTCAACATCATATCCACCGCAGAATGAGCGTCTGCCATTGTTTCCGCCACAACCACGCCTTTGCCTGCGGCTAAACCGTCTGCCTTAATCACAATCGGTGCGGTTTTTTGATGAAGATAGGCGTGAGCGTCATCGGCATTACTAAAAGTTTGATACGCCGCAGTCGGAATATGATGACGAGCCATAAACGCTTTGGCAAAATCTTTGGACGACTCCAACTGTGCCGCTTCTTTGCTGGGACCAAAAATCTGCAAACCCGCTGCCTGAAAATCATTCACAATGCCTGCTGCTAACGGAGCTTCGGGACCCACCACCGTAAAAGCAATATTTTCTTTCTGACAAAAGGCAATTAAATCAGCGTGTTGCGTTAAGTGGATATTTTGAATTTTATTTTCTTTCGCCGTGCCAACATTGCCTGACGCAACAAACACTTGCGACACTTTATTCGATTGCGACAACTTCCACGCCAAAGCATGCTCCCTGCCACCAGAACCGATAACCAAGATTTTCATAACCGATTTCCTATTGTCAAAAAGTGTTATTTTAGCGTGTTTTTGTTTTTTCAGGCTGCCTGAAACACAGTTCAAGGAATGCAGTGAAGTTAAAAACTTATCTTTATGTTATGATTTAACCTTTTGAATTTAGGAATAATGCGATGAGAACCGCCACCATTCAACGCAACACCAACGAAACGCAAATTGCTATCGAATTAAATTTAGACGGCACAGGCATTGCCAAGTTAAACACAGGTGTGCCGTTTTTGGATCATATGTTAGACCAAATTGCACGCCACGGCTTGATTGATTTGCAAATTACAGCCAAAGGCGACACCCACATTGACGATCATCATACGGTGGAAGATATTGGTATTGCTTTGGGACAAGCCTTGCGACATGCTTGGGGCGATAAAACAGGCATTTGTCGTTATGGTATGTCGTATGTGCCGTTGGACGAATCGTTAAGCCGTGTGGTGTTGGATTTATCAGGTAGGGCAGGGCTGTTTTTTAGCGTTGATTTTTCACGGTCTCGCATTGGTAATTTTGATGTGGATTTGGTGGAAGAGTTTTTTCACGGCTTGGTCAATCATGCGATGATAACCGTGCATATTGATAATCTGCGTGGATCAAACGCTCATCACCAAGCAGAAACCGTGTTTAAGGCGTTTGGCAGAGCGTTGCGAATGGCTGTTTCGTTCGATGAAAGAATGGCAGGAAAAACGCCATCAACCAAAGGCACGCTAACGGCGTAAATTTGCTAATCAGGTGGGCATTTCTGCCCACCGTTTTATTTGAATGATTTTCAGGCAGCCTGAACGGCAATTCACAACCCCAATTCCCCCCAAATACTGTCGATTTTTGCCACAATCGCAGGGTTTTTGGTAATCACGCGTCCCCATTCTCTGTTGGTTTCGCCGTCTATTTTATTCGTTGCGTCTATACCCATTTTGCCGCCCAAGCCGCTTACTGGGCTGGCAAAATCCAAGTAATCAATCGGCGTATTGTCCATTAACACGCAATCTCGCACAGGGTCGGCTCGCGTGGTGATTGCCCAGATGACATCTTTCCAGTCGCGGCAGTTAATGTCGTCATCAACCACAATAATGTATTTGGTGTACATAAATTGGCGTAAAAATGACCATATCCCCATCATCACACGCTTCGCGTGTCCTGCGTATTCTTTACGAATGGAGACAATCGCCATACGGTAGGAACAACCCTCTGGCGGCAAATAAAAATCCACAATTTCAGGGAACTGTTTTTGCAAAATCGGCACAAACACTTCGTTTAACGCCACGCCCAACACCGCAGGCTCATCAGGCGGTCTGCCTGTGTAAGTGCTGTGATAAATGGCATTTTCTCGCTGTGTAATGCGTTCTATGGTGAAAACAGGAAATTCGTCCTGTTCGTTGTAATAACCTGTGTGATCGCCATACGGACCTTCAATCGCCGTGTCGTTGGGATAAATAAAACCCTCCAACACCATTTCCGCTCTCGCTGGCACTTGCAGGTCGCTGCCGATACATTTGGCGACTTCGGTTTTCGCACCACGCAGTAAGCCTGCAAATTGATATTCGGAGAGTGTATCAGGAATAGGCGTTACCGCACCCAACATAGTGGCAGGGTCGCAACCTAATGCCACCGCCACAGGATAGGGTTTGTCAGGATTTTCTGCTCGAAATGCACGATAATCCAACGCTCCACCACGATGAGCCAACCACCGCATAATCACACGATTTTTGCCAATCACTTGCTGACGATAAATGCCTAAATTTTGGCGTTTTTTATGCGGACCACGCGTTACCGTTAAACCCCAAGTGATTAACGGTGCAATATCGTCTTGATGACAATATTGAATGGGCAACTGACTTAAATCCACATCGTCTTTTTCAATAATAATCTCTTGGCAAGGCGGTTTTTTCACCACATTAGGCGACATATCCCACAAGGCTTTGAGCATAGACGCTTTGGAAAGCGTGTCTTTCAAGCCTTTGGGCGGTTGCGGTTCTTTGAGTTCTGCTAATGTTTGCCCAATTTCACGCAATTTTGCCGTGCTGTCCGCACCCATACCTAACGCCACGCGTTCTGCCGTGCCGAACAAGTTTGCCAACACAGGAAAGCGGTATTTTTCACCAAATTGAGACACAGGATTTTCAAACAACAACGCCGCACCACCTTGTCGCAACACACGGTCGGCAATTTCGGTGATTTCCAAATAAGGCGAAATAGGTGTTTGAATGCGTTTCAGTTTGCCGTTTTGTTCTAAAAAAGCAATAAACTCACGCAAATCGGCGTATTTTTTCATTTTGTTGTCCTATCAATGTTTTCAGGCAGCCTGAAACAGCGTTTAATGAACGAAGTGAAGTTAAAATATTTTGCAATATGCCATCACAACAAATGGGCTCTCCTAAAAATCCTTACAGATTTTTAGGAGATTGCTTCGCCTGTTTCGAATAATGATTTGGTTTTCAGGCAGCCTGAAAGCGTTGTGCGGTTTGTTTTAAGCGTTTGACACCTTCTTGTCTATCTTCATCAGTCAATAATAAAGACGGAGCAAGACGCACGACATTCGCTCCTGCTTGTAAAATCATCAGTTTTTCTTGCAAGGCGGCTTTGACAAAATCGCCTGCTTTGCCTTGATAGGTCTCGTTCAAAACGCAACCCAACAATAAGCCCATACCACGAATTTGGGCGAACACTTTGCCATTGCCACAAATATCGGCGAGTTCATCACGCAATAATTGTGCTTGGCGTTCAATATTGGCGTAAGTGGTGGGGTTGTTGATCATATCAAATGCCGCATTGCCCACCGCACATGCCAAAGGGTTGCCGCCAAAAGTGGTGCCGTGCGAACCTGGCGTGAAAGCGGTGGCGTATTTTTCGGTGCAGAGCATTGCTCCGATTGGAAAACCACAGCCCAAGGCTTTGGCTGAACTTAAAATATCAGGCGTAACGCCGTAATGCTGATGAGCAAACAACTTGCCTGTTCTACCCATACCCGTTTGCACTTCGTCAAAAATCAAGGCAGCCTGAAACTGGTCGCACAACTCGCGTGCGGCTTGTAAAAACGCTTTATCCGCAGGCAAAACGCCACTTTCGCCTTGAATGGGTTCGACAATAAACGCACAAGTTTTGTCGTTAATCACTTGTTTTAACGCGTCAATATCATTGAACGGCGTATGACGAATGCCTGTGGGCAAAGGGGCGAAGTCTTTGCTG